>JAEKNU010000130.1 GCA_016838895.1 Chloroflexota bacterium
CCTCGATGGGAGAACCGCCGATAAATAAAAGACCATCCGATAAGGATAGTCTCTTCTCAGTCGGGGTGGGCGGACTTCATTGTCCCTCGATGGGAGAACCGCCGATAAATAAAAGACCATCCGATAAGGATAGTCTCTTCTCAGTCGGGGTGGGCGGACTTGAACCGCCGACCCCCGCGTCCCAAACGCGGTGCGCTGCCAACTGCGCTACACCCCGAACTTAACAGTTAGAGTATAATCGGAATAGTATTAACTCGTCAAGATATTGATAAAATCTATATAACAGGCGCTATGAACCTCAAATCTAACACCAACCTTCAAAAGTCCATTTTAAATCAGGCTGTAATCATTATTCTTTCGACATTGCTATTATTGGTTTTAGCTTCCTGCCAAGCAGAAAATTGCTCTGAAGTATCTTCGTCGGCAGTATTTGAAGCTTCAGCCACCCCCATTATCGATATCGTACCCGATACAGCCACGCCATCCCCCACCGTTGAACCGACAATCACTGCAACGCCTATTCAACCATCAAAAATTGAATCAGCTTCTGTTGAAGCCGAGTGGCTGCCGTATGATCTGCCTTATCAGGTTTATTTACCAGCTGGATATCAAGAGCAGCCAGCATCATGTTACCCAATGCTGATCTTACTGCATGGCCAGAGTTACAATGAAAGCCAATGGCTGACGTTGGGAGTTCAGGAATTTGCTGATCAGGTGATTTTTGAAACGCAACAGCCCTTTTTGATTTTCATGCCACGTGAAGCCTATTATTTGCAAGAGATGGAAGAATCGCTGTATGAGCAAGCTATTGCGGAACTTTTGCTGGATGAGGTTCTGGTAAAGTACCCGCTTTGTGAAGCACGTACCCAACATGCAGTGGGTGGTATCTCACGCGGTGCGACCTGGGCGGTATGGATTGGGTTTGATTATCCGACTCAATTTGCTATCGTAGGGGCACACAGCTTGCCGCCGCATCGCAATGATGTTTTCAAGCTGGCATATTGGGTCAAGGATATGCCTAAAGAAGATCCGCTGGCATTATATATCGATATCGGTGCATATGACAGCTACGTGGAAGCCGCACAGATTTTTGAAAACTATCTGGTTAAGTACCATGTGCAGCATGAATTTCATCTCAATGATGGCATGCACGAGGATGCCTATTGGCAGGCACATTTACTGGAATATTTACGCTGGTATGCTGCCCAATTTCACGAACCAATTTCATCAGATTAATACCCGCAACTCGACAAATACGATAACCTTGTTATAATAGTTTGCATGGCTCTCACATTAAAAGAAGTAGAACATATCGCCAACCTGGCAAGGTTAACCCTGACCGCGGAGGAAAAAGAAGCCTACCGTCGCCAGCTATCGGATATTCTCTCCCACGCGGAACAATTACAAAAGATAGATACCAGTCATATCTCCCCCACGGCCAGCGTGTTGGGTCAGGAATGTCGTCTGCGTGAAGATACAGCAGGGCAGAGTTTAACCCCGCAGGATCTGGCGAAAAATGCTCCCGCCTTCCAGGAAAATCAATTTAAAGTTCCCAAGGTGCTGGAGTAAGCCATGTCAAATGATCTTTTGGATTTCGGTGTGATTCAAGCCAGCCAGGCTTTAGCCAGTGGGGATTGTTCCAGTGAGGAGCTTACCAAGGCTTGCCTTCAGCAGATCCATGTGCGGGAGCCTGAGATTAAGGCATTTTTGACTGTTACCGATGAGTTAGCCATACAGCAGGCAAAAGCCGCTGATGAAAAAATTGCATCATTACGAAAGAATGGCGAAAAGCCAACTTCACTGTTATTGGGCATTCCTTTTGCTATTAAAGACGTTTTATGTGTGAAAGGATTGGCCTGTACCTGTGGTTCAAAGATTCTTGAAAATTTTGTGCCGCCTTATCATGCCACAGCCGTTAAAAAACTACTGGATCAAGGTATGGTATTACTGGGCAAGACCAACATGGATGAATTTGCCATGGGGTCTTCTACAGAAAATTCAGCGTATCAGATTACACACAATCCCTGGAATACCGAGCGTGTACCGGGTGGTTCCAGCGGCGGCAGTGCCGCTGCTGTGGCAGCACATATGGCACCGATTACCCTGGGTAGTGATACTGGCGGTAGTATTCGGCAACCGGCATCATTTTGCGGCGTAACGGGCTTGAAGCCGACTTATGGGCGCATTTCACGTTATGGCCTGATCGCTTATGGCTCATCATTGGATTCCGTGGGCTTCCTGGCACACAGCGCAGCCGATTTAGTACCAGCTTTCCAGACTGCCTCTGGTTTTGATGGGTTGGATGCCACATCGGTGGACCAGCCTGTTCCGCAAATAAGGTTGAATGATGATACCCAATGCAAAGGCCTACGTATTGGCGTTCCACAGGAATATTTTATTGAGGGTATTCAACCCGCCGTTGAAAAAGCAGTACGGCAGGCGATTGAACAGATGAAGTCCCTGGGTGCTGAGATCGTGCCTATTTCATTAGCGCATACCGATATGGCCGTTCCAGTCTATTACTTAATCGCGCCTGCTGAGGCATCCGCTAATCTGGCGCGTTTTGATGGTATTCGCTATGGGCTGCGTGTACCTGCAGAATCACTGTGGGATACCTTTGTGGAAAGTAAATCAGCCGGATTTGGCGCGGAAGTCAAACGCCGTATTATGCTGGGAACCTATGCTCTTTCTGCCGGTTATTACGATGCCTATTACGGGCAGGCACAAAAAGTACGTACCTTGATCAAACAGGATTTTGATCAGGCTTTTCAACAGGTGGATGTTATCGCCGCACCGGTTTCACCTACCACAGCTTTTAAGATTGGTGCGCACAGCGACTCTCCGTTAGAAATGTATTTGCAAGATGTTTTCACCCTGCCGGCGAATCTGGCGGGTGTACCGGGTATCAGCTTCCCGGTTGGCTATGATGATGACAATATGCCCATCGGCATGCAATTTATGGGAGCGCCATTTTCGGAGCCTCTTTTGCTGCAAACAGCACATCGTTATCAACTTTCCAGTGATTGGCATCAACGAAAAATAACTGCATAGTTCGAAGAATACAGGAAATCGGAGACTGACCAAATAGGCCAGTCTCTTTTTGTTATTCACTCATTACAAATGTTGATTGATGTTACAATAATTTAATGACCCTGATTAGAAATAGGAAAGGCATTGCAATATGGAAACTATTAAAATAGCTATTCCCATGGCTGGATACGGAACGCGATTACGGCCGCATACCTGGAGCAAACCCAAGCCATTGGTTCCCATTGCCGGTAAAACCGTTCTGGATTATGTACTGGAACAATTTAAAACACTGCCGCAATCAATAAAAAAGGAATTCATTTTTATTGTTGGTCCAAATCAATTAGATCAAATTCGTTGTTATGCTGATGAAGCCTATCCGGATTTGACGATACACTTTGCCGTACAGGACGTGATGCGCGGTCAATCTGATGCGCTTTATTCCGGAAGGGAATATCTGGATGGTCCGATGTTGATGACCTTCTCGGATACCTTAATCAAGGCAGATTTATCTTCCATAAACGAAGTCGATTTGGATGGTATCGCCTGGGTAAAAGCCGTGCCAGATCCGCGCCGTTTTGGGGTAGCCGTGATTGACGGCAAACAAAAAGTGAAGCAGCTTATCGAAAAGCCGGATGATGTTAGCAATAATCTGGCGGTGGTTGGTTTTTATTATTTCAAAGATGGTAAGCATCTGATGCAGGCGATTGAACGTCAGGTTGAACTAAAGAAGCAAATGAAGAATGAGTATTTCCTGGCAGATGCGATCAACGTCATGCTCAATGATGGTGCTGATTTTGAAGTACGTGAAGTAGATGCCTGGATGGATGCCGGTACAGTGGATGCCGTATTGGAAACCAATAATCTGTTGCTCAGTGAAAAACCTTCTACCCCGCCAGAACGTTTCCCTTGTGCGCGTATTATTCCACCTGTATATATCGCCGATTCCGCTGTAATAAACGATGCTGTAATTGGCCCATATGTTTCGATTGGCGAGAACTGCGTCATAGAACGATCTGTGATACAGGATACGATTGTTTCGAATGGAACTGAAATCAAGGATGTGGTCTGCCGACATTCACTGATTGGTGAGCATGTCGTCTGGCATGGACAGGCTTTAGCCGCAAACCTGGGTGATTCAGTTTGGATGAAATAATTCATTGACAAATCATTGATTTCGTATAGAATATGCAGAACCCGGTTGCACCGGTGATATAAAGGCATAAAAACAAAGCTACATCATCGGTAACCCGATTGAGGAGTGAGCCCCATGAATCCCAAGAATAGTAAATCTTCTGAGCCTCCCCAATTGGATAAAAAATATTTATCCAATCGCACTTTAGAATTGAAACCTTCCGGTATTCGAAAATTTTTTGATATTGCCGCCACCATGAAAGATGTTATTTCTTTAGGGGTTGGCGAGCCGGATTTCACCACCCCGGCGCCCATCCTGGAAGCCGGTATCGATTCCCTGATGCAAGGCGATACACATTACACTTCCAACGCCGGATTATCCGAATTGCGTGAGGCACTGGCAAAGAAACTAAATACACTGTATGGTACAAGCTATAATCCTGATACGGAAATTGTGATGACGGTCGGTGGTTCAGAGGCGTTATATCTGGCTGCTACGGCACTGCTCAATCCGGGCGATGAAGTCATTATCCCCACACCTTGTTTTGTCTCCTATCAGGCGGAAGTTGCCATGGTAGGCGCCATTCCTGTGGAAGTGCCCAGCAAAATTGAAAACAACTTTCAGTTTGATCCAAAAGAAATTGAAGCAGCCATTACCCCGAAAACCAAAGCTGTTCTCATTGGATATCCCAGTAACCCCACCGGTGCAGTAGCCACAAAGGAAGCCTTATTGGAATTGGCCAAACTGGCTGAAAAGCATGATCTGATTGTACTATCCGATGAAATTTATGATCGTCTGGTTTATGGTCAGGAGCATGTTTGTTTTGCCGCATTGCCCGGCATGTGGGAACGTACTGTATTCCTGGGTGGCTTTTCCAAAGACTATGCCATGACAGGCTGGCGCATCGGCTTTGCCGCTGCTCCGGCAGGTATTTTGCAGGGCATGCTGCTAGTGCATCAGTACACAATCATGTCCGCCCCGACCATGGCGCAACGCGCCGCCATTGAAGCTCTTTTGACCGGTGATACCTATGTGGATCAAATGGTGCAGGAATATGACCGCCGCCGGAAATTGATGGTTGGCCGATTGAATGAAATGGGCTTACCCACCTTTGAACCACGCGGTGCATTTTACGCCTTCCCCAAGGTGGATGTAACCGGCTTAACCTCTGATGAATTCGCCACCAGACTACTGGAAGAGGAAGCCGTGGCTGTGGTGCCCGGTGAAGCCTTTGGTGCCGGGGGTGATGGTTTCGTGCGCTGTTGTTATGCTACGGCTTACGAAAAAATCGAAGAGGCCATGGACCGCATGGAGCGTTTTATTAAGCGCTTGTAGATAATGTTTGAGAAGTTGAAAGGCTGCCGGAATGGCGGCCTTTATTTATTGTAGGGTGGCGTTGAAGACCTGAATAAGGTTGGAATTAACCGGCATTAATGGTCTTCAACCCACCGCATTTGGCGAAGGTTATGATTCCAAAATGATTTTTGTTTTTCCTATCAGCGTTGAGATTGTACCCTTTGAGGGCTTGCAATAACAATGTGTGCATGTTGCCGTCGGATTTCGGTTGGCGGTGGTTTCCTATGTACGTGGTTGTTATCACCACCTCTGATGCACTTGACGTGAAAATGGAAAATTAGATTTATTAAATAAATGACCCACCTCGGTACGCTAGGCTCTCCCTATCGCGTGGTGGGTTCTGTTAAATATATTATATCCTAATCTAGGGGTGATATTTGGATGGGAAGAACTTTCCTATTGTTATTGAGATTACCGCAGTCGCAAAAAGCGCTCCTTCGCACTGACAGGTTGGTCGTATGTTGTAAGTACTACTGAATGACGAGACCCTAAGGGTTTATTGAAGATGATTTTTGATGAAGGCAAATAAAACCCTTAGGGTCTTTTCAAACAGGTGTTGCCGTCAGATTTCGGTTGGCGGTGTTTTCCTATTTGTGTGGTTGTTATCGCCAATTCAATCTGACCTATGCAGACTACGACCTGTACTCGAACCGGGAACCTAGCGCCAGGGAAAACGGTTCAGGGGGATACAAATAAACAATTTTTTTTTAAAAAATTACTATAGATCTTCAAAATCATTGATTAAATTATCAATATCAGAATTAAATACCTGTTCCTTAACAACTTTCAATAAATCTTTTAAGATATTCAAATTTGTTAATTCCACAATTGGTATGTAATCATCAGTATAAATATCTAGTTCTGTTGTAGTACCCCAATGAAGGGGAGACCCAATTATATGCTTTATATCAATTTTATCTACAACACTTAATTTATATTTTCGTTCAAATAGGCGAAATATCCGTTTTTTACTCTCCAAATAATAAACGACTTCAAAAAAATCAGCAGGGTATTTATTAAGTTCTGATTCATTTGGTTTACTCGCTACCCATCTAATTTTATTATTAATGGTATTTTCCATGAGCTTAGAAACTAAAGCAATAAGTTTATCACTTTCAGACATATTAGCGCTCCCATTCAGAATCCTTTTTATAATTTTCAATAGTGTCAATCATTCCTTGGACAGTAATATATATACTCCAAAATCTATCCCTAGTTTTATAAGAATCCTTGTATCATCTCAATAAAGCGGGGCAAACGAAAAAGAACTGAAGCCTATTAATTTTTATCATAGGCTGTTAAAATTT
>JAEKNU010000131.1 GCA_016838895.1 Chloroflexota bacterium
AAATTTATTATATTCAATCTTCTGAATCTTGCTCTGATTGTGTATTCTTTTTTAAATCGGCCACTCTTTGGGAAAGTTCATCCAATTGTGCGTTTTCTTCTTTCCAGGGATCCCCCATGGATTCACTGGCATTTTTCATGGCAAACCAATCGCGCAGATTTTTCTGAGGATCTTTGGATTGCAAAAACATGCCCACATTTCCTGCGATGATAAGTAACAAAATGATTGCCAGCGTGATTAATGCATGCTCGCGAATGAATTCAGCCATTTTTATTTACTTTCCATTTGATGTTGGCAAGACGTTTGGTAATTCAAGAATATCTTGTATGGTTGGATACAGTGCATGTTTGCCATCTTTGTTCCTGTTCATCCAAACTACCTGAAAGCCCAGTTTGTGGGCTGTTTCAATGTTTGGCATGGAATCATCGACAAAAACGATCTCATCCGGTTTATAGTTGCCGGTTTGTGATCTGACATGCTCAAATGCTTCGGGCATGGGTTTGCAGTAGGGGAACATATCCAGAACGTCAATAATCTGTTTTTCAAACAGATCCCGGACACCGAGAATATCGGTTACTCTACGAGCATGATTTGCATCGGCATTGGTAAAGATATATTTTTTTACCGGATATTTAACCAGCATGTTTCTCAGCGCTACATTTTTCGAAATATAATCTTCGAGGGGAACATTATGCACAAAATCCATGTAATCCTGTTTTTCAAACTCATAGGACATGCTCAACCCTTTAAAGGTTGTGCCATATTTTTTGAACAGAGTTTCCCGCAATTCATGGACTTCATCTGCAGGAATTCCTAATTTCTGAATCATAAAATGATAAATGTTTTCTTTTATAGCGATCCATAAGCCGCTATCACCACTGTAGAGGGTATCGTCGAGGTCAAATAACATTGCTTTATATTTCATGAAATCAAGTATACCTGAGGGATGATGAGCAAAGCAAGGAAAAATATTATTTTTCGTTTTCTTCTTCGGAAAAATGATATGGCAGGATCAGCGGTTTTCCATTGCCAGGGTAGGGCATGATTTTCACATTTGTTTGATAAATTTCACTAAGCAGTGATTCATCCAAAACCTGTTCAGGTTTTCCGTCTGAGACCAGCTCGCCATGAGAGAGAATGCCGATTTTATGGCAAAATTGGGCTGCCCAGTTTAGATCATGCAGGGTAATCAGGACGGCCAATTTTCGCTGTTGCACCAAGATATTGATTTGTTTGAGTATGTCGATCTGATGTTTCAAATCCAGATAGGTGATTGGTTCATCCAGCAGGAGTATTGGTGTATTCTGTGCAATCGCGCGGGCTAATAGCAATCGTTGCTGCTCGCCGCCAGAAAGCTCACGGATCAGGCGTTTTGATAGATGTGTGGTATTGGTTGTTTGCATGGCATTCTGCACAATCTGGATATCATGATCTGTGGGTACGCCAGTCCACTGTAAATAGGGCGTACGTCCAAATAGAACCACGTCCCAGGCGGTAAAATTACCCGGTAATGCTTTGGCCTGTGGAACGCTGGAAATGAGCCTGGCACGCTGTTGAATACTGATTTGATCAATGCTTTGCCCATTGACAAGGATATCGCCCTCAATCGGATGCAAGATACCGCTGATGGTACGCAAGAGGGTCGTTTTACCGGAACCATTGGGTCCGATGATACCGAATATTTCGCCAGGTTTAACCTCAAGGCTGACCTTTTTGAGAATCGGGGTTTGATCGAATTGAATGGAGCATTGATTAATTTTCAGCATGATTTCCCTACCAACTCACTTTATCGCGGGATTGACGGAGGATCCAGAGGAAGAAGGGCGCTCCGAACATTGCTGTAATAATGCCCACAGGCAGCTCGCGTGGTGAGAGAATGGTGCGGGCAAGCATATCGGAAAGGAGCAAAACCGTGGCGCCGTTGATCATGGCCAGCGGGATTAATTGTTTGTAATTCCCGGTCCAGATCAAGCGAATGGCATGAGGGACGATGAGACCAATAAATCCAATAATGCCGGCATAGGCCACAGCGGCAGCACTAACCATGGATGCAGCCACAATCACAATGCGCTGCACTCTTTTTACCGGGATGCCCAACTGCTGGGCTTGTTCTTCACCGAACTGCAGTACATTCAACGGGTGACCCATCAGGATCAGCAAAAAACCACCGATCAGCAAATAGGGTAGTATACTGATCACCGGCCGCCAACCGCTGATTGCACCACCGCCTAACAGCCAGGAAAGTGCGCGATGTAATTCATCAGTTGAGATCAGCATCATCAGGGAGGTTAATGCGGTGAAGAATGAGCTAATTGCCACACCGGCAAGGATCAGATTGGTGGTGGGGACGGTCTGCCTGACTTTAGCCAATTGCGTGACAAGCCAGACGGTAAAAATAGCGCCGATGAAGGCAGCCAGCGGAATGAGCAGCATATTGCCGATTTTGTATGGCCAATTCAGGCTCATGGCAATGATCGCCCCCAGCCCGGCACCTGAGGCAACACCGATCAGGTAAGGGTCTGCCAGCGGGTTCCGAAACAAGCCCTGATATGCCGCACCACTGCCGGATAAGGCAGCTCCGGTTAAGGCCACCAGGATTACCCGTGGTATGCGCAGTTTTATGATGATGGATGAGAGAGCATGCAGCGATTCAGGCAGGGGATGATTGGTGATAGTGTTGGCAACGATATTCAGGATTTGCCTGACAGGAATGAAAACACTGCCCACCATAATACTGATCAGCAGTATCGAGAGCAAAATAATACTGCTAATCAGATAGGGATGGGCAGAAAAAAAGCGTTTAATCATTTAATTCAATATCAGGATGACAAATTTTTACTAACGTTTCAAGACCATCCGCCAGACGAGGACCTGGGCGGCTGGTGAGATCATCATCAATGGGGTATATCGCGTCGTTCGCCACAGCAGAGAGTGTTTCCCAGCCGGGCCGTTCCTTGACCATATCCGTAGTGATACCCCATTTGGCATCTGCCAGAATGATAATGTCCGGATTTTGGATGATTAAATTCTCCTGGCTATACTGTACCCATTCATCGGTAACATCCGCAGCGATGTTTTGGGCACCAGCCATACTGATTAAGTAATCCACAAAGGTGCCGCCGCCGCTGGTCCAGGGTTTGGCGGATTCACTGGCATCCAACTCAAAAAACACGGTGGGTATGGTTTCCTGCTTGGCTACAGCGTTCAATATATTTTCGACCCGTACTTGCAGACTGTCGGATAAGGCGATGGCATCTGCTTCATGTCCGCTTAAGGTGCCTACAGTGATCAGGTTCTCGTACAGGCCGGCAAAATCATGCGGGTTGGACAGGTAATAAACGGGGATATCCAGTTTTTCCAGCGCATCAACAATTTCCGGTGGATTGATTTCGGCGGCCAACACCAGATCAGGATCCAATGCGGTGATGGTTTCCAGGTTGAAGTCCTCCATACCACCGCCTATGGATGCAATATCCAAAGCTTCTTCAGGGTAGTTCGAGAATTCATCGCGGCCAACCAGGGCATCACCTGCGCCGACAGCATAAATGATTTCGGTGTTTGAGGGAGCCATGGATACGATTCGCATTGCTGGCTCTGCCAGGCGAACTTCACGTCCTAAACCATCAATCAATACGATGTTTGTATCTGCCGCAGGTGCAGCAGATTGGACATTGCACGCGCCGAGGAGCAATGCAAAAAGCAGAATGAGATATACAGGGGTTATTTTTTGTTTGTTCATGAAAAAATCCTTTTAGAAAAATAAACTCCCTGTGGTTTACAGGGAGCTTTCGTCAAATAAGGATTCTTTCTGACGTTCTTACTGCCCGACCACGAGGTGTAAAGAACATCCGTCTGGTGTATGACCTGGCTTAGAAATTGAATTTCATCACAGTTGCGGGACAGCACCGGCATCTCACCGGATTTCACCTATTGCCTTTTTGGCAATCCAAACGGAGTTGTTTGGTTAACTTGATTCTATGGCGAATGCGAAGGGATGTCAAGACGAATGATCAAAATTAGCCCAAGCCTAGAGGACACCAGATTAGGTGCATAGCGAAACCCGTAAAAGAAGCACTACCAGAGGTGCTGACGGATACGAATTTTAGTATTTAAAGTCTGGAATAACTTTATATGGTATTTTTTCTTTATCCAGATATTCTATTATCTTTTTTATTTTTGGTGCTTTTTCTTCACACAACTTCACATCATCAGAGAGTAGCATATCTTTTGCCTTCATGAAATTAACATTTGCTTTTTTTGCTACTATTCTAATTTGAGACGTTTTTATATTTGTAACATGGGAAATATAAATTGAATATATTGTACTATCAGCTCGAATTTCTTCAATATATGTTGTAATTATACTCCACCCACAGTTTGGGCACCTTACTCCCTGGGTTGACTCTTCAATAAAAGTTATCATTTCCGCATTACATTTTTCACATTTCACAATAATTCTTTTCTCCTAGGCATAGGCTATGTTGTAAACTCACCTCCATCACAATCCCCCATCCGAGAGAAATCCCTACACCCAGTATAGCCGACCTCCGCGCAACGCACATATCCATACCACCAAGAAAAAACCGTCGGATATCAAGATATATTCCTGACGGTTTCTAGATCAAAAAATCATAGAAAAGCAATTTGTTATGCAAAAAATGCATAGAAATACATAATTTTACAGCTTTCCAATATTATCTTCTACCCATTGATCAAAATAGTCTGAAATATCCTCGCCCGTTTTTTCTTGAATTGCATCATACTCCAAATTCATCGTAAAATTTGATGTTTTTGGAAAATAAATAGCCTTAAATACAGTCGGAAATTCTCTGTCAGCTTCAGTAAATAATTTTTCTAATTTCTCTAAATCTGCTTGTAGTTCATATAATGTTGCTGACATCATACTTTTTGAATACTCTGAAGCCTTATGCTTTTTTACCCACTTCTGATCTATTTGATAACTATACATTGGACTACTTACTTTTTTCTCTTTCCATAACATTATGAAGACTTTTCCAACATTTTCTATATCTTTAACATTGTCGAAGCACAAACTAACACTGTGCTTTAAAATCTCCATCATTTTATCTTCAAAAACTTTTGCCATCATGCCTCCTCATTATTTGCGCACTCCCCCAAAAGAGAGAATCCCTACCCCGAATATAACCGACCTCTGAGAAATCCATGCATCCATACCCTAGCAAAAAACCGCCGAATAGGCGGTTAATTTCATGCTAATGATTGCGCTTTACCTAATGCCTCAATTCAAACCTGTAATCAAGCGCAGTCTTCACTGGCTTTCTTCACTTCTTCGAACCATTCATTGGCAACGTGTTCTGCTATCTTATCTGGAATATTTGTATAAATAAACTCATAAGAATAATCCGCTTTAAATTTTCTGGTTTTTACATCAAAGATCATTTTCATTTCTGTTGGCATTTCCCGTTTATATTCTTGACACAATTTAATCATTTTCTTCATATCATCAATGATTATACTAAATACCTGTTTCTGTCTTTCAGGGGATACATCATATTGAATAGAACCTACATCATTGAGTTTGTGTCTTTCTACTAATTGCCCATTAATACAATAGAAATAGGAAGATGCAATCATACCAGATTCATAGGAGCAATAAAGATATATCTCATCAGCCACACCATTTACATTTTCTAGACAAATCGAAATCATATCCGCCTGTAATTCACTGAAATAATCTTCAAATACTTTTGCCATAATGCCTCCTAATTTGGAATTGTTTGAAAAGCAAATTTTCCATCAATAGTATATTCTACAAGAAATTCCGATGGTCGCAATCCATCAGCAGTATACTTAATTTCCACATTCACGGAAACTTGTTTCCCTTCTTGAATCGCTTTTGCCCAATCATTCTCAATTACTTTATACTTACTTAAATTCACATTATCTAACTGAGAGACAAGATTATCAAGTTCGGGTGAACCCCCAAATCTATCGCCCGCTATATGTCCAGCATGGTCCTGCCCACTTATCTTCCCTGGAGTATCTGGATTATGGGCTAAACGAACTTCTCTATCGGTTAATTGTAAATTATCTGTTTCAAATTTGGAAATTCTGCCCATATCATCTGTTTTGTAGATATAGTCAAATTCACCGGTTTTATAGGTCACATTTGGTTCTAATCCAACAATTTTTCCTTTGGCATCTTTCACTACGTGAGAACCATCGGTAATAATATCAGCAGCCTCATCACCGCTGTTTACTAATACGCTGCCTCCTGCTTCAGCAACCCCATCACCGCTGTTTGTTACCAGCCTACCGCCACTTTCAGCAACCTCACCACCGCTGTTTGCTGCTATCCTGCCGCCAGTTTCAGCAACCTCATCACCGCTGTATACAAATGCCCTGCCACCAGCTTCAGCAACTTCATCACTGCTGTTTGCTGCTACCTTAGCGCCAGCTCCAACAACCTCATCACCGCTGCTTGCTACTACTTTGGCTCCAGTTCCAACAACCTCATCTGCGCTGCTTGCTACTACCTTAGCGCCAGCTTCAGCAAGCTCATCTGCGCTTTTTATAGTCGCTTTACCGCCCTCCATGATATCAATTAATTCATCGGCGCCAATAGCTTTGCCTGCCTGAATGATTTCATCTTCATGTTTAAGTAAATTCTCGGCAAATTCAGAACCACCATTGAGATAGGCTTTGAATACTTCGGGGTTGCTTGTAACCATTTTCATTAAATCATCTTTGCCAGC
>JAEKNU010000020.1 GCA_016838895.1 Chloroflexota bacterium
TTAGAGCAAATCCCCACAGCTATTTGTGAGGATTTGCTTCTCTTTTTTATTTTGTCCTTGACATTGGGGCCAGTTTAAAGGCCATCTTTTTTTATTAATATTTACGGTTTATGAATTTGAATCATCCTTGTTTAGCAGACGATTGATTTGATCCAATTGCCTTTCCAAAAATGATTTCTGGGATTGCAAGTCCGGCGCAGGAGCTGCACCAAATCCCCAACCTGCATTGTCAAATCCTCTACCCATTCTGTTGCCTCTGCGGCCTATGCGCCGTCCAAATCCAAACGGCATTGCGGTACCTGGTTCTCCTGCACAGCCGCCCATTTGACGGCCGGTAGGACCAATACCTTGCGGACCCGATTGATCACGTCCTGGCATTTTAGCCTCCTTTTGCTAATGTTATTAAAATGTATCCAAAATGGCTTGCAGCATATCACGCTGATGTGTCAAATGCTGCTGCCATAACTCACATGTTGATTCACCCTGAGGTGTAATCTGATATGTTCGTCTTGGCGGTCCCTGGGATTGTTCCTCATCCCAGGCGGATGTGACCAGTTCACGCGCTTCCATATCGCGCAATAATCGATACAACATACTGGGGTCCAGGTTACCCAGGCCAAAATTTTCTAATTCAGCTAACAGGGTATACCCGTGAGCTGGTTGTTTTTTTAATGCCAACAAAATCACTGGTTCCATTAATCGTGAGCGAAAACGTCCACGCCCTCTACCGCCAGGAACCCCATGTGGATTTCCAGGTCCTTTTCCTTGTCCAAAATTTCTCATATCTGTTATACTATAACGAACTAAGTGCTTGTTGTCAATAGTCATACTGCATATACTCAGGAGATATTATGAATTTACTACTTACACTTGAAAATGGTGCACCGGATAGTGCACTTGATAAACATTTTGGTCGGGCACCCTATTTTATGATCGTTAATATGGATAATCAGGAAAAAACATTCCTGGAAAATGACGCGACAAAACAGTCCTCCGGGGCTGGGGTTGCAGCGGGTCAAACTGTGATTGATCTACATGTGGATGTAGCGGTCAGCGGGCACTTTGGACCAAAGGCGGCCCAAACATTATCCGCTGCAAAGATCAAAATGCTGCTGCTTAATGATTCTTGCCAAACAATTGAAGATGTGCTGTCAGCATACCAGCAAGGTACGCTGATTGAACAGAAGGCATAATTAAAATGAATATTGTTGTTGCAAGCGGTAAAGGCGGTACCGGAAAAACAACCATCGCTACCAGCTTGGCGATGCTGCTCAATGAGCACATATCAAAGCCAGTCAAAATTGTGGATAGCGATGTAGAAGCACCAAACGCACATCTGGTCTTGAAACCGCAAATCAATCAAACCAGAGATGCCAGTATTGCTTTACCTGTCTTTTCGGCAGATATTTGTACAGGTTGTAAAATTTGCGTGGATGTCTGCCGTTATCATGCCATTGTTATGACAGGGGAAATT
Organism: Chloroflexota bacterium; assembly: GCA_016838895.1. GTDB lineage: Bacteria > Chloroflexota > Anaerolineae > Anaerolineales > Anaerolineaceae > UBA5203. The sequence goes on from JAEKNU010000020.1 coordinate 1,475, forward strand.
CCTTATGTGATGGAGCAATTGTGTCATGGCTGCGGTAGCTGTACGCTGCAATGTCCTGTAAACGCCATCACAGAAGAGGCACATGCCATTGGTCAGCTCAGCATGGGATCGACTCAAGCGGGCCTAGGCTTCGCAAAAGGCGAATTAACGATCAGTGAGCCGATGTCCGCTCCAGTGATTCGTCAATTGAAACAATGGCAGTTAGACGCTGACAGTATAAATATTCTGGATGCGCCCCCCGGTGCTTCCTGCCCGGTCGTAGAAACCCTGCGCCGTGCTGATTTTGCCCTACTGGTGACGGAACCAACCCCCTTTGGCTTACATGACCTCAAACAAATTATTCAACTGGTACAGCTGATGAAAATTCCGCATGCGGTAATCATCAATCGCAGTAATCTGGCGAAAAACATCATTGAGCCCATCTGCAAAGCAAACCGGATTCCCATTCTGCTGCGCATTCCTTTTGATAAAATCACAGCGGAGCAACTATCCACCGGAAAAGCTTTGATTGAAATACGACCTAACCTGATAGATGAACTCCGGCAGGTGTTTCAATCCATCCTTAAACTTACCGGTCAGGAGATTGAATAATGGCAAACCAATCCAAACAATTGGTGGTATTGAGCGGAAAAGGCGGCACCGGCAAAACCAGTATTAGTGCTGCATTGGCTTATGAAATTAAAGAACAAATGCAGCAGCCCCTGGTTTTGATTGACGCCGACGTGGATGCGGCTAATCTGGCTTTGTTACTGCATCCTGAAATTCAAAACCAATCCGTGTTTTGTGATGCAGAAGTAGCGCAGATTGATGCGCAAGCATGCACTGCCTGTGGCATTTGCTTACAAACCTGCCGATATGATGCCATTATTGAGGGGCAACCCTACAGCGTGGATGGCATTGCCTGTGAAGGCTGTGGCGCTTGTGTGTTTACTTGTCCGGAGCAAGCGATCTCGCTGCATGAGGAGTCCAGCGGTTTTTGGTTTAAATCTGAGAGCCTGGTTGGCCCAATGCTGCATGCCGAACTGGATCCCGGTGGCGAGAATTCAGGTAAACTGGTTGCACTGCTCAAACAACAGGGGGTTCAGGCAGCCCGCGAAATCAATGCTGTATTGATGCTAGTCGATGGCCCGCCTGGTACCGGCTGTCCGGCCATCGCTGCTTGCAGTGGTACAGATTTAGCTTTACTGGTTACGGAACCCGGACTGGCTGCCTTTCATGACCTGAAACGCATTACTGCGACTGCGCGGCATTTCAATATGCCATGTGTGTTATGTATCAATAAAGCTGACATCAACTTGAAAATCAAAGAAGAAATTGTCACCTGGGCGGAGCAGGAAAGTATTCCAGTTTTGGCCGAAATTAATTTTGATGAAAAAATGATCGAATGCGTGATGCAAGGGCAAATTATCACACAGGCTTATCCGCAGAGTAAGGCTGCCCAACAAATTAAGACATTATGGACTGGGTTGGGTAAAAGCTTATCAATATAGTAACGCCGTATACAAGGTCGGATAGAGGTGGCGTATAAAGAAAAATATCTTGGGAAGCGTCAAGAACCGAAATCTGCCCACAGGTTAATACAATCAAAAGGAGCGTACTCGGAGAAAAGTCTTGTTTAGGAAAAACGATCCGTAATATGTTTGCCACTCGACGGAATTCGCAAGCAGGCTCGCAAGATCCAAAACAATCCGCTCATTCCGTCCTACGACCATTGTATTTATGATCATATCGAGAAAAGAAAATGAAACATAAGAGGTTATACATTTTTTGTTACAAACAAAACTATCAAGGAAAAATCACGCGCCTTGTCGATGATTTATGGCAATGCTATAATTAGGACAATGCCCCAGTGGCTCAATGGACAGAGCGAAGCACTCCTAACGCTTAGGTTGGGGGTTCGATTCCCTCCTGGGGCACTTTTTTTATACCGCAGAACCGCTTCGAAAGAGGTGGTTTTTTGTTAATAACGAATAAATAGAGTTATAAATGGTTGTGTGTTTACCCGAAAGGGTATGCACGATTCCCTCCTGGGGCACTTTACTTTTCAACACAAACCGCTTCCATCGAAGCGGTCATTTTTTTATTATTCAAAATATCTGATATTCCCTGAAAAGCTGTGTCTCTCTTGACTTCCCCATATACATTTGGTATCCTTCTAATTGAGACTAAGTCTCATTTATTTTAGGAGGAAATCATGCGTCACTTTCGCTTAATCAGCATATTAATCTTGATCAGCAGCCTTTTACTGGGCGCCTGCCAAACACTGGCCTCACCTGATTCAGAAAAACCTTCCGTGTTTGTCTCTATTCCACCGCAGAAATACTTTGTGGAGAGGATTGCCGGGAAAACAGTGAATGTATCCATCATGGTTGAACCAGGTGCAGAACCGCACACCTATGAACCGAAACCAGCCCAAATGGCCGCCCTGGCAAATGCGGATTTATATTTCAGCATCGGGGATAGTTTTGAAGATACATGGCTGGTGCGTATTATTGATACCAATCCCGATCTACAAATTATCGATACTGCGGCTGGCATTGAAAAACGTCCACTGGATATACACATGCATGAAGAAGAAGGCGAAGATCATCAGGAAGGACTGGACCCACACATCTGGCTCTCTCCACGTCTGGTGAAAATTCAGGCCAGGACCATTTACGATGCGCTGGTGGAACTCAACCCCGAAGAAAAAGTCGACTATGATATTAATTTTGTGGCCTTTCTACGGGATATTAACATATTGGAAACCAATCTCACCACAGGATTTGCAGATGTCAGCCAGCATCGTTTCATGGTCTATCATCCATCCTGGGGATATTTCGCTGATGAATATGGCCTGGAACAAATCGCCATTGAAATTGGTGGTACAGAGCCTAGTCCCTCAGAGTTAGCCAGCATCATAGAGCAAGCCAAATCAAACGACATTCATGTGATCTTTGCCCAGCCTGAATTTAACAGCCGCTTCGCTGATACGATTGCCGAGCAAATTGATGGCGAAGTGCTGTTGATCAGCCCTTTGGAAGAAAACTGGATGAAAAACATGGATAATTTGGGGAATGTATTGATCAGCGGTTTATCTAAGGAGTAGCAGGTTGGCCACAAATACGGAAAAAATGATTCCCTACTGCATGTCACGGCTGAGTGCAGCCGGCTATAAAGCAACCGCTGCGCGTAAGATTGTTTTACAGGCGTTGTGTGAATTACCAGGGCATTGCACATCTGCCGACGTGCTCAACAAGGTGAATCAAATGGGATCCGATATTGGTCGGGCCAGTGTTTTCCGCATATTGGAGTTGTTCAGCAAACTGTCCATTATCCGGCCTACGTACGTAAACGGCAGTACTCCGGAATATGTTTTGCTGCCAAAAAATGGGCATCATGCTCATATTGTTTGTCCAAAATGCAATAAAGTTACAGAACTAAAAATTTGCCCATTTGAACCGCAACTGGAGCAAATAGCGGCACAACACGAAGTTCAGTTAACCGGTCACATCCTGGAGTTGTTTGGCTACTGCGCTGCCTGTTCACCAGCCGGCTAAAATAGTAAGGATCAATAAGATTTAAAATCTATTGATCCTATGGAAAATAAAAAGAGCGCCTTGCTGAATCGCAAGGTGCTCTATGATTTATGGTACTTTTTGTTTGTTGTTCAAAAGCCGCTGCCTGTTTGCCTCAGAAAGGACCGGGCTGCTGAGTACTTCAGTGAGAATTTCATAATTCATAATTCCGGACGCAACGGCGTTCAGACGTGCCGACACAGTCGCATTGATAAAGTCAATCTCAATCGGATACGCTTTTTGCAAATCACTCATCAAACTGGATCGTTGACGTAAATAATATTTCTGATGATAATTCTCAGCCAGCGTAAATACCTTCAAAGGTTCAATCTCTGTATAAATCTTTTGTGCGCTGATTTTTTCCAGCTTTTCTTTGCTTGTTGTAGCAACTTTTTGCTGCTGTTCATCTGCATACAATATTACAGAACGATACTGTCTGTCATAGGCGGGCATTGTAGCATCATGATATTCCCAAAACAGATCAAGCAGCTCTGCGTAGGATACCAGCGCCGGATCAAAATCGATTTGCATCGTCTCGGTATGATTTCCTAGCAGTCGATAAGTAGGATTTGTAGTGCTGCCACCGGCATAACCGACCCGCGTACGAATAACACCTGGATGACTCCCAAACTGGGCGTCAGGACCCCAAAATCAACCCAGGCCAAATGTTGCGGTTTGAATTTTTGATTGTAGTTCAGTCATTGTTCACATCCTTAATCATATTTTGAAGAAAACCTGGCATCATTTCGAGATTGACACTCACGATTCAATCTGGCTTCAATAGGAATTCTCCCTGAAAATGCATCAAAATTTGATTTTGCGTTATATTTTTCTATAACAACCAACAAACCAAATCCTGTCAAGAAAATTAACAAAAGAATACTCATTAGGGTTCCCTTTTTATAAGACAATAATTATCTTATTTATTATAATTATAGTGTAGTTAAACAAAAATAAAAGCACTTTTGGTCGATTTAATGAATTTGTAATATATGATCAGGAATTCTTTGGATTTGATAAATCAGTATAAAAAATCCTTGCCTTCCCCAAAAAACTTTGATAGACTAAAGATGATAAACTTCTGGGTGCCCCCCTCACTCAGGGGTTTATCATTTAAAGACAAAAAAACCCGTAACGGATTTCCGTTACGGGTTTTTTTATTTGCGCTGGATTATCTTCTGCCGATCAACCCTTCCAGTTGCCCGATATTGGCTGAAGCTTGAGGAATTTGGCCGCGAGCTAAATTGCCGGTAATATCATTTATCGATCCTGAGATCGTACTATTATTGGGTAAATTCAGTGCATTAAAGCTGGCCCCCACATTGGCCCCCATTTGAGCAATGCCGTTTAACTCGCTGTTGCTTAATACACCATCACCCAGCGCTGAGCGAACAGAGGTAATATAATCACCGGCCATCGCTAGCGCTTCAATGCGATTGCCTGCCACCTGATCTGCCTGCAATTGCAAGTATTCGTCAGCACGGGTAGTTAAATCGCCCTGCAAGGCCGTTAGCCATTCTCCGGAGAGGTCCTCCAACATGGGTTTGATATCTTCAAATTGCTGACTGTATTCGATAACTGCAGCAATATCTTCTGCTGTTATTGCACCACCGTTCGCTGCAACATTCTCCAACACATACACTAGCTCCATGGCATCCTCGGACATGGCATATAAATCTTCCAGGTCCTCTACAACAATATAAAGCAGATCAACTGTTTCTTCACCTAATTCATAGTAAAGTTCCAGATACATCTCTGCCAGCATTAAGGCATACTCAATCTCGGATTGGGAAACACCATAATAGCTCATTAGCATTTCCAACTCATCTTCTGTTAAAACATCATCGGAGGTGCTGGATGTAGTAGCGCTTTCCACCTCATTGCTGTAGTACAACGCCTCATTGACTGCTTCATCGATCATTTGTGCTAATTCTTCTTCCGATAACTCTTCCGATGCCGGCATTTCAGGCGTCGGCATGGCGGTAATCGTAGCAACAACCGCCTGATCAATGGCCTCTTGCATCATGGCCTGTGCTGTACTGGTTGATGCAATCCCTGCATCAATGGTCGCCTGAATATCCATCGTAGCACTTGGCTCAACCGTTACACTTTGTTCAACTGATGCCGGTTGAGGTGTTGTGCAAGCTCCCAGTAACAAACTGATGAGGGTCAATACGATCAAACTTGTCATTCCCTTATTTTTCATTTCTTATTCCTGTATGATTAGAGTGATAATAGAATTATAAAATTTTCACGCAGGAATTTCTGTAAAAAATAGCCAAATCCTGCTAACTATCATGCCACTATAAGCTCTGGTACAATTAGTAAAATTTCACGAGAGGAAGCAAACGAACATTGTTCGAAATTACTTTTTTTGGCACATCTGCTTCGGCACCATCCATACGTCGGGGATTGCCTTCACAGTTAATCAAACATGAGGAACATCGATTTCTGATTGATTGCGGAGAAGGCACTCAGCGCCAGATCTTAAAATCAGGTGTGGGATTCAAACGCTTGAACAAGATTCTGTTTACACACGGCCATCTGGATCATATTCTGGGTTTGGGTGGGCTGCTCTCGACAATTTTGCACTGGGAATCCATGGATGAAATTGAAATCTATGCCGGGGGTATGGCATTGGAACGCATCCATGATCTGATCTACAAAGTCACGTTCCGTGGTACACAGGAACCCCTGCCCATTCATCTGATTGAAATTCAAGAAGGGCCAATTTTTCAGACGGATGATTTCCAGATTACTGCCGTTCCTGTTTCCCATCGTGGTACAGGTTGTTTCGGGTTTGTCTTTGATGAAAACGGCAAGCGACCTTTTCTGCCTGAAAAAGCAGAAGAACTGCAGATTCCAATTGGTCCCTGGCGCAAGGATCTGGTCATGGGAAAAGTGGTCACCTTACCGGATGGCAGACAAATTGATCCTGATTTGGTATTGGGTGAACATCGCCGTGGCTCAAAATTCGTCTACATTGGGGATGTGGGTAAAACAAGCAACCTCATAGAAACCTGCCGTAAGGCTGACACATTGGTGATTGAAGCCACCTACATGGAAAATGAAAAAGACATGGCCAAAAAATTTGGCCACCTAACCGCAATGGATGCTGCCAAATTGGCAGCCGAAGCCGGTGTTCATCAATTAGTACTGACCCATCTCTCGCGGCGTTACCGCGAGAAAGATGTTCTACAAGAAGCACAATCCGCTTTTGAAAACGTAACCATCGCACATGATTTTGATGTGCTGCAAGTGCGCAGAACAGAAACAAGTGTATAGATTCATCCGCTGAATATTTGACTGACAATTAAAATTATGATATGATAGCGGCATCAATTGAATAGCCCCTAGGCAAACTATCCAGAGAGGTGGAGGGAACGGCCCTATGAAACCTCGGCAACCTGGGAAATTCTGAAATTCAGAATATTCTAAGGTGCCAATTCCGACAGAAGGACGATCTGGGAGATAGAGAGCACTGCCTGTTTTTGCTTGCTCCTTCGGTTCTCCATAAGGGGCATTTTTCTTTAAGGAGATGTTACCATGTCAACATTTATGAAATCACCAAGTTACTTATTTACCTCAGAATCCGTTACTGAGGGACATCCTGACAAGATGTGCGACCAGATCAGTGATGCCATTTTGGATGCCTGCATGGAGCAGGACCCGAAATCACGTGTGGCCTGTGAAACAGCCACCAAAACCGGTTTTGTGATGATTATGGGTGAAATCACAACCGAAGCATTCGTCAATTTCGATGAGCTGGTTCGCAATGTTGTCAATGATATTGGCTATGACCGCGGTAAAAAAGGGTTTGACGGTTCCACTTGCGGCGTACAATCCGCGATTTCCCAACAATCCGGGGATATTGCTATGGGCGTTAATAATGCCCTGGAAGCAAAAACCGGCGAGATGAGCGAAAAAGAAATCGAGATGTTAGGTGCTGGCGATCAGGGTATGATGTTCGGTTTTGCCTGTAACGAAACCCCTGTACTAATGCCCATGCCGATTTATCTGGCACATAACTTAACCCGTAAACTAGCTGAGGTTCGCAAGAACGGCACCCTGGATTGGCTGTACCCGGATGGAAAATCCCAGGTCACAGTGGAATATGAATTTGGCAAGCCCAAACGCATTACCACAGTCGTAATCAGCACGCAGCATGCCGCCAGTGTCAGCCAGGAAGATATTCGCAAAGGCGTAATCGAACATGTGATCAACCCTGTGCTGCCCAAGGAATTTGTGGATGACAGCTTGAAAATCTACGTCAATCCCACCGGCCGCTTCGTTATCGGCGGTCCATTGGGTGACGCCGGCCTGACCGGCCGCAAAATCATCGTGGATACCTACGGTGGTATGGGCCGTCACGGTGGCGGTGCCTTCAGTGGAAAGGACTGCACCAAAGTGGACCGCTCCGCTGCCTACGCAGCCCGCTGGGTTGCCAAGAACGTCGTAGCAGCCGGCCTGGCCGATCGCTGCGAAATCCAGGTGGCTTATGCCATCGGTGTAGCTCACCCCATGAGTGTAAACGTAGAAACATTCGGTACCGGTGTTGTGGACGATGAAAAAATCGCCGCTGCCGTCGCCAAAGTCTTCGACCTGCGCCCAGGCGCCATCATCCGTGACCTTGACCTGCGTCGCCCGATCTACCGCCAACTGGCCGCCTACGGTCACTTCGGCCGTGATGACCTGGACCTGACCTGGGAAAAGACCAACCGCACCGAAGAGTTGAAGAAGGCTGTTGGGTTATAGAGATTATAGTATTTAATATAAAAGTAATGGAACAGCGTGCTGTTCCATTACTTCTTTTAAAAAGATATCATCGATTCTCGAAGATTTTTGAGGTTGGTTGGCATTCAATCGATGAGTGAAATCGAGACTCCAGCTTGTAATGATTATTGGATTTTCTTTGTACTACCTAATTTAATTTTGAATAATATTTTTTGATTGTTAATTTTCTGTTTACCTTCCTACAATAACATAATATTTTGGCATATTTGCAAATGCAAATAAATGTATGACAATTCCTATGTATTTTATTCCATTATGTATACAATCTTGACGATATAGGTGGTGTAAAATATTTGATTCAGAATTGTTATTCGGTAAATGATTTCCACCACCTACATAATAAGATAATTGATTGTTTTTTCCTAAAATAAAATCTGGAAGAAATGGTGTAAAGTTCATATTGTTAAATTGCGCAATATAATAGGAATGTGCAATTTTAGCTAAAAATCGTTTGTATTCCAAAACTGAAAAACTCCCTATTTTTATTTTTTTTCCAGCTTTATATTTTTCATTTTTCGTTATATCTACTATTGGTTTAATAATAAGTCTTCCCTCTGAAATTTTATGATCATTGTATGGAATATTTCTAAGTAATGCAGGTTCTGGAAAATCAAATCCAGCAATTACTGATGGAAATTCTTCAATTGAAAGGGATTCAAATTTTTTTTGCATATCTCCTGAATGATAAACAAGAGTTAATTGTTTTGGTCTTTTTTGAGGTCTACGAGTAGGTAAATTCAACTTAATTCTAGCAGGACCTAGCATCTCATGCTGAATAAATCTTTCAAATTGACTGGTTATTTTTGCACATCCTTTACAACTTGAATGTGATAATATCAAATTTCCACCTAATCCGAATGGGATTATATGTTCCTTTGATAATTTGGTGTTGCTCTTTCCACAATAGATGCACTTTCCAAGACCAGGATAAGTGATTGGAATATTTATTGAATCCATTTGTATTGTCCTGAATATTGAATGAGAAATGAAGAAAATTTGATAGTTACATTGTATATTATATAGAAACAATGTAGAAATTTTTAATAAGAAAGGTCATTATACTTTTATTATCATTATTAAACATAAAATGGAATGTTTATATGGTGTATTAGTTAAATCTTTGGGAGATCCATTTGTCAATATATGCTATTCATCTTACCGAATTTAATTCCTTTTCATCATCTCCAGCGTCGGGCAGTAGAAAATCAACTTGGGTGGGTCATTGACCCACCTTTTTTGTTTCTCAACGCTCCTTACGTCACGCTTACACGTGATGACTTGGAGCTTTTCCTTACCTCACTATTGGCAACCCTATTTATAGAAATCCAGTATAAAATAATACAATGAGATGGTCAAAGGTTCGGAAACTTGTAGAAGATAGTTTTTCTCCATCCATTAAAGGCCGGGTGCAGCTATATAGTACGGCCTATCACTGTATCTGTGGCCGCGCCTGGTTCACGATTGATGGGGAGGATATTGCCGATTTATCCACCCGTGCGTCTGGAAACAAATACCGTTGCGTGTATCATGAGACAAGAGATATTGACTGTGTTTCGCATCCCGCAGTACTGGAAGATGAACGCACACTCGGAAACCTTGTTGAATATGGTGAATTTTCCAGATTCGATTTGCATGAAGCGTGCTGGAAATATTTACATAGCAATGTATATGAATCTTTGCAGTCGGAAAATCCGCTGATTCAAGCTTTGGCTGTATTAAATGGCAAAGTAGGTAGAACAAATTAAAAACACTGGCAAAAGATAAAATGCATCCATTACTATATACATTCATTATATTTCGACTACAATCAGAAGAAAAAGGACATACCAGGTAGATAAATGACAATTCATTCATCTGATAATATTCAAATCGAACATCTATTGGATATCGTAAAAATCATCATACCCCCACAGAAGAATGCCAAAAAAATTCATCAGCTTGGATTCTGGTTGGCCTATTGGTTAATATATTTTGTCTTTTTCTATCTTATCTTTTGCAACTTGCTCAACGGATTGCTGCTCAATCAACAAGGGACAAATTGGTGTTTAATCGGTGTGATTGTTTTGTTTGTCACTGGAATTCTGTATTGGTTATTTCGTGGATTCCTTGTTCTCAAAGTGCTTTTATGGAAAATCGCGGGGCGAGAAATATACGAAATCAATGCTCATGAATTAAAGATTACAAAATCTGTTTTCGGTATTCGTCAATCAAAGAGAATCCCCAAAACAGACATAAAGGATATACTGGCAGCCAAACCCATTGCATTTCCATTTGGGATATTAAATCTGAAATTTACAACATTTAATTTACCTCTGACAGGCCCTGTTTTCGTGACACGAAAAGAAAATAAGACGATATTCCTTGGTTTGGGTTTGAATCTGCAACAGGCAGAAAGGATAAAAGCTGCCATCAAGGAACAACTACAATCGGAAAACACCTAAAAGTTTTCATTGCATCTTCGATGGTTATTCACAAAACACCAATCAAATGATTACCCCAGGTTTGAAAAGAGGTTTGAGGAGCGATCAATAATAAATAGACACAGCACGCTGTGTCCCTACGTTTTATTTTCTTCCCCCGACGGTGTAAACTGCGAAATTAAAATAGCTCCCAGAATTAGCCCCGCCCCCATAAGCTGCACTGGACGCAGCACTTCCTGCAAGAATAAATATCCGAAGAATGCGGCGAACACCGATTCCAAACTGAGGATCAGCGAGGCATCCGTGGGTGGCGCATGCTTCTGTGCTTTTGCCTGCAAAGTGTAACCGATCGCAACCGAGAATACTGCCACATAGACCACAGTCCACCAAGCGGGGATTAATCCCGGTATTGTCTGCCATTCGAAGATCAAACCGATGAGGGTGTTCAATACCCCGGCCACAATATATTGACCGATGGCAAAGCGCATGGCATCCATGCGTTTCATGGCCTGACTAATCAGCACCACATGCGCAGCCCAGAACACTGCTCCGATCAACTCCAGCCCATCCCCTGGGGCAAGCTGAAACTTTCCGCCGGCACTGAGCAGAAAAATCCCTAACGCAGCCAGCAGTGCCGCAACCCACACCAGCCAGTGCATGCGCTGTTTGAAGATCAAAAGCAAAATCACGGGGATAAAAACCACATACAACCCAGTGATAAAGCCGGCATTCCCAGCAGTAGTCCATTGCAATCCAGCTTGCTGCAAAACAGACGCAGTACACAAAATGCTGCCTGCAGCTAACACCCATAATTGTTCGGATTTTTTCAACTTAATGCGAAAACGGATCAAGGGTAATAAGAGCAACGCGCCCAACAGAAAGCGGCTGCCGTTGAATAGAAACGGACCCACATACTCCGCCGCGAAACGCTGTGCGGCAAAGGCGCTACCCCACAGGATAGCTACTAATAATAATGATAAATCAGCTTTGATGCGCATGGTGACGAAGGTCCTTGTGATAAGTTCGCTCAATTCTACCCGTTGTTGGGTGTTAGGGATAGGGGATGCATTTGGTGATAAACTAGAATAGGCTTGGTTTTGCAAAGGTATGAACTAAAGGAGACAGCTAAATGTGTTTATTACGAGCGGGTCGATATCCCCAATATCTATGTATACAGAAACTTAAAATTTTCTGCCGATGAAATATGTACACCCGCACAGTGAGGCGTTTTCCGGCCAAAATAGTGTGGCTCTGGCATTAGGCTCTCTCAATTGGTAAAAATCTCCCCCCTCCCTGTACGTCGGTCACGCAAACCATTGCTAATTAATTTCGATTTCTTTCATTTTACAGCTATAATTCAAACGCTTTACTACATAAAAGAAGGAAGAAAAAATGAAAAAAGCTCTATTAATAATTGATGTGCAAAACGAATATTTTCCCGGAGGCAATGTTGAATTACACGACAGCATAAATACTAGCCTTAGGATTAAGGAAATACTAGTATCCTGTAGAAAAAACATGATACCTGTTATCCATGTACAACATTTTGCAACAAAACCGGATGCGCCAGCATTCGCACCTGGCACACGTAATGTAGAAATACATGAAAACGTAAAACCATTAGAACCCGAAAAGATAATATCCAAAAATTACCCAAATAGTTTCCGAGGAACTGAGCTTGAAGATCATCTAAAAATGAATGGTATCTCTACGTTAATCGTTGCCGGAATGATGACGCACAATTGTGTAGAATCAACTGTTCGAGCTGCCTATGATCTGGGTTATGAATGCATTGTTGCAGGGGATTGCTGTACGACAAAATCGCTAAAATTGAACAATGAAGAAATCCCGGTAGAATATGTGCAAAAATCATTTTTAGCTGGACTGAATGGACGATTTTCCAAAGTTGTTCAAAAAGATGATGTTTTGAAATTGATATCCGATATTAATGGATAATTGTTCCTCATAGGATAGAGGTAGGGGAGAAAAATTCATTGGATCTATTCAATTTTCTACTCAAAACCCATCAAATACAGTTATGTTTCCACTCCTTTACCCATCCTTGGGCAAACTGTAGTATTGTATGTTAATCGGCTTTGGTGTCAATATTCAGCAGCGTCTGCAAATCAATGAATTAAGACTGCAGTTGAAAAACTCATTTGGTGTACCCCTGGGTTGTACTATAACTGAGGAAAGGAGGGCAAGATGATCGCTAATCAAATCCGTCAAATTGCTGAGAATGAAAATATCTCCGTTTTTGGCATTAGTGCCGCTTCAAAAATGGCAGACGAGCTGCCCGGTCACCGACCAACTGACCTATTGCCGGGCGCACAAAGCATGATCTGCTTTGGCATCCCTGTACCTCACAATATTTATGATATGCCAATTTATGAACTCGAAACTACCTGGCGATCTCAGAATCTTTTCTATCGCCGACTTGATACCTTATCCATCCGATTTGCCAGTATATTGGAAGAAAGCGGAGCCGGAGCGATTCCCATCTATGGCTGCATGCCATTGGGAATAAATAAAATGGGTGTCGTGGTCGGTTATCTAAACCAAATTCGGATGGGCGAAGTTACCGGAATCGGTACAATCGGAAAGAATGGTCTGCTTATTCATTCCCGCTACGGATCCAGATTGATGTTGGGCGGCCTGCTTACCACCGCAATTCTGCCAGAGATGCGCTACCCCGAGATCGTTGAACCCGGCTGTCCACCCAACTGCCAAATATGTGCAGATGCATGCCCGGTCAATGCCATCATGGCTGATAAAAAGCAAGTGGATATCATGTGTTGTTTACGGTATACAGCCCGAACACCCGCAATGTCAATGATAAAGTTTGCAATCCTTAGAGCATTCAATCCCCAGGTCGCAGCCAGGTTTATGAGCCTTAGAACTTTTGATGAGCATACGTTCCACATTTGCTCTAAATGCGTTGCACTTTGTCCATATGGTAACGCCAAATCGCGATGACGCCCAACTAAGCGCGTATTCGGACACGATACTAGCATCCTATTCCGGGTTTCGCGCTGCACAATCAAGGTGTCTTGCCTCACCACCCCATTGAAACCCCTTCAAGGGAATAATGTCGCTGGCCATCAGGCTGCATCATTAATGCTAAAATAAATTTATCAATTGAGAGAATGTTATTTGTATTGGAGGAAAAACATGGCCTTTACCCTGGAAATTGGCGCAGCGGCGCCTGATTTTAAATTGCCCGCAACCGATGGCAAAACGTATCAACTAGCTGACTTTGCTGATGCCAAAGCATTGGTAATATTCTTTACCTGCAACCACTGTCCCTATGTGATCGGGTCCGATGAAGTCACCCGAGCTACGGTTGAAAAATACAGTTCGAAGGACGTACAGTTTGTAGGCATCAATTCAAATAGCAAGTTTACTTATGCAGACGATGATTTTGATCATATGGTAACCCGCATGGCTGAACACAAGTTCCCCTGGGTATACCTTTATGATGAATCTCAAGCAATTGCCCTGGCGTATGGGGCGCTGCGCACCCCTCATTTTTATGTATTCGATCAGAACCGTAAATTGATCTATAGCGGCCGCGGCGTAGACAGCCCACGGGATGCCAGCAAGATCAAGGTCAATGACCTCGAAAATGCCCTGGATGACTTCCTGGCCGGAAAGGAAATCAGCACGCCTTTGACCAATCCGATTGGCTGCAATGTTAAGTGGGCAGGCAAAGATGAACACTGGATGCCTGCCGAAGCCTGTGATCTGGTATACGATAAAGACAAATAATCTGGCGAAATTATAAACGTCGGGGATCTGTCGCATAATATAAACAACGCTCATAATATTCTTTGTAGGATGAAAGCAGGGAAAGTACAGCATGATGATGCCTGGATTGCATGAGATTGACCATCAAAAGCATGACGCCTATGTGAAGAGTGTCGAGGCCGACAAGCTGTTGGCATTGGGCCAGATTGCCGATGCCCGCGCCAGCATGGCAGAAGCAGCTGCACTTGACCGCGCATATATGGTGCGGGCCGAACTGATCGGACAGGAAGATGCCCGTAAAATACGTGTCAGCACAACCGTACGCAAGATACTGATTCCTTTTCTAAGCGAGGTCGGCTTCGCTGTTTCTGATGGTCAGCGTTGGGCCGAGGGAAATTTCCTCAATCGCACAATAGGCGGCATGCAGCATTCCATACTGATCGGACGCAGTAAGTTTGGTTATCAATTGGGCCTCATGGCTGCCAAATGGCAGCATGCGCACAAAGTACAGCACTTCGACTGGCACATTGCCGGGCTGCGATCAGGGACGTTGGCCTACAAGACCCAGGCAGAGCTGGAAGTGGTATGTGATCGCTGGCGCGACCTGATTACCCGGTATTTGTATCCATGGTTTGAGGATTTTTAGAACAGGGGCAGCGGCATATACTACCTTGTCCCAGCCGAATTTTCCTGATTTCAAGACCCTCCAGCAAGGGAAACCGTCAGATGAGTATTACATTATTGATAATCACCAAATGGAGATGCTTATGAGTGATCCCGACAATCTAAATCACAACGAGCATATTTTTAGAAGAAAATTTCCGCTAGGTTACTTTTTTCATTTCAATCCTTTTCGCATGCGTTATACATCTAATTATGATTCATCCCCACCCACTTGCGGACAAATTTTATTCTTCATTGAGCTGTTCACCTTTTTTCATCTGGCGCGAAAGAGTTATCTAAAAATCGATTCAACAGGGATTATGCTTTATTGGCATCCTGACCAAATCATGAAATTCAATTGGAATGAAGTTTTACGACTTGAACGAAAAAAGTTTATCAACATTTTCCCTTATGAAGCGCTTTATATTGATCATCCATTGTTTCTTAATGACAATAAACCAATTTTTTTGACAGAGAAGACCAAAAAACATTTTGATCAACAAAAAATTAGTATTCCGCTCAGGTTTTATCAGGGATGGCCTGGAGGAGAATTAGAAGAAGAACTAAAGAAATATATCCCGCATATCCTTTCTGAGTAAATTAAAACAAATAAAATAATAGGCTCTTTATCGGATTCCTACAATTGGATATAAACCGCGGAAAGCATATATAATCAGAAGATGATGTAAATTAGTATCGAACATTCCTCTCATCATAAACAAGTGAATGACTCTGTATCATCCAGTATATCAACTGGTTATGGTGGGTAATTGTCAGGATACGCTATGCTTTCATCCAGGAGATAAACCATGAAATCAGAAAAACTATGGGACAGGTTAGCTAAAAATTGGGATACGCCCGGTGTCAGCCTGGGCGAAAATGATATTAAAATGCTGAAAAAAACGAAAAAATATCTCAATGATGCTTCCATCGTGCTGGATTATGGCTGTGCGACAGGGTCCATCGTTTTTGAATTAGCTGATACGGTTAAAGAAGTCCACGGTGTGGATATCTCCTCAAATATGATCGAGATTGCCAAAACCAAAGCTGCTGAACGAAATTCCAATAATGCAATCTTCACACAAGGCACGATTTTTGATGAAAGACTCCAGCCTGAATCCTTTGACTTGATTCTGGCATTAAGCATATTGCACCTGGTGGAAGATGCCCCGCAGGTACTGGAAAGGATTGGTCAATTGTTAAAACCGGGCGGGATATTCATCTCTGACACACCTTGTTTGGGGAAAAATGCATTAATCACTACGCTAATCCGCTTGCCGCTGGCCCTTTTATCTAAAATCGGAATCCTACCGCATATCAATTTTTTTACTGGTTCCAGCGGTATCACCTCCATTATGCCTGCTAATTTCAAGATCCTCGAAAATGAAAGTTCGGCTGAGCAGTCAATAACGGAGTGTTTCATTGTTGCCAGGAAGATATAGCTAAATGCCAAGGCTGATATGCATAGCTACAATCTCCGCTATGCAGTGGTCATTGGCGATCTGAATGGGTAATAAGAAAATCATTTGTAGCATGGGTGCAGGGGAGAATAATTCCTCAATTTGGACTTTTCAACGCTCCCCGAAACCCATCAATTTCCGCTTTTGATGTGTTTACTGTATCTCCGAAAATTGTATACAATTTCATTATTGAAATGCAAAAATATTATCCTGATTTATGGTATTTTTTTTAAAAACTATCCTGGCTTCAAGAGAGGGAAAAGATTACGATGTGCTTCTTACCATTATTTTTTTTCATCCCAGGAATCGTCATGATTATGTGGCCTGAATTTATCTGGCGCTGGACTGAAGGCTGGAAATTCAAGAATGTTGAACCATCTGAATTGTTTTTGAAAACAGTGCGCGTTAATGGTATTGTGGTCATCATCAGCGCCTTATTTTTCTCATTCCTCTTGTTGTTCTGGGAATAGCCACCTGATAAATAAATCTGGAAGGAGAGAAATCAGCTTTGCTTTTTTGGGTGATGAAATCCTTAAGGTGTAATATCGCTCAATGCAAACCGCCCATAATACAATCAGACAGCGCTCTATTGCCGATCAAATCATATATTCGATTAAATCCTTACCCTCAAACTATCTATAATTAATAAATATAATGGGATGAATCTGCTTATGGTCCTTCAATCTGCATCTACTTTATTGGAGAGATATGATGAATAACAATTGGTTATGGAAAATCTTGCTGATTCCGGCTGCTTTTTTATTTGTTTTCGGAATTGTGGGAGTCGTTTACCCTGATTTATATATGTCATTTTACTTGGCTCACACAGCCAATATGACCCTCGAAGCGCTGCGGGCCGCTGAACCGGATGTCGCCTTGTTATTGGATGTCATCTTTCGGGCAAACGGACTGGGTATGACCATGAGCAGCATTCTGGGCATTTTCATCATTGTCCACGCATTCAGGAAAGGTCAAAAATGGTCCATTCCAGCACTGGGGATTGCATTTGGCATCGGATTCATCGGTGAGGTTCTATTGGAGTACATGGTGCTCTAGTCCCCGGATTTTATCCTGTAACATGAGTGCAAATAAGAGGAATAAAAATTTCAAGAAGTGGAAATCATGGATAACAATTTGATCTTGATTTCCAATAGCCCATCCCTATAATTTTATTATTGTTACTTGCATCCTGAAATGCAAAATTGATAGTAGAGGAAAAGAGACATGGCCCATCGTACACGACGTATCGCAGCAGTAATACTTATACTACTGGCTGCCGGCTGTGCCGTTGACAAGCCTTCAGCGGTAACTCCCACCATTGAATCAACAGCAACCATTCCTGTACCAACATCCACTCCGCTACCTGAGATGAGCGCCAGTGGCGGCGGGGTGATCACTTTTTCCTCCGACCGCAGCGGTAAGCCTGGTATCTATGTCATGAACGCGGATGGCAGTGATCAATTATTGGTCACGGATGTTGAGAATGCGACCTACCCGGCTTTTTCAGCAGACGGCAGCCAAATCGCTTATGTTTCTTCGGCGCCATTAAAGGGCGCATTGAATATCATCAATGCCGACGCCAGCAACCACCGGGAAATTCTGGTTCGCAATCGCTCCATGGGCTACCCGGATTGGTCACCGGATGGGGAACAGATTATCTTCATCTTTCATACCCACCAATATTTCAGTATCTCTATGATAGAAATTGACGGAGAAAACTTTCATCAATTGACTGATCAGGTAAACGATCAGAAAAACGCCTCGCCTGATTGGTCACCGGATGGCGAGCGCATCGTTTTCTCATCCGACCGCAGCGGCAACAATGATATATACGTCATGAACGCAGACGGCAGCAATATTCAGCAACTGACCGACAATGACATCACCGAATATACGCCGGCCTGGTCGCCGGATGGATCACAGATTGCTTTTACTGCAAGTATTGATAGCAATTGGGATCTCTATGTGATGGATACCGAGGGCGGTAACCTGCAGCGCCTGACCGATGACTCGGCCGATGATTGGAGCCCGGCCTGGTCCTCGGATGGCAGCCGCATCGCGTTTGTTTCCAGACGTGACGGCAATTGGGAGATTTACACCATGAACCCCGACGGCAGCCAGCAGAAAAGATTGACCAATAATGAGGCTGAGGACAAGGATCCGTTCTGGCGGCCGTAGTGAGTTTGCAGAATGAGGGCAGGGGAGAAAAATCCCTCTCATTTGAACTTTCAACGTCCTCCCCAAAGGGGACAATGTCGCAAGCCGGCAGACAGATATGATGATCGAAGTATAATTTTTAAACAATATAGATGTATTAGGAGCAGTACGAATATGGGCAATTCAGCGAAGATGCAGTTAATAGGCGGAATACAGTTTGGACCAGTCGACAATGAAAGCTTTTACAATAATCTACTTGTACGATTACCCAAAGAGGTGAAAAACACAGGAAACATAACGCGCTACGTGGCTTTTGAATATCTCACAGATGATGAAAATCCGATAACTTTTTTGGGTATTGAAGTTAATAGTATTGAGAATATTCCGGACGGAATGATGGCATGGGTTTTGGAAGATCTCAATCTGACTGTATTAGACGCAAAGAACGGGAAGAATATCGTCATCTGGCAAGAGGCTGTAACCTGGCTATGGCGAGATGAGTCCCCATCTGATTGTAATCGAAGCGTAACCGGTGAATTCACTGTCCTGGTTCCATCCGAATGGAGCGGCACCAGCGATCCGGTTCAACGCTTTTTTTCAATGACAGTAAACATGTATACTGCACCAAACCAGCCAGGAAATGATGACAGCATTCATCTTGTTGATTATGACCCCACCTGGCCACAAAAGTTTACAGCGTTCTCAAACTCGCTTTATAAACAATTGGGGACTGACATCCTATTACGAATTGAGCACCATGGAAGCACCTCAATACCGGGAATGCCCGCTAAACCGATAATCGATATCCTTGTTGTTGTGCCATCGTTTTTGGAAGCAAAGCACCGGATACTGCCCATGCTTAATTGTCCGACATGGGAGTACGTTTGGTATCACAATCATATGGCATTCGTTAAAAGAGATAAATTTATGGGTATGCGAACACATCACGTCCACATGATGCCTGAATGTGAAATGTTACAAAAATACCTTGCTTTTAGAGACTATCTCAGAGCCCATGCTGATGATGCAGCGAAGTATGCAGCCCTGAAACGTCAGTTAGCAGAGAAGCATCAATCGAATCGGGAGTATTACACGGAGTCAAAAACAGCATTTGTGAACGAGATCATTGAAAAAGCAATGAAGAGCGCCTAATAAAGCGCTTAATTTGTTGTATAGGCGTAGGGGAGGCATATCGCAATGACAGGATGGAAAATCCACTCACTGAAACCCATTAATTATGTTCATTGGATAGCACTTTTAGAAAGGAGTGCGAATGAATAAAACCTATTTCGCCAAAAAAACAGACCAAATCCAGACTCACGTTCACAATTACTTAAAGGGATTGGGATTTCGAAAACGAAATCGCACTTTCAACAAAGTTCATGACTCTGGGTTGGTTCATGTGATCAATTTTCAATTGGGGAAATCCTGGTCATCGCTGAATGGATTTTTTACTGTAAACATTGGGGTTTTCATTCCTGAAGTACATGGTGTCATCACAGGTCACGAAGTCCCAAAATTCATTAGTGAATATGATTGCGAGATTAGAGAACGTTTAGGGAGCTTGATGAACCAATCTAGAATAGAGAGATGGATGAATCGTACTCGAAAGGATATTTGGTGGAATTTAGCCTTAAATGTAGATGATTTATCTGAAACCGTTCTTGATACGATACAAAAACACGGATTGCCTTATCTTGATCAATTTCTTACTTTGGACAATATCATCAAAAAATGGAAGAAACATGGGCAAAGTATTGGATTGCCACCACGAGCAGGGTTATCAATTGCAATTATGCTGGCCAGCCAGGGAGATATGAATCAAGCCAAACAGATTCTGCAAAAAGAGTACGATAAGCCTTACTCGCTATTTGTGAACGAGATTGCCCAAAAGATAGGGATAACAGATTTTGATTAAAGCATTTTTCTTTAGGAGCCGAGTAGTAAACAGGAACCTGTGATATTCAATACCACGAGCAACTGATAAGAGTGGCATTTGCTCACACTTTCGGAATTCAATTTCTATGATTGATTCTAGTCCTGGCAGTTCATTTGTAGGATAGTTGAGGGGAGGTATATCGCAATGATAGGATGGAAAATCCGCTCCCCGAATTCCATCCTATATCGAGCGAGCGGACGGTAGCGTGAGATACGGGAAAACAGATTTTGATTTTTGATAAGTTGATTTCAAGATAAGGATAAAATGTCATTTTTTGATAAATTCGGTTATGCAATACGACATGAAATGAGATTTAACATTAAGTCAAAGCGTGGGATGCTTAAGTTATGGTCTTGGTACAATGGTACGTATAAACCGCAAGATCCGGTTGCCAATGGTAGCAGCTCATTTTCAGAGTTTTTAGCTCATCAAGGCTCACGAGCAGGTGGGAATTTCAAAACCGAGATACCCCTTGGAGAAGATAATGATTTGTTATTTCTGTTAGCTGCAATTTATTGCTTGAAACATGGGAAAGTAGTTTCCTTTGAAAATTATGAAGGTAGATTTATATCCCTTTTTATCACTCAAGAAGGTAAAGATCAAATTGATGTATATAACATCAAAATTACCTATAATTCGTATGCTGGAAAACTCATCCACAAAGAACTCATCATGTTGGAAAGAATCCTGATAGAAAAAATCTACCGAATTGGATATTCAAAAGAAGAGGTCATTGTAGAAGTAAATAAGCGATATGATCAGATGGCGAAAACATCAAAATAACTTCACCTATAGCTAATTTTGATTCACTACCCATTAATGATTGAATATTATCAATAGTTTCTATAAAATGTAGATATCAATAAACTAGAATGTTTTTTCATGGGAGGAAATGATGAGTTGGAGAGGGACTGTTCGTGCATATCAATCTGCGGTAAGGCAAGCAGAGCGTTCTGCCAGAAAAAAGCAAAGAGAACTTGAACTGCAACAAAAACAATACAATAAAATGCAAGAACTTGAAAGAGCGAAATATGAAGTTCTTTTGTATGAGAATAAAATTGAATTAATACAATCTTTGCATAAAGATTGTGGCCCAACATGGGATTGGGTATCAATTAATAATTCAATTCCACCTAATGAGCCTGTACGCTCAAATGAGAATGAATTAAAAGCCAAATCAGCTGCAAAAAACTACAAACCAGGTGCAATGGATAAATTACTAAATAAAGCGCAATCCAAAATTGAGCAACTCAAAAAAACAATACATGATGCAATCAAAGTCGACGAAAACAATTATAAAAAAGCATTGAAAGAATATGATTTGGAATTAGAGGAATGGAAAAGATTACAAAATCTGTCATCTCGGATTTTAAATAAAGAATCTAAATACTATATTGAAGCAATAAAGATTATTGATCCATTCAGTGAAATCCAAGATTTAGGAGCCAAATTAAATATTAACATCGTTGAAGATTTACTAGAAATCACATTTTGCCCAAATGATGAAAAAGTTATTCCATCAGAAACAAAATCACTTCTTGCAAGTGGAAAATTATCAATGAAAGCAACCCCAAAAATAAAATTGAATCTTTTATACCAGGATTATCTATGTAGTGCTGTATTACGCATTGTACGAGAGATATTTGCAATTTTGCCTATTGATATGGTGCGTATCACGGCAGAAAAGAAACTATTAAATACTCAAACTGGATATATGGAAGAAAAACCAGTTTTGGCGGTTGCAATTTCAAAGGATACTCTTGATTTGTTGAATCTTGATTTGATTGATCCTTCTCATTGTATGATTAATTTTGTTCACAACATGAAATTTAACAAGGCAAATGGATTTTCTGAAGTAGAAAGAATACAATTAAAATAAATTGGCCAATTAAAAAATATTTATTCTTTTTTTAACTATGTCAATTCATTACTACTGGCTAATCATTGAATAGGTATTGGGGATAAACACAGCATTTGAAATATAAGTTTGTTATCCTCCGCACCCATTAGTATGGACTATTATGGATTCCGGAACAAAATCGCAAAAGTGTTTGGTTGTAATAATTCTGCTCCTCCCCAGTTCTATGCCTATTTGGGATACAACCTTGAAGAATATGAAAATGACAATGTGGAAATACTTCTAGAAGACTTTAAAGCTAAGAAGAACTTGAATAAGTCAAGAAGGAGAAAAAATGAATCTCGATAATGCACATCACATAAGTGATCGAAACTTCCGTTTCTTAGGCCACCTTGATAGTGCTAAAACAGCCCATCCTGTACCATCTGCAAATCAAATCAATAACTGGTGGATGCCAGCGAATTTAGAAACATCCTGGCTGCATAGTGCTGCTGCTCAAGCTATGACCATAAAGCAAGTTTTATGGGGTGAGATAATTCAGTTACCAAGAAATCAGTCGTTTGATTCACCTGCATGGTTTCCCTTGGCTGAACACTTCATCAAGGCCAAACTACCACTCTTTTCGATTTGCGTGATTGGAAAAAGCGCAACTCCGCAGGCATTTGTTGAAGATTGCGCTCAGCAGTTTGAACCGACCTCGCCTTTTGCCTTATCAGGGTGGCCAGGACTGGAGAAGGAAGAACGTCAGATTATTGCAGATAACATAAGATGGAGTCGTGATTTCACCAATATGTTTAGAAACATTAAACTTGACAGCAACTGGCAAGTAACTTTTGAATATCAGCGTGATGTGTTACAAAGGGTTTTGAAATATCTTCAGACAAATTACGAGAAGTACCCACCGCTTATACGGGCTGTTGAGTATGCACCGACTTCAACATGGCATAGAATCAACAGAGATTACACAGATTCAGTAGTTCTAAAAAAAATTAAAGACAAATATGGTGAAGATCTTACCTTAGGCTTTCTATCTGTTTTTCAAGAGATCAAGGAAAAGGCTGATCGTGTTTTTGGGGATGATAGGATAAAGAAAAATATTTGGTTGAGCAGTAGGACGAATTTATATCAAGAGATTTATCGCCAACCTAGTGAATTGCGGGAGCTTTTAAGGGCAGAAATTGATAGATGCTATGTGGAGACTACTGGAGAATCAGTTACTAAAATTGGCTGTTTTGGTGATGCTGACAGATCGGATACTGGGCGTGATATTGAGGATCGAGATTATGATTCCCAAGTATTTGATTTTGATAATGATCCTTCTGGATTAAATGAGCGATATATTATTGATTTTGAAAATATGGAAGACCAACTCAAAATGAATGATAATTTCCTTATGGTCATAAACGATGAATTGGTAATCTATCGAATACTAGAATTAAGGAGACTAAGAAATTGTCTTAATATTCCAGAAAATTATGTTGTTGAAAAAGAGAAAGAACATCTCGATTTCTTATGTGAGGCATTACCCGATGCTGTTATTAGAAAAGATAATAAGTTTAATTTTAGTTGGCGCGTTGGAAAAATTTGTGTAAATGTACTTATTGGCGTTGGAATAGGGTCTTTGTTCGGTCCTTCAATTGCAGTAATTGGTGGGGGCGTATCTCCGATATTGGAACAGGTCATAGAAGAGGTTGTTGCGATAGGAACAGATGAAACTGTTCTAAGCGAAAATATAAAGGAAAAGTTATTTCAAAAATTGACTAAGAAGAGAAAAGTTGCGCTTACAGGAATTCTTAGAGACTGGTTGGATAAACCAATTATGTTAAAGGAATAGGCAAATGATGCAGGAATACCTCGATTTTGCGAAAAGAAATACTGAATATTTTAATAATGATCAAGCTATGATTAAGATAATACTGGATCCCGATTCAATTCATTCATGGGAAGAATCAAAAAAAAAGGATTTGGCAGATAAAAACTTGCCTCCTGAGTGGTCAAAAATTGGAATAATACTTGATGACCCATACATTCTTGTTATCCGTGATCTTGTTGAATTTCCAAGCGGACGATTGGGAAGTTATTTCCGAGTGTTAAATCAAGCTGATTTAAAAGAAGGACAAGGCGTGGTTATTCTTTTACGAATGAATGGTAAATATTTGCTTCTCCACCAGTATCGTCACCCAATTCGTTCATGGAGTTATGAAATTCCACGAGGTTTTGGTGAACCCGGAGTTCCTGCAAATGAACAAGCAAAAATTGAAGTAAAAGAAGAAATCAAAGGTGAAATTACTGAACTGATCGATTTAGGAGAATATCATAGCAATACAGGTTTAGAAGGCAATAGGGTGAAGCTGTTTCTAGCAAATTTGAACTCAGTTGGAAAACCTGCAGCGCAAGAAGGAATTGAAAGTTTTTCTTTTGTTTCAATAAATGAATTCGAAGATATGATAGCAAGTGCTAAAATCACTGATGGGTTTACAATCGCGGCATACACACGAGCAAAATTACGTGGGTTACTTTGATATAATTATTTGAATTAAATTTATGAAATAACTAATATCACCCTAAGTGTCTAAACTTGTTGTATTTTACCCCGACGTAATCATCCCAATCTCCTTCAAAAACACCCCCGAAAGCAGTGTTTATTTGTTCGGCATTTTTAATTCGTTTCTAATACATCCCTGCTATTCCGGTAAATCCTTTTTAAGATAAATCATATCAACAAGTTGTATGTCGCCCTCGAAAATTGGCTGGTCGTAATTGTCTGTAAAAAAATTCTTTATGCGATGTGAGTTTTCAAATCCGCAACCTTCATAAAACGACAAGATTGGCGGCGTTTCGCCTGTCCCGACAAGCATGGTTTTGTAGTCGTTTTTGTAGAAATCACTAATGAAATTTATCAATGCGCTGCCGTACCCTTTGCCTTGATATTGCTCGTATGTGGCTATGTTTTTCAACTCGCAGGTTTCGCTATCTATCGGCACGACAACGCAAACACTTTTCAAATCATCGTCATATAATGCAAACAAGTCCCCACTCGGCAAATACTTGTCAATCATATCTTCCTGTTCGTCTGCCAACAACAATAAGTCAAGGTACTGTTTCTTATTTTCGCTAATTTTTTCTATTTTCAGCATATCTGTGTTGTTTCCTGATGTATCAAGTTTTATTTTGCGTCGTGTCGCCTGGTGATTATAATCGCTGTAAACTTATCTGATCGTAATTATATACAGAATCCCCTGGTTTTGACGGTTTAAAGCAAGTATCGTCGCAGGATGGGTAAAGGGGATGTAAAACGGTTCTGATATTTTAATTCGTCATTCCCTCGGAAATGTTACAATCCATCATATGAATATCAAATTGTAAATTCAATATTCCGTAGGGACACAGCATGCTGTGTCCCTACGGAATATTGCAACACTACCCTTTACCCGTATCTCAGGAGAAAAAAATGACACAAAATAAAACCACCGCCACCGATAACGACGTGATGGCTTTTCTAAATGCCGTTGAATCTGAAAAAAAACGTGAAGATTCCTTAATCATCAAGCAGCTCATGCAAGAACTTTCCGGCGAGCCAGCCGTGATGTGGGGTGCCAGCATCGTCGGATTTGGCAGTTATCACTATCGCTACGAAACCGGTCGCGAAGGCGATATGCCCATCGTGGGCTTTTCACCGCGCAAGCAGGCCATCACCCTGTATATCATGGATGGCTTTGACAAGCACGCCGAATTGCTCGGCAAACTCGGCAAACACAAAACCGGCAAATCCTGTTTGTATATTAAGAAACTGGAAGATATTGATATGGATATCCTGCGCGAATTGGTCTGTCAATCCGTAGCTCATATGAGGAAAACGAATCCGTAGAGATAATGGTTGTTGGCCTGGCGCGCTGGGGCACTACATATGTCACTGCGATAATTGCTGTTTTTAAAACATCCACCGTACGGACACGGAGCACCGTGTCCATACCATTTTTTCATTCCACACTCTCACCCCGATGTAATCAACGCAATTGCCAACAAACACACCCCCACCCCCAGCCACTGTGACCGTGACATTTTCTCCTTCAAAAACACGCCCGATAACAACACTGTCGCGGCGGGGAACAACGACGACAGGACGGCAGCGATATCCAGGCGGGTGAATTGGGTGGCAAACAGATACAGAAAATTCCCCCCGGTATCCAGTACCCCGGCGCATAAGGCAATTGCAGAGCCAGCCAGTTTTGGAAACGGAATCCGGCGCAGGCGCAGCATGATCATGGCCACGCTCAGTGCAGCCAGTTTGGCAAACACCAGCGGGGCAAAGACCTGCTCACCTTTCATCTGCGCGATGATCGACAAAAATCCGCCAAAGCCCAGCCCAGATAACAGCGCCAGCCCGAGGCCTTTTTTGACAATCTCAACATTCCCATCTTTTGTAAGCGTCACCAGCCAGATACCTGCCATCGACAAACCGAAACCGATCAACTGCAGTGTACCCGGCAGGCCTTCGATGAACATGCCAACCAACGTGGGGATAATTGCGCCCACCACACCGGTGACGGAGGATACCAGCGCGGCATTGCCCAGGCCGAGTCCTTTGTATAGCGCCACTAATGCCAATGATCCGCAGGCACCGGCAACGAGAGCAATCAGAATATTGTTCAGCGAGGGAAAATGCTCTCCCCACAGCACAGCCAATAAAAACAAAAAGAGCAGGCTGCTGCTCGCCATGAGCAGCAAAACCTGAAAAGGGCTCTGTTTACGGGCAGCCAGTCCGCCCAAAAAGTCGCCGGCGCCCCAGGAGGCGGCGGAGGATAATGCCAATAGAATGCCAATCATAGTGAATATATCCGGTGAAATAATTTGATGTTGGAGTATAACATCATTCAATAAACGTAGGGGCGAACGACCGTTCGCCCAATTGCTGACTGTCGCCCAATTGTGTCAATAGATAATTTACATTATTTAGAAACCTGTGGGATTCAAAGAAATGTAATTATTGAAGGTCAATTTAGTCTTGCGTAGGGGGAGGTCTCAGACCTCCCCCTACGATTCACACATTTTTTGTTTTTTTTGGTGAATATGATTAATGCATGGGCGAATGCCATTCGCCCCTACGTGATATTCCTATAATACTCACACACATCCTGCAGCGGACACAAATCACATTCCGGTTTTCGCGCATGGCAGATCTCGCGACCCAGGCGGATGATATTCATATGATCGGGACCGAAATTCTCGGGCTTGAACAGCGAGGCCAAATACCCATGCGCCTGATCGGCTGTCATTTTTTCGGGGCGCAACCCCAATCGGCCGCTGACACGATGAACATGCGTGTCCACCGGAAAGGCCGGAAGTCCTAAAGAGAACACCAGCACAATCGAGGCGGTTTTGGGTCCCACGCCCTTGAAGCGCAATAACCAATCCATGGCATCCTGAGGAGCATACGTTTTGAGGAACTCCAGGCTCAAACCACCGGTTTCCTCGGTGATTTGGCTCAGGACGTTTTGTATGCGCGGGCCTTTCTGGTTGGCCAAACCGGCGATGCGCACTGCTTCAATCACTTCATCAGTGGGGGCATCGCGTACTTCTTCCCAGGTCGGAAAGCGTGCCCGTAGACTGTCAAAGGCCTTATCACGATTGACGTCATTGGTGTTCTGCGACAAAATCGTGCTGACCAGCTCGTCCATGGCGGGCAGCGGCACACGCCAAACCGGCATGCCGAATTTATCCAGCAAGCGCTGGTGAATGATTTCTGCTTTTTCTCTACCTTCTTCTTCGGTCTTGTTCATAAGTCAAAGGTGGTGGTTAGTTTACCCACTTCAATTTTTCGCCAATTATACACGGGATGTGCGCTTGTATAATCCATAAGATTACCCAATTCTGCTTCCGTGAGGACCTGCATATGGTGCAAAATGCTCAAGGCCACCGCGGAGCGTGCCCGCAAGTTAGGGTCACCGTCCGAAATTTTGATGGCGATGCCAATACCGGGGCTGTCTGGTCCCAGTACGCCTGGTAGAATGCCCACGCCCTGGAAACCTTCCGCACCGGCTTTACAAAATACTTTGCCGTTGGCGGCCGTCATCAAATGTGTATCAAATCCTTTGGGGCCGGCGATCATCATGGGATAGTGCATCATGGCCTGGCTCAACGTACGGCAGGCTGCAGCACGTTTTTCTGACAGCGCATGCGGGTCGGCCATGCGTGCGAAACCCAATGCGGCATTATACAGCGGCATACCGAACACCGGCACCGTGCAGCCATCCACGCCGATGGCAATTTTTTCTTCCGAATATTGGCACATCTCACTCACACACCGCAAGATGTCACGCTGCACGGGGTGATGCGGTTGAATATAATCCTCGCTGGAGTAACCCATCAATTTGGCATACGCCAACATCATGGTGTGCTTGCCGGAACAGTTGTGATGATAGGCAACCGGTCCCTGCCCCTGCTCAATCAGCGCATTACGCGAATTTGTATCCTCGGGATAATGTACACCGCACATCATCTGCTCCAGACGCAATCCGGCTTTCTGATGCATGGACTGCACCACGCGCACATGCTCGGCGGTACCGTGATGCGAGGCACACATGATCGCAGTTTCTTCTTCCGTAAATTCAAATTTCTTTGCACCACCTGCCTCCACAAAAGGGATGGCTTGCAGTGGTTTTGAGGTGGAACGTAAATACGTGACGCCGTTGGCATCCCCCAGGCTGAACATTAATTTGCCGTTCGAATCCACAACTGCCGCCGCACCAAAATGGAGGGACTCCTCAATGGGGCCGCGCGACAATGAAACAAGAGGTTCATACATAGATGCGTTCACAACACCATCCTGAATCTTAAGAAAATTCAGCATGAGGCTTGCTCATGCTGGGTCTGGTTCTGCCAAATATTTTTCGCGATAATATTCTGTCAAGCCGAAACACAATCGATTGGTATAAATATTTTTGCGATAGTGATCCAGTGTTGGGAATTTCTCCGCTAATGCGACAGCGATTTTCTTGATTTGAGCAATATCACCGTGCGAATTCGCCAATTGGGAAATCTGGTGATAAACATCATCCAAATATTGAATCTGGTTTTCAACATCACTGTAATGTAATACACCGTTCCTTCCGCCAATAATGGTATATTCCTGATACATTGGGCTGAGGATTTCTTTCAGGTTTTGAATCCAAACCGGGATATTGGCTGTTGCAAAATAAGGCGGTTGATGCGCGACCACACAATCCCCCACAAACAATATTTTTTCTTCCGGTAATTGTACCCAGATGGCGCCCTTGGCACAGCCAGGCCGGGAAATTAAATTGATTGGCGATTTATCCCATAGCACACTAAACTGATCCGAAAAGGATATTTCCGGAATTGCCCAACGAATATTGCCCAGGCTTTCAAAATTCTCCCAATCGCAACCCATATCTGCGGGGATGGTTTTAAACGTTGCAGGGCGTGAAAGCAAGAGATGGCTCACTTCATCATGCGCAACCACGATGGATTCCATGGCTTTTGCACCTAACAATCGGTCAGCATGACAATCCATATTAATTAATAAATGATTGCCGCCGCCCATATTCATCAGGCTGGAACGCCAGGAGCGGATATCCTCTGGCCGGAATGGAGCGTCAATTAAAATGAGACCATGCGGCCATTTTAAAGCGCCTAAAGTAACCCCTTCATAACTGGTATCAATGTATACATTGGTGCTAATTTCTTGCATGCTCGCTCCTGTGAAACACTTCAGGCATTAAGGTTGCCTGTCATTATTAATGGGCAGGGTGAAAATAAATTGACTACCAACTTCTAACTCGCTTTCCACCCAAATTTTACCAGCATGCGCTTCCACTGCCAGTTTGCAAAACGCCAGCCCCAAACCAATCCCTTTTGGAAAATTACTGGCTTGCAATCGTGAAAATTTATTAAAGATTCTTTCCCTTGCTTTCTGTTCAATACCCGGACCATTATCCGCAACCGTAAATCGGATTTCCTGATCAGAGGGCTGAATCCGTAATTCAATTTTACTCTCTACCGGGCTATATTTATTGGCATTCTCAACCAGATTAATCAACACCCGTTTGATCATGTCTTCATCCAGCCAAACTTCTTGCAGCTCATCCGGTTTTTTGATTGAAAATATCTGTTGTTTTGAGGTCACTGAAGGCTCTACACTCTCTTCAATTTCTTCCAGGAACCCTTTCAGCGGGACCCATGTTTGTTTGACAATATTCTCCCCGGCTTCCAAACGTTGAATATCCAATAGCGAACTGATCAGACGCTGCAAGCGTTCTGTGGAACGGGTGGCAATAGAATAAATGGAGTGTATCGATGTGCCAGGTTCCTGGGGTGCCAACATCTCCAACATATCCAGGCTGGAGATAATGTTTGCCAGAGGGGAGCGCAGATCATGATAAATCATGCCGATCATATCCTCCCGCACAGAATCCAATGCCTTCCGTTCGGAAATATCCCGCATAATCCACTGCAAGTGTTTTTCATTATCAATCAACACACCCTGCACATTCACTTCCACCGGGATACTTTTTTCTTCGGCGCCCTTAATTTCTGATTCGTATGAAACCAGGCTGTCCAAAGGGCGTTTGGCCAACTCCCTGATTTCCTCATGCTCCTGAATCATATGTACTTGATCCATGTTCATTTTACAGAGCTGTAACATACTGAAACCGGTTGTCAGTGCTGCCTGTTGATTGACTTCAATAATGCGGTTATCCAGTGCCGTAATAAAGATCGAATCAATACTGTGATTAAACAAATTGCGATAGCGCTGATGGGCAATTTCCAGTGATTGATGCAGGCGTGCATTCTTCACTGCGATACCTGCCTGAGAGGCAATCGCCCGCAGCAATTCTGCATCCGCTTCATCTAACTGGTTGGGTTTACCATGCACCATGGTCATCACGCCTTCCAGCTTATCATGTGCAAGTAAAGGAATACCAATTGCGCTTTTTGCCCCGGATTGATTTTTTTCATCATCCGGACGTTTCAACCAGCGATCATCCTTGCTGGTATCCAAGAGCAAAGCGTATTCACGGTTGCGCATCACCCATCCAGCCAGACCATTTTCCAAAGTCAGAGCCATTTCATCCAAATCTGGCTGAATCAATTGACCATTAATAATCAGCGCAGCATTGGTAGGCTGTTGATGCTCATCCACTAAGATTAGGCTGGCGCGTTCTGCACCGGCATATTTTACCGACAAGGATAACACCTGTGTAACAACCTGCTGTAAATCCAATGTGTCGGCTAGTTCGCGGCTTACTCGATAAAGAAGTTCTAGAGAGTTTCTGTTATAGTCCATTATTTTCTAATACACCTTCAGGTCCCCATCATCCATTGGGTACATATTCCGGGAACTATATATATTTTAACCCGGTTGCTGTATTAAATAGAACCACCTTTTCGTCAGGGTGAATCCATTTCTGATTAATCAACTGCTGGTAAGCTGCAAAAGTTGCGGCACCTTCCGGTGCCGAAAAAATACCTTCTTTTTTTGCCAGCAAAGCTTGTGCTTTAATCATTTCTTCATCCGTCACGCTGATGGCAGTGCCCTGACTATCGCGCACAGCTTCCAGAATCAATCGATCGGCAAAGGCAACCGGAACCCGTAATCCGGATGCGATAGTTTGGGCATTTTCCCAGGGCTGTGCTCGTTCTGCATTCGTTTGAAAAGCCCGTACCACCGGCGCACACTGATCAGCCTGCACAACCACCATACGCGGACGTTGTTTGCCGATCCAGCCTAATGCTTCCAATTCCTTGAAAGCTTTCCACATGCCCACCAATCCGGTACCACCGCCGGTTGGGTAAATAATCACATCCGGTAATTGCCAGTCGAAGTCCAAGGCCAATTCCAGACCCATCGTCTTTTTACCTTCCGCCCGGAAAGGTTCCTTGAAGGTTGAAACATCAAACCAACCATGTTTGGCAGCGGCGGCTTTGGCCTGCTTGGCCGCGTCGGTGATCAAACCGTCCACCAGGGTTAAGTCTGCGCCCAGTATCTGCGCCTCAATCTGATTCGGTTTGGGGGCATCTTTCGGCATAAAAATATGTGCTGATGCCTGCGCCAGGGCGGTGTAAGCTACCAGGGCACCCCCGGCATTACCAGCCGTGGGAATAACATAATCCGTGATACCCAATTCAGCAGCTTTGGATACCGCCATGCACAATCCACGCGCCTTAAACGAACCCGTCGGATTAAAGGATTCATCTTTTACATAAAGAGCCCGGGGTTGAATGGAAAGCCCGGGGTGCATAATCTGTATTAATGGTGTTGCCCCTTCGCCCAGAGTAAAGCGAAAATCAGGCGAAAAGACAGGCAATAGTTCCGCCCAACGCCAGATACCTGCTGGCCGATTCGCCACTTCATCCCGATCAAGATGTTTTTTCACATGCGGTAAATTGTATTCGGCCAGGATAGGAGAATTGCAATCAGTGCAATAAGTTTGTACTTTTTGGATTGAAAATTCCCTTCCGCAAACCGGACATCGAAGCATATTGTAAGTTGATTCTGGGAGCGTTTCCATTACTCAAAAGTATAGCACAAAACCAATATTGGAAAATGAGCGTCATTTTTTATTGTAACGCTTACGATATTCCTGACAGCGTTGGCAGTGACTGTCCTTGCATAACAAACCGGTGGGATGCTTCTGCAAATATAAGGTAATAATTTCCACCATTGCCTGTAAAGGGAGTACCGTTAGCTGGCCTTCACCCAGCGTTGCATGGGTACTGATGCCTTCCAGCGATTCACCGGCTTCGTTAAACCCATTGGAACATCCCGGAAAATGCATACAGGTGACAATTTTTTCATTCTGCATTGCCCAACGTGTAAACCCACTGCGTCCAGCTATTTTCTCTGCCAGATGCAGGCTGGTATTAACCGTGTGATCCACACCCATCAGCAGTACCCAGCCATTTTGCTTCCACAACCATTCAATTGGCATAAAGGGTGCTTCCAATGTTTGTGCGGATAATCCTGGTTCAACATGAACCCCGCTAAACGACAATATCGGATGCTTGGAACGGTATGCCAGTGGATATTTTTGCAATGCGGCTGCAGTTATCCCCATTAATTTATCAACAGGTAAATCATCATTGAAGGGTATCGCCATACGATTTAAATCCGTAGAGGAAGCATAACGAATCCCGTTGTCTTCGGGCCCAGTTTCTGGCACAATCATCGTCTGATAGGTAAATGCCGGCATCATAATGCTGTTAAAACGATTCAACAATGCTCCAATCACCGTATCCGCTGCACCTTGAATTCTACCGATGGCAGAAAGTGAGCTGTGAACAATGACAGGAGCATCCACCGGGATGGGTAATCCCGCTAAGGTTTTTTGCAGCATACGGTAGGTTATGTTCGACATAATGCATAAGCCTCCCTAGATAAACGAATTATGGTGCTGTATTCAAACACATCGGCACATCTCCCGCATTACTTGCACCACGCAAATTCATGCCCAGATACGCTGATGGATCCAATGTGTTTTTTATTTCCGTCTCATTTAAGTAATTTCCATTTCCATCATCCTTCACAATAGAAAGATGTAAATGTACGCCGGTGGGGTTTCCAGGTGTGCCCGAATAATTTCCCATGTAGCCCAATAAAGTGCCGGCTTCCACAAATACTTCATGGGTACCAGCTGGAAATTCCTCACGTATTGCACTAATGCCATCTTTATCCGCCATATGGGTGTAATACGTCCAAATCTGTCTGCCAGGGTTAAGCGGATCAGAAGGAATGCGAACGATGACAGTCGAAATCCAATCCGATTCACGGGTCAGATAACCATCATAAACGGCATAAATCGGAGTTACGCCGGGTTCTGTGCCAGAGAAGATGTCCAATCCGCTGTGGTTATGCCCTGGTCGGAAGGAATCACCCCACAGGTAGCCAACAAATCCATCTGTTGGGAATTGGAATGGCGCATCAGTACAAATGGTACCGGCAGGCAGAATCCAATCCTGATGTTCTTCAGGGTTGCGGATAAATTGCAATACTTTTACCGACCTGCCCTGACGCAGAAATTGCGGTGGATGCTGGATAACGTAATATCCGGCAACCAACAAGACAACAATGATGATGGATATGATCCAACGTATTTCTTTTTTCATGTACAGTTATTCCAGGTCAATTTCATGTGATGCCTGTGCAGTATGTTCGGCTGCTTCATCCAGCAATTCACGGTTTTGACCATAAGGCATATTCTCCATCATATCGCGCAAAATATCACGCATGTTTCGTTTCTTTACGGATTTATCTCTGGAGCGAAATGCACTCATCAATGATTGCGTCATTTGTTTTGTAATATTGCGTACGGATTCAGTTGTCAGGCGCTCACCACGCTCAAACCAGATGGCGGATGCATATCCCAATGCAATCGTCGTTGAGGCAGCAATCATAGCTGAAAGCACCCATCCGGGAAGCCCGCCAAATTTACTCAGTTCGTAGAACAGTGTGCGTCCCAAGTAACCCACCCCAAAGGTGGTCACCAGCTCTCTACCGCGTTTGAGATTAATTTTGTAATTATATATTCTGGCAATGCTGCCTACCATAATCGCTTGCGTGGTAACCAGTGGGATAAAATCAACAATTGGTAAGGGTGTTAATGCAATCACCCCGCACATGGATGCAGCGCCAATAATACTGCGCCAGGCCAACTGCCAGCGATATGCCGGCATGGCTTTGCCCAGGGCACTAATCATGCGCGGTTCTGCCGCTACGATGGCTGTTAACACCTTCGCCAGGTTGTCTCCTGTTTTTGCTGATAACGGGATTATCTGATCCGTGTTTATCCCCAGATTTACCGCAGCCTGTTGCAATACAGCCGTAAGTTCTTTTTTAACAATATCTGTTTTATTAAGCACTACAATGAATGGCTTCTTGTAGGTCTTTACTTTTTCATACAACTCTTTTTCAGTTTGCTTGACACCCTGAATGGCATCAAACACCAGGATAATGAAATCAGCATTCTTCGCCGCAAGATACGCCATATCGCGCTCTTGCTCACCGATACTACCAATTGCATCTGCACCGGGCGTATCAATGATGGCAAATAAACCGGCATCCGCTTTTTGGTTTTCATGCGTTGTACCCGGCACTGGGCTGGTTGCTGCATTATCCTCTTTAGAACGAATAAATTGATTATATAGTGTTGATTTCCCAACATTGGTGGGTCCAATAATCGCGACGCTGTGTTTATCCCCAAAGGCATATTTAAATTGGGTCAGGCTCATGGAAATTAACATGCGTGCCAGCTTCTGCTCAGACGGCATACCATTTACCAGCTCTCGTAAATTGCTTTTTTCAGCTGGTGGAAGATCATCCCAAACCTGAAATAAGGATTGTCGGGTTTCTTCCGGTAAGCCACGTACAAAGGATTCAAATTGATTCATCAGTTTTACCTCAAGCGCTTTGTTCGGGCTCAACCAGTGAGCCGATCATGGACCACGGACCTGTCCATTCAACTTTTACCGGTAACAACTCACCGGTAAGATTACGCTCTGTTTCTACAAACACCAACTTGTTGGTTGGGGTGCGTCCGCGCCAACGGCTTTTTTGCCTGGCTTCAAACAAAACCTCAGTGATCTGATTTAGATAAGTACCGTGTATGCTTTCCGCGATGCCTTTTTGTAAAGCCTCCAATGCACGGAATCTGTTCCATTTTACTTCATCTGGCACATCATCGGGTAAATTTCTGGCCGATGGCGTGCCCTCCCGCGGTGAATAACGTGCCAAATGTGCCACGTCTAATTTCAACTCAGCCAATAGATCATAGGTATGTTGGAATTGCTCGTCTGTTTCACCGGGGAACCCCACAATAATATCCGTAGCGATGGATGCCCCTGGTATCATACTGCGGATTTTTGCAATCAATTCGCGATATTGTTGAGCAGTATATCCACGGTGCATGGCTTCCAAAATCTGATCATCACCAGCCTGATTGGGTACTTCCATATGCGGCATAACCTTGGGTAAATCGGCTACGGCTTGCAACAGGGCATCGCTCATGTAATTGGGGTGAGAGGTCAGGAAGCGGATCCGTTGCAACCCATCAATATCATGTAACTGATATAAAAGTTCGTCCAATTTGGGATATGCCGGATTGTCCAATCCGTAACGATCCACAATTTGGCCCAACAAAGTAATTTCCTTCACGCCCTGTGCAACCAAATCATGGGCTTCCTGCAATATCACTTGCGGCGGCCGGCTGATCTCACGGCCTCGTCGCGAGGGAATAATGCAATAGGTGCAGGCATGTGAACAGCCCAACACAATCGGAATAAATGCCGATACCAGTTTGTCTTGTTCCAGTGCTGGCAAGGTTAGCGTTTCATCCAACAATGTATTGATCTGCGCCTGGGCTTCATCTTGCAGCGTCTTGCCTTGCTTTTCCAGTAAATGCTGTACCAACGGTGTGGGGTCTGAGGGTGCCGAAAAAACATCCACGTAGGGAAGTCGTTTTTTTAGCGCTTCACTCGGTCGAACGCCCACCAGACAGCCCATCAGATTGATTACCAGATTGGGATTCTTCTTTTTAAGTGGCTTAAGCGATGATAGCCGACCCAAGGCTTTATCCTCGGCACTCTGGCGAACCACGCATGTATTTAACACAATCACATCAGCCGATTCCGGCCTTTTTGTTTCTTGATACCCCAGATTTTCCAGGGCGGATGCCACACGCTGCGAATCTGCAACGTTCATCTGGCATCCTTCAGTCCAAATATAATATTCCATGAGGTGCATTATATCAAGAAACAGGCCATTCATACATTAAATTATTCGGATAAAAAAGCTCTATTTATGAGGTAAAATTAACCAATCCCGATAGGTTGGAATTTCAATGATTCCGACTATCAATGCAAAATATACGAATAAAATCGGTTAAAATAAACCAATATTCTTTCAAAGGACAAACACACCCTATGGGGAAAAAATTATTCATCACTGGCGCAATTATTCTGATCCTCTTCGGTTCTATTTTCCTATCAACAGTGTTTGGTAGTTTCCTAATCTCACGGGTATCGCCTGTACGGGTGGCTCAATCACAAGCATTAATGCCAATTGCCTATGACGCAATACCCAAATCTGAAAATATGAATAGCGATGCAGAAGAAATAACCAATCAATTGGATACCCTGCAGGAAGAAGTAATTGGCATCCGCCATTTAATGCCGGATGAGACCATATATCGCAATATGCTCAGCCAACCTGAGCTGCGCGAACGCATCACTGATGTATGGTTGGCTGACTATACCGATGAAGATATTCGCCGGGATACATTGGTTTATGCCTTACTGGGTGTGATAGAACCAGATTTTGATTTAAAAGGTTTTATAGTAGATTTATACAGTGAACAAATTGCCGGATTTTATGATGGTGAGACCAAGGAAATGGTCGTTATTCAGGGCGGCTTGTTCGGCGGCCTCGAGCGTATGACGTATGCCCACGAATTCACCCATCTCCTGCAGGATCAAAATTACAATTTTGACGAAGGTTTGAATCTAAACGATGAACTTTATCTGGATGATATGGATGCCTACGTAGCCATCCAGGCTTTAGTAGAAGGGGACGCTGTCATGACCGAGTACCTCTGGTATCAAATGTATGCCACTGCCGATGACCAGATGGATGTACAACAATTTGCCCAGCAAATGTACACACCTGTCTATGATACTGCACCCTGGTTTATCAAAAATGAGCTGCTCTACCCATATCAATTCGGTCTGGAATTTATTCATACCATTTATGTTGAGCAGGGCTGGGATGGCGTGGAAGCTGTTTATGCCAATCCACCTGCCTCCACGGAACAGATAATGCACCCCGAACGCTACCTGGTTGACCCACCCGTCACGGTTTCTTTATCAACATTGGCTGATACCTTGCCGGACGACTGGGAAAAAATTGCCGGGTCTAGCTTTGGCGAGGGCCAGCTTTACCTGACCCTGATGAATATGCAGGGCGGTGATACAGCAGATACAGTCACCATCTGGGAAGCGACCAAGGGATGGGGCGGTGATCAATATCAATTGTATGTGCAAGCGGACACTGACGAGGTCATTTTTGTGCTAAAAACCCAATGGGATACCGAAGATGACGCCGTAGAATTTATGGAAACCTTTTCTGTCAGTGCCAAGCAGCGCTGGGCAAATGTATCCGATGGCGATCAAATTACGGCATTGGATCCCAATTTCGGCAACGTTCAGATGCATCGTGACGTAGATAGTACATACTGGATTTTTGCACCGAATGATGCCAGCCTGAATATGATTCTTAATGGACTGCTGCTCATCCGGGATTGAGGAACTATGCCTTTAGAAGTAGAGCGAATTAAAGCGATTTGTTTCGATGTAGATGGCACACTCAGTGATACCGACGATCAATGGGTATCTCGTTTTGAACGTTTTTTTACCCCGTTTCGAAAATTAATGTTTGGTTATCATCCGCATCACGCCGCACGTATGGTTGTGATGGGCATTGAAACGCCAGGCAATATCATGTACCACTTCCTGGATATTTTGCGCATTGACGGCCATTTTGCCAAGCTGTACAGCTTTCTGGCACAACGCATGAAATTTGTTCAACGTAAAGAATTTCTGATCGTGGACGGCACGCACAGCATGCTGCAAACCTTGCAAGGCAAATATCCCATGGCCGTGGTCAGTGCCCGGGATGAAAAAAGTACCCAGGCGTTTCTGGAACAATTCAATTTACCTGGACATTTTCAGTCCGTGGCCACATCCCAGACCTGCCGCTATACCAAACCCTTCCCTGACCCAATTCTCAAGGTGGCCGAGGATATGGGGGTAAAGCCCGAAGAATGTCTGATGATCGGGGATACGACCGTGGATATCCGTGCAGGTAAATCGGCCGGCGCACAAACGCTGGGCGTCTTATGCGGCTTCGGCACCGAGGATGAATTAAAGCGTGCCGGTGCTGATTTGATTCTGCCTACCCCATTTGATATGCTGCCCTATTTCGGCTTGGACGTTGCTGCTCAAGTAGAACAGATACCGGCTCTGGCTGAAATTGAAAGTTGATTGCGAATACAATCCCCATATAAGACATTGTGAACAACAATCCTAAAAGTTAAATTATTCTGTCCCTGAAATATCAGCGGTAGGGGGAGTCGTTGACCCACCATAACGGCGATGATACAGGCTAACCAAAACGCATCCCTGCGTAGGTCGGTATTGAGGAGCATAATTATTCAGCCGGTTTAATCGATATCTGCTCCGAAATCCGACGAACACAATTTGTTAATTATCGCGCCGTTCCTGGAAATGTCAGGTTTCAGCGGTAGTTTCCGCTTCAACCAGACCTACATTGAAAACGCCTTTTCGATTAATGTCAAAAGCTGCGGGAAGAATCCAACCCATGCTTAATCCCAATAATGGCCGCCTGTGTACGGTCGCTGATTTCCAGTTTGGCAAAAATAGCACTGACGTGATTGCGCACGGTGCCCTCCGATAAATGCAACTGTTTGGCGATTTGCCCATTACCCAATCCACGCGATATTAACCGCAGCACATCCATTTCCCGGACGGTCAAGCGTTCGCTGATATTGCTGGTCGGTTGTTCCTGCTTATTGGCAACCTGATCCATTAGTTTCCCGACCACTGCCGGATCAATAAAGGACTTCCCTTGCATGGTGCCATGAATGGCTTCCAGGACACGTGCGCGCGGTGTGTCTTTCAGTAAATACCCGGCAGCGCCGGCGCGGATAGCATCAAAGACCCATTCATCATCATCAAAGGTGGTTAATACCAGCACCTTGATTTGTGGATATGCAACCAGGATGCGGCGGGTGGTCTCCACGCCATTGATGCCCGGCATTTTCAAATCCATTAATACCAGGTCGGGTTGATTTTTTGCGATCATGTCCAGTGCCTGCATACCGTCTTCGGCGGTGCCGCTCACTTCAATATCTTTTTCCAGTTGCAGCAATAATTCAAGACCATCCCGTACAATGGCCTGGTCATCACAAATCAGAATTTTCATTGTACAGCTCCTGGAAGGTTGAAATGAATTTCACAGCCCTGCCCGGGTTGACTGTCGATCTCAATGCTGCCGCCAATCAGATGGGCTCTTTCCTGCATGCCGGTTAATCCATAGTGCCCGGCAGGTTTGTTTTGTTTGGTCAAAAAACCAATACCATCATCTTCAATGATCAAATCAAGCGCCTGATCTTGCATCACAAGGGAGAAATTGATTTGTTTTGCATTCGCATGATGCACGATATTTTCAACGGCTTCCTGCGCAATACGAAATACCGCCTGTTCCAAATCCGGTGAGAGCATAATCCTCTCTGGCAAAGTACTGTAAACTTTCAATTTGCCGCGTTCTGCTGCTGAATGCAGTAAATTTTGCAGGGCCAGTTTCAATCCCAGGTCTTCCAATGGACTGGCACGCAGGGCTTTCAATGCCCGTCGGGTTTCATTCAACCCGTTGCGCACTGCCTGCAAGGATTGCGTGATGAGCTGTTTGGCGGTTTCCGGCTGTACATCCATATACGCATCGGCTGTTTCGAGTTGTACGGCCAAACCGCTCAAGGTATGTACGGCGGTATCATGAAGTTCGCGCGACATGCGGTTACGTTCACGGGTAATGGTCAGGTTTTCCAGCGTGCTGGCATAATGATTGAGTTTTTCATTGGCTGCCTGCAAAGATGCCTGCTGTCTGCGCAGGGACTGAATCAATTGATTGATAAAAACACCTACCACCAAAAAACAAACCATGCGGATCAGAATGATTAAGATAAACACAGGCAAACGTGGGTCATGCAACCCTTTAAACAAAAGCACAATCACGATTTCAAGAAGACTGACCCCAAGTGCAAAAAAGATCATCCCCGGCAGCTTGAAATACCAGGCCACCAGTACAAGACCAATAATCAAAACCGGAAGCTGACGGATGGCCAACCCCTCCAGATTGGATAGTGGTGCCGGGGGTAGTTTTAAATCATACATATGGTTCACCAATATCGGGACAACGGTGATCAGCAGAATCATGGCATTGGTGACAAATCGCGTTCGTTTTTGAATTTCTTCGGTATAGGATAATCCAAGAAAGCCCAGCGCCGGCAATAAATTAAACACATGATATGCCATCACCATTGGGCCAAACCGCCGGGCATAAATAATCATATCAATCCCCAGCAGTGCGACCAGATAACTGATCCAGATCCAGGCGGCGGTACGCAATAAACGCGTGTCTTCAAAACTCTTTTGGTTGTCCATAAGGATATAATAACACGCTCAGCACTAGACAACATCTATCTCCTGTCATGGGTTGCAGAGGAGGTCCATGACGGTTGTCATGGGTTGGTTGGCAATATCATGATCTGGCTCACTACGCTGCTTCTCTCGAAAAAGATACAGTTAAGCTGACATTTCCAAAGGAGATCTATGCGTATGCAAACCATACCCACACAACCCTCAACTACAAAACAAACCTGGCTCAAGCGACGTCTGGTTTATCGGATTACGCCAGCCATGCTGATCCTGTTCGCTATTATGCTGCTCTCAGCGGGATTGCACTTTTATAATATTTCTGCAATCGGAGATGCCAACGATTATTACACTGCCGCTGTTAAATCCATGCTGCAATCCTGGCATAATTTTTTCTTTGTAGCCGCGGAACCGGGTGGTTCGGTTTCCATAGATAAGCCGCCGTTAGGCTTATGGATTGAAACTGCTTTTGCTGCCGTGCTAGGTGTAAAAGGGTGGGTAGTCAGTCTGCCCAATATATTGGCAGGGATTTTCTCTATTCCCCTGCTGTACAACATGGTCAGGAAACACACCAATGAAGTCGCCGGGCTGGTTGCCGGACTAGTGATGGCCATCACGCCTATCTTTGTTGCCACTAATCGAAACAATACCATGGACGGCATGCTGGTCTTCACTTTGCTTCTGGCCGCCTGGGCTTTTATCAAAGCCAGCGAGCGAGGATCATTGAAATGGCTGTTGCTGGGCGGTATCCTTGTCGGCTTGGGTTTTAATATCAAAATGATGCAGGCATTCTTGCCACTGCCGGCCTTCTACGCACTGTACTTCTTTGCTGCCAAAATTCCCTGGGGGCGCAAGCTGTTTCATCTCGTATTAACCACAGTACTGCTCCTGGTGGTTTCGTTTGCATGGGTTGTTGCGGTAGATTTAACGCCAGCAGATCAACGACCTTATATCGGTTCCAGCGATAACAATACGGTTATGGGATTGATCTTTGGCCACAACGGTATCTCCCGTCTGGAAGGCAAGGCAAAAGCAAACAGTGATGGTCCGCAGGATGCTAAAAGCATTCCAAATAATTTTGCATTACAAAATAATACACCCCAACCGAATAATGAACGTAAACCACTCCCCGCAGCAATCGATGCCTGTATCGATGCAAACATCGATGAATCGTGCTCATTTGAATTACCCAATGGACAATCCATAAATGGACTCTGTATCCATTCAGCAGCACAGACAACTTTGATCTGTGCCCGACCGGATCGTCCGATGCAGCCACAACCCCAGCCAAACAATGCCATTGACGATCGTTCCGGGGGAACAGCTTTCAGTTCGGAAACAGGCCAGCCTGGCATCCTGCGCTTCTTCACTGCGCCTCTGTCCAAACAAATGTCCTGGCTATTGCCCTTTGCCCTGATCAGTATCCTTCTGGCCTTGTTCAGTGCGCGCATTCGTTTTCCCATCCAATCCAGGGTTCACCATGCACTAATCCTTTGGGGCGGTTGGTTGATGACCTGTCTGATATTCTTCAGCATGGTTTCCGGTATATTTCATGCTTATTACACGATTATGCTGGTGCCTGCTTTAGCAGCCACGGTTGGCATCGGATTTTCTATCTTTTGCAAGCTCAGCAAACATCATACTTGGGCCA
The DNA here is from genome assembly GCA_016838895.1 of Chloroflexota bacterium. Classification (GTDB taxonomy): domain Bacteria; phylum Chloroflexota; class Anaerolineae; order Anaerolineales; family Anaerolineaceae; genus UBA5203. The sequence continues at coordinate 44,963 of JAEKNU010000020.1, forward strand.
CTGTCGGGCTGATTCTGGCAACCAGCATCACCATTGCCTATCAACTATACGCAGTATGGAGCTATGGCGAAAATGCTGTTTTGCTCCTGGGAAGTCTCGTTCTGCTTGTAATCGGTATATTCAGCCAATTTAGCTTATTTGTAAAGAAACGGTTAGCGTGTGTCATCCTTCTGGCTGCCATGCTTGTCATTCCCTTGTTCTGGACAGTGAAAACCATTAGCACAACAGAGAATCAGAATTTGCCCACAGCTTACAGCGGCAGCCTGCAAAACCAGCGTCCAAATCCGGGTGAAGCACTGCCTGAGAATAATAAAGTGTCTGACCTGCTGTCTTTTCTGGAAAACAATACCCAGGAGATGAAATACCTGGCCGCAGTGCCTTCTTCCAATCAGAAAGGATCAGAACTCGTACTGGCGACCGGGCGCCCCGTACTGTTTATGGGCGGATTCAATGGTGCCGATGATGTGGTAAGTGTGGATGATCTTAGCAGCATGGTTAGTGCTGACGAATTGCGCTATATCTTTTCTGGCGGCGATAAAAACAACAAAGCAGATATCTCCATTTGGCTGCAATCTACCTGCACTGTGATTCCTGAATTCAGTGAAAACGCAAACATTAACAAATCAAACAACAATACAGGTCCCAGAGGCGACTCCCTGACCCTGTATGATTGCCAATAAAAGTAGTTTATTGATTCGTTTAGTAATAAGGATAACAAAATGAAAACAAAAATATTTTCTCTTCTTATCGTCCTCACACTGCTACTGAGCAGTTGTGCATCAGCAATGAACACAACACAATCCAATACAGATATCGGTAACGATAATAGCACTGCCCTCGCTGATGAAGCGGCTGCTGCACCAGTCATCGAACAAGAATCCAACACAGATGATGGCACATCTGATTCGGATGTTTCTCCCTCGTTGACCTATGCAATCGTTGATACCGGGCAGGGTACCTGCTACGATGACAGCAGTGTTATTGCATGTCCAGCTTCAAGCGAATCCTTCTATGGGCAAGATGCCCAGTATACCGGTAATGAACCTAGCTATACCAATAATGGTGATGGCACAATCATGGATAATGTCACTGGTCTGATCTGGCAGCAAAGCGCGGATACGGATGGAGATGGTGACATCGATGCGAACGACAAAATGTCCTATGATAGCGCGGTGAATTACTGTGAAAACCTATCCTATGCAAACCAGGATGACTGGCAATTGCCTACCATCAAGCAGCTCTTTTCACTGATCGATTTCAGCGGCGTTGACCCCAGTGGCTACGAAGATACGGACACTTCCGGGCTGATTCCCTTCATCGATACAGACTATTTTGATTTTTCCTACGGTGATACAAGTGCCAACGAACGCATCATTGATTCACAATATGCCTCCAGCACGCTATACGTAGGCGATGAAGAGTATTTGTTCGGTGTGAACTTTGCCGATGGACGTATCAAAGGCTACGGCTTATCGCTGAGAGGGCGAGAGAAAACTTTCGATGTGGCCTGTGTGCGGGCAAATAACACTTACGGTGTTAATAACTTCAGCAACAACGGCGACAGTACCATCACTGACAATGCCAGCGGCCTGATATGGGCACAAGAGGATAGCGGCAGTGATGCCCCCAACGGTCTCAATTGGGAAGAAGCCCTGGCCTATGTTGAAACACAGAACGCTGCAAACTATCTAAGCTACAGCGACTGGCGTTTACCCAATGTCAAAGAATTGCAGAGTATCGTGGATTACAGCCGCTCACCTGACACCACAAATTCAGCCGCCATTGATCCGCTATTCAACACCACACCGATTACCAATGAAGCCGGTGAAACTGATTACAGTTTCTACTGGAGCAGTACTACCCACGCCAACTGGACTAATCAATCCGGATCAGCAGGTGCGTATGTCAGTTTTGGCAGTGCAATGGGCTATATGGATAACACCTGGATGGACGTTCATGGTGCCGGCGCTCAACGCAGCGATCCGAAAGCTGGTAATCCTGATGAATTTTCAACAGGACGCGGCCCACAAGGCGATGCCATTCGTATCTATAATTTCGTTCGTCTGGTCCGTGGCGGTGAGGTGAGCGAAACACCCGCTGGTGACCCAACAGCCAGAAGCATGTCAACGAACACGGAATCTGCTGATGAGCGTATATCTGATCCGCAAGTTGCACAGGATGCGCCCGCTGATCGAACAGGTGCACCTGGTGATCGACCCGCTGCTGGACAGCCAGCTGGACCGGACGGTCAGCCAATGCCAGATTTAGCTGCTGCTGCAACCACCCTGGGCATCACGGAAGAAGCGCTGAAAGCGGCTTTAGGTGGCCCCAATCAAGGCCCACCTGATTTTGCCTCTGTTGCCCAAACGCTGGGCGTTACTGAAGCAGAACTGATTGCAGCGTTGGGTGTGCCTCAATTGTAATCATAAAAAAAAAATACAAACCAAGACTAGCGAAACAAGCCCCCGTCTACTTGTCAGTCTCTGGTTTATATAATGAACGAATGATTGGAGAAAAATAATGTCTAAAAAGATAAGCACCTTATTAATTGGCTTCTGTATTCTGGCAATTAGCCTGGCTGCTTGCGCTACTTCGCAAGATATAACCCCTGCTGTCCCTGCCGAAACAGAATCAACAGCAGTACAAGCTGTACCTACTGAAGAAGTCGTACAAAATACAGTTTGCACAATCACATACCCCATTGTTGAGACCGGGCAGGGCATCTGCTACGACAGCGATGGTAATAAAATCACCTGTCCAACCGAGGGCGAGGTCTTCTATGGCCAGGATGCCCAATTTACTGGTAATGCATTTAGCTTTACGGATAATGGCAATGGCACCATTACAGATTATGTGACTAATCTAACCTGGCAGCAAACACCCGATAGTGGTAATTACAGTTGGGACGAAGCCCAGGCCTACTGTGAATCATTGGAAATAGCTGATAATGAAAACTGGCGTATGCCCAGCCTGAAAGAACTTTTCTCTATCAGCAATTTCTCGACAGGCTGGCCTTATCTTGATCAGACCTATTTCGATCTGGTTGAAAATGATAGCATTTCCAAAGATGAACAATACTGGGCCAACAATTATTATGTTGGTAAAACGGCTGAGGGTGGTTTCGATGCCGCTTTTGGTGTCAATCATGCCACAGGACATATCAAGGCTTATCCTGCAACCGTTAGCGGCCCGATGGCCAAACATGTGCGTTGTGTATCCGGTGAATCTTACGGCGAAAATCAACTGATAGATAACAGTGACGGCACCATCACCGATGAAGCAACGGGGTTGATGTGGTCCCAGGCTGATAGTGGCGAAGGCATGGATTGGGAAACTGCATTAGCTTATGCCCAGACCCAGAACGCTGCCAATTACCTGGGATACAGTGATTGGCGCTTGCCAAATGTCAAGGAACTCCAGAGTATTGTGAATTACGATTATGCCCCGGATGCGGCAGATACAACCTATGATGGCCCAGCTATTGATCCCATGTTCAGCGTGTCTGAAATTACCAATGAAGCGGGCAATGCTGACTACCCCTATTACTGGACAAGCACCTCTGCCCGTTTTCAGTCTGGTGGTGATTTCTACTACGCCTGGTATGTGGCTGCCGGCCGGGCAGTGAACAATGAAGGCGTTGACTATCATGGCGCAGGTGCTGTGCGCTTTGACACCAAAGAAGAGGATGGTCCGGCTGCTGAAGGCGGAGAACGCTACTACAACTATGTTCGTCTGGTGCGCGGCGGGGAGGTTGCAGAAACCCCTGATGGTGACCCAAACGCCAACGATACCAGCACAGCGATGACAACCACGGACAGCGCTCCAAATGGTCAGGATAACCCGGAGCAGGGCAACCCTGCTGAACAACAACCAGATATGTCCGCTGCTGCGATAACCCTGGGTGTAACAGAAGATGCACTGAAAGCTGCGCTGGGTGATCCCAGCCAGGGGCAACCTAATTTTGATGCTGCGGCTCAAACACTGGGTGTCACAGAAGCAGAACTGATGGCAGCTTTGGGTTTGCCCCAACAGTAAATTTTTACAGGTATGCAAAATGCAGATTTACCTAAATAATGGCGACCACGAGGGTCGCCATTATTTAGGCATTAAAATTGGAAATAACTCAAAGAAATGGAATAAAATAACCATCGCAAAACCAGTTAAGGGTAAACTCCCTATTTCTTTCTTAACCCATCTATCATATGCATCATCGCCAAACCTGGGTGATGCCATAACATGCGCGGTCCGGCATAGCGCATCATCCTGCGGATTTTCTCACGCATCTCCGGTTTATAGCAATGGATCTTGCATTTACCGCAGATGGGTTTATTTTCCCCATGGGGGCATTTTTCCAGGCGTTGAACGGCATATGTAATTACTTCATCACAATCCGTGCAAAGGGAGTTTATACCCCCATGCTGATCACGGCAATACAGGGCAAACATCATAGTCAGGGTTTTTTCTTCCCTTAATTGTCGGCTGGATTTCATTTATTCAATCACGTTGGACAGTATCAGTTAATGGTCCAAGAACGCGGGTCAATTTACGAATACGATCCGGTGAATTTACCGCCAAACAGGCAATAAATGTAGTGATGGGTACTGACAAAAATAGGCCTAGTGTCCCTACCAGCGAGCGTACAATTTCTTCAGCGATATAGTTTATATTGACCATCGTGCCAATGGAAACCTGATTGATACTGAACAACAAGAACATGCTCATGGCGGCACCCATATAAGCCAGCACAAGCGTATTGACCGTAGCTGCCACATGATCCCTACCGATATTCATCGCGCTGGCATAGCGCTGTTTAAAAGTCAGGGAAGGATTTGCCATATGTAGTTCAATCACCGCAGAAGCTTGACCAATCACCAAATCGTCCAATACACCCAGCGTACCGATGATAATACTGGCGATCAGTAAATTGCGGATATTGATATTGCCGGCCTGCTGCATGAGATACATGGCATTCTCATCACCAAAGCCGCTCAGATAAGCGTACTCTACGAACCAGACCGATAAAAATCCGGTGATGACAATCGCGACGGCGATGCCTGCCATGGCAATTTGTGTTTTCAGCGTCCAACCATAAATTAAATATTGCGTGATAGCCAGGAATAAAATGGAACCTACCAGACTGATAATGATTGGATTATCCCCGGCCAGAATACGCGGAATAATGAAATACAGAACCACAACCAGGCTAACCCCAATGCTCAGAATACTACGAATGCCCTTCCATCCACTTACCAGTAAGCTGACCACGACGAAGATAACCACCAAAATCAGAATGGATTGCTTGCGCACATAATCCACAAAAAAAGCGGTCAGTTTCCCTTCCGGTGAAACCCCAACCGTGACCATCACGCGATCGTTTAGTCCCAGACGGAATCCGTCAGGACGGATCTGACGCTTACCGTGATCAATTTGCAGGGTTTCGTTTTTATATTGTCCTTGCAGAATTTGCACCTTGACGATTTGATATGCCTGGGTAACATCACCCAGTTCAATCGTACCTTCCTCGACCATTTCCACAACTTTGGCTTCAACCGTATCCGTGCTGTAACCCACAGATTGAAAATTGCCATAATCAATTCCCCTATTGGCAAAGAAAAGTACTAATATGAGAATGATCAACAATGCAACAAAAACAATCGTACCGATTCTTCTTGATTTCATGATTTGCTTTCCTTCATATCCTCAAGGATTGCCTTATCATACCTTAAAGTGTCTGAAATCTCTATAAAGCTTAATTATGGGAAGAAGAATTTAGATTCACAAATAAATACAGCATGGCATTACACCATGCTGTATACGATTGAAGAGATGGAATGACTTAATGTGATTTTGAAAAAGGACAACTTCCTGCACATGTCGTGCAGACGATACTATCTTTGCACGAATCCATATGGCTGTTTAAAACATCCTTCCCATATAGTGAAATTAACATCCCCTCAATAACCGAGGGCGTGACCTGTAATTTCTGGCTCAGTTCACTCATCCGGATTTGTCCGTTAGCCTTTTGAATTTCATTTTTAAGTTGAATTAACATGGTTTCCTCATAAAGTTATCCGATACCCAGCAACAGGCCGCCCTGGAATACCAACACGGCTGCCAGCCAGGCAATGACCAATTGGCCAATGATACTGACCCACATCCATTTTGCGCCAAGTTCCTGTTTTTCGGCGGCGATAGCAACCATACATGGCGTATAAAGCAGTACGAAAACCATAAACCCAAAGGATGCCAATGCACCGTGTCCATTACTGGATGTTTCAAAATTCTCACGAACGGCTTGATACAAAACCAGGTTTTCTTCCTCTTCTTCCCCCTCACCAAAGGAAATTCCGAAAATGCCCGGTACAGCCTTGAGCGTGTCTATGGTGGCGCCAACGAAACTGGTGCCAACATCCCCCAAATCCTGCCAGAAAGTTGTAGCTTGTGCGGCTTCCTCTTCTACTTCTTCAACATCATAAACCTGCGCCATGGTGCCAACAACGACTTCTTTAGCAATGAAGCCTGTTATCAATGAGCCGCCTGCTTCCCATGATCCAAATCCGGTTGGGTTTAGGGCTGGGACCATCAATTGAGAAGCCCCAGCAAAAGCAGAATCAGCGACTTCAGTGTTAGTAAAAGTTCCATTTCCTTGTACAGGAATGGCTAGCAAAAACCAAATCACCACGCTGGAAGCCAGAATAATGGTCCAGGCTTTGTTAACAAAAGATTTGGTGCGCTCCCACATCTGGAACCAAATGCTTTTGAAGGTTGGTTTGCGGTATGGCGGCAATTCCATGATGAATGGGGTATTTTCTTTGCCTTTGAATAATGTGTTTTTCAGAAGAATACCCAGTAAAACGGCAACCAGGATGCCCAAAATATACAAACTAAAAATAACAGTGCCGGCTTGATCGGGAAAGAAGATGGTAGCAAATAAAACGTAAACAGGCAGGCGCGCGCCGCAACTCATGAAGGGCACCAATAACCCAGTTAGGATGCGGTCATTTTCATTTTCCAGGGTTCGTGTGGCATAAAGTGCTGGTACAGTACAACCAAAACCAACCACCATCGGTAAAAAGCTTTTGCCATGCAGCCCAAACAAACTCATTAAACGATCCATCACAAAAGCGGCTCTGGCCATATAACCGGAATCTTCCAATATGCCTAAACATAAATATAATGCCATCAAAACAGGCACAAAGACCAGAACACCGCCAACACCGGCAATCACGCCATCTACCAGCAGGGATTCAAACCATGTGCCGCTAAGTCCCAGCCAGCCCACAACTGCAACTGTCCAATTGGTGATGGGTGTGCTGATCACGAAATCGAACCAATCCAGAAAGGGACCCGCCACATCAGTAGTTACCTTAAACACCACCCACATTAGCAATAAAAAGAAGGGAATACCAAATAAGCGATGGGTAACAATCCTGTCGATTTTATCGGACGTACTTATGGATTGTCCATCCGGTTGCCTGACCGTTGCCATAACCAGGCGATGAATCCAGGTATAGCGCTGATCGGCTGTCAATGTATCAGCGACTTCGCCAAGTTTGGCTTGCAGTGCATCCTGACTCTCATTTAATTTGACCTTGATTTCACCCCATTTCCTGTATTGGCTTACTTGCCTGGTGAGGTCTTCGTCATCTTCCAATAATTTAATAGCCAACCAGCGAGTAGGAATAACGGAGTCTGATTCCGCTTGTTCGGCAAGTACATTGTCAAGTTTTTGAATTTCCTTTTCAATCTCTTTTCCATAATCAATACCGAAAGGTTCTTTTACACTCGCATTATATTTGAGTACTTTTGAAAGCTCGGTTTTCAAATGATCAATGCCAACCTCATCACGGGCGATGGTACGCACAACAGTAGATTCCAGGGAACGGGATAAGCGCTGATCATCAAACTGAAGTTGTTTTTGTTCAGCAACGTCCATCATATTCAATACCACAATTACCGGTACATTCATTTCAAGAAGCTGCAGGGTGAGATATAGGTTGCGCTCCAAATTGCTGGCATCCACTACAGAGATAACTGCATCCGGTTTTTCTTGAACGATGAAATCACGGGCTATTTTTTCCTCAATGGAATAGGCAGATAGACTATATGTACCAGGCAAATCAACGACATTGATTTCCATGTCGCCCAGTTTCAATTTACCTACTTTTTTTTCAACGGTTTTTCCAGGCCAATTTCCAACATGTTGATTTCCGCCAGTTAAGGCATTAAAGATGGTGGATTTTCCGCAGTTCGGATTTCCAGCCAGTGCAATGATAGGATTCTTTTTCATACAATTACGCTCTCTATGGGTGTAGTGTTGGTTCCACATGGTTCTCGCAATGGTTCAACCAGAATATGATGCAGCATTCCGCGTCCTATAGCCAGACGAGAATCTTTTACTTTTAAGATAATGGGGCCATTACCGTTGTTGCAGACGGTTTTCAGTTTCATACCACAGGTTAACCCCAAATCAGCCAGACGTTTGCGCATGCGCATTCCACCTCGGATTTCAATCAAGCAAACTTCAGTGCCCTGACGGACCATACTAAGTGGCATCATGTATCACCTCCACTTCAATCAAAGCGGCTTCAGATTTCCGTAAGGAAAGTTTATAATTTTTTACTTCTAATTCAATTGGATCACCTAAAGGGGCTTTGCGGATGACTTTGACAGGCTCATTTTTTACAAATCCCATGGCCATCATTCGTTGGCGGGGACTGCCAGTCAGGGACATTTTTGTTATCGTTCCGGATTGTCCGGGGCGTAGTTCGGATAGTTTCTTTGAAGACATACGAAGCTCCTGATAATTTATTAGTACATACTAACTTATACAATAAGGGCTAGCTAAGATACCGTCAATGTGATGAATGTCATAAGAAATATATTGAATGACATCATGAAAATGACATGGCATGATGATAGATGAAATAAACTGCCCATTGATCTTCTCTATTTAGTCAATACCCCTTGCAAAATAAAGCAAAATCATGTATATTTATTATTGATTGAACATTTAGTCAATAAATAATGGAGTCATTATGGCGCCTAAAACGCAAGAACAATATCGGCATATGAAAGATGAAATGCGCGAGAAAATCTTCTCTGGTGCTTTGCGTGTTTTTTCCCATCGCGGCTATGCTGCCACCCGCATCAGCGATATTGCCAAAGCTTGTGGTATCAGTCATGGGCTGCTATATCACTATTTTGCTTCCAAGGATGAAATCTTCACTGAGTTGGTAAAAAATGCAACCACCTCTTCTGCGAATGCGTTACTTCACACGGCATCCATCGAAGCCCCTGCGATTCAAAAGATTGAATGGATTACCGCCGAAATATTGAAATATATCGGCAGCGACTCGGATTCTGCTTATTATTTCTTCCTCATGGTGCAGATTTCAGTATCAGAATCCCTCCCTGAATCCGTCATGGAAATAATGAAAACAGCGTCTGAACCAAACAATATCATGACACGTATTATCGCTGAGGGACAACAGCAGGGGGATATTGTTGAAGGCAATGTGGAAGAATTATCCAATGCCTATTGGGCAGCGATTAACGGATTGGCAATCTTTCGTATTGCATATGGGGATACCCTGGCATTCCCCGATCCGGCAGTACTTTTACGAATACTAAAAAAGGAAAAATAAACTCCCAAGGAGATATAAAATGAAAGAAATATCGATTATCGGTGCCGGTGTTGCCGGCCTGACTGCCGCCGTTTACGCTCGCAAAAGCGGTTTTGATGTGGATGTGTATGAAATGCATACCTTGCCCGGTGGAGAATGTACCGGCTGGCAACGTGGTGATTACCACTTTGACGGCTGTATTCACTGGATGATGGGCACTAAACCCGGCAGTGGCTTACATCAAGTCTGGCGAGATGTAGGTGCGCTGGATGATTCCATTGCCATTCACTTGAATGAAATATTTTTTGAATATCAGAAAGATGGCAGAACGTTAAAAATTTATCGCGATGCCGATCGATTAGAAAAACATCTACTGGACCTTTCTCCGATCGATGCGCATAAGATTCATGAACTTTGCAAAGATATCCGTGCCTTTGCCAAAATGGATATGCCCGTTTCCAAGCCAATGGAAATGTATACGGCGTTGGATGGCATCAAAATGGCGTTCAAATTTGGGAAATTGATGCCGCTATTCAAAAAGTACAACAGCATATCTGTTATTGACCTGGCTGAACAATTTCAGGATCCTCTATTGCGTGAAGGTTTCATCAATCTGATTCCCGGGCCATATGTCGCCACGTCCATCTTAAGTACGTTAGGCAGCCTGCATAATAACGATTCCGGTTGGCCAATGGGCGGCTCACTGGCCTTATCCAAACGCATGGCAGCCTATGCTGAAAAGTTGGGGGTACGTATTCATTACCACGCACCAGTGGAAAAGATCCTGGTGGAAAATGGTTCTGCCGTGGGTTTGAGACTTAAAACTGGCGAGGAAGTATGTAGCGAGTATGTACTATCCGCAGCCGATGGACATCATACTCTTTATGATTTGCTGGATGGACAATATGTAGATGACCTGCAGCAAAAAATGTACAGTGATCATGAAACCTATCAACTGGATTGCTGTTCTTTGGTTTTTCTGGGCGTCAATGCAGATCTTTCTGCCAGAGCGCATACTGTATACATCCCGCTGGATGAACCGATCATGGTGGCTGACAAGGCGCAGGAGTGCATCATGATCAAGCATTTTTGTTATGATCCGGCTATGGCCAAGGCTGGTAAATCCACAGTTTGCGTAATGCTTATGGGCAGCTATGATTGGTGGCAGGAAAAACACCAGGACAAAGTTGCGTACAAACAAGCCAAACAACAATTGGCAAAAGAGGTACAGGCGGCTGTAGAAAAAATATATCCGGAAATTACCGGTACAGTGGAAGAGGTGGACGTAGCCACGCCTATGACCTATGTACGTTATTGCAATGCTTTCCGTGGCGCATATATGTCCTTTGTGACCCAACCCGGCATGCAGCCAACTTCACTGAACGGTAAACTAGAAGGGTTGCAAAAATTCTACATGGGCGGCATGTGGACACAATTTCCAGGTGGATTGCCCGGGGCTGCCATGGGCGGGCGTTATGCCATCCAGCGTATCTGCAAGGAAGCTGGAAAAAAGTTTCAGGAATAGTCATTTTAATCCTGCCAGGTTTTCAAAACCTGGCAGGATTTTTTAATTTTGTTTGGGAAAAGCATTGTGTCATCGCGAGGGCTCTTTTTGCCCGCGGCGATCTCCCATTTCGTTGGAAATGTACCCCTGATCTACTGGGAGATTGCTTCAGTCGCTTCTTTTCATTTCAGTGGTTATCCCAACGAAACGCTCCATCGCAATGACATAAAAAACGATTTACTCCGCCTGACATTTTATTGCTGCAATATTGCAATCCTGACAAATAAAGGCGTAAGTTACATTGCCAACATCAGCTTGTGCCAGAAACTTCATACGCTCTTGGCATCGCGGATAGGTCGGATATTCGGGAAATTGTACCCACCCTGGCAAACCGCCAATATGGTTCGGCGAGGACGGCAGCCAGGCAACAATTTCATAGGGCGAGTTTCGTTTTTCCCTGACACTTACTTTTTGTACATACGCTGAATCATCATAGGTCTGATCTCGCGTTGAATTTAAATGATCCGCTTGGAAAAACATTTGCAGAAAAACTTATTTGTGTATTGGCTGCAAAAGGAGGCTCAAATTCGGCTAAATATGCGAAATAATACTTCTCAGAATTTTCGTCAGTATCATCAGATAATTCATATTTTGAAATTGTCATCGTAAATTTATCGTTTACCAGGAAACTATCACCTAATCCAACAATCTGTACATCGCTGGCTATGCTAAATTCTTCATCATTAATTTCAGCAGTTTATTCAGGTAACTCGCTTTCCTGTTCTTCCTGATTGTTTTGTGATTCTTCCAGTTGACTTTCTGTTTCTACTGCAGTAGCTGTTTTCATTTCGTTTGTATTTGATTCAGTGTTGTTTTTGTTGCTCTTGCTGCAGCTGACCAGGCTGAAAATGCACGCTACACCTATTACAATCAACATCTTTTTTCTCATAGTTTTCTTCAATGTAGTATGTAGGCATAAAATATTAGGTGCTTTGGTAACTAAATGATAGGTAAGCAATGTAGTATATTGTTTGTATTAAAGGAAGTCAACCCTTTTGCCTCGATAGCGCATGATATTTCCTGACCTGATAGCTTGCCTGATTGCCTATGCTTGACCATGTGCTGATCTGCGATATAATAAGGGCATACGCGGGAGTCGCCAAGTGGTAAGGCATCAGCCTTCCAAGCTGATATTCGCGAGTTCGAATCTCGTCTCCCGCTCTTTAGCACCTGCAATTTTGTAGGTGCTTTTTTTTTCTTCTACTTCGCTTGACTTAATTACAGTATTGATTTCCCCCTTTACAAACAGATAAATTCTACTATAATGGAAAAATACTTTCGGGGGAAAATATATTACATCATATTTGTAGGTATATGTTTCCCAAATCAATAATTTATTTGTTACTGGTATTTTTTTTGATGACCATTTTTATCTGTAGGGTGGAATTTTACTCAGCGATTTACCCATTAATTGTTATTTGATAAATAAAAAAAGTAATTACATATCATTAAACTGAGATGATAACTACTCACCTGGAGGGGTACCTATGTTCAAGCATTCATCCATGAAATTCAAGTTTTCCCAATTTATAAATGTTTCATTTCGTATTTGTATCGTCATGTCAATGGTGTTGTCTAGTTTGGCGTTGCAAACCAATAATATTTTTGCTAAACAGAGCGTAATTTCCGGGGAACAGGAAATTGAACAAAGCAAAGGAAAAACTGAATGGTTGGAAATTGCTAATGATAGTCAGAATGAAGAAATAATTTCTTATATTCCTCCTATTTTTAAACACCCAGAAGCGGAAAATGAAATAATAAATAATGTGATTAGTAGTAGTACTAACATAGTTGAACTGAGTGCCAAACCAAAAACAATTCATAATTCAAATATTGTTACCTCTGGCACAATTAATGTAACAAGCTCCTCAGGAACACAAATTTCTGGATTATCTCCTGACAAAACGTATACCATACTTGCATGGGGCTATTATTATTTTGGTTGTAGTTCAGACCCATGCTATGCTGGAAGTGCACTTGGTGTAAAATTTTTAAATTATGGATTGACTTCCGCGCCTAGAGAAATTAATTTAGTTGGCGACATGACTTTACCCAATCGCTATACGCGTAGCTGGGAATTCAAGCCAAGCGTAACTGGTTCGATAAATATTGCTGTTGGTGACAGTTCTTATGGGGATAATTCAGGCACGATGTATTACTGGGTCTTGGAAAACTATTTAGCAGATGATCAAAGTTTAGCTCCAGAAACAGAATGTTATTCAAATGCTTCTTCAACTCAAATGTGGGCTGGAGAACCTATTGATGTATATTCCGGCAATTACACTTATCAATCTTTGGATATCGATGTTTTAACGGATCAAAGTAATGAACTTCAAGTACTCAAATCCTATTCCTCCGCAAGGCAGAACCAATTATCCATCATGGGATATGGATGGAGTAATACCAATCAAATCCATTTGCTATTCAGTGATGATGATGATGGCGAAGATGGGTATATTATTTTGAAGATGGGGGATGGCTCATACCTGCGATTTATAGACACAGGTAGTACATATTATCTTCCGGTGGCTGGTATCTCTGCATCTCTACAGCAAAGCACTGATGAATTAAGCAATACGATTTACATTATGGATACGGATGATTTTAAGGAATATATATTTGATGAGGATGGAATTTTATTGTCGATTTCCGATGAGAATTGGAGGACTTTAGAATACACGTATTCATCCGGATTAATCAGTCGAGTTTATGATGATAGCACAGGGCGATATTTAGATTTTCAGTACAATGTTGATGGTTTATTAACCAATGTAACCGATAATGTAAGCCGCACAATTACTTATGGATATGACACAAATTCAAACCTAATATCAATAACAGATGTTCTTGGACATACCTGGCTTTATGAATATGATGATCTAAATTTTCCTCATTTATTAACTGAAATAATTGATCCAAATGGAAATACTATTGAGCGTACTGTATTTAATACAGCTGGGAAAGCAATTGAACAATACGATGGAAATGACGATCTAACCCTCCAGCTTGTTTACAATGTGGATAACACGGTCACGATCACTGAAGGTAATGTTACGAAGACAGCATATTTTAATGATCAGAACCAATTGGAAGGCATAGTTTACAGCGATGGCAGTTCAGATGCTATTTCATACAGTTCTCAATATTATCCGGAAACTATTACAGATGAAGCCGGAAATGAAACACAGATAACATGGTATGGATGTAATGCGCCAAGTCAAATCATTGATGCGGAAGGTAACACTACAACACTTTCATATGATGATAATGACAATGTGATAAGCATTATTAATGCGAGAGGTTATGAGACACTTTTTGAATATAGTGACATAAATTTACCTCATCAAATCACTGACATAACAGATCCTTTTGAAAATTCAACATCAATAACATATGATACCGATGGACATGTGACATCAAGTACAAATGAGAAGAGCCAAGCCACCACATTTACATATGATAGTTTGGGCCAGTTAAGTTCAAAAGTAGATGCTGCCAATAATGAAACCAACTTTGGATACAATAATTTAGGTTTATTGGTTTCCATAACCAACCCATTAGGTATTGTTACGAAAAAGGAATATAACAATGCAGGTTGGCTATTAAACACCATAGAGAACTATGATATTTCTCGGACACAAAATGAAGAGAGTATCTACAATATTTCAACAACATATACCTACGACCTGGCAGGAAACGTAACTCATATTACTGATACCTATGGGAATATGACTGAATACGTTTATGACGGAAAAAATCAATTAATTCAAATTATTCTGCCTGATAACAATGCCATTAATTACAGCTATGATGTGTTGGGAAACTTACTGGAAGAAGAAGATCAACGCGGTAACATAACAACTTATGTATACGATACCAGAAATCGCCTGGTTACGATTACAGATGATAATGGAAATAATAATCATATTTCCTATAATGCAAATGATACGATTTCCTCAGTAACAGATGCGCGTGGATATGTTACGTTATTCGAATACGACGGGGTAGATCGAATCATCAATACAACAAATCCGCTGAACGGTGTTGAATCTACAACCTATGATGAGGCTGGAAATATCATCGAAAAAACAGACACATTGGGAAGATCCACGGGTTTTGAATACGATGCTTTAAACAGGTTAATCTCCCAAACTGATGCAGCTGGAGAGAGCACAGAATATTTTTATGATGAAGTCGATAATCTGATCCAGATAATTGATCCTAGAGGAAATTCGACAACATATACATACAATGACTTAAACCAATTAATAAAAGTTACTGATGCCTCTGGACACGAAACGTCGTTTACTTATGATGCAGTCGGTCAATTTATAGATCAGACAGATGCAAATGGAAATATTTCCACTATCGAATACGATGATTTAGGCAGACAGGTGGCATTAATTGATGATCTGAACCAATTCACAGATTTAACATATGATGCATTGGGGCAAATTACCGCATATGAAGATGTGCTGGATCGTGAATGGCAATATAGCTATGATGTTCTTGGTAGAGTCAATCAACAAATTGACCCAATGAATGGTGAGACAACATATACATATGATGCAGTGGGAAAGCTATTAACAGAAAACAACGTTAATGGACATACAACTACATATACATATGATAATTTAAATCGCATATCAACTATAACGGATGCAAATAACAATCTGACCAGCCCTTCATATGATGCTATTGGCAATATTATCTCCGTTACAGATGCTGCTGGGCATATAACAAACTACTCATATGATGCACTGAATCGCCAGGTTTCAATCACTGATGCACAAAACAATCAATCTCAAATGACATATGATGCTGCCGGAAATCTTGTTGCGCTAACAGATGCAAATGGAATTTCAACCCATTATGAGTATGACAATTTAGATCGTTTATTAACAGTTATTGAAAATTATATTTCAGGCACAACATCTGATGAAGAAACAAATGTAATCACAATTTATTCATATGATGAAAATGGGAATCTATTAACTGTTACCGATGCAAATAATCATACAGATACTTACACATACAATGCATTGAATCAACTTTCTACTGAAAGCGATGCATTAGGAAACTCAAAAACCTATACCTATGATAATGTTGGCAATTTAAGTCAGGTAGTGGATGGAAATAATGCAGTAATCTCATATGAATATGATGAACTAAATCGGATGGTTAAAATCGATTATCCTGAACCGGACGAGGATGTTATTTTTACATACGATGCTGCCGGGCAAGTTGATTCAATGAGTGATGCATTGGGCACTACTAACTGGACCTACGATGATTTAGGGCGCCCCGTTTCAATAACTGATCCGTATCTAGCCACAGTGAGTTATGCGTATGATGCCATCGGAAATCGGACAGGCATGGTTTACCCGGATGGGAAATCAATTTCTTATTCTTATGATCCTGTAAACCGGCTAACTTCAGTAGTTGACTGGAACAGTGCAGAATCTCAATACACTTATACCGCCACAAATTATCTTGATCGTGTTAATCTGCCAAACGGTGTTTTCTCTGAATACGAATATGATGCAATTGGTAGAGTCACCAGCCTGACGCATCAAACCAATACTGATATTTTGAGCACTTATCTGTATTCATATGATAATGCAGGAAACCTTGTTGAACTACAGGAATTATTTGGTGAAACAATTTTTACTGATGATTTTGAATCACAAGATCTATCCAATTGGAGTTCATACACTGATGATGCTGACATTTCAGTTTCAGATGATGATCCGATTTATCAAGATTATAGTCTTTCTGTTTCAATCAATGATTCAGATGATTTATATGTAACAGATGATTCTCCTGAATCAGAAAGCCAATATAATGCCAGATTCTATTTCACCCCTTATTATCTGGAGATGTCAGAACCTGATCAGATTGATGTGTTTTCTGCTGAGAATGATTCCGGACTGGCATTATTTGGTGTTCGTCTAGGGTACAACGATGATAAATTCCAGATTATGAGCTATGCATATGATGATGAAGAAACGCTGCATGAAAGCAATTGGACTTCCATTGGACGTGGTGTTCATGCTATTGAAGTTGGCTGGCAAGCAGCCTCATCAGATTTAAGCAATGATGGTTTACTTCAAATATGGATTGATTATGAGCTAGTTGCTGAAATTGATAACCTGGATACAGACAGCCAGAATATCGAATCTGTTTTGTTAGGGGCCATGAATATTCAAGGCACAGGGATTCAAGGTGATCTTGTCTTCGATGAATTTACTTCCAGTAGATTGGGCCTTATCGGAATTGATACAGCCATTGAACTTGGTAGGAAACCTGATTTTGTCTTTTCTGATGGATTTGAAGATGGAACCTATGATGCCTGGACTGCCACCCAAAGTACAAATATCACAGTAAGTGATACTGCTGCTATTGAAGATTTGGAAGGTTTAGAAATAACATTGGATAATGCTTCATCGGTATATCTATCAAGGCAAACCCCGGATGAAGAAAACCAGTTGATCTCTCGATTTTATTTCAATCCAAATTCAGTGGATATTACTGGTGACAGCATCGGAATCTATGGTCTATACTCAACCGATTTACAAGAATTAGGATTGATTACACTTTCAAAAGGTACTGGTGCGTATCAAATTCAGGCAAGCGTTATGGATGATAGTGGTTCCACGATAGCATCTGAATGGATCCAAATTAGAGATTTAGTTCATGCAATCGAATTGCATTGGACAAAAGCCAGTTCAACTGAGAGCCATGATGGAATTCTTTCTCTTTGGATTGATGGAGTAGAATGTGCCAATTTGCCAGATTTGGATAATGATATAGCACAGCTTGACAGTGTGCGAATTGGGGCAGGGATTGGTGATGTAATTGAATCGACTTCTACTGGTAGTATCTATTTTGATTCTTATGAAGCACATCGGGAAACTGCTATTGGTTATGACCAAGAATTGTTGAATCCAGTATTATCCATCTCGGATGCGGTCATATGGTTGGATGCATCGCAGATGTATGGATATGACGATGGAGACAGCGTATCCTATTGGGAAGATTTGAGTGGAACCGGAAATAATGGCATTCAAACAGGACCAGATAATCAGCCAGTATATTCAACAAACGAAGTAAATGGAAACCCAGCACTACTATTTGATGGAGTTAGTGATTATCTGAATCTAGATGATTTGTTTATTGATGCTGATACAACCATCATATTGGTAGCCAAAAATGAAACACAAATAACAGGTACATCCAGTCAACAACGGACAATTCTTGCCGGCTCTCAGGGAAATCCCTTACTAACTACAAGCAGGCAATATTCACTTGGATATAAAGATTCAGCAATTGCCGGCTTCAATGTTTATTTGTCGTCCTCTCAAGGAATCGTAACGAATGTTGAAGCCAATGAAGAATATGAATTCCATGAATTTCGCAAATCAAACTCCGATGCAGAGTTATACCGTAATGGCGAATTGGTAGGGGAAAATGTATTTTCAGAAACAATCTCTTTATTAACCGGATACACATTGGGTGGAGATTTAAGTTCTACTGCCAGACGTTATAAAGGCGGCATCGCTGAAATCCTTGTCTATAATCGTGCGTTGACAAATTCTGAACTTGATGAACTGGAATCCTATCTGAG
>JAEKNU010000132.1 GCA_016838895.1 Chloroflexota bacterium
AGAAATTTTAACAGCCTATGATAAAAATTAACAGGCTTCAGTTCTTTTTCGTTTGCCCCGCTTTATTGAGATGATACTGATTAACTTTACATTATCATCCAATCATATAAAGGACATCTTTGTCAAAAAATGATTGGAGGCTATTTCATGAATGAGCACTATTTAGAAATTAATGAACTAATTTCAAAAGTAACACAAGAGTTAAAAAAAGCACAATTCTCAGATCAAAGAATAATCAAATATATTCCAACATGGTCCAAGTTAAAAAATTATTTGGAGCTGAAGAAAAAAGTTATATTTGATGCCAAAACAGCGCTTGATTTTTTGGATGAAGCCTATGGTATAACGGTTTTTGAGAATCTTCCAACTAAATTAGCGATTCATGTTAGGGCAGTAAATCTTCTTGCCGATTATCAACTCCACGGTATTGTTTTATCAAAAGTCAAAAGAAGAATTCACACATATCATCCACAATTTCAGGACATTTTTCAAGGGTTTATTGATTTTAAACGACATGGATGTGTTTCTGAAGATACGCTGAGATCCTATGCCATATTGTCCCGATCCGAAATAAATGGTGGGAT
Source organism: Chloroflexota bacterium (assembly GCA_016838895.1). Lineage (GTDB taxonomy): Bacteria > Chloroflexota > Anaerolineae > Anaerolineales > Anaerolineaceae > UBA5203. Next base: position 585 of record JAEKNU010000132.1, read on the forward strand.
TTAGGGATCAAATCAGCCGGAATAATTGGTGGTATGATCCATGTATAATCATCAGGTCGTCCAAATAGGGCGGCCTTTTATTATCCAGGAGACTGGTTAATTATGTCGTTTTCGTTTGTATATTTTAGGAGAAGGTTTTGAATCTCCAGTGCTGGCTAAGCGAGTCAACTCTGCATAAGCAGGGTGATTCGGATCGGCAGCCACCGCTTTCACCTGATAATAGTGACTTCTCAAACGAAAAACATAGGCTGGGTCAAACATTGTTTATATTCGAGACTTTTTAGGTCATGTTGATATCCGGACTACAGAAACATATGCAAGAATCGACGGAGAAATGAAACGCAAAGCTTTGGAAAAGGGTAGCAACAATTTAGTATCAGAAAAACTTCCGGAATGGCAAAGTAACCCGGGATTAATGAATTGGCTTAAGACCCTGGGTAAATAAAAATATAATGTAAAGCAAATTTCGCCAAAAAGGCTGATTCTCAACGTGTTTTTTTTACAACTTTACATTATCACTAGCTTTCCATTACCCTTCCCTTCTGGACTGTAAGGTGCGGCATGAATCTTTTGAATACCCAGGCTGGCGCAAGCCGCTCTAAATTGGTTTGATGCATACACACGGCCGTTGTCAACATAAATTGCCAGCGGTTTCCCGCGGCGTAAGATACCCACCTTGAGCACCCGTTCCATACACGGCAAGGCTTCATCGAAAAAGAACTCGGCATAGGGAACCAGGCGGGAATGGTCATCGATAAAGCAGAACAGGTGAGCCCGGCGTTTCTTGCCAGGCTGGTTAGGATCTGGCAGCCACGGACCGAACATCATATCCCCCTGCCATAAACTGTTTGCGTGCTGGCGCTCAAAACGTTGGAAGATCCTTCCCGTGTTGGCTAACAGACGTCGGGTTTTGCTATGCATGCGCAGATGAGTGGTCAGGGTATGCACATTGAGCGGTTGCGCTACCTTCAGTTTTAGATCATTATCTTGCTTCAAAATATTTACTATCATGGCCGTTGTCCGGGTAGGCTGCTCTTCGCGCAAGGCAATTGCCTTTTCCACCACTTCCGGTGAGAAAGCTCGCGGAGCACGTTTGTCTGCGCGTTCCTTGGGACGCAGCGCATCAAAACCATGTTGCTGGTATTGCGTCAGGTAACGCCGCAAGGTGGCAATTCCTACCCGGGTGCGTTTCGAGTAAGGAATGGTATAGGTCTTGGCAGCAATCTCACGCAAGGCGCCTTCCCATTGGCCACTTTCCAGTGGGTCAAAGAGCAGTTGGGCAATCAGGCCATACCGAAACAGAGCAATGGCAGTGTTTCGTTCTTCTAAATCTTTCTCGGTATTCTTTTTGGCGGGCATTTTCGGCTTCTCCGGTTGGAATAGGGTGTTCCCAAGCATAACGGCTCCCCATCGGTCTGCCCAGAATGGCAACCTGTGTGGGTGCGGCATCCCTCAGACCAGCCTGCCCAGTCCCCGCCCATTTCCCCATAATCCCAGAAAACGCAACCGGTCATTCAGGCCGTATCCCACCAATTCCACCCACTCCGTCTTGGCCCACGCCAACAGATGCACGCTGGCGGCCAGCAAAGCTGCGGCGACATTTATGGCTTGCGGTGCTTCTCCATGCACATCCAAATAGGACGATTGGCTGTCCTGTTGTGCCAGATAGCACTGCACCCCACACATTCAGGTAGGTGCGCGACGTGCAAAGGCTTTGCACCAACGTTGCATTGTCCGCAAGTTAGGTACCTCTAGTTGCGCATAAATTTGTGTAACCCGCCCCCAATTCTGGCCAAACTCGTAAAAAGCCACTACCACTCCCTGGATCACACGCACCAGATATTGGCGGTAGGGTAATAGAAAATTCGGTAGAATGGACAGGGTGCGGTGGCAGTTCTTGCAAAACCACCGCTTGACCCGAATCTTATACACCCGTTTTTCATCTATGGCTTTTCGCTGGTAGGTGCCGTGTCCTATGAGACAATTCTGTTCCCCACACCACGGGCATCCTTCGGGACATGCACAATCTTTGTACTTGTCCTGCTCAATATACTCTTGCTCGTTACATCCAAAATCGGCTAAAATTGACATTGGTGTCCGGCCCAAGAGACTGCTGTCTAGGCTGTGTTCCTCCTGGGTCGGATGTCCTTTCTGTTTGACGTTTCCATCAAGCATACCCTACTTATTAAATTTAAAAGCCGCTCTCTTTGGAGCGACCTCATGCAACCCTACTAATCACCTTCACCATTTATTCCAGACTTATTTACTTAATTCCCCTATATTAATTCGTCCGCGGACAGTATGTAGTGATGAAGCTCTCGATAAAATATCCGTATCAAGATGTGTATAAAAACTGTTTGTCCTAAGAAGGTGCTATCAAGTATTCAGCGTTGGTGTCAAAGTGTTTGTTGAGGTGTGTTTACCATGTCTATTATTCTGAATTACCAGAAATAATCGATGAAATCGACACAAGGTTAAGGCGAATATGCTACACTATAAACAATATTTCCGAAATTCTTTGCCAATTAGGAAAATTTTAAGGTAATTTTATGTTGACGTGGAATTCAGGTTTTAATAATTTCCTAACAAAATATTCATTGGTTCTGAATCCAATTTTTAGCGTCAAGGATGATAATTCATCCGGCACATGACTTTATTCATTGCAGTGCACATTTTAGCTGTACAAAAGGGAAACAAGATGCAGAAACTCAGGGGATTTTCTTTGCCTGGCTGGATGATAGCCATTGTCATTTTATTCGTTGGTATTTTAACTTTTGGCTTTCTCATCCCGGATCTGGGATTATATTGGGATGACTGGTCCAAAACATTGGTCAACGTGCTTTACGGTTTTGAAGGATACGAAACCTATTATGCCTTTGACCGGCCGCTTTCAGGTTGGACGCATATTTTATTTGTCAGCCTGATTGGAAATAATAAATTTCTCTGGCAGATTTTAAATTTATCCTTGCGGATATTGGCTGCCACAGGGATGTGGTGGGGTTTGAAAGCACTCTGGCCCAATAACAAGCGTGAAGTATCGCTTGCAGCGGTACTTTACTTTGTTATGCCCATTTTTACCCAGCAAGCTGCGGCGGTGACTTTTCATCAACAATGGCTGCAGGCCGGCTTATATTTTCTCGGCCTCGGTCTCATCATCCGCTCATTGGATTCCCCAAAATGGTATTGGCTTTTTACGTTTCTGGCCATGGCGGCCACTGTAGCCCAGTTAACCGTCACGGAGTATTTCCTCGGTCTGGTGCTGATCATACCCATTTTCATCTGGTTGGCACTTCGACAAAAAGGGTATTCCGCAAAGGTGTTTTGGAAGAAAACCCTGCACTATACCACGCCATATTTGTTATTAATCACGCTGTATAGTCTATGGCGATTCGTCTGGATGTCCTTGCCGGTTGAAGATCCGTATGCACTTTCGACGTTAACCCTGCTCATACAACAACCCTGGAATACATTAATCTCCCTGGCAAATACCATCTTCCTGGATCTTTTGGAAATCTTGCTGGGCAGTTGGGCACCCGTTTTTGATCTATCCCTCAAAACAGCCAGTTCCCCGCTGACCCTTTTTTCCTGGGCGTTGTCTTTTGTCATCACGGTTATGCTGATTATCTTCTTTTTCAGCAGCAAAGAGGACCCACAGGAGAAGCAACCCCAGCATTGGGTCAGGCAGTCTTTGCTTATCGGTTCAATCATCCTCATTGCCGGCTTGCTGCCTGCCTGGGCAATTGGCAAAAATTTATTGGTCGATATCCACGCAAATCGATATGCCTTACCGGCAATGCCCGGTGCAGCCTTGATTCTGGTGGCAGCATTTTCCTGGTTCATTCAAAACTGGCAGCGTAAAGTTGTCGTGCTCAGCATATTAATCGGTCTGGCCGCCGGATTCCATATCCGGGAAGTGAATGAATACCGTTGGGACTGGAAAGAACAGACTGATTTTTACTGGCAGCTTTATTGGAGAGCCCCAAAAATTCAGGAAAAGACAGCCATCTTCTTTGAAGAAGATCCTTTCCCAAATCAGGGATTGTTTTCAACTTCCTCTGCAGTGAATCTTCTTTACGTTAACAATCGTATCTCAGCAGATTTGCCCTATTGGGTTTATAGCATATTGCCGCGATATGCCGCCAGCGAAACGTTTCCTGAAAATCAGGATATCCAATCCTCTTTTCGCTCCCTGCACTTTGAAGGGAATACGGATGATATGATTCTTGTCCATTACAATCCCAGTCATGGCAAATGCTGGTGGATCCTTTCCGGTGATGACCAGCTCAATCCTTACCTGTCTCCACAGGAGAGACAATGGGCGGCGGACTCGAACCTGGATTTAATTGAAAATCACGCAGATGTTCCCCTGCCCAATCCGGAATTGTTTGGCCCGGAACCACGGCATGATTGGTGCTATTTTTATGAAAAAGCCGAGCTGGCTGTTCAGGATGAAGCCTGGCAGGAAGTGGCCGATTTGGGCGATGAAATTCAGGACATGGGCTATGCACCTGAACAAAATGCCAGCTCCAATTCTCCACGGGAATGGCTGCCGTTCATTCTCGGGTATGGCATGACAGAAGAACTGGACTTGGCATTTGAACTCACCCTCAAAAACCTGGCGCTGGATCCTAAATATCAGCCCATGCTGTGTGCCGCCTGGAACAAAATATTACCCATGCCGACTGACAACCTCTGGCGGGAGAAAATTAATAATGCTTTAAACTGTTCAGCTACATGGGAATCGATTATTATCAATCTGGAACCATAAAATTTTCGGATTGAGCTCTTTATGAACCCTGATATGAAAAAAACAGACAGACAGCCTGGCCGGATGATAAGTTTATGTGGCCTGGCTGTGCTGTTCCTTGGCAGTATCACCTTCGCCGCCCTGCCTGCAAATTATCTCAAGCAAATTCTGGATAACCTCTCAGCGGATGGCAGCATAGAAAGCCTGACCATTTCATTGATCGCGGCTGTGAATAAAGCCTAGAATCTCAACTTTTCTCAACAAATTACATTCCACGAATAAGGCCAATCGTCTAATCCTGTCAAAGATTTGCTTTTGTCACCTGCCCCATGTATGTGGAAAATGGCAAATTTTCATTGTTTTCTCACTGTATAACTATAAAAAGTTCATCCCCACGTGTGTGGGGAATAGGTTTATATGTCTAATACAGTTTTGGTTATCACTTTTGTTTTGGGTATTACCCTTTTCTAACTTTTTCTGGATGATGTTTGCTTGGTTATTTGATATTCGATCATCATCAAATGTAGCCGATGAAATGTTACCCGTATTGAAGTATGACAAGCTTACTCCAGCAATCTCCATAATTTTCAAAACATCAAAATACACACGTTCTTTTCCGTATTTATTCCAATATTTTCCCCCTTTCAGTATCAGCTTTCTTGCAAATTTTTTTTCAGTGCCCATTTTTACTCAGTGATATTCATTATTTTCTCAATTATTTCTTTATCAAACATTCTGGATCGAAC
>JAEKNU010000133.1 GCA_016838895.1 Chloroflexota bacterium
GGATCGGTAAGATGGGTCCGAAAATTTCATCGGTCATCACAGAAGAATCCAGATTCGGTTCATCCAGCAGGGTGGGTGCAATTTGCAAACGCTCATTCCATTTGCCACCCAACAAAACTTGCTGTCCTTCCAGATAATCTTTCACACAATTGAAATGCTTTTCATTGATCATCTTGGGATAATTTTCATTTTGCAGCGGATCTTCACCGTAAAAATTGCTGATCTCTGCTTTGATGTATTCAACCATGTGCTCTTTAATGCTGCTGTGCACAAACAGATAGTCCGGTGCTACGCAAGTCTGTCCGGCATTGATCAATTTTCCAAAGGCGATGCGCCGGGCGGCTATTTTGATGTCAGCGGAGGAGTCCACGATACAGGGACTCTTACCACCCAACTCCAGGCTGACGGGGGTAAGGTATTTGGCGGCACTTTCCATGACAAGCTTGCCCACAGTGACACTGCCGGTAAAGAAGATGTAATCAAAACGCTGTTGCAGTAAATCGGTGTTTTCCTTGCGGCCGCCCTGCACCACGCTGACATACTCTGGCGGGAATACTTCAGCAATGAGTTCTGCTAGTATTTTGGATGTCTCCACAGCATACGCCGAGGGCTTGAGAACGACACAGTTACCCGCAGCAATGGCACCCAGCAGGGGTTCAATAGCTAATTGGAAAGGATAATTCCAGGGGGACATAATCAATACCACGCCGTACGGCTCGGCGATTTCATAACTGATCGCTGGCAATATGGCCGCAGGAGTGGGTGCGATTTTTTTCTTTGCCCATCTGGGGGTTTGTTTGAGTAAAAAACGGGACTCATCCAGTACCAGGCCAACTTCGGTCATGTAGGCTTCAAAGTCTGATTTATTCAAATCGTTTCTCAGCGCGGTGTAAATTTTTTCCTGATTGGCTTGAATCGCAGCACGCAGTCGTTTCAGCGCTGCCATACGAAAAGCGACATCCTTGGTGATGTGGCTGTTAAAATATGTCCTTTGTGCTTGAACAATTTCTGTAATGTTCATCCTGAATATTCCCTCATTTTTATCCTGTGGGGTGGTTTGTTTTCTTATAAAAGTATAACCCAAATATGAATCATGGATTTCGGGAAGTGCCCTGGAACTTTGTGATGCTCAGGAAAATGATCTGGTTTTTAAATAATAATCAGCATACGGCAGAACCGGATTAGGGTCCAATTTACTATAGCCAGTAATGGTAAACGACTGGATACGCGCTTTGGCTGCCGGAATGGCTTTACTGATGATGCTATCTACATCAAAATGTTCATAGAAATTTTCCTCAAGCATTTGCAGGATTTCAGAAATAGTTTGTTCGTTTTCATACACGGATGGCAGATCAAGACGCAGTACGGCCACTTTGCCTAACCCCTCATAAGTATTTGGTTTGATACACCATTCCATGGTGCCAATGGCTCGTTGTGTTGTTTGATCAAGTATGCTGAAGCGCATGTAAATTTTTTTCTGAAATTCGTCCAACCAGAAGTTGATGCAGTCCTGCATCTCCTGGATCGTATGGTAGACAAAATCGCTGGTACAGGTATCGCTGTTGAACAGGGGTGCTGCCAGCGGGTCGGCGTAGCAGCTTAACAGGTCTTTCGCGTCAGCAGGTTCTACCATGCGAAAGAGAAAATGCTTGGTTTTATAAATTGGGCATTGCGCATAAGGTTCAGGGTTCATTAATAATTATCTCCGGGAGTCGGAATATTTCCATTATAGTCATTAAGGCGTTGAATTGGATCATCAGCATCACAAATACATATTATTTCACCCTCTTGACAACCGATTTTTCTTGGTGTATTATTTTGGAATGAACGTTCATTCCAAAATGGAGAAAACCAAGGACTCCCCCAAACGAGAGCAGATCCTCGCGGCAGCCTTACGTTTGGTTTCACAGCATGGCTTCCACGGAACCTCAATGTCCATGCTGGCTACTGAAGCGGATTGCGGTGCTGGCACGATATACAATTACTTCTCCGGCAAGGAAGAGTTACTTGAGGCATTGTACCGTAAATTGAAGCTGGAGTTTGTGACTGCCATCATGGCTGACGATTCACAAGAGCAAACCCTGGAAAACCGGTTTATGCGCATGTGGCAGAACATTATCCATTATTTCGTTGCTTTCCCCGATAAAGCTGCTTATTTTCAGCAATTTCATAGTTCGCCCTACTACAATGCTGAAAGCGATGTTTTTACCATGGAAGTATTGAAACCGCTCCTGGCTGTGTATGCTGAAGCCATGCAGCTAGGTGCAATTCGCTCAATTCCCCAACCCGTGCTGGAAAGCCTGACCATTGATCTGGCGATCTCCCTGGCACGCCGGCATAGTAATGGCGAGATCCTATTGGATGAAGATTTGATATTGGAAACCGGACAGGCCTGCTGGCAGTCTCTGAAAAGTTGTAATTAAGGAAAGGTTGTTATGAGTAATCGATCAAAAGTAGCACTAGTTTATTGTAAAGACTATGAATTGGATCAGGTCAGGCAAGCCGTTAAAGAAGGGTTAACTTTATTGGGCGGTGCCCAACAATTTGCAAAAGCCGCTGAGAAAATACTGATCAAACCCAACTTACTGGTGGGTGATTCACCCGAAAAATGTATCAGTCCACATCCGATGGTTTTTCAAGCTGTACTGGAGGAATTTCAGGCTTGCGGTGCCGAACTCTCCTTTGGAGATTCCCCCGGATTTGGCAGTACACTGGCAGCAGCAAAACAGTCACAAATGCTGCCAATTGCAGAAGCGCTCAATGTACCTATCGCTGATTTCCAAAACGGCGAAACGGTGTCCTTCCATGAAGGCCGCTTTATCAAACAATTTAATATTGCCAAAGGCGTACTGGAAGCGGATGGGTTGATCAGCCTGGCCAAGATGAAGGCGCATGCCCTAACACGGATGACAGGTGCTATCAAAAATCAATTTGGCTGCATCCCCGGCATGTTGAAAGCAGAATTTCATTCCAAATTACCCTCAGCAAATATTTTTTCGAAAATGCTGGTGGATCTTAACCTGTACATCAAACCGCGTCTGTATATTATGGACGGCATCATGGCCATGGAAGGCAATGGTCCACGTAACGGTGATCCACGCCCAATGCATGTGCTGCTCTTTTCCACAGATCCAGTTGCCCTGGATGCCGCTGTCTGCCAGATGATACACCTGAACGAAGCATTGGTTGACCCGATTGTATACGGCAATGAGTTTGGTCTGGGCAGCAGCAAGGAGATTGAATTTATCGGGGAACCCATCAGCCGCTTTGATACCCCGGATTTTGTGGTCAATCGCAGCCATGGGTCAACATCCACCGATTTGGGCATCCTCACCAGTGGTTTGATGCGAAATTATGTCACCCCCCGCCCGGTGATCATGGAAGATAAATGCACCAAATGCGGCCGCTGTGTGCAAGTCTGCCCGGCAGACCCGAAAGCGCTGAGTTGGAAAGATGGCAAGGATCATCCTCCGGTGTATGATTATTCTGAATGTATTCGTTGTTACTGCTGCCAGGAGTTATGTCCGCATGAAGCCATTTCGGTTCAGGTACCGCTGCTGGGACGATTGCTTCATCGCCAAACAGCTTGAAAAACAATCATCAGATAATAAATGACAAAGGAAAAAGTAAATGAGTGACCCATCAAAAGTAGCCCTGGTTTATTGTGAAAAGTACGAACTTGAAGAAGTCCGTAACGCTGTGCAGCAAGGATTATCCATTTTAGGCGGCGCTGCACAATTTGCCAAAGATGGCGAGAATATTCTGGTAAAGCCAAACCTCTTACTGGGAGGCTCACCAGATCGTTGTATCAGCCCGCATCCTACTGTATTCCAGGCGGTACTGGAAGCCTTTCAAGCTGCTGGTGCCCAACTCTCATTTGGGGATTCTCCAGGGTTTGGCAGTGCCAAATTGGCAGCGCGTCCATCAGGTTTGCTTGCAGTGGCAGACGCATTGAATGTACCTGTTGCAGACTTTCATGAGGGCGTGGATGTAACTTTCCATGAAGGAAATCTGATCAAGCAGTTTACTTTTGCCAAGGGTGTCATGGATGCCGATGGATTGATCAGTCTCTCAAAGATGAAAACGCATGCCCTCACGCGTATCACCGGCGCGATCAAAAATCAATTTGGCTGTATCCCCGGTATGCTAAAACCCGAGTTTCACTCGCGCCTGCCCAATGTGGATTATTTTTCCAAAATGCTGGTAGATATTAACCTGTGTATAAAGCCACGCCTGTATATTATGGACGGCATTATAGCAATGGAAGGTAACGGTCCGCATGGCGGCACACCTCGTCCAATGCATGTGCTGCTCTTCTCCACTGATCCGGTTGCCCTGGATGCTACGGTTTGCAAGATGATTAACCTGGATGAAAATCTGGTTGAGCCGATCAAATATGGCAATGAATATGGATTGGGAAACAGCAGGGATATTGAATACCCGGGTGAAAAACCGAAGCGTTTCTTTACCCCGGATTTCAATGCCAATCGTAGTCCGGCTTTGACATCAACCAAACCGGATGCTTTTAACAACCGCTTTCTGCGCACCTTTATTACACCGCGTCCGATTATTATAGAAGACAAATGTATCAAATGCGGACGCTGTGTGGAGGTATGCCCGGCAGACCCCAAAGCCTTGAGCTGGCAAAATGGCAAGAAACAACCCCCTGTGTATGATTATGCCAAATGTATTCGCTGTTATTGCTGTCAGGAATTATGTCCGGAGGAAGCGATTACAGTGGAAACGCCGTGGTTGGGCAGGCTGTTGGGAAGATAAATATTAGAATCCCGCTAAATTTCAGCGGGATCCTTTTTTATATTTTATTATTTGCCATTCCTTATGGTTCACAGATAAAACATTATTGGAAACAGGGAAAAAAATTAAAAATATGGTCTTCAATTTGTATAAGAACTAGCAGTCGTTTTCCGTAAGTTATATTGTGGAAAATATGTATTGCGAGGATTTCCAAATTGATACGGGATTCATTCTGAAATTGATCAAAGTGATTTAAAAGAATTGTCATTCCTCCAATATCAGGTACCGGAACATCCCACATGCAATCATTGAATGCATCCATACCCTTTCCATAGTATTCGGGAAAATTTAGCTGTTGGTAAACATCTTTATGAAAATCATTCATCGTTTCCCATGCTGAACAATCAAAGGATTTGGTCAGATAGTGGTGCTCTTTAAGCCAATGAATATCTTTGTTTAAGATTTCTTGGTCATGAAATAAAACAATAGGCCCATCCCGAAAGAAGGTCCAATCCAATTCATGCGTTTCATCGTCTGTGAATACAGCTATAATCTCCCCGTTGTACTGGTGTTGATAAATGAAAGTTACTGGAGATTTTCGAGATCCGCTAAATCCTGAAATCTGCCGGATGCTTTTTTGTTTATTTTCAGATTTTCTAAATCAATAAAATTGACTATTAGTCCATTTATTTCTACTGAATCACGATTTTTGTAGCAATCTTCAAAAATCACCCCACTGGCAGTTGTTACAATATCAATCCTGTTTGGCGGATATCCTAATTGAACGATCTGATCTGGTTCAAGAAAGTCATTTTCAGAAATTCCTAATGACCCCATGCCAAACTGATCTAGTGAATTAATTATAGCCTTGGCATTTGCTTTTGTTATTTCAATCCAAACGTCAAGATCTTTTGTATATCGAGGATGTCCGTGAAATGCAACCGCATAACCCCCAACGACAAGATAGCGAACATTATTGTTGTTTAATGATTCGATAAACTCGCTGAAATCCTTGCTGAACATTTTCTTTGTCCTCTTGCCCGGAGGTTTTCCAGGCATGGTATTCCTGGCGGATTTCTTCCAGTGCAGTAATTCGATCTGCATAGGGCTGATTTTGCCAATAGGCAAAATCAGTTTCTTTATCTTGAAGTTTTACTCTTTTCACAACCGGAGCAATTTTTCTATTCATTTGTTAATTATAACAAATATACGTATCATCTCAATAAAACGGGGTAGAGCTAAGATTTAGGAAAAGACCAACCCAAATTAATTTGAGAAGCGCG
>JAEKNU010000134.1 GCA_016838895.1 Chloroflexota bacterium
CACCCGGAAGGGTGCCCGTCCTTCCAGGCCCACAACAGTATTTGTCAAATTTACAAAAAAAAGGTTCGAACACCCGGAAGGGTGCCCGTCCTTCCAGGCCCACAACAGTATTTGTCAAATTTACAAAAAAAAGGTTCGAACACCCGGTAGGGTGCCCGTCCTTCAAAGGCTACAAATTGATACCCCAAAAGGGTATTTTTTATTTAAACGGTTCGAATACTCTGATAATATAAAGTATATTTTTGCAGTGGATTCAATCGCATATTTAATACTTTTCATCCTTTAATTTGGGATGGGTATTTTGTTTGAACAAATAGTTGATTATTTTCTCTACTCATTGGTTTTTGTGCGTTATTTCAGTTTTCGATTAATCATTTTCAATATGGCAGAATATTGAAACAAGAATATATAGCCTCAACACATTACCACAGCAAAATTTACAATTGTTCATTGATAGAATATAATTAATTATCACTAACGGTTAGAGGAATATATGAATTTATTGCAGAAGATAAATTACGTAATCAATGCCCAGATAAAATTTCTTTCATTACCCAATGTATCACTGGATGATTTATCCAGTGGATTGCAGGATCAGATTGATACTAGTTTAAATGATGCATATAAAAGATCTGTTATTAATAGAATCATTCAATCCTATCAAAAAGCAAAACATGATCAGTTGTCGGTTCAATCTGTTTATCGACCAGGGCATAAATGGGCTCCTCAAATATCTAAAAAAAGAAATTTGTACATTGATGCGTTAAATCATGGAGATGTTGAACGCTTGCTTAGTTTGCTAAATAATTTCTATCGTAATAACGGTGTAATCTCGATTATAAAGTATGAACTTTATTATTATTTAACAAATAGACCTCTCCAGGCGAATTTTGCACAGAAAAAATTCCTCTACAACATGATTAAAGATATAGAAGTTTGGAAAAGTGAATTTCCTGATATTTCTAGTAGCGAATTAGAGGTTCCACCAATTGGCAATCCTTATGGGTATGTTTTTGAAAATACATTGGTTACTGCCGCATCTTGTCCAGCGTATTATTATGCCCACAAATCTCACCAACTAACACGCCATATTGATCATCCTATTGTTTGTGAAATTGGCGGAGGTATCGGACTATTTGCATATTTTCTTGCCAGGAAAATCAGCAACCTTACATATATTGGATTTGATTTACCTGAAATTCTTGTAATAGCCCAGTTTTTTCTTATGAACGCTTTTCCGGATAAGAAGTTCTTATTATATGGTGAAAGTGGATCAATAGATCAAGAAAAAAACGTCCAAGAATTTGACTTTATTCTTTTACCAAATTTTTCATTACCTGAATTGCCTTCTAACGCTGTAGATCTCTTTGTAAATTTTCATAGCTTATCTGAAATGGATTATGCAACTGTTGAAGAATATATTGTTCAAATTATGCGAACCACAAAAGGCTATTTTTTTCATGAGAATAGCGAAATCAAACAAGAAATTGGTTACGGGAATAAAGAAGTACCTGCCATTCAGTTTCCAATTAATTTACAACTTTTCAAATTAAATTATCGTACAAAGGCAATTTGGAGAGAAATACGATATTGGGAATACCTTTATCAGCGGATAAAGTAAAACCATCGCTGAATTCTAATCGAAATTTAGAGAAAAATATTTCGCCTGTCATAACAGATATTATCGTAATTATCATTACCATTTCCATATCTCAACAGATTTGAACCATGTATCTATTGGGTCGAAAGATCAAACACTCATGAGGGTACACGTTCTTCCAGGTCCACAAACACAATGAAAAATCAGTGGTTTTTTAATTGGTTCGAATTTCCCTGTGAGGGTACTTTGCGAATATCTCGGCATTAATCATTTACCAGTCAATATCAATCCTCGTTACTCTGTACGTACATCCTGCAGACGCCCTTGAATAAAACACCAATCATCTACTTACACCTCATAGAATAATTCATCCATTTCTATCTATTGACAACTCAATTTCAGCGTCCTATAATAATGACTGACTAGTCAGTTATTTATTTTAGTGAGGTATGTATGTCCCCAAAACCGGATGTCAGCGAAGAACGCATCAATCAAATCCTTGAAGCCGCTATCAACGTATTCTCTCGCCTAGGATTCAACAAAGCCCGCATGGATGATATCGCCGAGGAAACCAATCTCAGCAAAGGCACCCTTTATCTGTATTTCAAGAGCAAAGATGATTTGACCACGGCCATTATTTCCAAATTGTTCGACAGTGAATTTGAAAAAATGATTCACTCCACCTATGAAGGAGGCAGCGTCAGCGAGCATCTTATGGAGTTAACCGAGGATCTCATCAAGAACACCCAAAGCCTGATATTGCTACGCCCTATCGTATACGAAGTGTATGCCGCATCATTCCGTAACAAAAAAATACGCGAAGTCATGAAAAACTATTACGGCCGTTACCTGGACCACGTTACCCCGATTATTAAACAGGGTATTGATCAGGGAGAATTTCAGGATAACGATCCTGAAACAGCCGCAATCGCTACTGCTGCCATCATTGAAGGCACCATTTTGTTATGGATTTTTGATCCTGATCGGGTGGACCTTTCCAGGCACATTCGCCAGAATATTCAGATTTTTCTAAAAGGCCTCAGCAAATAAACATTTGTAAAGGAAGATATCATGAGTAAATTATTTATTGATCCAAAACAACCGCTGCTCACCTGCAAGGCACAATCCTGTGAAGGCTGCCCGGTCGGCGAGGATGTTGTCTGTCATTTCAATGGCAGTCAACTGATTCATTTTTTGTTTTTTATGATGCCGGCTTTTTTGCTCGGTGGTCGTGCCATATTTCTCTCGGGGATCCCTATGTTGTTGATCTGGATTGGACTAATCGTAGGCTATTTCCTGTTTACCGAAATCCGGGTGATGTGTTCACATTGCCCACATTACGCCGAGGAAGGCGCCAGTCTGCAATGCTGGGCGAACTACGGTGCATCGCGTCTGTGGAAATATCGTCCCGGCCCCATGTCAATAACCGAAAAAATTATCTTCTTCGCTGGTCTGGCATTGGTAATGCTGTTCCCCATGGTCTTTTTCATCATTAATACGATGTGGTTTGACATGATCCTTTACATCATGATCGTTACTGCAGCGTATCTAACCATGCGCAATTTGATGTGCAATCATTGCATGAACTTTGCCTGCCCGTTGAATATCGTTTCAAAAGATGTCCGCGAAAAATTCTTTGAACGCAACCCTGTTGTTGCGGAAGCCTGGCAGTCGGATATTGATATATCAGAATAAAGGGGCTTATTATGAAAACCATTCTATTTGCACCTGCCGCATATAATCTGGCAGAAACCACACGCATGCTGGAAATCGCGCGTGCCAGCAAAGGCAAGTTTGAACCACATTTTATATCCTATGGCGGCCAATTTGAAGAATTCATTGAAAAAGCCGGATTCCCAGTACACAAATTGGAACCCCGCCTAACACCGGAAAAAATTGAACATATCTACAAAGTGGATAAGGGTGAAAAATTAGGCGCCTTCTTGACCAAGGATGAAATCAAAGCAAGATTCCAAAGTGAACTGGTCGTTTTTAAAAAAGTAAATCCGGCGGTTACATTAACCGGCTTTTGCCTGACCATTCCCTACTCGACGCGAATTCACGGTACACCACTAGTGTGGGTAGTGCAATCAACCTGGTTATTGGAAACCGGCATGGGCATGATTCCGCAGGATGCCTTCGGCAAATTACGCCCACTGATTATCGGCGTTTTGGGCGGCGTGACCAATTTTTTCGTTAAACTGGTCTTACTGAATCAGATGAACCGGGTTGCCAAAACATTTGGTGCACAGCCCATCAAAAGTTATTTTGATTACTTTAGCGGCGACGAAACACTCATGGCAGAACCACCCGGTTTCTCCGATTTGCTGCACCCGCCGGAGCATCACCACTTTATCGGACCCTTAATCGCCCGCGAGGATTTTCCCATTCCCCAGGAAGTACTGGATATTCCTCATGACAAACCCATCATTTATTTCGCCATGGGCAGTTCCGGGACGGCAGAAATCATCGCCATATTACTGCAAGGCTTTGAAGGACAACCCTACTATGTCATTTCCCCGGTAAAGAAGCTGGTTGAAAAACTTGACCTCAAAGTACCAGAAAATGTGATCCTCACCGAGTGGCTGCCCGCCCATAAAGTAAATGCCATGGCCGATATCTCGCTGATTCATGGCGGTATTGGCACGGTAATGACCGCCGCCCTGGCCGGAAAACCGGTCGTCGGTATCGGCATGCAGCCGGAACAGGATGCCAATCTGCAATGTTTGGTTCGTAAGGGTTTTGCCATCCGTATTCCCAAGCGCAAGGCATCCGCTGAGCGGGTACTACAGGCCATTGAAACCTTATTGCACGATGAAGAAGCCAAACAAAAAGCCCAGGCTTTTGCACAGAGAGTCGCCAAATGGGACGGTCCCACACAGGCGGCAGCATTTTTAGTTGAACATTTTGGAAAATAAATCTGTCAGGAGGTAATTCCATGAACGCGTGGATTAATTTTATCAGTCTGTTCGTCAGCGGCACGCTGATGTGTGTATTTTACTTGATGAGTGTACGACCAGCTCAAATGGAAAAAAAGATCGGGGAACGTGCATACAAACTAAGTGGCATTTTCCGGGGTATTAGTGGTATTTTCATGTTTGTATTGTTTGCAAACTATATTCTCTATCCCAAATACCCCTTACCCATTGATCCCTTCCCACTGAAATTTCAGTGGCCTTATTGGGTATCCATTGTCATAGCGGTGATCATTGCCATTCCCTGCATGTATCTGGAAATCCGCAGCACCCTGGATGCCAAAAAAGAAGCTCTCATGCCCGACAAAAGCCATACTATGTATGGCGGCATCTATGAAAAAATCCGCCATCCAATGGCTTTAGGTGAAATGCCGCTTTGGTGGGTGATTGCATTTGTTTTGAACTCCCCATTTTTAGTGGTGTTCTCTTTTGTGTGGATTCCGGTTTGGTATTGGTGGTGTGTGGCCGAAGAGAAGGATCTCATTCTGCGTTACGGTGAGCCCTACAAGGCGTATCGCGAACGCACTGGTATGTTCTTCCCGAAGCGGAAAAGTGAAACACAGCATTGAGGAGAAACTAAGATGAATAACTCAAATAATTCATTAGATAGACAAAGAAAATTGATTTGCAGTGCTGCAATATTGCAATCGATTTATACAGCAATTGAAATCAGCGATTGCATTGCAGTACTATTAATGGCCCTGGGGGTAATTGGTAATTTTTACCCAAAATTACTATTTGCTGAAATGCAACACATGTTCGACAATGATCCTGTCTGGCTTATCCCTCTTTTCCTCTTCTACACCTCTTTACGGGCAGTATCTGCTGTTGGACTATGGAAAAATCGCCTGTGGGGTTTCTGGCTGACGATTTTTATTTCCACTGCCACCCTGATCATGGCTCCCTTTATGTTACCTTTCACTACTGCCGAGATGTTGCTGAACGGTATTTTGGTCATTGTATTAATGATTGGTTTTCTGGGAAATCGACCCATTATCCAAACACATCAATCCAATGAAAGTATATAAATCACAATCTGCTTTTTCCCTCAATATCAGAAGTCATTCCAGCATGGAATGACTTTTTTCTCTTTCCACAAAATAACAGTCTGAGTTGTTCTACTCTCAAATCTGTTAAATACATCGAATACTGCCAAATGACAGAACAATTGAAATTAACAGTAGGGTATTATCCCAGCTTATTTTTAACTACGATAATTATCCCGGCAAAAATACCCTTTATCAGGTGAATTACAATAATTTCTGAAATCTTTGATTGACAATATTTTATATGCATTTAAT
>JAEKNU010000135.1 GCA_016838895.1 Chloroflexota bacterium
TCAAGAGCTGTCTTTGTGTTTTCAGCTTGCTGCTTATGCCACGGCACAAGAATTCCTTCCTGCAAAGCCCTGACCATCTGCATGGCTGATATTCCGGATCCTGGACTTACCCGCGCCACCGTTTGTATAGGCAGAGAGGTCACTTTTCCAAGTTCCAATATTCCATCTACTCCGTAATCGTGAAACAAGGTTGCGTTATGGATGTCGATATGCAGCCGACCGTACAGATGGATTTGCTGATCGCGGTAGATGGTTTGTCCGTACGAGAAGTAAACCAGGTCATTCTTCCGGAGAGCATTTTGGTTTTCATCACGATTGAGCTGAAGGGGGAGTTTGTATTTTTCACTTTGTTCAAGCAAGTAGGGCATCAAAAAGCCATCGCCCCAGGCAGTTAATATCATGTCTGGATCGTATTGCTTCAGTATGCTGTTCAAAGTGATGAGCATTACCCTGGTGGGGGATAAGCTCAATTTGCTTTTATGTCCATTTTGATGAATGATCAGCGCGGAAGGTTTTTGATGTTTAGGCGGGGTATCTGGTTCTATCGTTAGTGTTCTGAACGGGGGTCTGGTTACGGAGATTTCCCAGGGAGTGTCATGCACCTGGATATCCTGGACGTTGTTTTCATCATCGCAGGTGATTGTGCAATAACAAAAGGGAAAGGTTTTATACTGGCCGGTATGTCGCAAGAAGAGGGTCAAGTCCGCGTCATAATAATCCAGATCCGGGAAATGATTGGATAATGATCGGAACACTGCCGGCTGATCGGCAGGATTCTCAACCTCAACTGCTAGTACGGTGATAGGCATGTTTTGAAACACGTCTTTCCTTTCCGTACGGGAAAGATTCACTCTATATGGCAGGTTTCGTAAATATTTCCATGCTTCCCTGAGCATGATACTGGAGCCGGCAGCATAGAAGGTATCGGGGAAGGGTTGGTATAGCATAAGACGTTCACCTTCCTGGTCAATAAGCCAGAT
This sequence comes from Chloroflexota bacterium, assembly GCA_016838895.1. Lineage (GTDB taxonomy): Bacteria > Chloroflexota > Anaerolineae > Anaerolineales > Anaerolineaceae > UBA5203. The sequence goes on from JAEKNU010000135.1 coordinate 981, forward strand.
GTTGATGCCCGGTTTTTGATTGTCCGGATAAAGGTCCATTAACCAGCCGGTGCGTATGATCGTTCTTTCTTCTGTCAACATAGCCAAATCTACCTATAAATGAGCTTTTTTGTCAGGCGCAACATCTCTACTTCCTTCATTACAATAGTAAGGTGAAGGCTCAGATTTGTTTATATACTTCTGAGGGGAATTTGGGGGGATTTCTGCGAGTTATTGCGTTGATACTATCAGCGTTCATAACTACAACAATCTACTGGAATGTTGTACATTCATTATCGATGATACTGTTATCGCTGGCAGCAAGGATATCAGAATTTGGGCGGCCGGGGAGAATCAAAACAATTGATAATTATCTGGTCCTTGGGATTGTTCTTGATAGATGACTTGGTAGGCATACTGCCGGATATTTGCAAACCAATCCTGGTAATAGTTATTATTGGATTGAGTGAGACGATCACTCAAAATGGTATTTTGAGTTTAACTCAATCATTGAGCGTAGTATTTCAAAATAAAAAACCTCAAATAAATCGTTATAATCGCTTGTGAGGTCAGCTTTAGACAACGAATCAAAGTATGTAGATTTATTTTCATGTTTAATGTAAATTGGTGGAATACCTCTCACCCTTAATTGCCAATTAAGAAACGCACGACTTATCCTACCATTTCCATCAGCGAATGGATGGATGACAGTAATTTTATGATGAATCCTTATACAAGCTTCAATATATTCTGATAATGGGATACTGTCCATGTTATTATGCAAATGATCTACCATTTTTCCCAAATTGGATATTTCAGTTGATATATCATGATAATCAGTTGTTTCAAATTTGGACTCGATGACCAGATTGTTTGAATTCCGGAACTGGCCAAAAGCTTCGGGATAAGGATGATATTGTCCCATTAATTGATGCAATTTCAGAATCAGAAAAATTGATATTTTGTCATTAGTTGTATTAATAAAATCAATCACAGTTGAATGGCCAACTACATCAATAATGTTCTGAAAATTTGATCGACAATATTCAGAATTTTGCTTTTTTAATCTGAGATCGGTAATGATTTCACTTATCTCATCATATCCAATTTTCACCCCTTCAAGTCTATTCTCATTGAAAATAAAATTTATTTTGAATTTTTCCCAAATAATCCGCGATTCATTCTGAAAACTGAATTCAGAGCAGTTAATGATATTTCGCAGATTCTCCAGATTTTGAGTTCTGATTCCTAATTGGATACGTTTGGAATCAGGTTTAAATTCCCTGATCCTTTTCTTTAGGATTTTGCTATTGATATCTCCTTCGATAAGATTGAGTTTATATGCTAATCGATAGACACAAGATTCAAAGCTAACCGAAAAGTAATCAGAAATATGTAATACCCAATGCCGCTGAACGTAATGTAAAAGCACAATTAGAAGAATCTGATTCTATCTGGTATGTTTACCAAAAACTTTTGAAATTGCGCAAGGAATATCATGCATTACGTACCGGCATGTTTATGCCGGTAACATTTGAGCAAAAAACCCTATTGGCCTATTTACGACAGGATGATGAACAAACAATTCTGGTGATTATTAATTTCAGAAAACGAAAAACCCGTCTGGCGTTGGGCTCAAATTTACAGCGAGCAAAATGGAAAGTATTATTTACAACCAACGAGCATGGAGATTTATTCAAGGACAAAGGATACATTGGTTTGACAGGATATCAAGCTTGTGTGTTATTGAAAAGCGATTAGAAAAAAATCTCCGGGATTTCCCGGAGATTTTTTTTTATCATGACATTTGAAGTGGCTGTAAATTGAATGGCACGCCAATTTCATTTCCAGCTTCTTTTAGCGATTCAACCACAGTCTCCATAAGAGGTATACCTTCTTTAAGGTATTTCTCGGAAGTCTCAATTTCCTTTTCTCCATGAATGAAGATGCGAGGTTCGTTTTCGGCTTTAGGTGCATTTTTTAGGATCTGAATCATTTCATCCATATCCGATTTAAACTCAGCTACGTCCCGGAAAAAGGATATATTGATTGCTGCAAAAAAATGTCCCACGTTGGCAGCGTCATCTGATGTGCGTGGACGGGCGACATGGGGTCCAAATGCAGCACCTGATAATATACCTGAGAAGATATCCACCATTAATCCCAGGCCGTAACCTTTATAGCCACGCATTATTTCGGGACCACCCAAAGGCATTAATGCACCCCCATTGATTACCTCAGCGGGAGTAGTTGTCATGTTTCCTTTATTATCAACCCCCCAACCTTCAGGAATCGGTTCGGCGGCTTTATCATACACTGCAACTTTTCCCAAAGGAACAATACTGGTTGCCATATCCAGAATATAGGGACGCTCATTTCCTGCCGGTGCAGCCACAGCAATAGGATTTGTACCCAAGATGGCTGTTTTTCCAAATGTGGGCGCTACCAGAGGCTGAGAATTTGTAAAGCTCATACCGATCATATCATTTGCTAGTGCCATCTTGGCATAGTAACCGGCAATGCCATAATGGTTACTATTGCAAACGGTCGCAAAACAGACACCGGAAGTTTGGGCTTTTTCAATACAACGCTGCATCGTGTAATAACCGGCAACCTGACCCATTCCGTTGCCAGCATCAATGGCCAGTGTGGCTGGTGTTTCATTCTTGATGGTGATTTGGGTAACTGGCTGCATCTGTTTGTTTTTTAATCGCTTTCCATAATAGGTAAACAATCGAATAATGCCGTGAGAATTGATGCCATGTAAATCAGCGGCTAGAAGAATTTCGGCACTACGCCGCGCGTCCTCATGGGGGACATCCAGCTTGCGAAAGAAATCCACCATATAGTTTTGTAAATCATCAGCTTTATATAATAAGTTTGCAACCATGCCACCTCACTTGAATGTAAAAAAAAGAATCCCCTCCATTATACATAAGGATGGGGATTCTCCGTATTCAATTTACTGGGATATTTATTTAATCAGGTGTATCTGGTTTTTATCACTTGTTTCCACAATGATGGATTCGAATATCTTTATTGGATCAAGAATAATTACCAGGCCATGATCTCCATTTTTTGCAATACCTTTGATATATTTGGTGTTGATTGAGGTAACCATTGGAGATGGTGGAGAAATTTCGTTGGAGGAAATCCGATATACAGATTCAACATTATCAACGACAAAGCCAGCGGTAATATCCTCAACGGCAACCACAATGATTCGCTTATTTTCCTGAATCCCGGAGGCTTGCAGATCTAGTTTTTTACATAAGTCAATCACCGGCAGTACAACACCCCGTAAATTTGTGGCACCCACAATAGAGATATGTGCACGAGGAACACGGGTTATATCTTGCATCTTGATGATGCTCTCAACGATCATGATACTGATGCCATATGATTGATCGGCAAGGGAAAAAATTACCAAATGTTCATCGGTATCATAATCATTTATTGATTTACTGGCAACAATGGCATCTGTCATAGGTTTGTCAATTTCAGGTTTATGTTGTTCGTTAATTGCAGATTGCACCTCGTTTGCCTTTTGAACGATTGGTTCAGGTTGCGAATCTTTTGCAGGGTTCGGTTTTTGCTGTGACTTTTCTGCAATTGGTATCTCTATTGACACTGGTTCTTTTTCTACCTTACTTTCCGACCCAGTGGTTTTTTGGGTTTTGGATTTCTTTGCTTTGTCTTTTTTTGGTTTCGCAGCTTTTTTCTGATCAGATTTTTTTGGCGGTTTCTCTACGACTTGAGCAGGCTCGACAATTGCATCTTGCATTGCTGACGAGGTGGGTTCATCGGATTGATTTACCAGATCGCTTTTCTTTGCGGAAAATAAACGCTCCAGGCTGTTTTCAACTTTATTTTTTTTCTTCATATTCTCATTCCTGTTATTTCAATAAATGGATAACTTCCAATGCCAATTGTTCATATTCCAGATTTGAACGGGATTTTGGCGAATAAACTGGTATTGGTTCTCCAGCAGCTGCACTTTCCCTGATTTGATTATCAATGCCGATAACCGTTTCAAAAATATTGCCTTCAAAAGTGATATATAACTGGGAAAGCACATCACGGCTTATGCGATTTCTGCGATCATAAATTGTACCGACCAAATAATATGTCAAAGATGAATTGAGATGTTTCTGTACTGCAGCAATGGTTTCCAGTAAGCGTTCCAGACCTCGCGCTGCATAATATTCGGTTTGAACTGGCACTAGCACCATATCTGCGGCTGTCAGGGCAATCAATGTCAGTGGACTTAAGGCAGGTGGACAATCGATCAGGACAAAGTCATACTCATTTTGAATTGGTTTAATAGCATTAGCCAGAAGCCATTCATACCCCTCTATCGATACAATGCCTTGCTCTGTAGCTGCCAGGCGCACATCACTTGGCAAAATATCCAGATTTTCCAGATTGGTTTTTTGAATGACCTTTTGAATACTGATGGAATTGTCTATTTCTTCCGGATCAATTAAATCAGGAATAGCAAGTTCAATATCATCCGGATCCATGCCAACAGCCATAGTCAAGTTGGCTTGAGAATCCAGATCAATTATTAAGACCTTCTTCTTCTGTAAAGCAATATTTGCGCCGAGCGATACACAAGTGGTTGTTTTTCCAACCCCACCTTTTTGATTGCTAACTGCAATTATTTTTGCCATAAAATGCCTCACATTATAAGGTTCTGATCAATGGTTTTTGTATAGCTTATTAATAATCAATTTTGATCTATTATTATCACCCGGATTCCACGTCTAATATATTTTGCCAACAAATTCACCCCAGAAGGGTGATGGTTGTGGCTGAACACA
>JAEKNU010000021.1 GCA_016838895.1 Chloroflexota bacterium
ATACGCGCTTCTCAAATTAATTTGGGTTGGTCTTTTCCTAAATCTTAGCTCTACCCCGTTTTATTGAGATGATACAAGTAATCATTATAAAAATATTCCTTTGGGGAATAAAAGCAATTTATGGGCAAATAATGAACCATTTGCCTGGGTAAAGGAGTAGTAATTATGAGCGAAGAAAGTAAACGACCGGTTCAAAATCCTACCGCTGGCGGTGGAACCGGGAATCGAGATTGGTGGCCTAATCAATTAAATCTGGGCATCCTTCACCTGCATGCTCCAGTATCAAATCCGATGGATCCGGATTTCAACTACGCTGAGGAATTTAAAAAACTTGATCTGGTTGCTTTGAAAAAAGATCTTGCTAAATTGATGACTGATTCAAAAGATTGGTGGCCTGCCGATTGGGGACACTATGGCGGATTGATGATTCGAATGTCCTGGCATAGCGCTGGCACTTATCGCAGTGGTGATGGACGCGGTGGCGGGGGTACAGGGAATCAACGGTTTGCACCGGTTAATAGTTGGCCGGATAATGTCAATTTGGATAAGGCACGTCGGTTGCTGTGGCCGATCAAGCAGAAATATGGCAACAAAATATCCTGGGCTGACCTGCTGATTCTGGCCGGCAATGTGGCATTGGAATCCATGGGTTTTAAAACCTTTGGCTTCGGTGGTGGCCGTGAGGATATCTGGCAGCCAGAAGAGGATATCTATTGGGGGAAGGAAGATGTCTGGCTGGATGATAAACGCTATAGTGGGGAGCGTGACCTGGAAGATCCTCTGGCTGCAGTGCAGATGGGCTTGATCTATGTGAATCCTGAAGGTCCTAATGGCAATCCTGATCCAGTAGCATCCGGGATTGATGTGCGGGAAACCTTCGCCCGCATGGGCATGAATGATGAAGAAACGGTTGCCCTTGTGGCTGGTGGACACACTTTTGGTAAATCTCATGGTGCAGGTGATCCAGCTTTGGTAGGCCCTGAACCAGAAGCTGCTCCAATCGAAGAGCAGGGTTTAGGTTGGAAAAATAAACTCGGCGATGGAAAAGGGGTCAACACGACCAGCAGCGGCATTGAAGGTGCCTGGAAACCCAACCCCACCAAATGGGATAACGGTTATTTTGATATGCTGTTTGGCTATGAATGGGAACTGATCAAAAGTCCGGCGGGAGCCCAGCAATGGCAGGCAAAGGATGTAAAACCGGAAGATTTGATTCCGGATGCACATGATCCATCCAAGAAACATCCCGCGATGATGACCACAGCGGATATGTCCTTACGATATGATCCGATTTATGAACCGATTGCACGACGTTTGCATAAGGATCCAGTGGCATTTGCTGAGGCTTTTTCACGTGCCTGGTTTAAGTTGACCCATCGTGATATGGGGCCAAAAGCTCGCTATCTTGGTCCAGAAGTGCCGGCTGAAGAATTGATCTGGCAGGATCCCATCCCGGCAGTCAACCATAAATTGATTGATGAAAAAGATATCGCGACCCTGAAAAGCAAAATCCTGGCAAGCGGACTTTCTGTCTCGGAAATGGTTTCAACCGCCTGGGCTTCTGCTTCTACTTACCGTGGGTCGGACTTTCGTGGTGGTGCCAATGGTGCCCGCGTACGCCTGGCCCCGCAGAAAGATTGGGCAGTGAACCAGCCGAATCAACTGGCAAAAGTGCTTAAAGTTCTGGAAGGTATCCAAAGTGAATTTAACAAAGCCCAATCCGATGGCAAGAAGGTATCCCTGGCCGATCTAATTGTTCTCGCTGGTTGTGCGGGCGTTGAGCAAGCCGCAAAGAATGCCGGGTATGCAATGACAGTACCCTTTACACCTGGACGGATGGATGCTTCACAAGAGCAAACGGATGTGGATTCCTTTGTTTTACTAGAGCCATACGCTGATGGTTTCCGCAACCATAACAAGACCGCGATGAGTGTAACGGCTGAGGAAATGTTATTAGATAAAGCCCAACTGCTTACATTGAGTGCGCCGGAGATGACGGTTCTTATTGGTGGCATGCGAGTATTAGGTGCGAACGTGGGTCAGTCAAAGCTTGGTGTATTCACGAAACAAGTTGGAAGCTTATCCAATGATTTCTTTGTCAATCTGCTGGACATGAATACCGTGTGGAAGGCAACTTCTGAGAAGGAAGATGAATTTGAAGGGCGCGACCGCAAGACTGGTGATGTAAAGTGGACTGGTAGCCGTATTGATTTGATCTTTGGCTCTAACTCGCAATTGCGTGCCCTGGCTGAAGTTTATGCTCAGGATGATGCAAAAGAGAAATTTGCACGGGACTTTGTTGCTGCCTGGAATAAGGTGATGAATCTGGATCGGTTTGATTTGAAGTAAATTTCTGTTTGATAAAAGTTATAAGATGAAAGAGGCTACTGAAAAGTAGTCTTTTTCATACCCCTCGCACTAAGGTCACCCTATGTGCTTTGCGACAGTTTCTGAACCAGATTCTTCCCTAAAATCAGGGAGATATTATACGCGATCCCTATTGAATAATCTTTTTGTATCTTTAACAATTTTCTGCAAGCAATAGCGTTGCATATTTTTGTATTAGTAAACACGAACCTTCGACTCTCAAGATGCCCCATGCTGAACATGTTAAGAAAACTTATGCGTTTCACATAAAATGTGGGAAAGAGCATTTCTTATTTCAGCATTACTCGATCAACGCCGCACCACTGCCTGTCTCATCCATAATCATTAAAAATCGACGTTCGATTTCGGTAACCAAAGATTCTGTGTCCAGCCCTTGCAGAGGAATCTGTCCACCAGCCATAGTTCCATGTCCGCCTGCTTTGCCGGGTGGGACAATAATTTGTTGAATAATTTTGCCGGCATTCTGCCCCATGGGTTCGGTGCGTAGTGAGAGGTGCAGGGTATCACCGTGTCGCCCAATGCAAAGTGCAGCATGTGCTCCTTGTAAGCGGATGATGATGTCCGCCATTTCTGCAGCGAAGTCGGGTTGCTCCATTGAACCAAGGCGGGTTATGATTACGCGACCAAAAAGTTGGGTATCATGCAGCCCACGGGAGAAAGCACGGAAATATTCGGGGCTCAGGCTGGCAAGTTCTACTTTGGCCAATTCCTGTTGATCCAGTTGGTGGAGCAATTCTAAAAAGGCTGTTTCATCAGCGGGGGAAACGCCCCGCGACAGGCTACGGGTATCGGTTTTGAGTCCATAGTACATCGCTGTCGCCAAAATGGGATCGGGTTGGATTCCGGCGGCATCCAGATATTGGAATAGCATCGTGACTGTTGATCCCATCTCCGTACGAATATCGCAATACTTCACTGGGTCAATGATCTCTCGAACCGGATAATGGTGATCGATTACTATGTGTTGGGATTGCACAGAATCGAGGCGATTGTTCCCTGCGCCCGGTTGTGTATCCACCTGTGCTACTGCGCTATAATCCTTGATGTCAGGCAGTACATCGACGTGCTCCCATTCGGGGGTCAGGCGCTTGAGCATAGCCTGGTTCTCTGCGCGGGCAATCAGGCCGCTGTAAACGAGTTGACTGGAAATGTTCCAGACTTCTTTGAACAGGGTTGCCAATGCCTTACCGGAAGCCAGAGAATCCGGGTCGGGATTATCATGTGTCAGGATCAGTACCGGGCCGGTCCCTGCAACTGCGCGTAATTGATCCAGGTGAGTTTGGGTAATCGGATTTTTCATTTATACCAAAGCACTTTCATGACCAGAGTCATGCACAAAAATACAAGTGGATTTTGTTTCAGACACCATTTTTTTGACGAAATTCAGGTCAATCCATTCTGGAAGTCCAAATATTTGTAAATCAGTCAGCGAAGCCTGGGGAAGAAACTCATCTAAAACACCTTGGTAGACCACAGTCTTGGTGTTTTGAGGCATCCTTCCCAAACGGGTTAATTGTTGAAGATAGTTATCTGCAGGCAGACGATTCTTTTCTTCGTTGACAACTGTAGTTAATTGGATACTACCACGCCAGTTTCGCGCAATCTGATAAGCCAGAAGCAGGGACAAGTCCAGATTTCTCAGACGTAGACCGATTTCCCAGTTCGGGCTTTGTTCTCTTATCCAGATATTAATTAGTTGCTCGCGTCCTAAACCAGCCAAGGAATGAGGCGCAAAAAGCACCATGCCCATCTCATTTTCGATAGCTTTATTGTACATGGCTTGCACGTCTTTTTCGCGCATACCTTTAGAATACACCAGGAAAAGAATATTTGGTCTGAAAAAAGTGCTGCGAAATACATCCATGCTGACTTGTGCACCACTTTTGAGATTATCAGCCCTCAAAATTGCATGATGTGCAAAAATACCATCTTTGCCAAAAGCAGTCATTATGGGCCTTAGCTTTTCCTTGAGAGCAGGATCTTTTTCCGGAGAAATTCCAACGACACGGATCGATCCGCGCGGGGCAGTTAGTGCTTTAATAAAGCGGTAACTGCCAAGCAGCGTATCACTGCTTGTGATGGGCATTAACAAACTTGGTTTCCAGGCGCGTTCCTGGTCAGTGGGAAGAGCCAACGTTCGTTTAGCTGCCCATTCTGCAACATTGACGAACAAACCACTGCGCACATCACTCCATGGGGTGGTTAATTGACGGCGGGTGAGATATGCATAGATTCCCAATACAACTGTGATTGCAACCAAACTGAAAGTAGGGTTTATCAAGAACATTACAAACACACAACCCAACAAACCGACCAGCGGTACAATCCATGGAATACTGAATAGGGGACGAAAACTAACTAATCTCAGATTTTGTTCCAGCAGGACCACCCCGTTCAAGGTGGCGTAAGCAATCAGGAAGAACATGGTGATAAGCGGGGCAATCGCATTTAATCCGCCGCCTGCCAATCCGAATACAAGCGCGCCAATTGCAAGGATACCAGTGATTAACATGGCATTGCGTGGTTCACTCTTGGAAGTCAATTTTGCTAACCAATGTCCATTAGGGAGTATTTGTTGTTCAGATAGCGCTTGTAATAAACGTGGTGCCCCAACCATTGAGGTTAAGGCTGATGAAAATGTAGCGGCCAGGATACCAGCCTGTACAGCTGGACCAAATGTGGATTTGTCTACCATGATGGTTAGATTATTGACCAGTTCTTCCGGGGAAGCAACCCTGGAGAGCCAGTATGCGAGGCAGATATAGATGATAAAAGACAGCCCAACGGCAAGCAAAGTCCCTTTTGGAATACTGTCTCGTGGGTCTTTCAAGTCGCCTGACATGTTAACCCCTGCCAGCACACCGGTTACGGCCGGGAAAAACACGGCAAATACTTGCCAAAAATTTCCACCATCAAAAGTACCCCAAACTTGAGGGGTGTGAATCATGCCCTGTTTGCCGAGAATTGCAAAACTGCCCAGAAAAACAGAAATCAGTGATATAACCATCACAGCCAGAATGCCATATTGGAATCGCGCGGCAAAATTGGCGCTGACCAGAGCAATGGTAAAAGCAATGAGAAAACTGATCAGCAACACAAGCAGATCAGGGTGGTTAGGGAAGATACTCACCCAGCCTTCTGTAAAGGCAAACAAGTAAAAAGCGACCGAAATAGACTGGGCCAGATATAAAGGAAGACTGATACTACCGCCCACTTCTAACCCCAGCGATTGGGCAATGATCGAAAAAGCGCCTCCTGCTCGTACGCGGATATTAGTGGAAACAGACGATATGGACAAGGCGGTGGAGGCTGTAATCGCATTGGCTAACACAATGATCATCAGAGCGCCGCCTAATCCGGCATTCCCTACAACCCAGCCTTCGCGTAAGTACATGATTGCGCCAAGAATCGTAAGAACCGTAGGAGTAAAGACGCCGCTCCATGTACCTAATTTACCATTTTGATTTGCATTAGGATGGCATGAAATGCTTTTTGACATCCGAACTCCTTGCTAGAAATCCCGTACGTATTCTGCATTGTATACCGTTACTGTTTACTTCAATAAAATTCCTGTTGGGGGTGATGATGTATGTCGCAAAGACCCCAATTTATATCCAATTAATTATAGCATGGAGTATTTTTTTTTAATCTTCCTTTTTTACCCCCACTGGGACATCTCGACTTCGCTCGATGCAGCGCTACCCTGAAGGGCACACGTCGAACCCGAGTTTTGGCCTCGGGCACCTCGATGGTGTGAAGAGGGCCATTAAAAAAAGAGACCATCTTACGATAGTCTCTTCTGGTGCCCCCACCGGGACATCTCGACTTCGCTCGATGCAGCGCCCGAACCCGAGTTTTGGCCTCGGGCACCTCGATGGTGTGAAGAGGGCCATTAAAAAAAGAGACCATCTTACGATAGTCTCTTCTGGTGCCCCCACCGGGACTCGAACCCGAGTTTTGGCCTTGAGAGGGCCACGTCCTAGGCCACTAGACGATGGGGGCGTCTGGTGATGCTGAAAATTTTATCACGGCTGGTAAAATCCTGTCAACTTGCAGGAAAAATTGATTCATTTTGGACTTTTTCTGCCTTAAAATCTGCCCCTTGATGAACTTTCGGGGTCAGGTTATAATTCAGGAGTTGAATTTTGAAAGGTGGAATAGCAATTGACAGAGCAAAACAGGGATTTAATCATTCTTGAAAAAATTGAGCAGGACCCAAATGTCACCCAGGCAAGTATTGCCAGCCAGTTAGGTGTAGCCGTTGGTACTGTCAATTGGCATGTAAAACGCCTGATTCAAAAAGGGTACATCAAGGTCCGGCGGGTTGCTCGCCGAAAATTACTTTACATCATTACCCCAGAAGGACTGGCATTACGTGCGAACCTTACCCTCGATTATATCCAATCCTCATTTGAGTTATATCGACTAGTTCGCAACCGTGTGCAGGTTGCGTTAGCGCGCCTTGATGAACACGGATATGATGCTGTTCAAATCTCTGGAAATGGAGATGTAGCAGAAATTTGCCGCTTAACTTGTCTTGAAAATAATGTCAAAGTAGTGCCGGATGAAAATGCACCTACTCTTGTTATCATCGATTTGAAGATATTTATTGATTGGGGGGATGGAAAACAAGTTGATCCGAATGAATCATCTACTGAAGTTCAATATGATGATCAGCTGGTTTTAGCTGATGAAAGGATGGAACATGACTAACGAAAACTTTTGGCAAAACAAACGTGTTTGCGTTACTGGCGGGGCAGGTTTTTTGGGTTCATTTGTTGTTAAAAAATTACATCAGCGCGGAGTGAAAGATATTTTTATTCCCAAAATCGAAGATTACGATCTGGTGGATCAACAAGCCATTATTCGCATGCTGCAGGATGCCAAGCCGGATATTATTATCCATCTGGCAGCAAATGTTGGCGGTATTGGTGCCAATATGGAACACCCGGCTGAGTTTTTCTATCAAAATTTAATGATGGGTGTGCAATTGATGCATGAAGCCTGGAAAGCAAAAGTTGAAAAGTTTGTTGCCATCGGAACAATTTGTGCATATCCCAAGTTTACACCGATCCCTTTTAAAGAAGAAGATTTGTGGAACGGCTACCCTGAAGAAACCAATGCACCATATGGTTTGGCCAAAAAGATGATGTTGGTTCAGGCGCAGGCATATCGTCAGCAGTATGACTATAATGCTATTTTCCTACTGCCGGTGAATTTGTATGGTCCGCGGGATAATTTCCGATTGGCTTCTTCACATGTTATACCGGCATTAATTCGAAAGTGCCTGGAAGCCAAGGCATCTGGAAAGAAGGAATTAGAAGTCTGGGGCGATGGTAGCCCAACGCGGGAATTCCTTTATGTTGAGGACGCAGCCGAGGGTATTTTGATGGCAGCCGAAAAATATGATGGATCTGAGCCAGTCAATTTGGGATCAGGACAAGAAATCTCTATCAAGGACCTGGTAACCCTCATTGCAGAAGAAACAGGGTTTCAGGGTGAATTGATCTGGGATACCAGTAAACCTAATGGACAACCAAGACGGGCTTTGGATACTTCCAGAGCAACTGAGTATTTCGGTTTTACGGCGCAAACCAATTTCCGTGATGGATTGAAAAACACGATTGCCTGGTATCAGGAACATCCCTCCAAGGATTAGTTATGAAAGATCAGGCATTGGAACTTATTGAAGAAACACCATTAACCATCATCAAACCTCCAAAAGGTTGGGCGGTGCTTAATTTTAAAGATATGTGGCGCTATCGTGAGTTGATTTATTTCCTCACCTGGCGTGATATAAAAGTGCGTTACAAACAAACTGCATTGGGTGCCAGTTGGGCGATCCTGAAGCCGTTTATGATGATGGTGGTATTCAGCATTTTTTTTGGTGGGTTGGCTGAAGTTCCATCCGATGGTGTTCCATATCCGGTCTTTTCCTATACTGCCTTATTACCCTGGGAATTATTTGCTGGTGCGCTTTCCATTGCCAGCCGTTCATTAGTTGCGAACCGTCACATGATTACCAAAGTTTATTTCCCGCGTATCATTCTGCCGATATCTTCTGTTTTGGGTGGGTTGGTCGATTTTCTGATTGCTTTTGTGATTTTAATTATCATGATGATTTTCTACGGGATTGCACCTACAACCAATATGTGGACATTACCACTATTTTTATTATTGGCATTGGTAACTGCCTTAGGAACCAGTCTGTGGCTTTCAGCGATGAATGTTTTGTATCGGGACATTGGCTACATCCTGCCATTCCTGACCCAATTCTGGCTCTTTATTACACCTGTTGTTTATCCGACCAGTATGCTTCCTGAAAAGTACAGATTGATTTATGCACTTAATCCGATGAGCGGTGTGGTGGAAGGGTTTCGATGGGCTTTATTGGGTATACAAGATAGTGCACCTGGACCCATGTTGATTGTATCATCCGTGATTTCAATGCTGATATTGATAACGGGTATTATCTATTTCCGCCGTACTGAACGGCAATTTGCAGATATGGTATAAGGCGTCAATCCGACGTATATATTGGACGATGTTATGAGTGATTTAGCAATTCGTGTCGAAAATTTGGGTAAGCAGTACCGCATAGGTGGTCACGTACAACAATACCAGACACTGCGGGAAAATCTGGGGCATAATCTAATGGCCCCGATTCGCCGTTTAAAATATGGCAAGCCTGCGCAGGATCAAATTTGGGCACTCAAAGATGTCTCATTCGAAGTAAAAAAAGGTGAGGTATTGGGCGTTATTGGACGTAATGGCGCCGGAAAAAGCACCTTGTTAAAAATCCTATCTCGAGTAACAGACCCAACCACCGGCATCGCAGAAATTCGTGGTCGGGTTGGTGCATTACTGGAAGTAGGAACCGGCTTTCATCCGGAATTAACCGGCCGGGAAAATATTTTTCTCAATGGTGCAATTCTGGGCATGAAACGCATGGAAATTGAAAAGAAATTCGATGAGATCGTTGATTTTTCTGAAGTGGAAAAATTTATTGATACCCCAGTCAAGCGCTATTCCAGCGGTATGACTTTACGTCTGGCCTTTGCTGTAGCGGCGCATCTGGAACCTGAAATTTTGGTGGTGGATGAGGTGTTGGCAGTTGGTGATGCCGAATTCCAGCGTAAATGTCTGGGCAAAATGAATGATGTTGCTCAGGAAGGCCGTACGGTTCTGTTTGTCAGCCATAATATGTCAGCTGTATTACGTTTGACGACTGAGAGTTTGGTGATTGAAAAAGGCGAGTTAGTTTTTCGAGCACCCACATCAAAGGCTGTTGATTTTTACCTTTCACGTGGGTTTGCACAGGAAGGGCAGCGTATCTGGAAATCAGATGAGATTCCGCAGTCTGCTGCACCATTCCAGCCTGTTTCGGTCAAAATCCTTAACCGTGAGGGAACCGTGTCTGATACCGTTCGCTCTACTGAGGAAATACATCTTGAAATCGCCTATGAATTAAAAGAAGCCATTAAAGGAATACGGGTAGGTATTTATTTATTGAGCACACGTGGGGAATATATTTTCACTTCCTTTGACACTGATGAACCACAGGCATTTGAACGATTAACTGTGAGGGAACGAGGTAAATATGTCAGCCGTTGTACGATTCCGGCAGACACATTGAATGAAGGAAGGTTTGTTATCGGAGTGAATGCAAGTTCCTACCGGATAAAGAGTTATTTTCATGATGATCAGGCATTGATATTTAACGTGGATGCATCCGGAGCACCGGGTATGCATTGGGCAGAGAACCGCATGGGCCCTATCCGTCCACGTTTGGCCTGGGAAATTGAGGCAGAGTAATATGGCATTCTCAACAAAGGACGACCTGAAAAATCTGATTAGTCAGATACCGTTTATGGCAGAATTGTACTGGTTGGTTCGCAATCGTGGGAAACCAATTCAAAGTCGATTCTCATTACAGAACCTGGAAGCCGCTTTACCGAATATGATTGAACAGGCACAGGAACTTCGTAAATCAAAGAATGAACATCAAGATGAACCTTTTGCAAATCGCAATGTATTTATCTTTGCCAATTTACATTTTTGGATTGAACACGCAGCCCTATTAGGGACAGCTTTGGCTGCTCAAGGACATGATGTCAATTTTGGCTATTTGCCATATGGTGATTGGCAGGCACCGATCAACCGGTTTGATTTACGACGTCAAAATGCCTATGCCAAAGCAATTATGGAAAAACTTTCTCCATTGGTGAAATCTACCTCTCTATTGACATTGAAACCAAACTATAAACCACTGCCGCCAGCAGTTGAAGAAATCGTAGAGAAAGTTACCGATTACGATGTACAGTACACGCTGCAAACCGAAGATATAGACAAAGAAAGCGATATTTATAAATTGCGTTATGAACGTAATACCAGAATTGCTCGGTCCGCGCATGCCTGGTTAAAGAACGGCAAAGCGGATGTCGTCATTGTGCCTAATGGGTCTATCATTGAAATGGGTATTGTCTATCGCCTGGCTAAAATGCTGAATATTCAGGTTGTGACCTATGAATTTGGGGATCAGCGTGATCGAATCTGGATCGCTCATGATGATGAAGTGATGCGCCAAAATACAGATAAAGTTTGGGAAGCGAAAAAGGATATTCAATTAAATAAATCTCAGATGGAGCGAATTAAAGGCTTGTGTAATTCACGCCAAAAAGGCGCTATCTGGGAGAATTTTGCACGTTTATGGCAGGGTACACCAGCCAGCGGTGGAGAAAAAGTTCGTCAGGAATTAAAGCTGGATCATCGTCCGATTGCATTGTTGGCAACCAATGTACTGGGTGATAGTTTGACACTCGGAAGGCAACTATTCTCCAAGAACATGGAAGAATGGATTGTACGAACTGTGCAATACTTTGCAGGTATTGAGGATGTTCAACTGGTGATTCGTATTCATCCTGGTGAAGTATTAACACATGGCACATCCATGGAAGAGGTAGTTCGCAAAGTGCTGCCGGAGTTGCCGGAAAATATCCATGTAATCGGACCCGAAGAAGAAGTTAATACCTATGATGTGATGGAAATTGCTGATTTCGGTCTGGTTTATACCACAACTGTTGGTCTGGAAATGGCTATGAGCGGAATACCAGTGGTTGTAGCTGGCAACACTCATTATCGCAATCGTGGTTTTACCATGGATCCGGATTCATGGGTGGCATACTACAAAATGTTGCGCCCATTATTGGAAGCACCGGGACAATTCAAGTTGACAAAAGAACAGACGGAATTAGCCTGGCGTTATGCCTATAATTTTTTCTTTGAATATCCATTACCCTTCCCCTGGCATCTGGTGAATGCCTGGGATGATTTTGCCAATATTGATTTGCAGGCAGCCTTGACAGGTGAAGGCAAGAAGAAATATCAAGAGACTTTCCTCAATTTAGTGGGTAAACCACTCCATTGGTAAGGGATAAATTACAGGTATTTATTTATGAGTGAAACTGAAGTAAAAAATCAGGTACGACAATTTTATAACAAAGTCGGTTGGCAAATGCTGAGTGATGGGTTTTATCAGAATGCTCGCTATGAAGATTTGCGACCAGTAAGCAAAGAATATATTCATCGCTGCCACATGCGCATCAATCGTCATATCCATCAAACTGGACGATTTCTCCTGGACGCTGGGTCGGGGCCGGTGCAGTATCCTGAATATCTAACGTATTCAGAGGGTTATCAATTTCGGGTGTGTGTGGATATTTCCATTGTTGCATTACAAGAAGCCCGTCAGCGCGTTGCAGATAGAGGGTTATATGTTGTTGCTGACGTCGCGCATCTACCATTTAAAGAGGATGTTTTTGATGCCGAGGTTTCATTACATACCCTGCACCATTTACCGGCAGAAGATAAAAAACCTGCTTATTTAGAGTTGTACCGTGTATTGGCGCCAGGGAAAACGGCTGCAGTGGTCAATGGTTGGACAGAATCCGGGTTAATGCGTTCGAGTTTCTGGTATGTGCGCTTGATGGAAATCATAGGAATATGGATTGCAGAAAAACGCGGAAAACAGGAAAAGAAACAAAAAGAAAAGAAAGCAAATACATCTGTGAAAGAAAAAGAACCAACCGGGACATATATCCAAAAGTTAAGTCCGGAATGGATGAGAGCAGAATTATCGGAACTGATCTCGTATCAGGTTTGGGTATGGCGCAGTGTTAATGTGCGTTTCCTGCGTGCTATTTTCCATCGGCCATTGGCTGGCAAATTTTTCTTGCGCGTGTTATATCAACTTGAGGAACTGGCTCCCCATTTTTTTGGAAAACATGGTCAGTATCCGTTAATTGTAATAAGTAAACCTGAAAATAGATAAAAGCTCACTAATATTACTGCTGGAGTAATGTGATGAATTGGAATGATAAAGTTGTGTTAATCACCGGTGGAACCGGATCGTTTGGAAAAAGATTTGTGAAATTAATGCTGGAAGAATATCATCCGGCAAAGATTATTGTATTTAGCCGCGATGAACTGAAACAACATGAGATGCGTGCCAGCGGCTACGATCATCCCTCATTACGTTATTTTATTGGTGATATTCGTGACCAGGAGCGTTTACGACGGGCTTTTCATGGTGTGGATGTTGTTGTGCATGCTGCAGCCTTGAAACAGGTTCCTGCCTGTGAATATAACCCCATGGAAGCGATTAAAACCAATATTCTAGGCAGCAGCAACGTGATTGACGCTGCGATTGATGCAGGTGTTTCCAAAGTATTGGCACTGAGTACCGATAAGGCTGTCAGTCCGGTTAACCTGTATGGTGCAACGAAACTGGCTGCCGAAAAGTTATTTGTACAGAGTAATGCTTACGCCGGTGGCAAAGCAACTCGCTTTAGCTGCGTACGTTATGGTAATGTGGTTGGCAGCCGCGGCTCGGTTGTACCCGTATTTCTGAAACAACGTGAGCAGGGACAATTGACGATTACCGACAGCCGCATGACCCGCTTCTGGATATCTCTGGAGCAGGGTGTACGCTTTGTTGCACGCTGTGTGGAAGAAATGCATGGTGGCGAGGTCTTTGTACCCAAGATTCCCAGTATGACGGTTGAGGATTTAGGGAAAGCAATTGCCCCTGACGCCGAGATTAATGTGATTGGTATTCGTCCCGGCGAAAAACTGCATGAAGTGCTGATTTCTGAAGATGAAGCCCGCACTGCGGTTGAATTGGATGATATGTTTGTTGTTCAGCCTGCCGAGGCATTATGGTTTGGCCGCGATTGGGAATCAAAAGGCAACAAATTAGCTGATGATTTCCGCTATGCAAGCAATAATAATGTTGAATGGCTGTCTGTGGATCAGATTCAAAAAATCGTTGCCCCGATTGAAGAAGCCTACAATAAAGGCCAATTAGGATGAAACGCATTTTAGTAACCGGTGCCAGTGGTTTATTGGGTCTGAATATGGGGTTGCAGATTGGTGATTCTGTTGAAATGATCGGACAGGTAAATCACAACCGATTACAAAATGTGCCTTTCAAACAATTGGAAGTCGATCTTGCTGATGTTGAAAAAACTGAACAGATGATGGATGAAGTTCGGCCAGAAGTGTTAATCCATTGTGCTGCTATGGCCAATGTAGATGAATGTGAAAGCAAACGCAAGCTGGCCCATAGAATTAACGGTGATGTACCTGGTCAACTGGCTGCTGCATGCAAACGCATTGGCACCTATATGGTACATATTTCAACTGATGCTGTTTTTGATGGCAATAATGGCCCCTATACTGAGAATGATTTACCATGCCCCATTAATCAATATGCACTGACCAAATTAACAGGTGAACAGCAGGTTTTACAAAGTAATAACGATGCTTCAGTTTTACGAGTCAATTTCTTTGGCTGGAGTTTATCCGGAAAGCGCAGCCTGGCTGAATGGTTTGTTGCAAGCTTTCGCGACGACAAACAAGTAAATGGTTTTACCGATGTGCAATTTTGCCCGATGATGGTAAATGATCTGGTGGATGTGATTCTTGCTGTAGCTGAAAAGCGTTTAAAAGGACTCTATCATGCTGTTGGCAATGATGCGCTGAGTAAATATGCATTTGGCGTAGAAATTGCGCGAAAATTTGGATATGATGAAGCGCAAATCAATCCAAAATCATGGCGGGATGGAAATCTCGCTGCTGTACGTTCCCCTGATTTACGCCTGGATACGCAAAAACTGACCTCAGCGCTGGGAAAACGGTTGCCAGGTTTGCAAAATGGATTGGAACGATTTTACAATCAGGCAGTGGAAAAATACCCTGAAAAAGTACTCGACTGCCGCATTTCATAAAAATGGTTTTTGAAAAGGAGATGAGTCATGGAAATTAAAATTGGTTCAAGTACCATTGGTGATCAGCATCCAACCTATTTCATAGCCGATATTGCCGCCAATCATGATGGTGATCTGAATAGAGCAAAACTACTGATCCGTTTGGCGAAAGAAGCCGGTGCGGATGCAGCTAAGTTTCAAAATTTCAAGGCTGCAAAAATTGTCTCCGATTATGGCTTCCGCAATATGGATGGGCGGATGTCTCACCAGGAAAGCTGGGAAAAGAGTGTTTTTGAAGTTTATCAGGATGCTTCGGTTCCCACGGATTGGACTCCTATTTTGAAAGATTACTGTGAAAAAATGGGTATTGCCTATTTCTCTTCCCCATATGATTTTGAATCCATTGATGATTTGGACATGTATGTGCCGGCATATAAAGTTGGTTCAGGGGATATTAACTGGCTGGAATCACTGGAACGTATGGCGTCAAAAGGAAAACCTGTGCTGTTAGCCACTGGTGCCTCGACCATTGGTGAAGTACAAAATGCGGTGCAGTTTATTCAAAAAATCAACAAACAATTAGTGCTGATGCAATGTAATACCAATTACACGGCTAGTTTGGAAAACTTCAAACACATTCATTTAAATGTGTTAAAGACGTACGCATTGATGTTCCCCGATGTCATTCTGGGACTGTCTGATCATACACCTGGTCATGCGACTGTGTTAGGTGCTGTTACCCTTGGTGCGCGAGTGATTGAAAAACACTTTACAGATGACAATAATCGAGTTGGCCCAGATCACAAATTTGCCATGAATCCTCAATCTTGGGAGGATATGGTTCAGAATACCCGTCAATTGGAACGAGCTCTGGGTTCCTCGCAGAAGTTTGTAGCCGGAAACGAACAAGATACGGTTATTGTACAACGTCGCTGTGTAAGGGCTCATGTTGCCCTGAAAGCAGGTGATTTATTAACCCGTGACAAACTGGAAGTATTGCGCCCTGCAACATTGGGAGCGATTCGCCCGGATGAATTGGAAACTGTGATTGGTACGAAAGCCATTCACGATATTCCTGCTGGTAAAGAAATCCGCTGGACTGATTTAGGAGCCTAGTGCGCGTTATTTATTTTTCACGCGATTTTACTGCCCATGATCATCGGTTTTTATGTGCGCTTGCCAAAACAGATCATAAGGTTTATTTCCTGCGTCTAGAACGTCCTGCTGTTAAAAGAGAAGAGCGTGCGTTACCAAAGGGCATTTCTGAAATATCCTGGTATGGCGGGAAAGAACCTTTCGCCTATCGGCACAGCATTCGATATATGAAGGATCTCAAACGAGTGATCAAGCAATATCAGCCTGATTTGATTCATGCCGGACCCATTCAGACCTGTGCTTTCCTAACGGCTCAATGTGGTTTTCAACCATTGGTGAGCATGTCCTGGGGTTCTGATTTGTTAATGGAAGCTGATAAAGATGAACAGATGCTCTGGGTTACGCAGTATACCCTGGATCGAACGCAAGTTTTGGTGGGGGATTGCCAGGCCGTCTCTGATAAAGCACAAACCTTTGGTTTTCCCGCAGAACGAATAACCCTCTTTCCCTGGGGTGTGGATTTGGACCAGTTTCATCCTGGAAAAACCCCTGCCTTGCGAGAGCAATTTAAGTGGCAGGAAAACCCTCTCTTTTTATCCTTGCGATCATGGGAACCCATTTATGGCATTGATGTGCTCATCGAAGGGTTTGCCAAAGCAGTGAAGAAAAATAATGCGATTCGGCTGCTTTTGCTGGGCAATGGTTCGCAAAAAGAGTTGATTGAAAGCTTGATTAAACAAAATGAACTGGAAGCATATATTTTTCAGCCCGGATATGTACAGCAGCAAGAATTGATTGAATATTATCAGGCAGCGGATATTTATATATCCAGCTCCTTTAGTGATGGTTCATCCGTCTCTTTGATGGAGGCATTGGCATGTGGATTGCCAGTTTTGGTTTCGGATATTCCAGGAAATATGGAATGGGTTACATCTGACGAACAAGGCTGGTTGTATGGAACGGGTATGGCTGATTTGCTGGCTGACGGCATTTTGAACGCCATTGATTTGCGAAACAAATGGCCTGAGATGAGCATAAAAGCCAGACAATTGGCTGAACAACGCGCAAATTGGCAGAAAAACTTCCAAAGCCTACTTTTGGCTTATAATCAAGCACTGCAAATTAAATCTGAAAAACATGGTGATACGCAATATGGATTTAATGGATAAACCCCGCATTGTGGCTATTGTTCAGGCACGTATGAATTCAAGCCGTCTGCCTGGAAAAGTACTAAAAGAAATCAGTGGCAAGCCAATGTTACTGCATGTGATCAACCGTGCCCAACGTGCCAGTGCGATTGATGAAATCGTGGTTGCAACCACAACGGATGAAAGTGATGATGCCATAGAATCCTTGTGTCATCATCATGATATTTCTGTGTATCGCGGATCAGAATTTGACGTGCTGGATCGCTACTATCAAGCGGCAGTCTTATCCAATGCCGAAGTTGTTATTCGCATTACAGCGGATTGTCCATTGATTGATCCTGAAGAGATTGACCGCACTGTGGACGCATTCTTTAATTCAGGTGTTGATTTTGCGGCTAACCGTTTGCCATGGGGTCGCAATGTACCCATTGGCTTTGATACAGAAGTGTGTACTTTTGCTGTTCTGGAACAGGCCTGGCAGGAAGCTGAAAAGCCTTTTGAACGAGAACATGTTATGCCATATATTTACGATGTCCCTGATCGGTTCAAAGTATTATTGGTGAGACGTGAACCGGATTTTGGGCATTGTCGTTGGACGGTAGATACAGCGCAGGATTTGACATTTATAAAAAAAATATTTGATACATTTGGGGGCAGGGATGATATGACATATCAGGAAATTCTGGATATGATACATGTACATCCTGAACTTAAGGAAATCAATGCAGGCGTCGTTCATAAAACATTCCAGGATGTTGATACGCGTGGACAGCAAGACGCTTAGGAAAACGTATGAAAAAATTAACCATTTTTACGGCACCAAAGCCGTTTGTCAATCCCCATATTAGTATCATTCAGAAAAATGCCATTCAATCCTGGATCGCTTTGGGGGATCAGGTAGAAGTAATTCTGATTGGAGAAGAAGAGGGTTTGGCTGAAATTGCCAATGAATTGGATGTGGCTTATTTTCCAAATGTCAAACGTAATGCTTACGGCACACCGCTGGTGAGTGATATTTTTTGTCTGGCCAGGCAGCACGCCAGTGCGGATATATTATGTTATATCAATGCGGATGTCATTCTTACCCCTGATATTCTCACAGCCATGATGATTACAGCTGCCCGTTGGAAAGCGTTCCTCATTGTCGGGCAACGTTGGGATCTTGATGTGAAACAAGAACTCAAATATGAGGAGAACTGGGTTAATGCGATCCGTGCAGACGTACAAAAATACGGCCGTTTACATCCGGCCGGTGGAAGTGATTATTTCATGTTTCCAAAAGAATGTTATAAGCATATGCCGGATTTTGCGATTGGTCGTGCAGGCTGGGACAATTGGATGTTTTATGAAGCCCGCCGCAAAAACTGGCCTTTGATTGATGCCAGCCAATCTGTAATGATTGTTCATCAGGATCATGATTACAGCCATTTACCAAAAGGACAACCACATTATCGTCTACCAGAAACCGGTGAGAATGTAAGGATGGCCGGCGGTCCAAGAGCTATTTTTAATTTGTTTGATGCAGATTACAGGCTGACAAATATTGGACTTGAAGAAATGCCCATGAACTGGAAGAAATTCTGGCGAGAGGTTGAAATCTTCCCCTTGATTATATTGCGCGCCAAATGGTTGTCTCAGCTTTTCTTTGTGATCTTACATCCGCTAAAAGGATATCGGGAATTTCGCCATTGGTTGGCTGAGGCACTAAAGCGAAATAGTGAGGAAGTTAAATGAGAGTTGGACAAAACCCGGCCAAATTTGTAAAAGAAGTGCCCCAAGCGGAAAGAATTACCATTGCTGTTTTGAACTATATTCCCTTTGTCAGTGGTTTTTATGCGAATCTACCGGAAGTGTTGGAAACCTGTCTGAATCGTATTATTGACACGGCTGATTTGCCTTTTGATTTGATGGTTTTTGATAACGGTAGTTGTGAGGAAGTCAGGACTTATCTTACAAAAATGCGCGATGAAGGCAAGATTCAGTATTTGATTCTCTCAGAGAAAAATCTGGGTAAGGGTGGTGCCTGGAATATGATTTTTGGGGCGGCTCCAGGTGAAATACTGGTATACACCGATAATGATTGTTATTTTTATCCGGGTTGGTTGTCTGAATCATTGAAATTGCTGGAGACGTACCCAAATGTGGGTATGGTCACAGCACGACCTTTCCGCACGCGGCCTGAGGTATATTCAGCTTCATTGGAGTGGGCAAAAGCGCAAAATGATGTTCAGGTGGAACACGGTGATTTTATCCCCTACGAAGTATTTCAGGAATTTGATTTAAGTCTTGGGCAATCCGAGGAAGAAATTCGTACGCACTATGAAAACAGTGAGGATGTGCGATTAACGTATAAAGGGGTGGAGGCGATGACTGGTGCCTCACACTGGCAATTTATGGCGTATAAATCGGTATTACAGCAATATTTGCCTTTCCGTATGGATCGACCAATGGGCCAGGTTAAACAATTGGATGAGCGTATGAATCAGTCGGGCTATTTACGCTTGATGCCTGTAAAGGCGTATGCCATGAATTTAAGTAATACGTTGCGTGATGTAAAACCAGCAGCAGGAAGCAGTGAAACAAAAACTGGCAACGGCATTAAATATAAATTGTTGGATATCCCTATCCTGAAAAAGGGATTACTATTTTTCTATAATCGAATTTTTCATTGGTATTATGATCGTTAATGGCATCAGGAGAAAAAACAAATTTTATGACTAAAAAACGCATCCTTATCAGTGCTGATCATGGGTTAGCGATTATTTATTTCTTGCAAAGTGATGTTGTCCCTGAATTATTGAAAGCAGGACACGAAGTTGTGATATTAACAGACGATGGCCTCAAAGAACAAATTGCCCGTCGTTTTGGTCAACCGGGGCTCAGTGTGGAAGGCTTACGGTTAAAACAAGCTCGTCATTTCTTTGAAACCGTGGATCCAACCCGTCAGTGGTGGTTGAATTTTTTGCGGCGTGTTGGTGCTTCCGGTCGGATCAATGTAGAAGCGATGACCTCGCATGTGGAGCAGGTCGCCGGGGAAGCCAGTTCACGCCGGAAACTGATTATGCCATTTATGCGCGTTATTGTAGGTTTGCTGCGCCGCTCAAAAGCTGCCCGGCAATGGGTGATCAATCAACAACTTAACTACACGGATCATCTTTATGATGACCTGCTGCAACGTTACCAGCCTGATCTGGTGGTTGCCAGTACTCCTGGGTGGCGGTATGACCGCTATTTATTGCGGGAGGCAGCAGCCCAGGGTATTGATACGGCTGCTGTAATCGTCGGGTGGGATAACCCCAGCAGTTATAGTTTGCCTGGTGCACCAGTGCAAGCCGTCACCTGCTGGTCTGAAATTCAGAAAGAGGAGCTGGTGCTGGGTTCTGATTGGAACCCTGAAAAGGTTCATGTCGGCGGTATCCCTTCCTATGATGGCTATTTCCGTAAAGAATGGTTGATTGATAAAAGGGAATATTTCAAATTGCATAAATTGGATCCCAAGCGAAAATTATTGGGATACGCCTGTAGTTTTATTACCTTCTCACCGAATTACCAAAATATTGAACCCCTGGCGCGTATGCTTGCAGAAGATCAATTCTGCGAGCCGTGCCAGTTGCTGATTCGTTTGCATCCAAATCATTTTATGGATGAACCGCTTTTTGCCGGTGAACGTGAAAAGATTTTTGCCTTGGCTGAAAAATACGAACATGTGCACGTCGTTGAACCGGTGCCTTTAGGCGGCGAGTTGGGCTACTATTCCGGTGAAGATATGCCGGAAAAAACATCCATGATGGCGTATTCAGATGTATTTATGACCGTTTATTCCACCATGGTGGTTGAAGCTGCCTTACATGGGACGCCAATCGTAGCGGTTTGTTTCGATGCACCGGGCGGTTGGAATACACCTGGCAAGTTCTCGCTGGCATTAACAAAAATCGGAGATTGGCCTACACATCAGCGCTTCCGTCTGGCAAATGCCGGAAAAGTGGCTTATGATGAAGAGAGACTACTTGAAGTAGTGAATGCCTATCTGGATAATCCTGATCTGGATCAGGAAAACCGCAAAAAATTCATTGAAGATGAAATCACCTATACAGATGGCAGTGCAGGGCTGCACACAGCACAATTCTTCCTGGATTTATTGAGTCAATAAAGGACAACTGATGAAAATATGTATCGCAGGTTTTGGATCAATCGGCAGACGTCATCTACGCAATTTACTGGCTATAGGTGAAAAAGATATTGTTCTTTTTCGTACCCATCAAGGTACTTTGCCGGAAGATGAAATCAGCAATATTCCAGTGGAAACAGATTTTCAGAAGGTACTGGATCAGAAACCGGACGCCTTATTTGTTGCCAATCCAACTGCGCTGCATATGCAAGTTGCCATTCCGGCAGCCAAACAGGGCTGTCATATATTTATGGAGAAACCCATCTCACACGAGCTGGAACAAGTTAAGGAATTAATTGCTGTCTCTGAAGCCAGCGGCGCAAAAACATTTGTGGGATTCCAATTCCGTTTTCATCCGGGTCTGGACATGATCTCAAATTTATTAAAAGAAAACGCCATCGGACAGGTGGTGAATTTTACCTGCCGCTGGGGTGAATATTTACCTGCCTGGCATCCCTGGGAAGATTATCGCAAAAGCTATACCGCTCGCAAGGATTTAGGCGGTGGTGTAGTTAATACGCTGTCCCATCCATTGGATTACTTAGCCTGGTTGTTTGGCAAAGTTGACGCCGTACAGGCGTATATACAGCATATCAGCCCATTGGAATTAGAAGTGGAAGATACTGCCGATGCCATTCTGCAATATGAGAACGGCCTGTCCGGAACGGCACACCTGGATTATTTACAACGACCGCCGCAGCATACCCTTGAAATTGTTGGTATGGAAGGAACCATGCGTTGGAATAATGCTGATGGACACGTCCAGTTGTATCAGGTATCAAAGGAATCCTGGGAAACATTGAAAATCGCTGATAATTTTGACCGCAATGAATTGTTTCTTTCAGAGATGCATCATTTTCTTTCTGTTTGCCGTGGTGAAGTGGAACCATCCTGTACTTTGAATGATGGCATTCTGGCGCAGCAACTGGCACTGGCGATTCATAAATCATCCAATGAGGGCAGAAAAGTCGCTTTATCAGAAATTCTGACTCTTTAATAGAGGTTTATGTGAAGAATATATTCAAAAGAACACCTGTACTATGGGTTTTTATCTATTTTGTTTTGTTGACCATCGCCATGACCTGGCCGTTGGTTACTCGTATGGGGGACTCGTTGGTCGGTATGATTGGGGACAATATCTATTTTGTATGGATGATTGGTTGGTTTAAAGAAGCCCTGTTTGTGCAGCATGTCAATCCTTTTAATATCTGGTTCCTCAACTATCCTGAAGGCTGGAGTCTGGCGTATACTGAAATTACCCAGGCAAATCTGGCTCTGGCATTGCCTTTTACGTTCCTTGGTAATGAGATATTCGCTTATAATGCCGCCATGATGTTGACTTTTGCACTCTCCGGCTTGTTCATGAGTATCTGGGTCAAGCACTTAACCAATCGTTGGGACGCAGCGCTGATTGCCGGTACGATTTATGCGTTTCTGCCCTACCATTTCGCTCATTTTCGTATTGGACATTTGAATTTATCCGGGACACAGTGGTTCCCGTTGTTCTTTATGGGCTTGCTGGAAATTCTGCAATTAAAGAAAGTGAACTGGCGTTATATTATTTTGACCGGTATAAGCCTGGGGCTAATCGCGTTGACTTCACAATACTACTTCTATATGTGTGTATTAGTGACAGGATTCAGTGCATTAATTGTTTTGGTTTTCAAACAGCGTGAACAATTCAAAAATCTGGCGTTTTGGAAAAACATAATATTCAGTGCTTTGGTCTCACTGCCGCTGATTGCCGCAGCAGTCTGGCCCTATTTGCAATTATTTGGACAAGGCGATATGCCGGATCGCAATATCAGTATTGTGCGGCGTTATTCTGCCAGTGTGACGGATTTCCTGCTGCCGTCCACCGATCATTTCCTGTTGGGTGGCTGGATTGGAGAGCATTTCAGCAGGGATTTATGGATTGAAGGTAGTTTGACGATCGGATTTGTAGCGCTGGTTTTGTTGTTTATTGCCTGGCGAAAACGCAAAGAACTTCAACAAGAAACCGTGATGCGCTTTTTGTTGATTGGATTACTGGTGGCCGTGATTCTGGCGATGGGCACAGATTTGCACTGGAATGAACAATCTGTTGAAATTCCATTACGCGGTTTATTAGCTGAAAAATTAGGCAGAGATAACTTGCCAATCCCACTACCTGGATATTTGTTCTTTTATGTGTTGCCTTTCTTTGCCAAACTGCGAGCGTTAATGCGCTTTGGAATTCTTGCATTGGTATTTAGCAGTGCCGCAGCCGGATTGGGTGCCAGTTGGTTGTTACAGAGGAAAAATGGAAAGGCTCAGATTGCCACAACAGCTTTACTGCTTGGATTGGTAGTCTTTGAGTTTTATCCAGGCGTGTATCAGCAATTCGATCAGGTTTCTTATCGCGAAGCGGATCAATGGCTGGCTGAGCAGGCTGATGATCGGGCTTTGATGCAATTCCCATACGAGTTACTGGAAGATCAGGAGCATATTTATTATCAACTGATTAATAAAAAGCCATTCGTGGGCGGCTTTTTTAATGCCTTCCCGCCACAGCAATATCGTGAGATTAAAGATGTCATGGAGCAGTTCCCCAGTCAGGAAAGTATTATGTTAACTGAAAGCCTGGGCGTTGGTACGGTGTTTGTGGATGAGACTTATTATGAAAATGATCAGGAAATCATTGATCTGTTTGAATCCAATAAATGGCAATATATAATGCAGATGGGAAATGAGTTAGTGTTTACATTTGAGGCTGGCGATGAGTAAGTTGAAGAATCGCAACTGGCTGTATATTCTTATCTCCACTTTAGGTGCAGTACTGGTCTGGTGGGGTACAAGCCGAGGGGCTGGTGTGGGCGGTGATGCGACCATTTATATGACCTCTGCAAAAAACTTTGCTGAAGGCATTGGTTTGGGTATTATCGGTGCTGACGGTGCATTCCGTCTGGTTCCGTATTTTCCACCATTTTATCCGATTTTCCTTAGTGTATTTTCATTATTTCACCTGGATCTGGTTATGGTTGCCAGAGTTGTGAATACAATTTTGATTGCTGCAACCATTTACCTGGTTTTACGCGCATCTGATCAGGTTATCAAAGATTGGCGATATACTGCTGCTTTAGGATTATTACTGGCTGTTTCGCCAGTTTTGAATCCGGCTTTTTCCTGGGTAATGTCTGAGCCGCTTTCTATTCTTCTGGGCACAGCTTCTTTGATTCTCTGTTTGCAAGTCATCAAAAAGCCGAAACATAATAATTTGTTTTATTTTTCTGCAATCCTGGCCGGTTTTAGCACCCTGACAAGATACGGTGCAATTGTATATACTGCGACAGCATGTATGCTATTGCTCATTTTTTTGAATGGAAAATTCGCCCAGCGCTTACGACAATCGATGATTTATGGTTTGATAGCACTATGCCCGGTAATGATATGGGCAGTGGTCGATATGTTATTAACTAATTCGATTAGTTCCCGTAGTGTGCATGGACTCGAAGGCATGGGCGCCAGAATTGTTTCATTTTTCATAAATCTGAAATCCGTACTGCTTTTCTGGCTTATTCCCGATTCATGGATTCTAACACCTTTTTACCCGCAGATTCTTAATACCATCCTTAGCATTGTTTTTGTCACCTTGATTATTATTGGAAGCTGGTTTCTCTTTAAAAAATCAAAAATTGATCAACATCTCAAGCTATTTGGTACAGCGTTGATGCTGTTTTTTATTTTATATGTTTTGATGACATTCGTAATCTCTCTGGTTACCTATCCACCGATTACAATCGGGACACGGATGTTTTCACCGATGTATTTGATGGCTTTTTGGTTGATTGCATTGATCTTGTATCAGATTTCTGTTGCCGTTAAAGGACGTCAATGGTTATATAGGGCAACTTTGGCGGTTTCTATTGTGCTGGTTTTCTGGAGTGGATGGCGTGGCATCCGTATCGTGCAGGATAACCATCAGACAGGATTGGGCTTTCAATCCATTGCCTGGCAGGAATCAGACTTGATTGATTATGTAAATGACTTACCTGAAGATCAAGGTCTCGTTACAAATGAGGAAATGGCAGTGTTGTTCATTGCTGAGCGAAACGCATATCCATTCGCTGAAATCTATTACGATAAGCCTGTCGATGTATTTACAATGTATGGTGAAGGTCAGGATGTGAATGTTTCAGAAACCCAGTTTCGGGATCATGGCGCATATCTGGTGTTGTTTGATTCAATTTATTCTCAATTCGAGGGAATGTATGCCGAGAAAAGCGAGCAGCGCTTACAAATTCTAACGAATGGATTAGACTTAATTTATCAGGGAAATGACGGTTGTATCTATCAATATGCACTTTCCATTGAGGAAAAATGATCCAGGTGGTAAGATTGATGGTTGCCGAGCATTCACTTTAACGATTGAATAGGAATTTAGAAATGGAAAATATGGCTTCAGGTTCAGCTTCAAAATCAGGAAAAATATTGCCAATTATTGGTGGAATCATCATCGTTGCCTTGGTTATTGCAATTATTTGGTTATCTCGTGGTAGGCAGGAACAATCTGTTTCGTATGAGGCAACTTTATCAGCTATAACGGCATTGGCAGAACAAGAATCTGTAGCACAGGTTAGCAATACTAAGCAACCTACAGCTACGCAAACCGGAATTCCTTCCACCAATACACCAACATTTTTTCCTGCGACAGCAACTGAAGAATCCATTAAAATGGAGCTGATTGACTTGAATGTTCCATGTATGAGAACAACATATGATTCGCCCATCAAATCATATGAGGATTTCGTTGTTTCTTCGGTTTCATACAAGGAGAGTTTGATCGATACAGGAGTTGTTGATGTAAAGATCCCCGTCCTTGCCTGTATGGTACAGGTAGAATTTTCTCAACCGATAGATGATCTAGTAAAAGTTGGCATTTATCAACATAATGACCCTACAGCCTGGTATGAAAAAGAGTTAGTGCCTATTGATGGTGAACCCAATACATATTATGCCATTCTAGATCATCACTACATCATTGATCCACCGTATTGGAATCTGGAATATGGTTTGAAAATCGAATCCCAAAGTCAGACATATTGGGATGGAGCGCTTTCCCTGAATAGAACATTTTCCGGATTATGTTGGGAAGGCTCGGTTCCTGATCCAATCACGCTAAAATGTCCGGATTCGGATGCCTTAGAACGTGAACCACACCCGGATATGCCTACATTGGTTCCTGGTGGGATCCATAATTAAAACTTTACGCGTTACCATTTAGGAAATTTCTAATGAGTGAAACGAAATTAAACAAAAAAATGATATTGTATGCTGGTGGGGTGGTTTTGCTTCTTGTGACTGTTATTGTAGGCATTAATACAATCTCAAAGAAAAATACAATGAATGCTGAAGCAACTGCTGTTGCCCAGGCGGAGCATATTATCGCTACAGAAGCTGCGATACCGACGAATACGCTTGTGGTTGAACCAACAATTGAACCAACGCTTGAACCCAATCCAACTGCCACCGTGGAACCTACAATAAAATCAACAGAAACAGCAATCCCGGAAATTAGCAGTGATGGCGTTGGGATATGGGCTGTTTCGATCGCGTCAGAAATTGTTGAGATTAATATGTCTGATCCATTTGACACTTACGACGCAACATATATTGGTTTCATGGAAAACGAAACACTGAATATCCAGGTGCCAGCTACAAATATAGTGGTGGATTATCAGTTTAATCAACCATTACCCAGTGGGGCAAAATTTCAGGTTTATGAATTAAACAATGGTGCGCCATGGTTTGAACAGATTTTTTTAGTCCATGAAAATGATGGCAATAGCGGTAGAGTCATCACAAATCATTCATACCTCATTAATCCACCATTTTGGGAAATCACTTATCATGCCAAGATTGTCGACGGAACAGGTAAAGTCTATTGGGAAAGCGATCTTAGAATTTATAAAGCGTTACCAAATACCTGTTGGGATGGCAGTTTACCTGATCCTGTAACATTGTATTGCAAGAATTTTGATGGAGACTGGAATTATCGAGACTTTCCTGGCTTTAATCCCTATGCAGATATGTTCACCAGCGGTCAATGGGAAATCGATGATGAATATTACTACGTAACCCCGGAAGGATAAAGAGCAATCCTATGAATCATATCTTTGATAAGTTTCAGCTTGAACATCGAACTGCAATTGTAACGGGTGGCGCTGGTTTGTTGGGCCGACAATTTTGTCGAACCCTGGCACAGGCTGGTGCCAATGTGATTATTGCTGATTTGTTTGAAGAGGCAGCCAAAAAGTTGGAAACCTCTTTAAAGGATGAAGGATTAAATGCCACAGCCTGTCAGGTAAACGTAACCGATGAAACATCTGTTGCGGAAATGGTATCCTTTACCTTGAAAACTTATGGCAGCGTTGATGTATTGGTCAGTAGTGCTGCCATGGATCCAAAATTTGATGATTCGCAACAAGGGCAACATACAAATAATTTTGAAGATTATCCTGTAGATGCCTTTCGGGATGCTTTGGATGTGAATTTAACGGGCATGTTCCTGTGTGCGCGTGAAGCTGTAAAACCAATGTTGGCGCAGCAGCGTGGTTCGATTATTAATATATGTTCAACCTATGGTTTGGTTGGTCCGGATCAACGCCTCTATGAACGTGAAGGCAAACCACAGCAATTTAAACCGGTATTCTATTCTGTGACCAAATCCGGCGTGGTGGGTTTCACCAAATATCTGGCAGCGTATTATGCTGGCAAGAATATTCGAGTGAATGCCTTAACACCGGGTGGTGTTTACAACAATCATGATGAGGAATTCACCCAGAAATATTCTTCACGGACAGTGATGGGCAGAATGGCTGATCAGGATGAAATGAATGGTGCCGTACTATATTTAGCATCGGATGCCTCATCCTATATGACAGGCTCAAATCTGGTTGTGGATGGAGGATGGACAGCTTGGTAAATAAACCGGAAGTTCTGGCTATCATACCTGCACGCGGGGGATCAAAAGGTATTCCCGGTAAAAATATTCGTTGCTTTGCTGGCTACCCATTGATTGCGTATAGTATTGCCGCTGCTCAGCAATCCGAATATGTAACCCGTGTAATCGTATCAACCGATGATGAGAAAATTGCTGAGTTAGCCCGTCAATTTGGAGCGGAAACCCCATTCATGCGGCCTTCTGAATTTGCTGAGGACAACTCACTGGATTTTCCTGTTTTTGAACACGCGTTATTGTGGCTAAAGGAAAATGAAAACTATAGCCCTGATATTGTTGTGCAATTACGTCCGACCTCTCCGATTCGACCACCAACATGTGTAGATGATGCCATAAAAGTATTGTTGCAATATCCACAAGCTGATTCCGTACGTGGAATCGTGCCTTCCGGCCAAAATCCGCATAAGATGTGGCGCCTGGACGCAGCAACAGGACAAATGCAGAATTTATTGGATGTATCTGGTGTCGCTGAACCTTATAACGCACCTCGCCAAATATTGCCACCAGTTTATTGGCAAACCGGGCACATTGATGCGATACGCTCATCTACAATTCTTGATAAAAAATCAATGTCGGGTAATGTGATCATGCCACTGATCTTGGATTCTCGTTATACGGTCGATATTGACAATTTATATGATTGGGACCGTTATGAGCATCTCTTCTATGAGGGTGGATTGGAGATGGTGGAACCAGGTCCGCAAAGGCGTCCTTTCCCGAAAAATGTAAAATTATTGGTTTTGGATTTTGATGGGGTTTTAACGGATAATCGCGTTTGGGTGGATGGGGAAGGACATGAATTCGTGGCTGCCAATCGCAGCGACAGCATGGGCATTCGCGTATTAATGAAAAAGGGTGTGGATGTTTTTGTCCTTTCAACTGAAGTAAACTCGGTTGTCGCAGCTCGTTGTAAAAAAATGAATGTGCCGGTTATGCATGGCATTGAAGAGAAAGCAGAAGTGTTGACAGCTGTTTTAAAAGAAAGAAATATTGAACCAGATGAAGCCATTTATGTTGGGAATGATATAAATGACTTACCTTGTTTCCCGGTTGTCGGATATGCAATTGCCGTACCCGACGCAATGCCAGAGGTACTGCAAGCCGCTGATTTTGTGTTAAACGCAACTGGCGGACATGGTGCAGTGAGGGAAATCTGTGATTTGATTCTCCGTCGAAAAAATAAGGAGTACAAATGAGTCGAACAATCAAAGTAGGAAATCGAGTAATTGGGGATGGGCAACCAACCTATATTATTGCTGAAATTGGAATTAACCATAATGGTGATCTGGAGATCGCCAAAGATATGATCCGTGCAGCACATGAAGCCGGTGCAGATGCTGTAAAATTTCAAAAACGTACACCTGAATTATGTGTGCCATTGGAACAGCAGAAGCAAATGAGAGATACGCCTTGGGGATACATTACTTATCTTGATTATCGCTACAAAGTCGAATTTGAAGAATCTGAGTATCGTGAAATTGACAAATTATGTAAATCATTAGGTATTGATTGGTTTGCTTCCGTATGGGACACTGGTTCAATCGATTTTCTTGAACAATTTGATCCAATCTGTTACAAAGTGCCATCTGCATCATTGACTGATCATGAATTGTTGAAAAAACTAGTAGAAACCGGAAGGCCATTAATTGTTTCAACTGGTATGTCTACGATGGAAGAAATTCAAAATTCCATGTCCATTGTTCCATCGGATCGATTACTGATTACGCATACCACCAGTGCTTACCCATGCGCACCGGATGAACTGAATTTAATGATGATTGAAACACTGAAGAAGGAATTTGATTGTCCAATTGGATATTCCGGACATGAGGTCGGATTAATTCCATCAGTAGTTTCGGTTTCATTAGGAGCCTGCCTGGTGGAACGCCACTTCACGCTGGATCGAGCGATGTGGGGTGGAGATCAGGCTGCATCCGTTGAACCAGGTGGATTCGAACGGTTAGTCAAGTATATTCGGGTTACCGAACAAGCATTGGGTGATGGTGTAAAACGGGTTTACGATTCTGAAATTCCGATCCGCAAGAAACTTCGCCGGGTACTCTAATAAAAAATAATTCCAGGCAGGTTAGCCGTGAAGGGTAAAACTGTTAACACCATAAATTGGCTATTATGGGGAGTGTTGTTTCTTACACTCCCCATTACCAGTATGCCGCTTGTTTCAAAAATTGTTGGTGGTACTATGGTTGCACCTCCAGCACTGTTATTATTAGCAGGCATTCTGGTTTTTTGTTTTTTGCCATATGTGGTAAAAGGGGGGAGCTTTGGTATACAAAATACGGCTGTTTTTATATTTTTTTCAATTGCTTGCATTTCTGCCTTTGCTTCATTTTATATTGCCCTCCCAACATATAAAATTCAACCTGATCTGAAAAACTCAATTGAAGCACTAGTGACCATTGCTATGGGCATTGGATATTTTCTGGCGGTACAAACCTGGATTATCAATGAGAAACGCTTGCGGGATGCCTTGATCATTGTAAATTGCAGCGGCATTATTTTCATTCTTTGGGCATTAACGCAGGCATTATACTGGCATATTGATTCACATTACCCATTATGGATGCGTGTGATTCAGGAAAGTTTATCGAACGGTACCATGTTCGCCCGCAGATCCACTGGTTTTGCCTTTGAGCCTTCCTGGCTGGCACATCAACTGAATGTTTTTTATTTTCCCTTATGGATATCTGCTGTTTATTATCGCCGAAGCGCGTTTCGCTGGCGTATCTGGTTTTTCCAAATTGAAGATGCTTTACTGATTGGCGGCATTTTTGTATTGATTTTCACATCCAGCAGAATCGGTTTCCTCGGTTTTATTATGTTGGCTGGCTTTTTATTTTTGTTGCTACAGCAAAAGCTACTTCTATTGATAAAGAAATTGATTCATTCTCCTGTCCATTGGAAATGGGTGCAACCAGCCGTTATTATCGCATTGGTCATACTTTATGTTGCAATGCTGGCTGGTGCTGCAAGCATTCTACAAAAACGTGACCCTCGTATGACAGAAATGTTTAATATACAGACTATTCGGCAAGGAAAATTTTTTGATTATGCTAAAAATTTGACCTTTGCTTCGCGTGTGGTATACTGGCAAACCGGTATGCAAATCTTTGAAGATTACCCGGTATTGGGTGTCGGACCAGGGAATGCAGGCTATTTTTTCTATGATGAAATGTCAAATGATGGTTGGGGCTTGGTGGAAGTCCGCCATATTCTCATTCGGGATCATTCCCTTCCAAATATAAAAAATTTATGGGTACGATTGTTGGCTGAAACTGGTTTTATCGGCTTCTTTAGTTTTCTTACGTTTTTACTGGTTATGGTCTGGTCCGGGCAATATTTAACGAAAACCCGCACAGGTTTATCACGAAATATTGGATTTGCAGCCATATTAAGCTGCCTGGCCATGATTGGTGAAGGATTCAGTCTGGATACATTTGCATTACCTTATACATGGTTGATTTTCGGTATGTGTGTTGCTGCAACGCAAACAAAATTCCTTTCAGAAAATATTGGTGAAAACATTGATGATTAATCGCGTAAAACGATTTTTTGGATATCGTATTTATAGACAACAACAAAACAAACGCATACGTACGCTTTCTGATGCGATAAATCGGGCTGCACCGCAGATTGAAGGCGAAGCGCCAGTGTTAATATTTAATGCTTCTACAAGGATTATTGGTCTTAGTCAGAATGCTGCGTTTTCATTATTAAGCAACTGGGCTTTGAAATTACAGGGCGTACCGACCATCCAATTGGTTTGCCGGGCTGGGATGCAGCCTTGTGTATTGGGCACTGAACTATCTAATCCGGCAAAGAAACCGCCTTGTGAAAAGTGCATGAAATTATCCGATTCTGTTTACGCTAATAATTCAGTTATTAATTTGCAGCCAGAACCAATTGATTTACCAGAACTGCAGGATCAGTCGATTGAAGCTTTGGCTCAGTTTAGTCATCAAGGATTTCCGGCTGGTGAAATCGTGCTGCCATCTTTGCGATGGATTTTGCGCCGACATCATTTATCGGATAATGAAAACACACGTGATTTATTCAAGCGGTATATTCAATCGGCTGTATCTTTTTACGGAAAATTTGAAGAAATTTTAGAGAAGGAAAAGCCGCAAGCTGTGCTTGTCTTTAACGGTATGTTTTTCCCTGAAGCAACGCTGAAATGGGCTGCCAGGAAACGTGACATAAAGGTTATTTCCCATGAAGTAGCTTTACGCCCGATGACTGCTTTTTTCACACCGGGTGAAGCAACAGCTTACCCAATCGATTTATCAGAAGAGAGAGAACTCACTGAGGAGCAGGACGCTCAGTTGGATGCCTATCTTGCTGATCGCATGAAAGGGGATTTCAGTATGGCAGGGATACGGTTCTGGCCGGAGATGAAAGGATTGGATGAGGTTTTACTGCAAAGATTCACCCAATATGTAGGAGTGATTCCGGTATTTACCAATGTGATCTTTGATACCAGTCAGGGACATGCCAATGTGTTATTTTCTACGATGTTTGAGTGGTTGGATTCGGTAGCAGATCTCATCCATAATTATCCGGATCATCTCTTCATTATTCGTGCCCATCCGGATGAAGTACGGCCCGGAAAAGCCAGTCAGGAAAGTGTGGCTGCATGGTTTGCTGATCGTCATTTGGATGACCTGCCCAATGTGTTATTTGTTCCTGCCGAAGAAACGTTTAGCTCGTACGAGATGATACAACGCGCAAAATTCGTCATGGTTTATAATTCAACCATCGGTTTGGAAGCTTCGATAGTAGGGGCAGCCGTTGTGTGTGCCGGAAAGGCACGTTTCACACAAATTGAAAGTGTATATTTTCCAAAAAACCGCATGGCTTATGATGAATTTGTACAATCTTTGCTTTCAATGGAAGAAGTGACCCCTCCACAGAGCCATCAAAAGAATGCACGTAAATTCCTTTATGTTCAATTGTTTGAAACTTCCTTACCAATGGATGCGTTTTTAGAAAATGATCCATACCTGGCCGGATATACCGGGATAAAGGAACTGTCTGTTGAAGATCTGACAGATAACCATGCCGAAGTATTAGATATAATCACCAATGGCATTCTTGAAGGAAAACCGTTTTTATGGCAGAAATAAAGCCAAAATGCTCGATCATTATTCGGGCATTTAATGAAGAGGAACACATCGCGCGTTTGTTGACAGGTATTGTGCAACAAACCATACAACCTGTTGAAATCATTCTGGTAGACTCCGGTTCAACTGACGCGACGGTTGCCATAGCAAAACGATTCCCGGTCAAGGTGGTTCACATTCGGCCACAGGATTTTACATTTGGTTATTCATTAAACCAGGGTATCGCTCAGGCAACTGCAGATTTCCTTGTATTTGCCAGTGCACATGTTTATCCGGTTTATCCGGATTGGCTGGAGAATTTATTGGAACCGTTTGAAAATGAACGTGTTGCTTTAACGTATGGAAAACAACGCGGTTTACAAACCTCTGATTTTTCTGAAAACCAAATCTTCTTATCCTGGTTCTCTGAGGAATCCACTAACCACCAAAGCAATCCTTTTTGTAACAATGCCAACGCTGCGATACGGAAATCGCTGTGGCTGAAAAATCCATATGATGAAACCTTACCTGGGTTGGAAGATTTAGCGTGGGCACAATGGGCGCAGGATCAGGGACATGAAATTGCCTATGTAGCGGAAGCTGAAATCATCCATGTTCACCGGCAAAACGCTAAGGGTGTGCATAATCGCTATCTGCGTGAAGCGATGGCTTTCAAGCAGATTTATCCGCAGGCCGTGTTTGGTGTTCGTGAATTTCTACGATTATGGATATCCAATACCTTTGTTGATTTAATTGCTGCGCGAAAATGCGGTAGACTAAAGAAGGAGTGGCGTTCTATCCTTTCATTCCGTTGGCAGCAATTTAGCGGCACTTATAAAGGTTATCGCCAATCCGGTGATTTGACGTGGAAATTGAAGCAGGCGTTTTATTATCCGGGGAATGGAACTTTGCAGCCCCAAAAGAAAACACGTAACGTAGCACCGATTGCATATACCGAGCAACCAGTTCTATCTCACGAACAAGAGGAGGATTAAATATCCTATGAAGATTGCAGCATTAGTCCCAATGCGTCATCATTCTCAGCGTGTTCCCGAGAAGAATTTTCGGGTCCTGGCAGGAAAACCTTTATATCAGCATATTCTGGATCAATTGAGTTTGTGTGTAGATGTTGATGAGATTGTGGTGGATACGGACAGTCCCGTGATTTCAGAAGGGGTAAAAAAGAGTTATCCATCTGTCACTTTGCTGCAACGACCTGAGCATTTACGTGCTGATCATATATCCATGAATGAAATTTTATTGAATGATACCAGTCAAGTGAAAGCTGATTACTATTTACAAACCCATAGTACCAATCCCTTATTGAAGGCAGCCACCATATCGGATGCGATCCAGACATTATTGAAAAGCATTCCGGAATATGATTCCTTGTTTTCTGCAACGCCGATGAAAACGCGTTTGTGGGATCAGTTAAGCAGACCGATAAATCATAATCCGAGCATTCTTTTACAAACACAGGATTTACCACCAGTTTACGAAGAAAACTCCTGTATGTATATATTTACACGTGAGATTTTGCTTGAACGCCGCAATCGGTTGGGATACCGTCCCTATTTGTATGCCATGGATCCGGCTGAATCATGGGATATTGATGAAGAATTAGATTTCCTGATTACAGATGTGCTGCTAAGCCATCAGAACAATCAAAAATAACCATTCCAACGAACAGGTGAAAACCTTATGCCGACTGTATTATTAACTGCCCCCTATATGCTGCCAACTGTAAACCGATTTATACCGGTTTTTGATCATTATGGCATTGAATTGATTCAACCTGATGTAGAAGAACGCATGGAAGAAGCTGACATCCTGGCTTATGCCGGTCAATTTGATGCAACAATTTGCGGTGATGACCGATATTCCCGTAATGTGCTGGAAGCCTGTTTACCGCGATTAAAAGTGATTTCCAAATGGGGTACTGGCATTGATTCAATTGATAAGAAGTCTGCTAATAAATTAGGTATTCAGGTTTGTAATACCCCAAATGCCTTTACTTTACCAGTGGCAGACAGCGTACTGGCTTATATGTTGGCATTTGCCCGTCAGCAAATATGGATGGACAAAGCCATAAAGCAAGGCATCTGGCAAAAGATACCCGGTATTTCGCTAAGTGAATGTACTGTAGGTGTGATTGGGGTTGGCAATATCGGAAAAGCGATTTTACGCCGTGCCAGCGCTTTTGGTATGCGCTTGCTGGGCAATGATATTATTCCAATGCCGCCTGAATTTCTGGCTGAGTATCGTGTTGAGATGATGACTTTGGAAGAAATGCTGCCGTTATGTGATTTTGTGAGCGTCAATTGTGTGCTGGATAAGGGTAGTGAATATATAGTTAATCAGAAGACATTGGCAATGATGAAACCGAATGCAGTTGTGATTAATACAGCGCGTGGACCATTGATCAATGAAGCAGATTTGATAGATGCACTTCAGCAAAAAGTGATCGGTGGGGCTGCACTGGATGTGTTTGAAGTTGAACCATTACCTGATGATTCTCCTCTGAAAAGTATGGAGAATGTCTTACTAGCGCCGCATAATTCAAATTCCAGCCCCGCTGCATGGGAACGGGTACATTGGAATACAATACGAAATTTATTGCATGCACTGGAAATTCCTTGTACCGATTTTGAGGAAATGATTAAGTAGATTTTTGGACAGCATTGTTGTTATTTATAAACCCAATGCCTGGTGCAATATTCATGAAGAGAAATATATTGCCAGGATGATGAGCAGGAATCATATGAATTGTATGGAGGGGTCTGTGGCACCTTTTTTAACTGATTTACGAAAAAGAAAAGAATGGATCATCATTGGCATGATTGTGTTTATTTCTGCGGTTGCTTATCTGCCTTTTATTCATCATTTTGGGTATTACCTGGATGATTGGAACTTGATCTGGGCGGGGGTGACCAATGGGCCCCAAAAACTGATTCAATTGTATTCAATTGATCGACCATTTATTGGCTATGTATTTGCCGGCATGTACAGTTTATTAGGGGAAGCGGCCTTTGGCTGGAATATCGCAGCATTCATCTTTAGATTGGCGGGCGTATTCAGCTTCTGGTGGCTGGTACGTATGCTGTGGCCTAAACAAAAACACCATACGATGGTCATGGCACTATTGTTTGCGGCATATCCCGGATTTTTACGACAGCCCAATGCCATACAATATCTGATGCATATCATCAATTTCACCTTTGGCGTATTTTCATTGGCGGCCAGTGTGGCAGTTTTTCAGTGTTCAAAACGCTGGACGAAAATTGTGCTTTCAGCAGTGGCGATTTTGTGTGGGTTAAGTTCTTTCCTTATGATGGAGTATATGGTTGGCCTGGAAGGTATCCGCCTGGCCATATTCTGGATTTTGGCAAATCGAGGAAACGCTATTGTTTGGTGGAAAAACTGGAAGCAGCCCTTGATCCATTACATTCCTTATGGATTAATGACGTTTGTTTTCCTTTTTTGGCGCTTATTTATTTTCAAAAGTACGCGTTTTGCCACTGATGTTGGCATGTTGATGGGTCAATATGTCAGTGATCCGATATATAAGCTCTTGTCGATTGCATCCAATTTATTCAAGGATTTCTTTGAAGTGATCGTGGGGGGCTGGACGGTTGTTCCATATCAATATATCTCTGCCATGCGCTTAAAAGACTTCTTGACGACAATATTACTGGTCTTTTTTGTCGGCATTGGCATTTTATTTGTATTCCTCACCACACATGAGTCACCATTACAAACTGAACCAAAGAAAGAGAATTGGTCACTTGAGGCGATCTGGCTGGGTGTTATTGCGGTATTAATTACTATGCTGCCTGTCATTTTATCCAATCGCTCGGTGGCATTTTACAATACCTTTGATCGATATTCGCTGCCGGGGACAATTGGCATGGCGATATTTATCGTTGGCGTTTTAGTCAGATGGGCTAAACCTGCATTACATCTTTGGATGCCATTAATCATGTTATGTACAGCCGTGTTTACCCACATCGCCAATGGTTACGTGTACCAGAATAATTGGGAAGCACAACGTGATTTCTGGTGGCAAACGTATTGGCGCATTCCTGGATTACAGGACGATACTGTTTTAATGGCCTCCATTGGCAGCACAGGCGCCAGCATGGAAGAGGACTATGAAATTTGGGGACCCGCGAATCTAATATATCACCCCGATGAAAAAGAGATTCGTATCCTGGCAGAAGTCCTTAATGTAAATACATTGCAAAATATGCAAATGGGACGTGGTGATGAGCGCTTCATGCGAACAATTACCTTTGATCGGGATTATGAAAAGAGTCTGGTGTTATCGATTCCTTCTACTTCATCTTGTATGCATGTGATGGATAACCGCATTAGCCCTGTATCCACATCCGAGAACCCTCTGGTTGCGATAGCGGGTGATTACTCAAAATCTGAGTTAATTGATTTGAATCCTGTGAAAACTGCCGGCATGACTGCCAGTATATTCGGAGAAGAACCATGGAAAAGCTGGTGTTATTATTATCAAAAAGCCAGTCTGGCGGAACAAACCGAG
Source organism: Chloroflexota bacterium (assembly GCA_016838895.1). Taxonomy (GTDB): domain Bacteria; phylum Chloroflexota; class Anaerolineae; order Anaerolineales; family Anaerolineaceae; genus UBA5203. Next base: position 37,714 of record JAEKNU010000021.1, read on the forward strand.
GATTGGGAAATAGTTGTCAATCTGGGAGATGAAGCACAGGCGCTTGGTGAACGAGCGGATGATTGGTCTGAATGGCTTCCGTTTTTGCATGGCTATTTATTTACTGAGAATTTTGATCAGGCAAATGGTTTGATTCCAATTATAAAAAGTGATGTTTATTTGACCAGTCAGGTTTGTAATTTAACAGAGGATGCATTGGCAAACGCACAAGATGATGTCAAAATTGCCGGTTATGAATACTTGTTAACAAATTTATGTGGCTATACTGCTGAATAAAGATTGGAGAGACTATGGATAAAAAAACATCAAAGACAGTGTTAATCACCGGTGCAGCCGGCGGCATAGGCCGGGCAACGGTTGCTTTGTTTGCTGAAAAAGGTTGGCAGGTGATTGGTGTCGATCGAGCATCATTCGGCGACGGATTCCCTGAGAATGGCTTATTTATTGAAGCCGATATCTCTTTGGCCGAGAATGTTGAATTCATCTATGAAAAAGCTGCTGCTTACACCGATTCATTGGAAGCGGTGGTAAATAATGCAGGATACCAGGTTTCCAAATCCATCATGGATACTACCGTTGAAGAATGGGATGCAGTTATGGCATCCAATTTACGTTCGGTTTTTCTGGGTGCTCAATTAGCTTATCCATTATTAAAAGCTGGTGATGGTGGTGCGATAATCAATGTGTCATCTGTGCATGCGATTGCTACCTCCGCCAATATAGCAGCATATGCAGCCAGTAAAGGTGGTTTATTGGCGCTTACGCGTGTCATGGCAATTGAGTTTTCTGAAATAAATGTTCGTGCGAATGCCATATTGCCGGGTGCGGTTGATACGCCGATGTTACGTGCGAGTATGAACCGCGGCAGTTTGGACGGCGCATCCGTAGAAGACCGTTTGGATAATCTGGCTAATAAAACTGTAAACGGACGTATTGGCCAACCAAGTGAAATTGCCAGTGCGATTTATTTTTTGGCAGACAAAAATCAATCCTCCTTCATGACCGGTCAGGCACTGGTCGTGGATGGCGGCGCCACAGCCCGGTTGAGTACTGAATGAGTGATATGAAAGAAACTTTGAAAAAGATAATGCCTGTTCCCATGCTGGAAGCTGCAAAATGGAGCCTGGACTGCCTGAAAACATTAAAAAGCTGGCCGCAAGCTCAACTGCATCCCTGGCGTGCGGATAGTATACGAAAGTTAAAAGCGTTAAATAATATCCATGCTGGGAAACGCTGCTTCATTATTGGCAATGGTCCCAGTTTACAAAAAATGGATTTATCCTTGCTGCGCAATGAATACACTTTCGGCATGAATCGTTTTTATCTGATGTTCGCGGAGTTGGGATTTAAAACCAACTATTTTGTTTCGATCAATGATTTGGTGATTGAACAGTGTAAGGATGATTTTCAGAAGCTGGATGTGCCACTATTTGTTGCCTGGCGGGCACACAAATGGTTGCAGCCAGCGCAGCATTTGCATTTTGTATATACCACCTATGTAGGCAAAAAATTTGCAAAGAACGTTTCAGGTCGGGTGTGGGAAGGGGCAACCGTAACCAATGTCACCTTGCAGCTCGCCTATCATATGGGCTTTTCTGAGGTCATTCTGATTGGTGTGGACCACAATTTTGCGACCAAAGGAAAACCGAATACCACGATTGTCTCCGATGGAGATGACCCGAATCATTTTAATCCGGGTTATTTTGGAAAAGGTTTCCGTTGGCAATTACCGGATCTGGATACTTCTGAAATAGGCTATCAGATGGCAAAAGAAGCCTACGAAGCAGATGGACGTAAGGTGTTGGATGCCACCGTGGATGGAAAATTGCAAATCTTTCCTAAAGTAGACTTTACTTCTTTATTTTCGGAGTAAAACTTGACTGAAACACTGTCCAAAATCAGTATTATCACGCCATCCTTTCAGCAGGCTGCCTTTCTGGAACAGACCATGAAATCTGTTCTGGAACAAGGGTATGCCAATCTGGAATATATTGTGATTGATGGCGGCTCTACGGATAGCAGCGTTGAACAGATAAAAAAGGTTCAATCCCAATTGGCCTATTGGGTGAGTGAAGCGGATCAGGGGCAAGCGCATGCGATCAACAAAGGATTACAGAAAGCCAGTGGCGAGATCATTGGCTGGATCAATTCAGATGATTATTATTTGCCTCGTGTCTTAAATCAGGTTGCGGATGTTTTTCAAGAAAATCCAGATATCGGATTGGTGTATGGCGATGTTCTGGCTGTTGACGGAAATGGAAAGCCCATCAATGTGATGTGCTATGCACCCTGGACTGTGAAAGATCTATTGCAGTTTCGTATTATCGGACAGTCGTCAGTCTTTTTTCGCAGGGAAACATTGCAAAAAAGCGGTTTGCTGGACGCGCAATATCATTATTTACTGGATCATCACTTATGGATTCGCATGGCTGCGCAGACCAAGATGGTGTATGTACCTCAAATCTGGTCAGCGGCACGTTATCATGAGCAAGCCAAAAACCTTGCGGAAGCGCAAAACTTTGGCAAAGATGCACAACGTATCTTGTTATGGGTTGAAAATGACCCTGCATTTAACGAAATATGGCAGGCGAATAAGCGCAAGGCTCGAGCCGGGGCTGCCTGGTTGAATGCCTTTTATCTGGCGGATGCCGGTAAATATGCTGATTCTTTACGATCATACATTAAAGTATTTTTTCTGTCTCCTACCAGATTTCTTGAAGATTGGAAAAAGTTCTTCTATGTATTGTTCTGCTGGTTGAACTTTGGTTTCTTCACGAAGAAGATGGAATTGATTAATCAACAGAAAAATGAAGCGGCTTTACAGACGATAGTTGATAAAATGGATTTAGAATAAGAAGTGGCGATACAGATGAAAAAAACGAATTTGAAAAATAAACAATCGGGTTGGCTAAAAACCGTTTTATTGCTATTGGTGTTTTTAGCCGGATTTGCAATCCGATTATATGATGCCAGTGATGCACCGCTTGAATTTCATTTAACCCGCCAACTGCGATCTGCATTAAAAGCGCGCGATGTATATTTGCAACTTTCAGCAGATGCGAATGGATATGATCAGGAATTATCCGCTGATTTGGCCAATCTAGAGGTGTACGAACCACCTATTCTGGAAAGTATGGTTGGTGGTTTATATGCGCTGACGGGTAGTGAAAACATTGCCATTGCACGTGCTGTAAACGCTTTCTTCTGGACAGTAGGGGGCTGGTTTTTATATTTACTTCTAAGAAAGAGAATCAATCTCCTCTCGATTATTGCCGGTTTAACCTTTTATTTCTTTTTACCTTTTTCGGTGATTGCCAGCCGTTCTTTCCAACCCGATCCCTGGATGGTTACCTGGATTTTAGCATCCGCATGGGCGGCTATGCGCTGGAAAGAGCATCCGAGTTGGGGAAACACTGTCCTGACAGGCATAATTGGCGGATTGACTGTGTTAATTAAAGGCTTTGCCGGATTATTTGTGGCTCCATTGCTGATTGGCATTGTACTTTCTGATCAAACCATTATAAGTGCCGTGAAAAACCTGAAAGTCTGGTGTATGGCTGGTTTGAGCACTTTACCTATGGCCGTATATTATATTTTTCTGAACGCTGGCCGGTCAGGTGATTTTTTATCCTTTTGGGCTGGTTCGTTATCCAGGATGGTACTAACCACCAATTTCTATGCCGATTGGTTGGCAATGATCAAAGGTTTGATGGGACTTTTCACAGTTCTTGTTGCTTTAATCGCTCTATTCCTTGCAAAAAAGGAAGTCAAGATCTGGTTACTACCCTTATGGATAGGCTATATTCTTTTCGGATTGGTCTTTCCTTATCAATTTACCACCCATGAATATTATCATTTGGCGCTGATCCCTCTGGTAGCCGTGGGTTTAATGCTGATGATGGATTTGATATTACCAATGATAGCCAAACAGCATTGGCTTTGGCGTATGGCGATTGCAGGCGTGATTATTGCCTCTAGCGCATATAATTTGTGGGTATCCCGCTCAGTATTATATGCGCATGATTTTCGTCACGAAGCGGCTGCCTGGCAGCAGATTGCCGATGCGATACCGGATGATCACCCATTTATTTCATTGAGTAGTGATTATGGCATGCGCTTGCGTTATTTTGGTTGGAAGGCGGCAAAATCTGAATGGCCTACAGCAGCAGATTTACGTTTATTCACACTGGCCGGGAATGCCGATTTGGAAACACAGACTTATTTTAACGAACAAACGGATGGTGCTGATTATTTCCTGATTACTGCATTCCAGGAATTGGGGGATCAGCCGGTTTTGGAACAAATACTGCAAGCGAAATATCCATTATATGCACAGGGAGATGGATATATGATTTATGATTTAATGCATCCTGTCTCTGAGTGATATGCTGGTTGAGTAGAAGGATTTTATGGATCAAGTAAGCAAAAAAAAGACAACAATCAACAAAATCGCAGCTATCCTGACTGTTGTTGTTATCATGATCGCCGGATTGGGTATTCGTATTTATGACATCACAGATTATCCCTTTGATTTTCATCCCACACGGCAGATGCATTCCTATCTGATCGCGCGCGGAATGTATTATGAAAACAATGCGGATTACCCCGAATGGCAGCAGGATATGGCTGTGCAGCAGTGGCATGCAGAAGGTTTTATTGAACCACAAATCATGGAAGCATTAACCGCGATGGGGTATCGTATTGCCGGCACAGATTTATTCTGGATTCCGCGTTTGCTTTCCATTTTGTTCTGGTCAGCAGGCGGTATTGCCATGTTATTACTATGTATGGAATTATTTGGATTCAGGCCGGCATTAATTGCTTTGATGTTTTATCTATTTTTACCGTATGGAGCAATAGCTAGCCGATCATTCCAACCTGATCCGTTGATGGTATCCATGATTGTTTTTGCCTGGTGGGGGATTGCGCGCTGGCAAAGGCTGCGAACCTGGAAAGCTACTATAGTAGCTGGTGTTTTAAGTGGATTGGCGATTTTTATAAAAGCAGTAGCAGTATTTTATGTTGCCGGTGCCTGGATTGGCTTATTACTCTTTGGTGTAGGTATAAAGAAAATCTGGAAGGACCCCAAAGTTTGGCTGGCAGGTTTTCTGTCCATTTTTCCGTACGCCTGTTATCACTTTTATGGTGTCTATGTAGTTGGTCGCTTGGCCGATCAATTTGCCGGACGGTTTTTTCCTGAAAAATGGTTAGATCCTGTGTTTTATTTGCAGTGGAAAAGCCTGATCAGCAGTGTAACCAGTTTTGAATGGTTTATCGCGGCTGCCATTGCAACGTTGTTGATATCCTCCAAACCCATACGAAGTATGCTGCTAGGTGTTTGGGCGGGTTATTTCCTGAATGGTATGGCTTTGTCCCATCATTTTGCCACGCATGATTATTACCATTTGCCATTGATCGCCATGGTGGCTGTCGGCCTGGCGGCGGCAGGTGCTGGTATCTTCGAAAAACTGATCGACCATAAATGGTTGTCTCATGTCGTGGTTTATGGATTGTTGTTGTTTGCTTCCGTGCTCTATTTGTGGGATGTACGGGTTCATTTGAAGCGTATTGACTATCATTCCGAGATAAAAATCTGGACTGAAATCGGAGAGACGATTGGAAACGGTGCGCCTGTGGTTTCTTTGGCACATGATTATGGCTATCGATTGTCGTATTGGAGCTGGATTACACCCACCAATTGGGGTACCTCTGCTGATTTCAATTTCCTGGCTGAAACCGGTCAAACATTTGAGTTCCAGGATTTGTTCAATGAGCGCGTGAATGGCAAGGATTACTTTGTTGTAACCCTTTTCAGTGAGCTTGATCGTCAGCCAGCACTAAAAGCCGTATTGGAAAATCATTACACCGTATTTGCTGAATCAGGTGATTATATTATTTATGATCTTCGCCAGGAAATTCCATAATTAACCGATTTACCTCATACTAGCAGCTTCCCTTTGGAAAACAGGGAAGCTGCGTTACAATTACCAGCCAAAATCATATTATAGGATATAGATTCATGCGTGTCACAATTGTTACCCCATCATTTAATCAAGCAAAATTTCTGGAGAGAACCATCCAATCTGTTTTAAACCAGGATTATGATGATCTGGAATATATCATTATTGACGGGGGATCAGACGATGGCAGTGTGGATATTATCCGCAAATATGAGGATCGTCTGGCGTATTGGATATCCGAAAAAGATTTAGGCCAGACGGATGCTATAAATAAAGGCTTTGCCAAAGCGAGTGGGGAAGTGTTGGCCTGGCTGAACTCTGATGACACTTATGAACCTGGAGCAATCAAAGAAGCGGTGATCTATTTGGAAGAACACCCTGAAGTCGGCTTATTGTATGGTGACGGCAATTTCATTGATACAGAAAACCGCATCATTGGGCAGTTTCCTTCACGGCAAACCGATTATCAGCGTTTACGTAACGGATATGTACATATTTGCCAACAGTCTGCGTTTTTCAGGGCTGATCTTTGGCGCAAAGTAGCCCCGTTGGACCCGTCATTTTACTTCGCCATGGATTATGATTTATGGGTACGCTTGGCAAATATCAGCGAGGTAAAGTATGTGCAAAAACTATGGGCAAATTTTCGCTTGCATGGGGATACGAAAACCGTTGCAGAGGATGACCGCTGTTGGCCAGAGATGGTTCGGGTACACCGTCGAGACGGGGGGAGTTGGTTCTCGCTAATTATGATTAAATATCTTATCCGTAAGATTGTCGCGCCGATTATTCGGTGGCGCAGAAAAAAAATGTTCAGCCGCTAAGCAGCGGCTGTTTCTTTGAAATAATCAAATGTAATGGCAATTCATGAATTGTCATTACATTTGGTCTGAAGATTATTTGGATTATATTTTCTACTCAGTACTATGAAGATAATGACTGAAATAATCCCTACCAATCCACTGCCATACCAAGTGGCTGAGGGTGAGATATTGTCATTGAATAGGGCACCAATCACTGGTCCCATGCCGTATCCAACTCCATTTGCCAAACCAAAAATACTCATATAGCTACCGCGAATGTGATCTGGCGCATGGTTTGCTGTGAAGGTTGTTGCGGTTGGTGCAATTACCAATTCTCCACAGGTTAATATCACCATACAAATTGCAAAATGCCAGTATTGAGTTCCAAGCGCGATGCTGCTTACACCAGCAATATATAAAGCTGCGCCGATAACCATGAGCCACATCGGGTGTTGATTTTTAATTTTCCTGCTGATGAAAAACTGGAGGGAAATGATCATCAACGCATTGATCGCCATCAATTGCCCGGATTGTGTTTCAGAGATACTAAAATTCTGTTTTAGAAAACTGGATAATAAAACAAAAACCTGGGAGGACATTGTTGATACAACCAAAATACCCACTGAAAACCAGATAAATACTTTGTCATGGAATACTGATTTTATACCCATTGAGGGGCTGTTTTTTTGATTCAGGAGACGGGTTTGCGTAGATAGGGTCTCTTTGATAAAGAGCATCATCATGACAGCAACAGAAACAAAGCATATTGCCGCAATATAAAAGGTAAATGAGTACGAAATCTTCGCCAGATATCCACCAATCACTGGCCCGAATGCAACACCTACATTCATGCTAATACGTTGTAATGAGTAGGCACTTAATCGATTTTCCGGGGGAACCATATCTGCAATCATGGCTTGGGAGCTGATGCGAATTAATGGCTGAGTAGCACCCCAACCGATCATTAATATGGCAAAAACAAAAAGAGTATTTGCATAATCCAAAAAGAAAAACGAAATTGCACCAAAAAACAAACTGATAATCAGGACAATTTTCCTGCCTGCTTTATCTGTTACAGGTCCAATAAAAAAAGAGGAAAACAAAGTTGCCCCAGCACGCAAGGTTAAAATGGCGGAGACCATCGATAAACTGATGTTTAATTTATCTCCCATATAGATAGCAATGAAAGGCCAGATAAAACCTGAACCTGTCATGTATATAAAAAGCCCAATAATAAGCAGCCAAAATTGTGTTGGGAATTGTCGGAAAAATGAAATTGCTTTGTTGTTCATATAAAAATGGAGTTTCCGCATCCTTTTCAGATTTTTTGCTAGTGGATTGTATTGCAGGTACTACAATAAAGCAACGTACATTAATCCTGAATTAGTCATCAATCACGTGCTGGTCGAATCGCTCTAATCCATGTTACAATCACCGCAGATTCAAATAATTGAGGTGAAAAAAATGGCAGATCCAGTCTTGGTAGCAGTTGCTTGGCCTTATGCGAATGCGCCAATCCATGTTGGGAATTTAACCGGAGCATACTTGCCCGCAGATATATTTTCTCGATATCAACGTTTGCGGGGACGCGATGTATTGATGGTTTCCGGTTCAGATTCGCATGGAACGCCAATTACTGTTCGAGCTGACGCAGAAGGTGTTACACCTCTAGAAATCTATACTCGCTTTCATAATGGATTCATTGATTTATTCCAGCAAGTTGGCTTGCATTATGATAACTTTTCCAGCACGCATACAACAAACCATTTTGATGTTTCACAGAAAATGTTTCTGGCATTAAAGGAAACAGGTTTCCTGTATAAAGAAGTGCAGCCACAATGGTATTCACCTGCACAGGAGAAATTCCTGCCGGATCGCTATGTGGAAGGCACCTGTTATATTTGTGGATACGATAATGCGCGCAGTGATCAGTGTGATAAATGCGGTAGTTTATTGGAAGCGGGAAAGTTGCTTGATCCGCGTTCCAAAATTGATGGCTCAACGCCAGAATTAAAAAACACTGAACATTATTACCTTGATTTGGGTAAGATTCAGGATAAGGTTGTATCCTTTTTAGAAACACGTAAGCATTATTGGCGTCCAAATGTAATTCGTCAATCATTGGGACAAATTCAGGCCAATGCGTTACATGGTCGTCCGATTACACGTGATTTGGAATGGGGAATCCCTGTACCCGACGAGGATGCAGAGGGAAAATGCCTATATGTCTGGTTTGAAGCGGTTATTGGCTATTTGTCCTCAACGATTGAGTGGAGTAAAGCCAATGGGCAAGCGGATGCATGGCGCAAATGGTGGACCAATCCGGATGCACGTGCATATTACTTTATTGGCAAAGACAATATTCCTTTTCATGCCATTATTTGGCCGGCGGAATTATTAGGTGCTAAAGCCAAGTTCGATGAACTGATGGGAAGTGCCAACCCCGAACATTTTGTGCTGCCATATGATGTGCCAGCCAATGAATTTATGAATCTGGAAAAGCAGAAGATTTCCGGCAGCCGGAATTGGGCAGTTTATGGGCTGGATTTTCTGACCCGCTATGATCCTGATCCGTTGCGCTATTATTTAACTGTAAATATGCCGGAAGCAAAAGATACTGATTGGGATTGGGATGAATTTGTTGCACGCAATAACAATGAGCTTGTGGCAACTTGGGGAAACCTGGCCAATCGAATTCTTTCATTTACGTATAAACATTGGGAAGGCATTGTGCCGGATCCTGGAAAATTGCAGCCCATGGACAGTGAACTACTTCAGACAATTGAAGAAGGTTTCCATGTGGTAGGTGAAGAAATAGAACAAGTTCATCTTCGAGCCGCATTGGGAGAAGCTATGCGACTGGCTACCGAAGTCAATAAATATCTGGATCAAACTGCGCCCTGGAAAGTGATTAAAGAAGATAAAGCTGAGGCAGCCCGCATTGTTTACACAGCTTTGAAGGCGATTGATTCCTTGAAGATAATGTTTTCACCATTCCTGCCCTTTACATGCGAGAAACTGCACACTTTCTTTGGCTATGATGAACCTATTTTTGGCGATCAAAGAGTCGATGAAGTATCGGATGATTTAGGGTCACGTTCTGTATTACGTTATGATCCCGCGAAAGCCACGGGAAAATGGGAACCCAGCCAATTGAAGGCAGGTGGAAAACTTAACCAGCCTGGTCCACTATTTGTAAAACTGGAACCGAGTATTGCCCAGGAAGAAAGAGACCGCCTTGGTAAATAGTTAATACCAAAATTGAAACGAGCTGTCCTTTGCGACAGCTCGTTTTTTTATGAATCCCAATTGATATGATTATTGGCAAACCATTCCACTAATTTAGGCGTTGGTATTTTGCGTTCTGTTTTGGTTACAGGTGGGGCCTGCATAATAAAATCCGCAATGGTAAAGGCTGCATCTCCTTTACCGATTTTTTTTGCATTTTGAGCATGCATTTTCATAAGCGCACGATCATCCTTCATCCAATGGTGCAATGCTTCTAATGTGCCTAGGGTATCATGTACCCAAAATCCGGCTTCATTTTCTTCGATCAGTTTTGCATTTCCTGTTTCCTGCCCAGGGATTACTTCCGTAATCATAATTGGCAATCCACTTGCCAAGGATTCCGTTGTGATTAATCCGCCTGCTTTACAAATGATGGCATCTGATGCATTCATTAATTCCGGCATGTTATCGACAAAATCATAGAGAAGATGTGGTTGATGCCATTCGTTTTCAGATAACGAATCATATAATTCGCGATTATTTCCGCAGGCAACGATCATTTGCATTTCTTTTCCATAATGATTGAATATGTGAATTGTCTCTTCCAGTCTCTCTACTCTTTTACTGCCAACAAAAAGAAATGTAGGTAAATCAGGATTTAAACCTAATTCAATGCGCAGTTGCTGTTTGGACCGTTTTTCCATGGTGATGGATGGGTGTACCGGAATACCTGTGATATGCAATTTTTCAGGTGTCATGCGGTTTTGGATAGCTTTCTGATAGACAATGTCATTGGCGACCATACAGCCTTGTACGAGGTCGGAAAACCAGAATTGATGAATGGATGCCAGATCAGTGATCACTGTGTAATAGGGAATATCCAATCCATAGACTGTCTTGACAATATGTGTTGGTACTTGATATAGCGGATAAGTCGAAATAATCACATCGGGTTGAACACTGCGGATAATATCGCGCATGCCTTCAAAAATCAGTACGGTAACCACACTTTCAGTTAATGCCGTAGTGACTTTGGCATCACTAATTGCAAAAGCAACCCGATATAAATCCGGCATATTGTTGACGATTTTATCGTAATCATATTGTGTTTCACGAAGGAAAGTTGGTGTACGTTCATCCTCCAATGGATTGCTAATGAGAACTTCGCATTCATTACCATAGCGAATTTCCAATGCCTCTTGAATGGCATTTGCTGCGCTTCGGTGGCCGTATCCAGCATCAACTGTAAAAATCAGTACTTTTTTCATATCAATCCCTGCGTTTATGACTTACATCTATATACGCATTTAACCCCAATAAGTTTAATAAGATTCCGGGTTGATTATTCCATTCAGATAATCATGAATGATTTGAAGTCCTTGTTGAGCTGAAACTGTCTTGTTTTCAATGCGATCACCATCCCAAATGAATTTCCAGGCATGGTCAGCTTCTGGCGTAGAGAGTCCGAACCAAACTAAACCCACAGGTTTGCCGGGCATTCCACCACCAGGACCGGCAATACCACTCACTGATAGGCCAAGCAATTCATCCATGGAGAAATGACCGGATAATGATTTGCGAATGCCATAAGCCATTTCAATTACTGTTTCACGGCTCACAGCACCATATCTCATTAAGGTCTCATTATTTACACCTAATAAAGATTCCTTGGCTTCATATGCATAGGCGGTGATGCTTCCTAAATAGTATTCAGATGACCCTGGCACATTGGTAACCCGGTGTCCAATTAATCCACCGGTACAGGATTCAGCAACCATCAATTTTTTATTTTGTTGTAATAATAATTTTCCAATGTTGAATTCAATTTCTTTTGTCAAAAGTGCCTCTAGGATAGATAAATTTCTTGTTAATTATACCGCGCCACCCATAAAACTGGCTTTTTTTACAAATTTGCTTGCTTGACCTTATAAATTGCATATGATAACATGGCTGATGAGGATAACTATGACAGATCAAAATACTGATCCACAAAATGATCAGATTGAAAAATTCCCTCAATCCCTAGTAAACAACAACCCAAAGAAATCATATCCATTTGCTGAAATAATGGGTATGGCTTGGGATGGTTTATTGCGTATTGGGCTGGGGGAAATAACCATGAAAGCTGGTGCCGGCATACTGTTTTTTGCATTGTTGTTAATGGTAGTTTGGGTAATGGGGAAATACTATTTACCTGAACAAACCTTAAATCAGGCAGGTGTGGCGCAGGCTGCATCTCTTGCTGACGCTACTGTGGTTGTTCCTGAGATTAATAATGATGCATATGTTAGTGAGAATCATACAGGGATAACGCGTATCTCGGATATGCACACAATTATTCCGGAAAGGCCGCGCTATGATGTGATTGAATATGAAGTTCAGGCAGGGGATACGATTTTTGGTATTGCTGAAAAATTTAATTTGGATCCGGAAACCATTCTATGGGGGAATCAATACATATTGGCAGATGATCCGCATAATTTGGTGCCAGAACAAACGCTCAATATTTTGCCTGTGAATGGCGTATATTATGATTGGCATGCAGGAGATGGTCTAAACGGTGTGGCAGAGTACTTCGGGGTAACCATAGATGATATTCTGACCTATGAGGGCAACCGCTTATCCGAGGAGACCATTGGCGATTATGCGTTTCCAAATATTGAGGTTGGTACCTGGTTGATTATTCCCGGTGGCACTCGTGAGTTTATTTCCTGGAGCGCTCCGCGAATTACGCGTGATGATCCGGCAGTCGCCAAAATATTTGGCTCTGGATATTGCGGTGAAGTATATGATGGACCAATTGGTACAGGTACTTTTCTTTGGCCGGCGGTGGAGCGATATTTATCCGGTTTTGACTGGTCTCCTGAGACCAATCACTTCGGTATTGATGTTGCAGGTGACTTTGGACATGCCATTTTTGCAGCGGATAGTGGGGTTGTGGTTTATGCTGGCTGGAATGATTGGGGATACGGTAATGTGGTTGTTATTGATCATGGCAATGGTTGGCAGACCTTATATGCTCATCTGGACTCCTATAAAGTTGCCTGTGGCACGAATGTGTATCAGAGTCAAATCATTGCTTTAATGGGCTCTACAGGCAATTCATCCGGGCCTCATTTGCATTTTGAATTACGCAGTGATGAGTACGGAAAAGTAAATCCCTGGAATTTTTTGAATTAATATGGAAGGAAAAATAATTTGACCAGTCTGGCAACAGGCTGGTTTTTCTATTTGAAAAAATAGAACATAAGTGCTATAATGTGTTAATTCTTATCGTTGAGGGTTTTATATTGCATCCACGTTGGTTGATCGTCGTTGGGATAATAACAGGTAGTCTGATAATAATTGGTTCATCCATATTTATAGGCGGGTATTTTAATGCTGTCGGAGAAGAAGATGCATCGGCAATTCAACAAGCAGGTCAGCGTGCAGTAGTGGATAAATGTCTAAAGAATAATGAAATAAAAGACACTGTAAGTGATTGGTGTGAGCTTATTGTGCATACTGCGTATCAACATGAAATGGATCCATTATTGATTGCAGCAGTGATAGAGACGGAGTCTGCAGGGAATGCGGATGCGTTGTCAAAAAGCGGGGCAGTGGGGTTGATGCAGGTCATGCCACGCGATGGTATTGCGAGTCAATTTCAATGTATTAATGGTCCATGTTTTGCAAATCGCCCAAGTATGAGCAAATTATATGATCCGGTTTACAATGTGACTTTTGGCAGCCAATATCTGTCTGGCTTGATTGAGCATAATGATGGTGATTTGCGTGAGGCACTACGAAATTATGGTCCGCGTGATATGGGATACACGTATGCTGATATGGTACTATCACTTTATCAACGATATCAATAAAAAACCGCAGATTTTACTCTGCGGTTTTGATTCTCTTAGCCATTCATACTGATGACCTGGGATTCCCATTTGTGCCAGCCATCAAATTTGGTCTTTATAATCTGCTTGCCTTCGCCCGGGGATTCCATTCCAAAATATTCAAGGTCAGCATCAACCATAATACGAACCAGTTCCTTGAAGCAAACACGAGGTTTCCATTTGAGTTCATTTTCTGATTTTGAAGGGTCTGAAAGTAAATAATCTACTTCGGTAGGACGGAAGTAGCGTGGATCAATTCGTACGTAGTCCTGCCAATCCATATTTGCATATCCGAAAGCCTCATCCAAAAATTCGCGGATTGTATGTGATTCGCCAGTACCTATGACAAAATCATCGGCTTTTTCCTGCTGCAGCATTATCCACATGGCTTCAACATATTCTGGGGCATATCCCCAATCGCGCTTTGAATCCAGATTACCAAGATACAAATGTTTTTGTTTTCCGGCTTTAATGGATGCAAGTGCACGTGTGATTTTGCGGGTGACGAATGTTTCACCGCGGCGCGGTGATTCATGGTTGAATAAAATTCCGTTTCCGGCGAACATATCGTATGCTTCGCGGTAGTTGCGTGTAATCCAGTAAGCATATACCTTTGCGGCAGCATATGGGCTGCGTGGTTCAAAAGGTGTATCTTCATTTTGAGGAGGTGTAGCGCCACCAAACATTTCACTGGATGAAGCCTGATAAAAACGGGTATTAACACCGCTTTTGCGGATTGCATCCAGAATTCTGGTTGTACCCAGACCAGTCACATCGCCTGTATATTCTGGCATATCAAAACTGACACGCACATGGCTCTGTGCAGCCAGATGATAAACCTCATCCGGCCGGATATTATAGACCAGATCCAACAAGGTTTCATCAACAGTGATATCGCCATAATGCAGGTAAAGTTGTACATCTTTACCGTTTTGATGTGGATCGTGATAAATATGATCAATCCGCATGGTATTGAATGTACTGGCACGTCGTATTAATCCATGAACTTCATACCCTTTGGAAAGCAGAAGTTCTGCCAGGTAGGAGCCATCCTGACCTGTAATGCCTGTAATTACTGCTTTTTTCAAAGTGAACCTCCGGGATTATTTGTTTTCTTTTTTTTGCATAAGATATGGTTCCATTTCATTTTAATATTCCACGCAGTCAATTTTACCAGCAATTGATAAAAATGCACCCCAAAAACATATTTAACAAAAGAAAAGAGATTCCGTCAGATGTGTGGAAATTTGGTACAATCGTCCTGCAACGTTTTAATTAAGAGGTTTTTTTTATGAATCGAAAAGGATTTGTTCTTTTCTCTCGCTGGTTTTCATTAATATTAATTTCAATCACGATATTAATTACCGGTTTACAATTGATTCAATACAGCCGTGTGAGAAATTCCTATCCAAAAGGAATGACCATTGCAGGTGTTCCGGTTGGTGGATTATCTCAAGATGAATCAGCCGAGCGATTGATTAAAGCTTATGGTATCCCGGTTGAATTGCTATATGATGATGCCATAATTCATATGAGACCTTCCACTGCAGGGTTTGAATTAGACCTGGAGGGTATGTTGGCAGCTGCCAGTGCCGCTCGGACTACACAACCATTTTGGAGTGAATTCTGGAATTATTTGTGGAATACCTACCCTGATCCCATTGAGATTCCATTACGGGCCAGTATGTCAGAAGAGCGCCTGCGCGTATTTTTGACAACAGAAATTTCAACGCGCTATGATCGCGCAGCCCAGGCTGCTATGCCGATACCTGGCACAACTGAGTTTGTAGAGGGTGATCCGGGGAGATCATTGGATATTGACCGTGCAGTGATATTGATTGAAGATGCATTACAATCTTCAAGTTCCAGAGTCGTGAATCTGACCTATCGTTCTATTGATTCCGGACGCCCGGCAATGAGTTTACTTAAGGTGCAATTACAGCAAATCATTGATTTATCTGGATTTGATGGGCTGACGGAAATCTATTTGCTTGACCTGTCTTCAGGCGAGGAAGTACAGTTGGCATATGAATTAGGGCAGAACCTGGAACCCAATATATCATTTACTGCTGCCAGCACAATCAAAATACCGATTTTGGTTTCTGTTTATGAACGAGGCCCTGAACCAATGCCAGATCACATCACTGCTTTGATAGAATTAATGATTGAGCAGTCAAAAAATGATCCGGCTGATACATTAATGCAAACTGTCCTTGACCAGACATTAGGTCCCATTTACGTCACTGATGATATGAAAACATTGGGACTAAATAATACTTTTCTGGCGGGTCATTTTTATTTTTTGGCTCCCTTATTAAGACGGTATGAAACGCCCGCAAATTCTCGAGAAGATATAAATACAGATCCTGATCCTTACAATCAGACTACACCGTTGGATATGGGCATGCTATTAGCGGATATCTATTATTGTGCAGAAAAAAATGGTGGAACATTACGCGCAGTGTTTCCTGAGACGATCACGCAAGCTGAATGCCAGCAAATGATAGATTATCTTACTTTGAATGATATTTTGGCATTGACCCAGGCTGGTTTGCCTTCCGGTGTGGAATTTGCGCATAAACATGGTTGGATTACTGAAGGAGATGGCTATTTGCATACCATGGGTGATGCTGGTATTGTTTTTTCTTCAGGAGGGGATTATGTGGTGGTGATATTCATGTATCAGCCAGTGCAATTGATTTATGATCCGGCAAATATTATATTTGCCGATCTTTCCAGAGCGATTTACAATTATTTTAATCTGACACAATAAAGCAAAATGGGCTGAGATTTATCTCAGCCCATTTTGCTTTATTTCAATGCTTGTTGAATTTGATAGAGAATTTCATTTGGGGTAAAGCCCATCCAATCACAACATTCATTTTGAAGCTGCAAGAGTTCGAGCTTTATTTCTCTGATTTGTCCTTCTTCTTTGGGATACCGCACTGCTAATTGTGCGATGCGTTCCTCTAAAGGGATGATTCTACAGCCTTCAACGTATTTATCAGCCAGATAAACAAGTTTCTCTGCAATCGTAGATGGATTTTGTATTTCACTTTTCAAACATAAAAGAGGATGTTTTTCTACGATACTTGCCAATTGAGGGAATCCTTTTTTAGTTAGTATTTTGCTGGCAATTTCACCATGATGGATAGATTCATCCACCTGGATAAGTTTGCCAAGATCATGCAAAAATGCTGCCCGCTGCACCAATATTGGATCAACACTGGTTCCATTTTCATTGCACCAAAGGGATAATTGATAAGCTATGGCTGAAACGGTTCGGCAGTGCATTTGCAAGCCATGGCTGGCGGGTTGTTCCATCATCCAAAATTGACAAGTTTGCATACTGGGTAAAATTGGATTCTCAAGCACCTCAATTAGTTTTGAAAAATGTGAAAATTCAGCATCATGAACGGGCATATGAGCTGGTGCCGCTGCAAAAACTGGGTTATACCATATCGTGATTAAACCTGCATTCACGGCCCCTAGAATATCATTTTGATAATCATCGCCAATGAAGATTAAACCAGGATCACCGACTTTTTTAATTAGTTGATAGAAAAATTTTAGATACGGCTTTTTGGCTTTTAATTCATTTCGCGTGAATACCTTGGTTATGTATTTTGCAATGCCCACTCGCTCCAGAGCTTTGTGAACATCTTCTGCAGTTGATTCTGAAGCATTTGTGGCAACATAAAGTTTATATTCCTGACTGAGTTGTTCAAGTGATTCAGCAACACCGGGTACACATTCAACTTGAGGCCAATCTTTCATTGGACCATCAAATTGAGGAAGATCCAACATCAATGTATTTCCCCAATCAAAGCAAATACTTTTCATGATTTACCCCTCTCCCACAACTTTTTTTTCTTTGAAAATGACAGGCAGCATGGGTAAGGCAGCCAAATTAATCAAAGCTAGTAAGATAAATGTTGGACGATACCCGATACCCACCGCCAGAGAACCACTTAATGGTAATCCAATGGCAGTTCCAATATTTGCGACTGCCATAAGTAAGGAAAACATAGATGCTGCAATTTTTGGGTCACTTAAATCCATTGATAAAGCAAAATAAATCGTTTCGTAATACCCAAAAGCGAGGCCGAAGATAAATACCAGAATCCATGCAAGCGTAGATGTGGTAATCAATGCCAAACCAATGATGGCAATCATTGAGGTATATATTGCCACACGAACAGCCACACGTTGGCCAATTTTATCAGTGAGTTTACCACCGGCAATACCACCAATAACAACACCGATTCCCCAAACAGTGGACATCAATCCGGCTGTGGCTAAGTTGAAATGGAAATTCTCTACAAGAAATGGATTAACATTTTGGTTTGCACCGTAAATAATCAGGGAGTACAAGGCGCCCAATAACCCTAACATAATGATTTTTTTCTTTTTGAACGCCCCAAACGCCTTCCATTCAAAGGCGTGTTCAGCTTTACGAGGTTCTTCTTTAATGCCCAGAACAATGAATAGAGGTAGTAGCGGCAGGATGCCCAAAAGCCAGAAGACCGCATTCCATGAGATATTTTGTGCGACAACGCCAATGACGCCGGAAACAATAACAACGCCCAGTGCCCGTCCGGCAACCATAACCCCCTGAATGGTTCCTTCTTCTGCTTTGGGTGTGATATCCAATGCTAATCCATCCGTACAAGTATCGTACAATGCCATCGCAGACATCATGAAAAATGCAAAAAAGATAAACATAATGTATTGAGAAGCTGGATTTACCAACGGTACAAGAAAACAAGCAATCGATTGAAGGATTAGCCCCATGATTATGTATGGCTTGCGATGCCCCATTTTGAATAGATTAAATCGATCTGATATCATCCCAAAAAATATTTTCAATATGAATGGTGTCATGGCGATTGCACCAATCCATCCAATTTCAGCCATTGATAATTGAAAGCCCTGCAGATAAAGTGCATTTAATGATGTAAAATAACTCATGATAGAGCCTTGTGCAAAATAGAGCAATCCAAACATGAGATAGCGTAATGGTTTTGCAGGCATGTAAATCTCCTCAACATTGATTAATTGTACACAAATCAGATAAAATATTGATACAAGTATAGGGTTGGTTTACTGTATCGTCAATCAGAATCGATATGAAAGTTTATTTTTCTTTTTCAGGCAAGGCAGTAGCCTTGTCAGAAAATTAACTTTCAAGTATAGTCAATTTTATTCAACTTTGTGTGTAAATACCAAATAAAATAATAAACTGGATAGATAATATGGAAACAGAAACAAAAAATGCTTCCTGGCTGCAAAAACCGATTCGATCATATATCCCCGAGTTTAATGTTGAAGTTGTCATCATTATACTGATTATTCTACTGGCTTTTGTAAGCCGTTTCACCATCTTAGGTGAACGAGTAATGAGCCATGATGAAATAAACCACGTTATTCCATCCTGGGATTTATTTCAGGGCAGGGGTTATGTTCATGATCCGGTTACACATGGACCTCTTCAGTTCCATCTGGTTGCTTTGTCTTACTTCATCTTTGGTGATTCTGATTTCTCCTCCAGGGTACCAGCAGCATTTTGTTCAGTGGCTGCGATTATTTTTGTGATGTTTGCGTTCCGCAGATACCTGGGAAGAATTGGTGCACTGGTTGCCTCATTTATGTTCCTGATCTCCCCCTTCATGCTATATTATGGGCGTTATACGCGTAATGAAGCATTTTTAGAATTAATCGGGGTGATCTCTCTCTATGCGATATTGCGTTATTTAGATAAAGGTGAGTCCTTTTCTTTAATCCTATTAACCATTAGCACGGCATTACATTTTACAATCAAGGAAACCTCCTATATTTTCATAGCCATGACCCTCATATTTGTATTTGTATTATTTGTTGAGCAAGTTTTAAGAAAAAAATGGGAACATCCGGAACAGAAACAGCAATTTCTATATCTTGTGATATTTATCATTCTGATGTTTGCTCTTGTATTCGGTGCAGGATATTATGAATCACATGTTTCTCCTTCGGTTGACTCCCTGACAGAAACAGTGGCTGAAACAGTGACTGAAACAGTGGAGATTGTAACGGAATCAACTACATCAATCGATCAATGGACAATTACCAGATACATTAGTGCAATAGCGCTTGCGATAGGTGTTGTTGCTGCTTTTGCAGCAATAATGATTCTATTCCTGCAGTTTGGTATGTCCAGATTGAAAGAAATCCGTGCATTTAATTTGCTAATGCTGCAAGGTTTGTTGGTTCTTCCCACCTTGGCTGCATTTGTAATTCAATTAGTGGGTTGGGATCCGAGGGATTATACGTCTGCAGCAGGTCATATCACTGAAGGACAAATTCATATTTTGATCGTGGTCGGTGTATTGATCATCATTTCAAGTGTTGTTGGTGCCTTGTGGGATTCCAGGAAATGGTTGATTAATGCCATTATATTTTTCACAATTTCGATCATTTTTTACACAGCCTTTTTTACAAATGCACCTGCTGGATTTTTGTCGGGATACTCAGGCGGATTAGGTTACTGGCTATCACAACAGAATGTGCAAAGAGGTGGTCAACCCCTATATTATTATGCGCTTGTGCAGATTCCCATTTATGAATTTTTGCCGGCAATTGGCGTAATCATGGCATTTGTTATTGGACTTTCAAAACGTCTGTTTAGTAGCTTTCCGGGTACTGCACCTGCTGCACAAAAGGAATTGATTAATCCGGATGAAACTCAGCGCGTACCCACATTAGCGCTTCTAGTGTATTGGACAATACTCAGTTTGATCGCATACAGTATTGCTGGCGAAAAAATGCCCTGGATAACGGTTCATATTGCTTTGCCAATGATTTTAACTGCCGGCTGGGGTATTGGTTATTTTATCGAAACATATGATTGGACATATTTGAAAAAAACAGCAGGCTGGCAAAATTTGCTAATCATTGTGGTAGCAATTTACGCTGCTTTCGCCTCTTTAAATGCACTGATACAGGAGACATTACCATTTTCCGGTAAGGAAATTGATCAATTAGATGCCACTTATCATTTCTTGTTCGCGCTGGTTTTGTTATTAATATCTATGGGGGCGATTGTTTATCGTAAACTGTCGGATTCAAACCTGGCAATTGGTAAAACTGTTCTTTTGGTTTTCCTGGTTTTGGCTGTTGGGCAAACTGTACGGGCAAGTTATATGTCATCGTTTATTAACTATGACAATGCTAAAGAATATCTTGTTTATGCGCATGCTGCCAGTGGACCTAAAGAAGTATTTTCGCAAATTGAAGAAATATCCCGACGTATCACAGGAGGCAAAGATCTTGATGTGGCCTATGATAATGATGTAAATTACCCGTATTGGTGGTATTTGCGTGATTATCCAAATAAATTGTATTACGCTGATCAACCCAGCCGTGAAGTTGGACAGAAACCATTAATTGCTGCTGGTGATTCCACAATGAACAATCTGGGACCGATTATCAAAAATAACTATATCGAATATTCGTATATGCGATTATGGTGGCCAAATCAGGATTATTGGAATTTATCCAAAGAGAAACTGGGTGAGATTTTGACCAATCGGAATACGATTCGCGGCATCTTCAATATTTGGTTGAACCGCGATTATACAGATTATGCAGAAGCTACCGGCAATATCAATCTGACATTAGAGCAATGGGAACCTTCCAGTAAGATGAAGTTTTTTATTCGGAAAGATATCGCAGCCCAAATTTGGGATTATGGAGTCATCCCGGAAAATGTACTTGAGGAAGTTGTTGATCCGTATGAGAACTACTATGTCAATTTCACGGCATCCTCTTCATTTGGATTTTCCGGAAGCGAGCCTGGACAATTCAGTGCTCCCAGAGATATTGCAATCGCAGCGGATGATAGCATTTATGTGGCGGATTCACAGAATCATCGCATTCAACATTTTAATGCTGATGGCAGTTTTATTGAAGCTTGGGGAAGCTTTAGCGGAAATGAAGCAGAAGCAGCAGTTGGATACTTTAATGAGCCCTGGGGAGTTGCCGTTGGACCTGATGGATCAGTTTATGTCACGGATACCTGGAATCACCGAGTGCAGAAATTTGATGCTCATGGAAAATTCCTGACGACTTGGGGATATTTCGGGCAGGCTGAAACAGGGGATGCTTTCTGGGGACCGCGTGATATTGCGGTAGATGAAGATGGATTTGTCTATGTAGCTGATACCGGAAATAAGCGCATTGTGATTTTTGATGCTGATGGTGTATATATAAATCAGTTTGGTATTTATGGATTTTCCCCTGGTGAATTTGATGAACCGGTAGGCGTTGCAGTTGATAAAGATGGTAAAGTATTTGTCACAGATACCTGGAATCAGCGAATACAGGTCTTTACAGCAAGCAATATCACAGATTTGTATACTTTGGATTATTATTGGGATGTAGCCGGTTGGTATGGACAATCGTTAGAAAACAAACCGTTTATTGCCATTTCTAATCTGGGAGATATTTTCATCACTGATCCTGAAGGACCTCGTATCATACAATTCACAAATGCTGGTGAGATCATTCGTTTGTGGGGTGACTATAGTGCTGATCTGGATGGTTTCGGATTGGCTTCTGGCGTTGCAATTGATTCGAATAACAACATCCTAGTCACGGATGGTTCGAAAAACAGAATCCTGCGCTTTGATCTTGCTTCCTTATTAGGAGAATAATCCTTTTGACTTTAAACAAACATCCCCCTCAATTGAGGGGGATGTTTTTGAACGATTTTACTCTTCCACTTTTGTTGTAGGCAGAGCTGTATCTTGTGTTGCGATTGGTTCAATTGGCATAATTATGAGGAGAATAAAATAAATTAATAAGCCATGACCACCCAAAAACAGGAGGACAACAAATACCAGTCGTACGATTGTTGGGTCCAGATCAAGATATTCCCCAATACCACTACAAACACCAGCAATCATGCGATCATTCTGACTACGGGTTAATTTTCTATCATTGTTCATAAGATTATCTCCTTATCTATGGTTAAATACGTAGTCATGGAAAAAAAGTTGCAAGTATATATGTAAATCAAATAGAATCATAGTATGCTTTTATTAGCAATGATTCACCAGGAGGATTGTATGCGCATAGCATTGACAAGTAATTCAGATTCAGGAATAGACGCTGAGATTTTTGATCATTTTGGTCATACACCATTTTTTATGATCGTAGATATTGACAATCAGTCAGTAAATGAAACCACGATTGTTGCAAACCCATTTGTTGAACTTCACCAACCAGGTGAAGTACCCACTTTTCTGGCTGAACAAAAAGTAGATTTGGTAATTTCCGGGGGAATGGGCGGCAAGGCCAAGGACCTATTTAAATCAAATGGTATTGCAGTGGTAACTGGAGCAAGTGGTTTAATTAGCGATGTTATTGATCAATATTTGAAAAATCAATTAGAAAACAACCCAGGATACGAACCAGCTGATAAACATACTTTTCATCAGTAAAACATTTAATGAATTCTTGATATGGCAATGAGGGTAAGAAAATGATACGAATTGTGACTGACAGCGCATGTGATTTGCCGGATGGTATTGCAGAGACATTAGGAATCTCCATCGTACCGCTTTATATTAATTTATGCGGTCAGAGTTTTATTGATATTGTTGAAATCTCCCGTGATGAGTTCTATCAACGTTTACCAGCGTGTGAACAGGTGCCAACCACATCTGCACCCAGCCCTGCGTCTTTCCGAAAAGTATATGAGCAATTGGTTGCTGATGGTGCCAGCGATATTATCTCTATTCACATTTCCACCAGTCTTAGCAGAACAATTGACTCTGCCAGAGAAGCGGCTGCCATGGCGAATCATTTGCCGATAACTGTAGTCGATTCAGATCAACTAAGTTTAGGGGCTGGGTATGTTGTTATGGCTGCAGCGCGAGCTGCGGTAGAAGGTAAAACAAAAGAAGAAATCCTGAATATTATTTCTGAGGTCTCTAAGCGCACTTATGTATTTGCTGCATTGGAAACTTTGCATTATTTATCTAAAAGTGGGCGAATGCATGTTGCATTAGCACGGATAGGTACAATATTAAAAATCAAACCACTGCTGAAAATGAATCGTGGAAAACCCGAGGCGGAACGTGTGCGTACCAATGAAGGTGCTGTTCGTCGTCTAATGCGTCTGGTTGAAGACTTAGGCCCACTTGAAAAATTGTCTTTGGTACATACATATGCATATGAACGAATTGAAAATTTGTATCAACGCGCAAAACATCTTTTCCCAGAGACTGATGATTTACCAGACATCGTTAGTGTTTCTCCAGTGTTGGGGAGCCATTTAGGTCCAGGTGTCATTGGATTTACTGCCATAATTAAAGAGTCCTGAATTTATATAAACTGGCCCCAATGTCAAGGACAAAATAAAAAAGAGAAGCAAATCCTCACAAATAGCTGTGGGGATTTGC
>JAEKNU010000136.1 GCA_016838895.1 Chloroflexota bacterium
TTAACAGCCTATGATAAAAATTAATAGGCTTCAGTTCTTTTTCGTTTGCCCCGCTTTATTGAGATGATACAATTATTGTTAATAAAAAAGGGTTGCATGGCACATCATTGCTTTCAAAAATTACTAAAAGCAATAAAAATGTTGAAATTCGCGAGGTAAATTTAATTTGTCTAGATCAGATTACCATTGATTATTCTTTGTCTGGTCCTTTTGTAATAAAAGCTGATGTTCAAGGAACTGAACTTGATGTAATTGAAGGTTCAAAAGCTATTCTTGAAGAAACTGAATTGATAATATTGGAAACATCATTATTCGAATTTCTACCAAATAATCCTCAGTTTTTTGATGTAATTAATTACATGAAAAATATCGGTTTTGTTGTTTATGATTTTATTGGTGGCGCTATACGCCCTTTTGATGGTGCTTTAGGACAAATTGATGTTGCATTCGTAAAGGAAAATGGAGTTCTTAGACAGAGTCATGAATATGGAACGTCAAAATAATTTGGTCCCTTTTCCCCCACAGTCCAATATATTGTCTGTTTGCTTTGAAGTAAATATCATATTAAGATACTTGAACTTTACGATACTTGAGCAAAGATAATACATTGGTCTTTGATGATGATTAGAAGTTTTTTCGGCTTTATACGATCATTCTACTCCATGACAATTCTTATTTTCTCCTTCGATTGAATAGATGATTATCCTTACCAATTGATAGTAGTTTGCATGTCAATGCCTAATGGCTTTGATAAAACATCTAGAACACAGAAACAACTTGCAATTCTAGAAAATCTATTCTATGATATGCATATAAATGTAACTTGTTAGGAGGAGCAATGCCTTCACATCCGATTGTATTTTGGGAATTAGCCACACAAGATCAGGAAAAATCTGCGGATTTTTTCCGCAAGGTATTTGATTGGGAAGTTGAAATGGATGAACGACTGGGTTTTTATATCATAAAAACCGGACCTGTTCCACAAGATATGGAAGGTGGTATTTTTACGCTGAAGAAAGCCAAACTACCTTTTGTAGCGATATATATTCGTGTGGATGATATTGAAGAGCGGGCAAAGATGATAGCCGAGGCGGGGGGATTAATTACAGAGGAACCCAATGATATTGGCAGCGGAACAAAAATTTGCTTGTTCAATGATCCTTCAGGTGTTACTTTTGCCATGATACAACCTGCTAAGAAAGCCGTATAATGGGATTAAATTAAAAAAAATGCCTTTCCGTTTTTAAAATCGGAAAGGCATAAACTTTTAAAGTAATGCTGTTATTTATTTAGGGGACAAAACACATTACCGCATGGTTTACACACATATTGACGGATTTCGATTATTGCAATGATTGCTACAAGCCAATAAATGACCATCCAGTGTAGAAAATGCCACAACCATACATTTGGCAATATCAATAAAATTGCAATGGCCAAAAGCAAAAGGGTTAATTCCAATTTCGTGTACGGTCCTGGTTGACGGTCAATGCGACCAGCAAGCAAGCCAGGCAAAACATGGGCACAATGTGTTTTACATGGGCATTTTGAGCAATAGGCAGTAATAACGGTGATGAATGCCAAAAGAGAAAAAACCAGATATCCGATTAGGAGCAAGATATTTAATCGAGCCGCGGTATATCCGGCTATGGCGATTGCCATGCCAACAAATGAAAGACTTAAAATTCCATGGTGTTTTGTTTTCATTTCTCAATTGTAACTGAAATTAGATGTGGAACAGATGAAAATGCAATTACACAGCAGAATGCTGTAGCCTATACGTAGTATTGGGAAATTGTTTTGCCAATACGAAAAGGATTCATCATAAGGAATGCCAGGCTCCCGTAATGAGAGGATTATGATAGGAGCCTGGTCGGTTTTTTAGTCATTTGGATTATTATTTAGTCCAGAATCTGGATATCCAGTGTACAAACCTGAGTATCGTCATCCCATAGTCGTTTAATGAAACGGCTGCGTTTGTTGAGTCGATCACGAAATGCGGATGTAACCATATTGTAGATGGGGCAGTAAAAGGGCTGCACACCATCAGCTTCCAAGGCGTTTGAACCAAGGCTGTAGGAACAATCCGTACAGGAAACAATTGCATGATCGCCTTCCATGGCCGTTTTGGCGGCATGAACCATGCCCACTTCATTTTCCAGAATGTGCATAATGTTTTTCATTATGCTTTCAGGATCATCACCTTCAATATCTAAACCGGATTCAGCCTCAATATAGGTTAACAAAAATTCGCCAATTCCCCGTGAAGTCGCAAAGGAGGAATCCCCGAAGAGTTCCCACATACCCAATGAAAGTCCGTAAATAGTAAGAGCTTCAATTTCGTGCAATTTTTCTTTCTTTTCGATTTCGGTTGCCATTATTTTTCCTCGAATAGTATGAAACCAATAGAGTGAAGTTAGCGGGGAATTGCATCCCATAGTTGATCAGCATATTCTTTTAACAACATACGTGCAACACCCAAAGGTGCTTCTTTTGAAAGCCCCAGAATGACAAAATAAGATTCATCGCCAAGGAGTTCCATCAGAATATAGGCATCATCTAGGGTGACTAGATTGTCATCCACTTCACCTAAATGTAATTTATCTGCCACTCTACTAGCCAGTTTTACAATCAATGTAAAGCGGGCAGCTACAGCTTCAGTGTTGACGTCAGCAACTGTCGTACCAGCGATTGGGAGACCATCCGACCCTACAATATTCATGTATCTAAAATCGGCGCCCAATTCATTTTGAATTTCTCGAATGAGTTCATCAAGTTTAGCCATTCCACTTATCCTTATGTTGAAAATTGACGCTATTAACGCGGCAATGCTTTGGCAATTCTTCCTGCATATATTTTACTCATCAACCGCAAGTTACCTAACACAGCTGTTTTCCGATCTGCAATGATACCCAAGAATTGTTGTTTACCCGGAATGTAATTCATAAGTACATAAGCATTACTTGTGGTGAGTAAATTATCTTCTAGCATTGCTTCACCACGGATTTTTGCCACGGATGTGTCAACGAGTCTTAGCAACAAGGTCATTTGGGCGCTGGCCACATCTACATCAATTTTTTGATCCGAATAGGATGCGATATTTAATGCATCCATGCCAACCACAGTGCTGGCAATATGGCCGGTTATTTCATTGCCCATTTCTTTCAAAATTGTTTCAATCTTTTGTGCCATAGTCATTTGTCCTATATCAAGAGATTGATCAAAAGTCTGATCAGAATCGAGATGCTGTTCGTCCAATCGACGAGCACCTTCTAATAAAATTCCTGACCAGTTGTTTGTGATTGTAATTTCCTGTGCGTTTATTCCTGTTTCCAACAGGAAATCACCATCTTCCCAACTAATAATTTGATAAATCACCTCCTCACCATGTTCATCGTTATAGGTTGCATGTGTAATGTTTCCGCCGTCGAAAAAAATCAATGCAGATTGATCGGCTTGAGTAAGAGTTAAGCGGGCAGTTTTATGTTCTATACAATTATGTTGTATGAGATCAATAACTGTCATATCCGATAATTTGCCTTGCATACCTACCTTCTCACTTCCAATGTTTTTTCCACACGCGTTTGATTTCATTCATCGCTTTTGTGGTTATTCGTCTATATGATTGCTGCCGATTGGCAATCAGCACTGCCAGAGTAAGATCATTATCGTTTGCTGAAAATGAGCGACAGATTAACAAATGTCCATCTTCGTCAACAATATTGATTTCACGAGCGGCAGAAATCCCCAAACGTTTTTCGTTTTGGGAAATGCTCTTTTTTACCATAGCTATCGTGGCGGATTGCCTTTCAGGATCAAATTCTTCGCGAGCAGCATATACAATTGGTAAACCATTTTGGTCAGTTAGGATTGAGACCAAAAAATCGCCATCCAGGTTCATCCTCTCAAGCAGTTTGGTTAAATTATCTGTTACAGATGATTTTTCTTCTAAGACCATAGTATAGGACCTTACTTTTTATTGTATATTTGATTTGAACTGCAGGTTCATTTTTTTTGAAGACAATAATTAAAACTCAAATGAATTTTGAATTGCAGTAATTGTTTGTTTCATTAACCTACGATAAGCTATTTTTTTTCCGGGAATCAAAAAGGCCAGACTTAAATTTAACTTTTTCACGACAAATGGTCTGCAAACCAGTAAGTTCCCATTTTCATAGTAAAGGGTAAATTCGGAGCTGATTGATTCACCTAATTGCTCAGTTGCCTGTACAGTGGCTCGTTGAAATAGGCCGATTACAGCAGCCTGAATATCAGGATTGAATTTGTGTGTTGAAGCTGAGGCAATGGCAAAACCTTCTTGATCGGTAACCAGACTGGCCAGAAATCCACCATTTTGATTTACTTCTTTCAGAAGTTGTGTGAGATCCATTGGAGCCATTTTCCCTCCATTATTACTGTTGATTTGGTTTTGTGCTCAATTGAATTGAGCGAATGGTTTCAGTGCAAATTAATTTTAATGTTTCTTGAACCCCTTTGCCATATACTGCGAGTGAATTAATCATCGGTAAATGTTTACTATCCAACAAATTGCGCATTTCCAATTTTGTTATTGGATTTTCGGCGTCTTGTTTGTTCATTTGAATGACAATAGGGGTTGATTCCACGAGTTGTTGCTCCTTCATATGCAAATGTAAATCTTTCCATGAATCCAGATTATCCTGTTCACGATCCCTAGTACAATCCGCAACAAATACGATGCCATCTGCCCCTTTTAAAACAACTTTTCTGCTGGCTTGATAATAGGTTTGTCCGGGAACAGTATATAACTGAACAACCGGCACCAGTCCACTAATTTTGCCTAATTCCAATTGTAGAAAATCAAAAAAAAGGGTGCGATCCTCTGCATTCCTTAACGAGACCAGGTTTGACCTTCGATTTGGATCAATATGAGCGTGAATGTATTCCAGATTTGTTGTTTTTCCACTAAGTGCAGGACCGTAATATACTATTTTTAAATTGAGCTGCCGTTTCTTATAATTAATAATCATCCTGGAATATTTGCTCCATGTGCTAAAACTGCCATAGTTCATCCAGGCTTTTATTAATTTGATCGGAAAAATCTGTTTGATCAAGATGTTCTTGATCTTCTGATGGATTTTCGGAGGGGGTTTCCACAATTTGGGCAATCAATTCAGCCGCACGTCGGATTACTAACCTTGTCCATCCCAGTGGAACTGAAGCAGAAACCTTGAACATCAGTACCAGGTAGGTGCCAGCATCAATGATCCATGTGTTTACTTCCGGGCCTTCACGCAAAATGAGCTGATAACTTTGATATTCTCCCATGATGTGGGACATTTCCTGACTGGCTACCAAATCACTGGCGACTAGTGCGCCAAGCGCAACCGGATCTGCTTGCTCACGCTTTCCAAAAAAGGTGATCAATTGACCGCTGTTGTCTGTTAAGAGAATATATTGCGCCGGAATTTTTTCCATCAAGCTGGATAAAATTTTGTCAATGGCTTGGTCCTGTGCAGGAGTAAGAATGAGACCGCACCGAAGTAGCGTGCTGACTTCTGTCTTTGGATTTTGCATAATGTTTCCACACCTATATACAATTTTATTAAATGAACAACAGATTGCTATCTTGTTGCCACTTGCGTTTGAAGTCAAAATCTTTAAATGTTAGCGCAAATCAGTTTTTATACAGATAATTGGTATCATCTCAATAAAGCGGGGCAAACGAAAAAGAACTGAAGCCTATTAATTTTTATCATAGGCTGTTAAAA
>JAEKNU010000137.1 GCA_016838895.1 Chloroflexota bacterium
AATATCAACGCAACAATCACGTTTCCACGTTTATCCATGTCAATAATCCTCCTGCACAACGGGTTCGGATATAAACACTTAGCTATCCGGAAAAATAACTTATCTCCCGGATTCTGCCAAATGGATATATCACATGCATCCTGTAACCATATATACGAATATATCTGGAAAGCGTTGCAAAATAATTGCCTTTTCTATATTTTACACATCTTCTGAATCTGATGTTTGATTTGTAATCTCACTTTGAACTTTGATACTGTTTATCCCACTGCTTAACTTACCCACCTGAACTTTCATATCATCCCGCGTATTGCCTAACATAATAATGGCTTTTGAAAAGCGACCATCCAACTCATTTTGTAGCGCATTAAGATAGGATTTTGTGCTTTGCAAATATAAATCTAATTGTTGAAAATCAACTTCCTGATTATTTTCCAGCATAGATTGAAATACCAATAAAAGATAAGGAATAAACATGCTGTAGCTTATTAGGACAACATCCATTTTCATAATCGTAACTTGGGCATGGCTACATAAATCAAATACCGCATCGGGTACTGCTGCAACACCAAAACTGGCGGTAAAGTTAGGGTCAAGATATTTGCGGACTTCCCGTGCTTTCGAAATTACCTGACGCTCAATTTGACTTTTAATGGATTGTCGTTCTTCTATATCTTCAGTCGCATAAAATTTTTCCAACAGTGATGTTGCTGTCCATTTACTGTCGATTGGTAAAATACGGTTATTGGGCAGGCGCAATCCAAATTCTACAACCTTATTGTCAATTGGGAAGTTGCGCACCTGCCATTCTACCGGTAATTGTGAAAAGACAATATCAACAATATTTTCACCAGCCGCACCTTTGGAATGCGTTCCAGCAATCACTGCCTCCAGACGATGAATGGATTCAGCCGTTTTCATCTCAATATCCTGACGCGCTTTTGCCTGACCTTGAATCGCAGACAAAGAAGCCTGTGTCTGGGATAATCCCTGTTGGATAAGCGAGGATGAATGATACAGATTACGTGTCATTGTTCCTGTTTCTGTTAACCGAGTACCAACCCCATCCATTTGGTGACTGATTTTTTCCTGAGTGTGTTCCAATAAAGAAATTCGATCCACCAGATAGCGCAGCTCGGTATATATTGATGCATCATCTTTTCCATTATTCTTTCGCAATACCGAATAATAAATAAAGATAGCAAAGCCAACAAGTAAAAACAAAACCAGCACAAGAATCGTGATGGATAAAATTAATTCCATCTCAGACATCAGAGAATTCTCCAAAGAAAACAATGAATGATTTATGCAGCATAAAGAGATGCATCACCTGTAATGTTTTTTATCTCACCAAAATAAATGCGATGATAGTCATTTTCCGGATACTTTTGGAAAATATCCTTATTCAGAAAGTTCTCCGGTTTCATATCATCCCAATACGTTTTTTCACATTCAATAATCAAATTAGCTTCCGCATATCCCGGGGCAGCCACTTGCTTTGATGCAATAGGTGTCAAGGCGGCTTCCGTGATTTTGTCGCCATCACGTCCTGATTTTGAGCCCAGCAACGCTAAAGCCTTGCGATATTGGTTCGGGAATGCTGTTACAGTAAATGTGGGATATATATTCATAAACTCATAGGTATATCGGGTGGGTCGTACGACAACTTGAACAAAGGGCCTGGACCACATACTCCCAATACTCCCCCATCCAATTGTCATGGCATTATATTTCCCTTCATGAAAATCACCACTGGTTAATAAAAGCCATTGCTTCTCAATTAATTGATAGGATCGAATACAAAATTCATCTACTGAAATCTCAGATCGTTCCATTTTTCCCTCCACAGGAATTTACCTAACGAATTAATATAGTACCATGAAATTTCTTATTAGAACATAAGATCAAAAAACTGCCTTATCGGCAGTTTTTTGATCTTATTAATTCATTTTCAATAGTATGTCTTGCAAGGTACGTTTAGGTACATAATGAATTCCTGTACCATCTCGCCAATAATCAATGGATCCATTTTCAGGTATATCTGTTACTTTTACTTTTTCTACAGGCTTTCCAAGCGCAATGACCAACAAAATTTCATAATGCTCATTTAATTGAAGTGCCTCTTGTAAAATCGGTCGCTTGATACTTCCCAACATACACCCCCCATAGCCATCAGCAACTGCCCCTAATAAAATACTTTGGGCAGCAATGCCATGATTTACACCAAAAGTCTTGCTTATCTCATGATCTCCCAATATGACTATATAGGCTGCAGGGCGCTCTCCTTCAGCAGGACCATCCCAATCTTTCAACGCACCGGCCCAATTAAGAGTTGGAAAAATTAATGCATTGGTTTCCTCATCTACGCTTATCATAAATTTTAAAGATTGCTTATTCGACCCGAATGGTGAAAGCCTGGCTAAATCTACCCAGCTTGTTACTTGTTCAACAGTCGTTTTTGCAGTTTCATCAAAACGACGATAGCTTCGATTTTTCAAAATCAAATCTCTGATCATGATCAACTCCTTTGATTATCCAGTACCTGATTTTTATTTCCCAATTGAACCAATTCCCAGGAATAAAAAATAAACAGACTAATCCCGATCATCTCAACAAGTTCTTCAAACGTAGCAATCATGGTATATGGGAAATTTCCCAATCCATAGTTGTGTCCAAAGACAGAGCCAATAATTTCGATACCAATCACGCCCAAAATATATAAAGCACCTGAAACAAAATATCCAATTTTTTGTTTATCAGGTAAGGCAAGAACAAACCGTAAATAATAAAGACCCAATAAAATCAAAACAGGAATAACAGGGATATACCAGGCAAAAAAGAGTGCTCCAGATGTGTTTAACGTACTTCTAACCGGCTCAGTCAGCATTTCATGAATCTGTAATACCTCATCAAATGCCAGATAGACAAAGATAAAAGATAGAAATCCCCATTGAAATACAAATTTTCCGCTTCTTTTTTGTACTTGTCTCATATTCAAGAATAACAGCGCCGCACTAAAAAGCAACAAAAACGCCGAGAAGTATGTGGGAATATTCTGCTCGCTATCCAGGAAAAACTCAACAATCAGAAAATCCAGATACGGATAGTAGGGTGTGAAATACTTAATCCATTGCCCCAGAATACTGGCAATCACTAAAAATATTGCAATGTAATATAAATCCCAGGCGATACTTTTGGCAGAAATCTCTGAAAATTGTACCCAATCTGAAAAACGCTTAAAATCCATGCGACGTAATGAACTCTTAGAAAAAAAGAGTATTACATAAAACTGTAGAAACAATATCAAAGCCAAGAAACCAATTGGCAGCAAACGCGGCAGCGTAATACTATATTCATACGTCGAAGGTAATGCCAGCCATTTCCATACAAGATAGATGGATATAAGCGTTCCCAGTAAAACGGCAGACTTCAAATTCAAAAGCGCTTTTCTTTCACTAAACTGATATAGCCATGAACTAATTTTTTCACCTGTGGAGTTATTTCGCGCCAATAAAACCCAAAAGGCTGCCATGATGACCAATGCAATAGCAAGTAGAAGTAAAACAGCAAAACGCAAACCGGAAAATCCCATTACCCCCGCATTTTCACTGCTTGCCGCTGCTGGAATGGAAATCAAATAAATCAGCGCCAGCAATATCTCAATTGCTGAAATTAAAAAGAATGTCTGCAATGCTTTTTCAAAACGTGTCATCGATTCCGTTACCTCATCAATGTTTGTCCAAGATTTATACAGGGGTATCGCCTTTTTTACCGGCCCCTAATTCGCGACTACGTTCAAAAGCGGCCCAAATGGCACGCGATATAGCAGTACGAATACCCGCTTTTTCAAGATAATAAAGTGCTTCTGCTGAGGTTCCGCCAGGCGAAGTCACCTCACTGCGTAAAGCAGCCGCATGATCTTTTTTCTGATCATAATAATTCACTGAACCGCGCAATGTTTGGACAACCAATTTTTCTGCAATCCTGCGTTGAAATCCGAGATGAACCCCTGCATCGATCATGGCTTCCATAAACAGGAATGCGTATGCTGGTCCGCTACCCGACAAGGCAGTAGCCATATCCAGGTACTCTTCTTCATCCATGTATACTTCTTCGCCAAGGGATGCCAATACCGAACGGGTAAGTGCACATTGCGCTTCAGATACACCGGTTGAGGTGGTCCATACGGTAATCCCTTCCCCTATCTGGGCAGGAGTATTAGGCATGGCACGCACAACGGCCATGTGATTCAGGCCATCGGTTATTTCTTTAATAGATGAGCCTGCTACAATTGAGATAATAACCGCATGCGCTGGAATTTTTCCATGTAAACCAACCAGCACTTTTTGAATACGCTGTGGTTTAACAGCAATCAATATTACGTCGCCTTTTGAAGCGGCTTCCTGATTGTCAGGTGTACATTGAATACCATATTCTTTTTGTAGATACGCCTGGCGATCTTCTTCCGGTCCGGCTGCAATAATTTGTTCAGGTAATGCTACTTTTTGACGAATGAGACCGGCGATAATCGCTTCGCCCATGACGCCAGGTCCTATGACAGTGAAAACAGGGTTCTTTTCCATGAATGCAAAACCTCCTTATTGGTCTGCTTGCCAGCGCACAAAAATGGATGTTGAAAGTCTTCGGCCGGCACTCTGTTCGACCAAGGTTAATTCTCCGGCGCTAATTTTTCCAGCATAGCCCCGCATTATCTCTTGCATGGCATTTTGTAATGTAATGGAGGATGCTTTTACCGCATAAGCAGTAAGAATGACAAAATCAGGTTTGGGTGCCAGAATTTGTTGACATGATTGAATTAGATTGGGAATTAATTTATAAAATTCCCATACCTCACCTTTGGGTCCGCGCCCAAATTTTGGTGGATCCAGCAAAATACCATCGTAATACGAATTGCGGCGCGCTTCACGCTGCACAAACTTTATGGCATCATCTACCAGCCAGCGAATGTGTGCATTATCCATATGGGAAAATTTCTGATTTTCTTTTCCCCAACCGATCGCTTTTTTTGAGGCATCCACATGTGTGACTTCTGCTCCAGCCTGTGCTGCAACGAGCGAAGCCAAGCCTGTATATCCAAAAAGGTTTAGTACCTTCAATGGGTTTTTACTTTGTTGTATCCTTTTTTCCATCCATTCCCAATGAACTGTTTGCTCAGGGAAGGCACCGATCTGTTTACTATTTCCTAATTCAAGGCGGATTTGCATACCATGATACGGAACCACCCATTGATCAGGAATTTTTTTATAGGTTTCCCAATGTCCACCATTCTTCTCCTGGGTGACAACAAATTCAGCATGAGCTTCTCTCCATTTATTTTGCCCCAATGCAGGCTGCCAAATCGCCTCCGCTTCCGGACGAATAAAAGTATACGGTCCTGCTTTCTCCAGTTTTCGTCCATCTCCGCTATCCAACAGACGATACCATTCATTGGGATAGGCTTCTAATACATCAATATTTAACTTTGACTTTTCAACTTGCTTTGCTTGAGATTCTTTCATGTTTTCCATTCAAAAAATAATCTTATTCTTAGATTCAAGATATACAATGGATTATAATAAACCCTTTCATGGAGCTTGACAATATCGTATGCAATGCAGCGGAGGTAGCACAATGGTAACAGACTTTAATCAGATTATAGACCGAAAACATTCGGATAGCATAAAATGGAACTTTGC
>JAEKNU010000138.1 GCA_016838895.1 Chloroflexota bacterium
ATAGCAACTGGGGTTGCTGTTGCTGGAGTTGCTATAGCAGGGGGTGGTACGCTCTCGATGGCTTATATGACTATGAATCCGGTTACTCCGCCTGGTAGTTTTTATGATTTTAATAATAAACTCAATAATGTACTAAAAAATGCTTGGCCAGGTCGAGACACAAAGGGGTCAACAACTCAATGGAATAAAAATGGCGGATTCGAGCAA
This sequence comes from Chloroflexota bacterium, assembly GCA_016838895.1. Lineage (GTDB taxonomy): Bacteria > Chloroflexota > Anaerolineae > Anaerolineales > Anaerolineaceae > UBA5203. Next base: position 208 of record JAEKNU010000138.1, read on the forward strand.
GCATTAGAAGATTTCTATGAGTTTCAACCTACGAATGTTAATGATTTTGCTGGTGGAAAATCAGGTGTTTTGCCAAATGGAAATAAAATTTCCGTTAGGCAGTTTAGTTCTTACCCATCAAAGCCTACTTTGCAAATCGATTATGCAAGTAGTAGAAAAGTAATAAAAATACGATATCATTAACTAGAAAGGGAAAATATCTATGGATGAACAATGGATTAAATGGGAGCCTATTCAAGGATTGTCGCGTCATTATTATGTAGATTTAATAATTGATTCATTCGATGGTTTTTTTGTGGTGCTTACTGATGCTGAAAATGAAAACAAAAAAATTGAAATAAAATTTTTGGATTCTGTAAAAGCATATCGAAGTACTGACGAGGTCTATAGAATCCACCTGGTATCCACTCTACGTGAAACACACGGTGAAGAATTTATTAATGAATGGGCTTTATTTAAAGTTAAGAATTCAGATTATAAGAAATGGCTAACAAAACAATCATACGATTTTTTCGATTCTGATACAACTACTCATTTTTCTATAATAGGTGGGGAGTCTATTGTAGATATAATTGCAAATTATGATCCTATTGTTGAGTTTAAAGAAAAATGAGATATAGTGATTTATATGGATTTTAAGCAATCTGTTTCTTGAAATGGTAGTCTCTATATTTTTGTGATATCTGATGTCTTATTGTTTCTAATAAGAAGATCGTAACAGGGCCAAGCTCTGGAGCGCAGACGAGAACACCTCCCCTGAAGGGGACACGTGCACCCTGCCGGGCTGTGTGAGCGACAGCGTAACCGTCACCAAACCGGTAACCGTAACAGTGGCTGGTGAAGCCGGTAACCCATACGTGGATGTCAATGTATATGCCTTTGACGGTGAAACCTACGCCGGATATAGCGGCATCAGCGATGGCGGTGGTCAGGTGATCTTTACTCTGCCGCAAGGCGACTACCACTTCCGCGCCGACTACGATGGTGTGCAGTTCTGGAGTAATAACGAAAACAGTTGCACCATTCCAGGCTGTGAAGAAGACGCAGTGACCTTACCGGGCGGTACCGGACAGCAGCAGGTCAGTATCGACTACACCTACGATGCACTGAATAGACTGATCAGTGCCGAGTACTCCAACGGTACAGATTTCGCTTACACCTATGACGCAGCCGGAAACGTACTGACCTACGCCGAAACCCATTTCGGGTATACCACTACGACAACCTACACCTATGATGCAGCCAATCAACTATTGACGGCTATAGAGGGTGAGTCTGCCTGGTACTATAGCTATGATGGGAACGGCAGCCAGATTATGAGCAGCCCGGCCGAAACGGCCGCCAATGGCGCAACCCGCTACACCTACAACACCGCCGGTTACCTGACCAAAGTTGAAAACTTCACCACCGAATGGCAGATCCAGTCCGAAATGACCTATGATGGACTTGGAAACCGCCTGGAAATGACCACCTACAGCGATGGCGAAGGCAACACCACGCGCTACCAACTCGACAACGGACAAACCCTGTCCGCGATTGGTGCGGAAAGCAGCACCTTCTACCTGTACGGACTTGGTGCGATCGGCACGCTCAATGAGAGCTGGAGCTACATTTTGTCCGATGGCGCCGGGTCAATGCGCCAACTGGTGGATGAAGAAGGCGCTGTTACCCTGAGTGTTTCCTATACACCTTGGGGCGACACGATGGAAGTCTATGGCTCCGGCATGCTGAATTTGGGCTACCTGGGTGGTGTGTATGATGCCGGAACCGGCCTGATATATATGGGCAATGGGCAGTACTATGATCCTAGCACCGGCAGGTTCCTGACCCGTGGCACACAGCAGGATCAGAGTAATCCGTATACGCCGTGGAACAGTGATCCGGCGGGTATGTTGATTGCACCGCTGGTGTTGCTGGCATTGGTATTTGGGCGCAAGAAAACACGTACGAAGTTTGATCAGTTTATAATTCTGTTTGTGATTGTGTTGTCGGTAGGGTTGAGTGTGTCGGCGGTTAATGGTATCCCAGTAGTAATGGCATTCCCAATAGAGGATCCTGATAATCCATTTGCACCAACTACACCGGCAAATCAAAATAATTCACCTGGTGGGCAAACCAGCCAAGCTAAATATGGTGGTTCAGGTGTGGTTGTTGTGATCTCTCCAACCCCAAATTGTACAGTAACACCTACTCCGACTGGAACAGCAACACCAACTGCGACGGGAACTGCTACATCCTCACCTACACCAACTGCAACGCCGACCCCGAAGTATTCATCGGCATATTGGAAAGGGATGACATCTTTACAGTTAGGAGCATATCAACAGGATCAAGGATCTAGAAATGATTGTGCAATATATGCCATATCAGCAGCATTGAACCTTTTAGAAAATCCTACTACTCCTTTTGACGGAAAAACTATTGCTTTAGATATTGACAACTTATGGTTACAAGGCAATATGCACATGCGATTTTCTCCAAATAGTGCCACATTTCCTTCTCAACAAAAAAGATTAGTGAAATATATGAATAGTAAATACTCATTGTCTTACCATACATCTCCAATATATAGTTCATCAGAGGTTTATCCTGAAAAAGATAAAGAGAGAATGAGAAATGTAATAACAGATAATGATAAACTTCAGTTAGTGACGATTTATTTCCGTGGAATAAATGCCCCGGAGTTGTGGGAAACAGGGGCAACAAATATAATCAAACCCGACGTAGTAAAAAGTTATGACGCAAATGGGAACCCAGTAGATTATATTTTTGGTTCTGGGCATACAATGTTATTAGTTGCATATGATCCAAAAAATGTAAATTCAAATAACAATCAAGTATATGAATGGGGATTTGTGAATTCATGGAAAAATGGAGGAAAAATATATTGGATGCGCGACCAGGATTTTCAATCATTTGATGTTGTGGAGATTCGAAAATGAAAAGAAATTTGATAATTATTTGTGCAGTTGTTGTTTTTTTAGGTGCAATATTGTATTTTGTTAATAACTATATAAAAGATTTATTAACTGAAAAACCGGAACCCACAGTGGATTTGCAATTTAAAGATATTGCATACCTTGATGAAATAAATTTTTCTAAAATCATGTTTATTGATGATTTTGGTAGACACCAGACTAGTTCACATATCATCATACCTGAATTCCGAAAGATTAATATATTCAAAAGGGAATTGTATAAAATAGAAGGGTATCTTCACAATACCAGTATAGATATTTATTGGGGGATTGATGGTGAAGTATTGGGTACATTATTTAGGACACATTATCCAAGTGTAGGATATCCTGCTTTATTAGCAGAAAATAATGAAATATACACATGTTTGGAAGATGATAACCTTCATACAAATTATGATTATCCAATTCAAGTTATTGATAGTGAAAGAATTGTAATTAATATTGGTGATTATCCTGAAAATTATTTGTTGCTATATAATATGAAAAACTGTGAAGAAGAATCGATATTTTATAGTGGATATATGGTAGGAAGATTTTCTATATCAAGTAAAAAATGGTTAGCTGTAAATGAATATATAAATGGTGATCAACAATTAAATATTTATGATGAAACAAAAACTTTGGTATATTCTGAAAATGATATTGATGATTATAACTATTTTACTTGGTCAAAAGATGGAAATATTCTGATATATAGGGTTTACAAATCTCTTTCAGATGATAAATTTTACGCCCATGATTTTCAAAAAAATGAAACGTATTTGATCGGTGAAAATATATATCGAGCTTCATTTTCACCAGATGGCAAGTATTTAGTTATTCAAAGACCTCAATATAAATTATTTTTACTCGATCTTGACACAATGGAAGAAACATTTTTAGTTAATGGCGTTAATCCTGATTGGCGACCATAAAAAAATAGTTTAATCGAATTTTGATAGAAATAATATATATATTTATGGTTTGATAATTTGTCAAATAAATCAGGATATAAAGGTAACTTTCGGCTCTACCTGCTACATCTTCAATATTACAGGCTACCTGACCAAAGTTGAAAACTTCACCACCGAATGGCAGATCCAGTCCGAAATGACCTATGATGGACTTGGAAACCGCCTGGAAATGACCACCTACAGCGATGGCGAAGGCAACACCACGCGCTACCAACTCGATAACGGACAAACCCTGTCCGCGATTGGTACAGAAAGCAGTACCTTCTACCTATATGGTCTTGGCGCAATCGGCACGCTCAATGAGAGTTGGAGCTACATATTATCCGATGGCGCCGGATCAACGCGTCAATTGGTGGATGAAGAAGGCGCTGTACAATTAAGTGTCTCGTATACGCCATGGGGCGATACCATGGAAGTCTACGGCTCTGGTATGCTCAATCTGGGTTATCTGGGTGGCGTGTATGATGCTGGCACGGGCCTCATTTACATGGGCAATGGGCAGTATTATGATCCAAGTACGGGGCGGTTCCTGACCCGTGGTATGGCCGATGGTACTAGACCGTTCGGAAGTGATCCTGTAAGTATGCTGATAACTCCTCTTGTTGTATTAGGTTTAATATTCGGAAGAAAGAAAAAACATTTTAAAAATGATCAATTAATCATCATGATGTTTATTGGTTTGTCAATTTCATTAGCAGTATTTACTGTAGGTGATTTCATCAGTAATCCTGTATTTGCAAATGTCAATGAGTCTTCCTTCAATGACACTGAACCACCAGATTTACCATTTTTTAGATACCGATATGATGAAGATGGAAATCCGATTGTAGGAACAAATATAGCAAATTCTAGTAATAAAACTGAAAATGGTGAATACCCAGTTCCAACAGCATTACCTTTAGATACAATGATAATGTACTTTGACGCTTGTTTCACCCAAATACCACTTATTGCTGATGACATTTCGGCATATTCTTTCAATGAAAGAACAGATAAATTGTATGGAATATATTTGGAAATGTTTGAAACGGTTTTTGATGACAATGGAAAAATGACTTGGTGGTGGAAATATGCACTAAAAAATGATAGACATTTCTCAATTAAGGAATTTGCGACTATTCTATATACTCATGAAACGTCGAATGCATCTTGGTTTATGACTGATGATGAGCTTAATTTATTAGTTGAAGCTATCGGAAGGAAATCTTCTCATGTCAAGCTCCCAAAAACTTTACCATTTATAAGTAGACAAATTTAGTTTTTAATATCAGCAGCATACTCAATTGGTG
>JAEKNU010000022.1 GCA_016838895.1 Chloroflexota bacterium
TTTAACAGCCTATGATAAAAATTAATAGGCTTCAGTTCTTTTTCGTTTGCCCCGCTTTATTGAGATGATACTATTTATTGTATAAATAAAAAAACACCAAAAATTGTATATACAGCCGCATTAGAAAATAGTCAAGATATTTATTATTTATCAACAGATTTTTTTGAAAATGTTGATCGATTAACCAATACTCCTGATATTACTGAAGAAGAAATTGTCATATCAGATAATGGTAAATATTTGTTATATTCTTCTCCTGTAAGAGATTTTTTCAGTATGCAAGATGATAACAATACAAGCACAAGTCTTTACCCTCAAGTACAATTATTAAATATAAAAACAAAAGAGATTATAAATATTGAGGATTATTTCAATTTACTTAAAACTACTCCATTATCGTCTAATCTAAATAGCGATAATTTTGTTATTTTCGAAAACAATACAAGAAATGTTTATTTGCTTGATCCAGAAAAAATGATATTAACTGATTTGAATATTACTTCGTTAGATAATGTAGAAATAAGTCAATTAAAATATTCTCCTGACGAACAGTTCATTATATATACTGTAATTAGTAAAACCTCTGATCCTTCACTTAATTCTTTTCTATATGATGTAAAAACAGAAAAAATAACTAAAGCAGGTAACGAAATTGGAAATTGCTATGATATTTCTTGGTCAGCTACTGGTGATTTTTTTTCAGTTCTTTGTGATATATCAACAGATGGTTGGAATCCGGAATATCATGTTTATGTTTATGATTTCTCTGAAAGGAATATTAATTCAATACAACTACTTGAAGATTTTCCTAGAAGTAGTCAACCTACATGGTCATCAGGTGATGATTTACTTGTAATGTTAACGAAAATAAGTGGCAATAGAGAATTCTTAGTGTTTGATATACAAAATCGAACAAAAGAATTTTTTGCTCTAGAAAACAAGGAGTTATTAGTTTTTGAAATGAAATTGATCCCTAATGCTAAAGGGATTATTTATATATCGGGAGAAGATGTAGCGCAAAGCAAAATATATAAAATTGATTTTCGTAGTACAAAAACCACGGTTATTACAGCAAAAGAAGCAAATTATCAGAATTTGAATATTGTTGAGAAACACTGATTTGGTTACAAGCACACCTGAATTGCAGCGAACGAGAGGTAAAAATACTACGCCTCCAGCAGCTACGTGGTGGAAGTGGACGGCAGTGATACCACTGTACGAAAGACCTACTCAGCAGGCGGTACCAGCCTGGCCGTGCGGACGATTGTGAATGAATCCACGGAAACTCTGAACTGGCTGTTGGGTGATCATTTGGGATCATCATCCATCACAACCACCGCCGACGGAACCTGGAACAGCGAAATTCGATATTCAGCCTTTGGCGAAACCAGATATTCCTCTGGAATAACCCCAACCGATTACCGTTACACCGGGCAGCTTGAGCAGGCGGATGTGAATCTGTATTACTACAATGCTCGCTATTATGACGCGGCGTTGGGACGGTTTGTCCAGGCGGATACGATTGTGCCAGAACCAATATTATTACAAGATTGGGATTGTTATTCGTATGTAAGAAATAATCCACTAATATATTCAGATCCAAGTGGCAACAAAGTTGAGGAAGGTTTGGGAGGATATATTAATCCTTCCAAAGTTGATTGGAAACCATATATCAAAGCATATGAAAATGTATATAATAGACTTGACTATTCACAGTATAATGGAAATCTAAAAGAATATTTTGCCACAGTTACATCATACTATTATAGTAAAGATTCAGGTATCCAAGAATCTATCGACAGGAATTTCCCTGAGACAATTGCTGCAAAATATCGATTAGTGGTTAATGGGTATATTGATGTATATACTGCACAAAAGTTTGCTGTAGATTTAGGTGGACTTGATCCGGCTAGTATGTCACTTGGAATTATATCTACTGCACAATTCGCATTAAAAAGTATGGATGCAGGATATGCAACGAGATTTATAACTGGTTCTCAAATAAAAGATCAAAATGGAAATATAACTTCTGAGGGAACAGTTGATCTTCGGCCAACGCTAGAAAGGATTGCTGAAGGCAAATCCTATCCTCACAGGAATGATGGTACTACATTTCATAACAATGAAGGATTTTTACCAATTCGAATTGGCGGATATTACAAAGAATATGTTGTTCCAACAGTAAATCAAAATACTGTTGGCCCTCAAAGAATAATAATTGGCGCAGGTGGGGATATTTTTTATACTCCAGATCACTATGCCACTTTCTTTGAAATTACATATTAGTGAGGAAATATGGATCAAATAATTGATTTTATTTCAGATACTAATTCAGAAGCAGTAATGAATATTGAAATAAATATTAAGGAAATAACAGAAATAGTCGAATTAATGCAATCAAAAGCCTTTATTGTCAGGATAATTAAATTGAATGAATCAAAGGCGAAATTATTTGATAGTTTTGCACATGCATTTGATTTTCCATATTATTTTAATAATAATTGGGATTCATTAGTTGATTGTTTGACGAATGAAGATATGAAAGTGGCAGAAGGCTACCTCGTTATAATAGAAAAATCTCAATTACTTATCGATAATGATGAGAAAACAATGTTGAAGGTCTTTCACCAAATTTGTTCTAGGTGGAAGGAAATAGGGATTCAATTTAAATTTCTGATTGTGGATACAGATTAGTTCGGCAATGGTTGTATCAAAACCTGGACTTCGCCGGTATACGATTATGGCGCCCATACCATCCAGCTCAGTTCTTCGGGGAGTACCTATGGTGCACAGGTGATTACCGTGCAGCTTTATGGTGGCGCGCCAACCAATACACCAACGCTAACGCGAACCTCTACGTTAACGCGTACCTCATCCCTGACCCCAACTCAAACCCTGACACCTACGGATACCAGAACAAATACCGTGACCAGTACGGTAACCCTGACACCGACCGAAACGCTTACGCTTACGCCGACCATCACCGATACACCTACCGTAACGAATACTGCCACTGAAACGCAGGTACCAACCGACACGTTGACCAGCACGGTAACCGCAACCCGAACCAACACGGCTACAACCATACCGGTCACTGCTACGCTGGCGCCCGTAGGGAGTACAATAAATGTCTGTTCAACAACATATTTCACCCGTTCCGGGACAACAATGCCCTATACGTATTTGGGTGAATGCAATATATGGTTGATCAACGGCTCAATAACCAGTACGGCTTCACTGGGTAATTACCGCCAATTTAAACTACGTTATTGGGATTACGATGGTGGTCCAAACATGACCATTAAAATTGACGATTCAACAGTCGCCACGCTAAGCACCGATCAATACGGCTGCGGCAGCAGTGGTTGTATTAAAACCTGGACCTCACCAGTGTACGATTATGATGCGCATACTATCCAACTCAGTTCATCGGGCAGTACCTATGGTGCACAGGTGATTACCGTGCAGCGCTACGGCGCTGCGCCAACCAATACGCCAACGTTAACAAGGACTTCTACGCAAACGCGTACTTCAACGTTGACCCCGACACAAACGCTGACACCCACGGATACCAGGACAAATACCGTGACCAGTACGGTAACCCTGACACCGACCATTACGTATACACCATCGGAAACACCGACCGAAACGCTTACGCTTACGCCGACCATCACCGATACACCTACCGTAACGAATACTGCCACTGAAACGCAGGTACCAACCGACACGTTGACCAGCACGGTAACCGCAACCCGAACCAACACGGCTACAACCATACCGGTCACTGCTAAGCTGGCGCCCGTAGGGAGTACAATAAATGTCTGTTCAACAACATATTTCACCCGTTCCGGGACAACAATGCCATATACGTATTTGGGTGAATGCAATATTTGGTTGATCAACGGCTCAATAACCAGTACGGCTTCACTGGGTAGTTACCGCCAATTTAAACTACGTTATTGGGATTACGACGGTGGTCCAAACATGACCATTAAAATTGACGATTCAACAGTCGCCACGCTAAGCACCGATCAATACAACTGCGGCAGCAGCGGCTGCATTAAAACCTGGACCTCACCGGTGTATGCTTATGGTGCTCATACCATCGAGCTCAGTTCATCTGGCAGTCTCTATGGGGCACAGGTGATCACCGTGCAGCTCTATGGCGCTGCACCAACCAACACCCCAACCGCGACAAGAACAAATACCGCTACTTCAACACGCACACTCACACCAACCGACACGGCTACAGTGACCGAGACACCCACAGAAACGCTCACCCCAACGCAGACATTGGACGTAACGCTGACCTTCACCGAAACACCGACCGAAACCGAGACGCCAACCGTGACGGAAACCCCCACGGAGACGGTTACCTTTACGCCAACCATGACGATTTCTGCCATCCCCACCGAGGAACCTCCGGGACCCTTCAGCAGTGCAAGCTACACCTACGACGGCGATGACAACATGGTCAAATCGGTCATCAACGGCATCACTACCTACTACGCTTCCAGCAGCTACGTCGTGGAAGTAGATGGCAGCGATACGACTGTACGTAAGACCTACAGCGCCGGAAGCACCAGCCTGGCCGTACGGACGATTGTCAATGGGTCGGAGAATACCCTGAATTGGCTGTTGAGCGATCATTTAGGTTCATCCTCAATTACTACCACTGCCGATGGCACATGGAACAGCGAGATTCGCTACAGTGCCTTCGGTGAAACGCGCTACTCCTCAGGGATTACCCCAACCGATTACCGTTACACTGGCCAACTTGAGCAGGCGGATGTGAACCTGTATTACTACAATGCTCGCTATTATGACGCAGCATTGGGGCGGTTCATCCAGGCGGATACGATTGTGCCGGGTGCGGGGGATTCGAAGAGTTATGACCGGTATTCGTATGTGAGTAATAATCCATTAATCTACACGGACCCTAGTGGCCATGATCAGGATCGTGGTATTAATGACCCGTATTATAATGCAATTGCTCATGGAATGAGTTATGAAACCTATGCTCCATATACTCCATATATTCCACCAACAACAAGTACAAATAATGAAGATATAGCTGCTGTTTGTGGAAGTAATTCTACTGGATGTGTTACTCCTGTAGTCGATGATGCCACTCATTTTGCAGATTTGGATATTAAAGCCGCTGAATACGGATATAATATAGTGCCAGTTCCTTATGAGGGTGATAAACAGGCCCAAGCAGTTGCAATAAGCTTATTTTCTCCAAACAAACAAATTTGTTATAGTGCTGGGGTTGATTCTTGCCTGCTTTATGCTTCCGAACATGGTAATCCCGAAGATTTGAAAATTGTGTTGGTTGGAGGAGCATATATTCTTGAAGATGGAAGTATTGGAATGGATTATGGGTCAGGGTCTGGGTTTGAGAATGGATTTGTTGGAATAGTAAATGATTTAGCCCAAAGAGGGGCACATATCCTGGTAATTTATGATGGTAATCAGATTGATACGAGAGATTATATTAAAACAGAAGGCAACATCCTGGCTGTTGAGTCTCCGGAAAACCATTATTTGGTTGATGATCCGGATTCAAGCATCTGGGAGCATGTTTTCGCTTGGTTTGATGACCCTACCTATCCGTTTCCAACACACGATTGGTGGGCAAAGTAAGAAGGAGAATTGTTGAACTATGAAAAACAAAAAGCCTTATTATATGATTATATTAATTGGCATAATCTTCTTACTGACTGCCTGCGAAACAAAGCCAGATTCAATACCTACTGTAGAGAATACCTGCATCCCGCCAGTAGACGAGTTTTCATATTATGCAGGATTGGGAACCCCATATCCTGAAAAATCGGTTGTTCCGCCAGCTCCTTGGACAATGGAAGCTACCATTGAATTACGAACTCCTTTATTGTTGGGTGTAAGGACACTCTCAAGTAATGTCACTGAATTGTGGTTTTATGAGGATTTTCCACTCGCTGGCGAAAGAGATATTCATAACCAAATTTATGTTTTTAGAACTGATAAAGAAGAGTTAACCCCCGTTGTATTGGATGAAATATTTTTAAATTCACACTCTCCAATTGACGAAATCTATATAACGGAAGATAATTCGATTTGGACTTCAGGTGTCACTACAAGTTACTCGAAAATTCCCATTCTTGGAAAGTATGATGAGATAAATAATAAACTCTTACCTGTTGAGGAACTTTATGGTATTTCACACGATCCTTCTTATGCAACCCATGTGTTATTTGATAAAAACAACAACTTGTTCTGGTTTTTGGTTCCTTATGGGTATATTTACAGTTATGATCCTGTTACAAATACTTTGGAAAAACATATATCAGTTGGAGAAAAGAAAATCGGTGGGGCAATTGCAACGGCCGACGGGAAAATATATGTCTATGCATTAGAATATGAATATACAAGTGCTGGAGCTGGCGATGCGCTTTTTTTATACTCTCCAACTGATGAAACTCTTGAACAGGTCAGATACTATCTGGAGAAAAATTACAAAGCAATAAATTTATATTTTGACCAGGATGAGCGCTTGTGGATGGGCAGTAATGGCTGGATGGAGCCTGACGGAAAATGGTATCAAACCGTTAAGTCTTCATTGTTTATACGAGCAACTGGGGAACTTGTGGGGGATCATTTTTATCATTATTTTTCACCAAACATTGAATTTGAAACCTCAGATGGTTTGTTGTGGTTTACTGGTGGGGGGACACGAATGGGTACGTATTCGCTTGATTTGGAAAACGAAGAATGGTGTTGGGTTTCTACATCTTCGGACACAGAAATGGATAATGATGGCAATTTATGGATGCTTGTTGATGATAAATTATACAAAAGACCTTTAATTGAATAAAAAGTACATTACTCATATATTTTATTTCCTAGAAATTCCTGCTTAGGTGAACATATCATATATTGACTTTATATAATGTGATTCCCTGAAAAATACAAAAAACACCTGCAGATGCGGGTGTTTTCAGGAGCGGGAGACGAGATTCGAACTTGCATACATTGGCTTGGAAGGCCGCCTATACCGAAACCGCCAGCGGCACGGATACCAGCACAGCGACCCTGACCGCCACCTACACGCCAACCATGACGATTTCTGCCATCCCCACCGAGGAACCTCCGGGACCATTCAGCAGTGCAAGCTACACCTACGACGGCGATGACAACATGGTCAAATCGGTCATCAACGGCATCACTACCTACTACGCTTCCAGCAGCTATGTGATGGAAGTAGACGGCAGCGACACCACCGTCCGCAAGACCTACACAGCAGGCGGTACCAGCCTGGCCGTGCGGACGATTGTGAATGAATCCACGGAAACGCTAAATTGGCTGTTGAGCGATCATTTAGGTTCATCCTCAATTACTACCACTGCCGATGGCACATGGACCAGCGAGATTCGCTACAGTGCCTTCGGTGAAACGCGCTACTCCTCAGGGATTACCCCAACCGATTACCGTTACACTGGCCAACTTGAGCAGGCGGATGTGAACCTGTATTACTACAATGCTCGCTATTATGACGCAGCATTGGGGCGGTTCATCCAGGCGGATACGATTATTCCGGGGGCGGGGGATTCGAAGAGCTATGATCGGTATGCGTATGTGAATAATAATCCTTTGAAGTTTACGGATCCGAGTGGAAATCATCCGTGTACTCCTGGAGATCCAGACTATAATTCACAGAGTTGTATTTCCTATATGTCAAATTCTAGTTCAGGGAGCACTGAAACTTATAAAAGGACAGGTACGACTACGCCACAGAAATATCGAGTTGCTCATGCGCCAGATTCTTATGTTGTAGCAGGCGGAACTTATTCTGATAAAATTAACAATGCTGCTGCGAAGCCAGGTCCACCAGTATTAAGTCAATTACCCAATTGGGATAGTAAAAATCCATATAATTTATCTAAATATGAACCTGTACAATATCCTGGGAATATAACGGATGAAATGGGTAATCAATTAACAGCAAAATATGCCCAGTCGTTAGAATTAGAACAAAGGGCACTTTCAGTTGATGTTGCAATAATTGGATATAGTGGTGGCGGTGATAGTGCATTAATTTATGCAGAAAATCATCAGGTTGCTGGTTTAGTTCTTCTTGATCCTACCGGCACTGGCAATATGAGATTAGACGGTTCACAAGGGTTATCTCCGGAAAGTGCAAAAGATCTGATGCTTAAACTAGCAAATGAAGACCAAGTACGAATTGTATTAGTTGATGATTCAGGAAAATATAGAGATTACTCTTCAGAACTAAATAGTTCGGATAATATTTTATACATCGGACCAGATAGTGAATCAAGAGAACACTGGTCAGAAAATGTCTATACGGGTAGTGGAACAAACGCAAGTACAGAATTAATAAATCAGTCATGGGATTTTCTGATGACTGGAGAGAAGTGAAAATTATGAAAAGAAAGATTGCTATCTATTTTCTTGGATTTTGTCTCATTTTAGATGCATGCAGTTTCAGCATTGGAGAATCATTAGATGAGAAGTCTTTTGTAGAAAATGTATTTATGCAAAATGAACAAACAAATGTAAACCAAAATGCACAATCCGAAGATGAATTTGACGATTATAATGAAACTTGTTTAGGTTTATTTAATGATTTTTCATATCAGGTTGTTGATGATTATACTGATTATATTGATAGAGGTGATGTATATCCGCTAGTTCCATGGACATTGGTGTTTGAATTGCCACTGGGAACAATAAATACTTTAATACCTGAAGAGTATTCAAACACCAAGAACGAAATATGGATAGGTAGATACCATACAGATTTAGGTATATCTCCATTGGATGGTGAAGCCTATGATATATTAATTTATGATGTGGAAGAAAATTCTTCAACTATTGTGTCAAATATGATTGGCTCAACAGGTGCTTGGGTAAGTAATTTCTTGTTTTCCCCAGATGGCACTGTTTGGGGTACTACCAAGTGGTCAAAATATAAAGATTATCCATTTGAAAGTATCCCAATTTTGAGTATATATAATCAGTATACGCATCAATTTGAATTGGATGAAAACTCATATCATATACCAATTGCATTAGTGAATGATGATTCTTGGGATTGGCCTGAATTCTTAATTGGGGATGAAGGAGAAATTTGGTTCTTTATAGCAAATGATGGAATATACAATTATTTACCAAATGAAGGATCAACTACAAGGAAAATAGATTTACCCGATGGCAAACCATTTAATGTTTTATATGGAAATAATGGAAAAATCTATTTTTTCCTTTGGCCTGATTTCAATGAAGGTAGTAGAAATATATATGAATATGAACCAAAGGAAAATCTATTATCGATTTTTTCAACAATAGATGATGGTAGCTATGGGGGATCAAATATAATCATGGATAACTCTAATAATATTTGGTTAGGCACAATTAGTATATTAGATTCAATGGGAAATCAGACAATTCTCCATCCTCAATATGAAAAAGATTTAGAGAAAAGGATGCAACGTGATAGCGAATATTGGTCTCCACCAACTGTATTATTGGAAAGTTCAAACGGATATTTATGGTTTTCTAAAAGTAGATATATAGATAAAGGAACAGCTTGGTATAATCCGAAAACAGACCAAGGATGTTGGTTTACTACATTCTCTGGCAATATATATGAAGATTTAAACCGTCAAATGTGGTTTCTAGCTGATAATAAACTGTATAAATATGCCTTAGAACAATAAGTGCTTTTTATATAAAGCCAATTTTTATAATTTAGTCTATTTAATGTGTATTGAGAAAAGAAAGTGAACGTATATAAGTTATCTATTTTGTAGAAGATAAAGTCTTTAACACACTCAATAAACATAAAACACTCGCAGTCAGCGGGTGTTTTCAGGAGCGAGAGACGAGATTCGAACTCGCGAATGTCAGCTTGGAAGGCAGATTCCTCACCACCTACTACGCCTTCAGCAGCTACGTGATGGAAGTGGACGGCAGCGACACCACCGTGCGCAAGACTTACAGCGCCGGATCAACCAGCCTGGCCGTACGGACCATTGTGAACGGCAGCACGGAAACGTTAAACTGGTTGCTTTCCGATCACCTTGGCTCGTCCTCGATTACGACCACAGCCGACGGAACCTGGAACAGCGAAATTCGATATTCAGCCTTTGGTGAAACGCGCTACTCCTCAGGGATTACCCCAACCGATTACCGTTACACTGGCCAACTTGAGCAGGCGGATGTGAACCTGTATTACTACAATGCTCGCTATTATGACGCAGCATTGGGGCGGTTCATCCAGGCGGATACGATTATTCCGGGTGCAGGGAACTCGAAGAGTTATGATCGGTATGCGTATGTGAATAATAACCCGGTGATTTATACGGATCCGAGTGGGCATAATCAGGATTGGGGTATTAATGACTCAGTTTTTAATGCTCTTTTTCATGAAAGAAATTACATGGCAAAAATTTCCGCAGCCATATCACAATCAAAATCACAAACACAATCAACATCATCAATGCCAATTCCTGCTCAAAAATCTAATGATATTATCTATAGTAGGGATATTATTACTAATACAGAAGAGCATGGTCTATGTTTTAGAGCAGGTGATAATTATAATTGCTCTGGTGGAACTAACTATAATAATTGGTGGAAAGATGAATATATACCATTGAGAAAAGATTTGCTAGATCAAAATATTAAAAGCATCGATGCGTTTGGTCTTCGTGGTGAGGGAACCTTTTGGGCTCCCGTCGGAGGCATTGATATTAATCTTGATTTGGTCTATTTTATTCGTAGCCATCAACTTCGTTTGTTCTTTACTCCAGGAGGCCAAGCAGGTGCTGGAGGAGGAGCTGATTATACAGGAGGAATACTAATTGGTAAAAACATACCTGATGCCGGAGCTTACACAGGTTTTTCAGAGATTTGGGGCGGGGATTTGTCTCTCGGAATTGGGGTTGAAAGCGACGTTTCAGTTTCTATAATCCCTAACTCAGACGGTACTTGTGCGACAACTACCTATCTGGGAGCTGGCGCAATAGCCGGAGAAGGATTTTACTTAGAGCGGGCTGGCACAGTAGATTTGATTGAGTTAATATTTGGAGAGTAAGAAATGAAAAAACAGAAATATATTATTGGGTTCCCAAAAACAACAGAGGAAATTGCCATGTGGGGATTTTATATATCTCTGTCGATTATATCAATTTTATTGTGTTTTGCAATTGCCCGATCTTGTATCAACCTGTTAATTTTTAATAAGAGTATAAATTGGGAATTCATGGGACAAAGGCTTTTTATTATCTTTACAATTTATTTGTTCAATGAAACAGCCTTTAGATATTTGCATTTCCCTTTTTTTCTGCTTTCGCCTGAAAAGATATATGGAATCTCTTTCTATATGGGTATTCCCATACCTTTTTCTATATTGCTTGAACATATTGACACGTTAGAGGAGGTGTATATTCCTCATTGGCCTTCTCTGTGGAAAGTAACGTTAAAAAAGCAGAACTGGTATCAGTTTTGGATGAAAAAGAGATTTTATATTTCACCATTTATAAAGGAAGACCAACAGCTTATATCGTTGTTAAAATCGAATGCATAAATCATTTTTATAAATTTATTATTTGCCAACATAACGATGTTGATGATATGGTTTGTATATGAAAAAAGTCGCAAGCTATTTCATTATTATACCTTTACATGAAAACGAAACTTCACTATATTAAAAACAAAAACACCCGTGGATGCGCGCGTTTTCAGGAGCGGGAGACGAGATTCGAACTCGCGAATGTTAGCCAGGAAGGCTGATGCCAACTACCTACTACGCCTCCAGCAGCTACGTAATGGAAGTAGATGATACAACAACCACTGTGCGCAAGACCTACTCCGCAGGGAGCACCAGCCTTGCTGTACGAACCATTGTGAATGGCACCACGGAAACGCTAAATTGGATGTTGTCGGATCATCTGGGTTCGTCCTCCATCACCACAACCGCCGATGGGACATGGAACTCTGAAATAAGATATTCCGCCTTCGGTGAGACAAGGTATTCCTCCGGTATTACACCTACCGATTACCGTTACACCGGCCAACTGCAGCAGAAAGATGTGAATCTGTACTACTACAATGCTCGCTACTACGATGCTGCACTGGGACGCTTTGTCCAGGCGGATACGATTGTGCCGGGAGCGGGTAATTCGAAGAGTTATGATCGATATGCGTATGTGAGTAATAATCCGGTAAGGTATACGGATCCGAGTGGACATGCCATCTGTTTGGATCCTGAATGTAGTGTTGTGGTACATCCCCAAACCGATAAACTGATCTCGCGAGCTGGATCATTAAAAACGGTTGCTCAAGCGATTGTTAAGGATTTAGGAACTGTAAATGATTTAGAAGGTATGGCCATAATCGCTGAAGTTGGAGCAAGTATGTACAAGACATGGGATAAATTGTTGCCAGAATTATCAAAAGTATTTAATGGAACATCACCGATATTGCCAGAAACTGCATTAATTGAAGGTGCTCTAGCTGATAGGTGTGCTGGAGTAGGAAGAGAACCTCATGATTGTCCTACGAATACTAGCTATTTCCTTGATAGTGGATTCCATGAGGATTTTCAAGATGAACACAATCAACCATTCCATGTTTGGGCAAATATCGCACAAACAGCGTACCCATATGGAAATAATGCTGAATTTACTCAGGGTCGGGCATTAGGGGGGTGGGCAAATTTCATCCATGATCCTGTTCAAAGTTGGTTGAACATTGAAGATGGTTGGGGTACAAGTTGGGAAGATTACTTTTTATCAGAAGCAGGTTGGGAGATTGGAGAGTTAATTACTGATCAAACAATCCAACCTGATGAACTTGCAGACACATTACGTAGTCAATTAGGACCAGATGGTCCAGGTAGTAATGGATTTGTACCTCTTTATAATAGGAAATATGGTCCTTTGAAGGGGTCTCCCCAATAATCCAATTGGAGAAGAAATATGGGTAAATCAAAAAAATCTATAATAATTATGTTTTCAATCATTCTATTATTATTTCTCTTGCTATGTGCGTTTGCTTCATTTCCTGAAGTCTACAAAGCAATCAGGACAAAGCTAACTTGGAAAGAACCGACTACCCCTCTACCAGTAGAGGTTATTGAAGATATTTGTAGTCAATTTGAGTTAGGGGAAAATGATAAACGGTGTAAGTCAGATGCAATTGTTTATGCGCCTGATTTCTTCGAACCCATTGTAGATCATTTCAAAATGAAGGATGGAAAATGGTCTACTTATGATGAAGTTCAGGAAAAATTGGACAAATATCAAGTGAGAATTGAACCACCATCACGCAGAGCTGATGGATCTGAATATTACAGGGTTTGGTATGACCTGAGAGGTGATGGAATATATCCAATTGTGATGCGATTTGATAGTGAAGATAAATTGTATAAAATTAGTGCATCAATTGGCGATTAATTTGTGATTACTACTTGTTGATATTATGTGGATCACATGTAGTAATCATTTATTAGCATCACCACCTACTACGCCTCCAGCAGCTACGTGGTGGAAGTAGATGATACAACAACCACTGTGCGCAAGACTTATAACGCCGGATCAACCAGCCTTGCTGTGCGAACCATTGTAAACGAAACAACCGAAACCCTGAACTGGCTGTTGAGTGACCATTTAGGTTCGTCCTCAATCACAACCACTGCCGACGGAACCTGGAACAGCGAAATTCGCTATAGCGCTTTCGGTGAGACGCGCTACTCCTCAGGGATTACCCCAACCGTTTACCGTTACACTGGCCAACTTGAGCAGGCGGATGTGAACCTGTATTACTACAATGCTCGCTATTATGACGCAGCATTGGGGCGGTTCATCCAGGCAGATACGATTATTCCGAGTGTAGGTGATTTGCAAAGTTATGATCGGTATACATATGTGAGTAATAATCCGGTGATTTATACGGATCCTAGTGGGCATAATCAGGATTGTGGTATTAATGACCCGTATTGTAATGCAATTACTCATGAAATGAGTTACGAAACATATGCTTCATATACTCCATATACTCCATCGACTCTATGGATTGTAGTTTGTGGTACGGATTATGCATGTACAGGTAATCAAAGTGGCGGTAATCAAAATTTTGATGATTTACCTGCTTATAATAGATGGGAAGATGAAATTTTAAAACATGGGGGATACAGTGTTGCATTTGTGGAAACACCAGAAGAAGGTCGTTTTTCTGGTTATAATATTGATGAGTACGCGACATCTATCGAAGCAGTTATGGCTGAATCAGATGCAGATATTATCAATTTCTTATGTCATAGTAGGGGAGGTCAGACTTGCACCCATTTGATTAATACCAATTATGATGATAAGGGTAAAATAATTGATGATAGAATTGGTGAAGCATTTATGATTGAGGGTTCGGCTCAAAATTTATTGGATGCTGTACCTGGGATTCATGATACGGTTGATGATTTACTAAATCTATTTAACGAGGGGTATAAGATAACAATGCTGGTAAGCAACAATGAGAGTACCTACAGTCTGCCTTATGGAACTACTGCCGATCATAAATTTACTAATTTTAAAACTAACGATCAACACAACGAATTAGTTTATACTCTAGAAGTAATTCAATGGATATTGACTGATTATGAGACGCGACATTAACAGGGAGAATGATAATGAAGAATATTATTTTTACTTTTATCCTATTTTCACTCCTGCTTTATGGTTGTGAATCAGAAAAATGGAAAGAAATAAATATTAATAAAACAGTAAATGATACAGTGAGTAGTATTTGGGATTCTAACGGTGGGATTCCAGCGGCATTGAGCGATTGGGAAGTGTTTGCAGATATTTCCGATAGTTGGTTTTCTTGCGACTATGGATATATTTTAGAATACTCAAAAATGAGTATTGATCAGCAAAATAATGTTTGGTTATATGGGCCAGATCATTGGAATAGTCCATCTGGTATTATGGCGGGTAGCCTGGAATGTGAAGAAAATGGCCCAAAAGTGATTGTATATAATTCATCTACTGGGGAAGTAGAAAAAATTGAATTAGATATTGTGCCTGAATCACACCTTGCTTCAGCAAGCGGATGGACCCATTTGGAGAATGGGAAGATTTTGCTTTCATCGGTACATCTTTTTGCATCACTATGGGATGAAGGTGGAGTGGGAAATGAATTCTATGATTTAGCATTTTTTGAAGATGGAAAATTCTATCCCATATCTGAAGAAGTAGGTGGATATCTGCCTGTGCTGGACTATAAAGTATATAAAAATCTGATGTATACGGTTTTCTATGGTATTAATCTTGAAAATAAAATCAGGATATTTAATATTGAAACCGGGCAATTACACAATAGTTTTATACCTGAGCAATGTAAACATCCTAAATGGATCGAAGTAAATGGGGAGAATATTTTTGTAATTTGCCAGGAGGAAAACAATTATAAATTGAATATTTATGGCAATGATTTTGTTTTAACTCATTCGCTGCAAGTGGAAGATACAACAGAACAAGAATTTCGGCAAGTTTTTCCATTAGCTTTTGATACAAAAGGCAATCTTTGGATTGGGTATAGCTACATTGCTACAATGAAAGGTGACCAATGGGAAATTGAAGAATTATATGAAGAAAATGATTTTACGTATCAATTTATTGATAGAACATTTCAAAGAACGATTATCAAAATGATGCCTTATAAAGATGGCATGTTCTATAATCTTGATGGGGCATTTTACTTTGGGAATTATGAAGAAAAGGAGTGGAGGAAAATAATTCACAATTCTTGGGCCTTACCTGTTGAAAAAGGAAAAGATGGAAAATTGTATGTATTTACTGGGAAGTATATTCTTGTTGGTGAGCCGTAGGGATTGAAATTAGGTGAATAACAAGCATTCTTATTTGTTACTTACAAGTGGGAAGTTCATTTATGATCAATGGCAATATGATCATCTGTGTTATCAATGGTCACAAGCCTTTAAGTATAAACTTCAATGTAATCGCACAGCACCTCACTATGCCAAAACGAAAACACCCGCGGACGCGGGTGTTTTCAGGAGCAGGAGACGAGATTCGAACTCGCGAATGTAAATTTGGAAGGCTGATGCTGTACCATAACACTTACAGAAGAGCCTCCGGAACCCTTCAGCAGTGCCTATTATACCTACGACGGCGATGACAACATGGTCATTAGCGTGATTAATGGGGTGACGACATACTACGCCTCCAGTAGCTACGTGATGGAAGTGGACGGCAGCGACACCACCGTGCGCAAGACTTACAGCGCCGGATCAACCAGCCTGGCCGTACGGACCATTGTGAACGGCAGCACGGAAACGTTAAACTGGTTGCTTTCCGATCACCTTGGCTCGTCCTCGATTACGACCACAGCCGACGGAACCTGGAACAGCGAAATTCGATATTCAGCCTTTGGTGAAACGCGCTACTCCTCAGGGATTACCCCAACCGATTACCGTTACACTGGCCAACTTGAGCAGGCGGATGTGAACCTGTATTACTACAATGCTCGCTATTATGACGCAGCATTGGGGCGGTTCATCCAGGCGGATACGATTATTCCGGGGGCAGGTGATTCGAAGAGTTATGACCGGTATGTGTATGTGAATAATAATCCTCTGAAGTATACGGATCCGAGTGGGCATTGTATAGCATCTGATGGAAGTATAAAATCTGGGTATCCTTTTGGAACAAGTGGATTGTGTTCAGGTTTTTCAAGTATGCCTGATGTAACCCAACCAGCAGAAATTAATGTTTTTCCAGGAATTGATGATGATCTTGATCATCGAGGTCTTACCACTAGCAAGCAAATCCCAATTGTAAGTGAAAAAGAAATAACTGAAATGTTTGCTTTGAATTGGAATGAAGAGGTATATCCTGGAAGAGACGCCGGTGGAAAACAGGGCCAAGCTGAAAATCAATTAATTGAAGATGTGGACTCTGGTAATACAGCTCCAAAAATATTGTTCTGTTATAGTGCTGGTAATGAAGCTTGTGTAATGTATGCAGAGAGGACGCTTGAGGCAGGTATACCTGTTTTGGGTATTGTTTTCATTGGTGGTTCATTCTATGCCTCTGAAAATAATGTGATTTATACTTCAGAAGCATGGAAGAATAGAATTGATACTCTTCGTGCTGATTATGGAGTTAGTATATATATGATTAATGATGCCCAATCTGAACACCTTTATGGAGAAAAAAATGTTTATCGAGACGAATGGGGACCGATATTCAAAGTTGAGACATTACATAGAGAAGATGGAAATATTTCTGATCATGGTAGCTATACGTTTGAGTCCCAACGTCTTGGTCCTACAGTACAACAAAATATTTTTGATTTTACACAAAATGTATTAAATATATGGTATTAGTAAATCTTATAGTTATTTTCTTATAAAATATAATAGTTATGAACATACTTAGGCAGTAGTCAATCTCTGGTGGAGGATGAATTATTCTTACACCAGAGATTCTGACGGGAGAAACATATGGATAGAAAATATAAATCGGGACTAATATTTCTAATGATCATCTTTCTAGCAGCCTGTTCAATGAAAAATGGCTCATCAAATGTATTGGAAGAAATAAAAAAAACAGAGGTTTGCATATCTCCTCTTTCAGATTTTTCATTACCGATTGAATCATTTAACTATGGTGAACTTAATGAGGGTATTGCAATAATGCCAGAAGAGGAAACAATATTGCCTGGAAAACCCTGGAGTAATGTTAGTGCGATACTTTATGAAAATACTCCTGGAAAGGAAAATGAAAGAAGAGAATTTGTATTATCAGGAATCCAAAAAAATGATAATCAGTCTGAGATATGGATATTGGAAAAATATTATCCAGATAAAAAAGATTGGAAAAATGTATATCATAATTATTATATATATAATATTGTCTCAAGAGAGTGGCGAAAAATCTCTGCAATGATAAATGAAAATGAAAAACATAAATATATATCAGAATTATTTATTACGGATACTGGACAAATATGGGGATTAAATGAATTGTGGGGATCTGAAAACTCATATTATATACTAAGTTATTATGATGATAGTCAAAATAAATTTTTTGAAGATAGTAGAAGCGTAAAAATAAAGGAATTGATTCAAGTACCAGGTTCAAGTTTAGAGAGTGAGATAGTATTTGATAGTCAAGGTTATCTATGGATATTAGCCAGTGAAAATGGAATCTATTTGTATGAATTACAGTCAGGGGAAGTATCAAAAGAGATAACACTTGAAGAAGGTCGTATCTATGGAGCTAAAATATCACCAGATGGGGAAATATATTATGTTAGTGATATTGTAAATGTTGAACATCCAGAATTACTTGAAGGGAAAATGTTTGAATATTCTCCGGCAAGCCATGAACTAAAGACCATAGATGTTCCGAGAGAGGGATTGTTCGAGAGTAACAGGGTACCATCCTTTTTTGTGTTTGATTCTAATGGCAGGTTATGGATTGAGAACAAAGCATATAGGGATCGTGATGGTCAATGGTACGACATTTTGGATAATCCACTATTTATAACTAATAATTGGATTGAGGGAAAATCTGATAGGCAGTTCAATGCATTTCCTTTACTAGCACAAACTGCGAGTTCAGATGGTAATGTTTGGTTTACTGGTAGGGAAGGAACATTTAAGACGAATGAGAAGAATAAATCTTGGTGTTGGGTAAGTACTGAGGAATCTATTGTATTAGAAGATGGAAATGGTTATTTATGGATGCTTGCAGGTGAGAGTTTGTACAAACGTCCATTGGATGAATTAGAAAAATAATTGAACTTAATTGTTTAAAATTGTGTATTAGAAGTAGATGGTCTTAATACCATAAACAAAACAAAAAACGCGTCCTTTTCAGAAGCGGAAGACGAGATTTGAACTCATGAATGCTGATTGATACTTAACTGAATACTTATCCACTAGTACCATTCAGTAGTGCAAGCTACACCTACGACGGCGATGACAACATGGTGATGAGTGTGATCAATGGAATTACCACCTACTACGCCTCCAGCGGCTACGTCGTGGAAGTAGATGATACAACAACCACCGTGCGCAAGACTTATAGCGCCGGATCAACCAGCCTGGCCGTACGGACGATTGTCAATGGCACTACATACTACCTCTTTCAAAATCCATGTATAATATTATTATTATCTAGCCCCTCATTTTAAAATGAGGGGATTTGGTTTTTGATTGCGGGAAGGTTGCAGCATGGAACAATTTGTAAACACGGAAACGCTGATTATCGAACTGCTGCTGATCGCTTCGTTGGTGGCGATTGTAGTGCGTCGGTTGCATATCCCCTATACGGTGGCATTGGTGCTGGTGGGGCTGGTCCTGACCACACAGTCGCCGGTTAAATTGGAATTAACGCCGGAATTGATATTGGCGTTCTTTGTACCCCCGCTGGTTTTTGAGGCGGCTTTCCATCTCAATGTCAATGAGCTGCGCCGAAATCTGGTAACCATTCTGGTTTTGGCCGTGCCAGGGGTATTGTTAACCACCCTGATCGTGGGCGGAATTTTATCTTTTGGGATAGGGTTAGCTTTGCCTGTGGCGATGGTTTTCGGATCATTGATTGCCGCGACGGACCCGGTGGCGGTGGTGGCTTTATTCCGTTTATTGGGTGTGCCCAAGCGTCTCTCAGTGTTGGTGGAAGGCGAGAGCCTGCTCAATGACGGCACCGCGTTGGTGTTGTTCAATATGATGCTGGCGATTGTGGTAACCGGTCAGTTTAATTTGGTGGAGAGTTTGGTTGAGTTTGTAAAGGTGGCCACGGGGGGTATTATCCTGGGTATGCTGCTGGGTTGGGTGATTTCACGCCTGATTTCCAATATTGATGACTATCTGATTGAAATTACGTTGACCACTGTGCTGGCCTATGGTTCATATTTACTGGCCGAAAACTTCCATTTTAGTGGTGTATTGGCTGTGGTTGCTGCCGGTTTGGTAACCGGTAATATCGGGCCGCAGGGCATGAGCCCCACCACGCGTATTGTTTTATATAACTTCTGGGAATATATAACCTTTTTAGTTAACTCAATGGTTTTTTTGTTGATCGGACTGGAAGTCGATATTTCAGCGTTGATCAGAAATTGGCAGGCGATTTTGTGGGCAATCGCTGCGGTGTTGATTGCTCGATTGATTGTGATTTACGGTCTGAGCTGGGTTACCAGTAAACTATCCGAACCCATCTCGCGGCGTTGGCGGCATATTATGTTCTGGGGCGGTTTACGGGGCGCGCTTAGTTTGGCTTTGGTGCTCAGTTTGCCGTTGACCTTCGGTCCGGAGCGCGAAATGCTGCGTACCATGGCTTTTTAGTGTGGCACTGTTCACTTTGCTGGTGCAGGCCACCAGTATGAGTGGGTTGGTGCGGAAACTGGGCATTGTCACCATTGATCCGATGCAGGTGGATTATTCTATGCGCCATGCACGCCTGAATGCTTTGCGTTCAGCGGAAACACATATGGAGCGACGTTTCCGCGAAGGATTGATTTCGGCGCCAGCATGGGAACGTATCAAGCCAAAATTACATGAGCAAATCAGTTTGTTGGCAACTGCGGTACGCGACCTGCTGCGTATTGAGCCGGTGTTGGAAGCAGAAGAACTGGATATTAACCGCCGGGAAATCCTGCGCGCGCAGCGTTCAGCGTATTTGGGCATGCGCAGCGATGGCATTATCTCTGAGGAAGTCTTTGAGAAACTGACAATTGAAGCTGATTTGGCTTTGGAAGAGGGTGGTGGCCCGTTCTGGTTTTTGCCGGAAGAAACCTTGCCGCAGCGTTTGAAAGATAGTCTGGAAGAATCAGCGCAGGTGGAACAGATTCCGATTGAGGAAGGCGCGATTTGTGATGGTCAGGAGGTTAAAGATATTCCATGGCCAAAGAATTTCGTAATTGCCAGCTTGCGGCGCGGTAATCGTATTATGATCCCTAAAGGGGATTCCGTTATGCAGGCCGGTGATGTTTTGATGATCGTCGCGGAAGAGGATACAGTTGAAGAAGCGCGCTTCTTCTGTCAGAAAAATCCGGAGAAAAAGAGATAGATAACAGTAACCCACTCCTGGCTGATTTTCATTATCTCGCGCATAAATTAAACAAAAACGCCCCCAGGTATGCCTGAGGGTGTTTTATTTTTCCATGAAAGCTAATTATGGCCTTACATGATACTCACCCAGGATAACCCATTTGTAGGTAGTCAATTCTTTAAGTGCCATGGGGCCACGGGCATGTAAGCGTTGCGTGGAGATGGCGACTTCGGCGCCCAGGCCAAATTGGGAACCATCCGTAAAGCGCGTGCTGGCATTTACATACACGGCGGCGGAATCCATTTGAGCGAGAAATTGATTTGCATTGGCTTCTGTATCCGTGAGGATACCGTCTGAGTGATGAGTGCTGTGTTCGTCGATGAAATCAATGGCTTCATCCAGAGTATCCACAACTTTCAACCCTAAAACCAGTGAAAGCCACTCGGTATCAAAATCATCCTTTTCGGCAGGTAAAACCACAGCCGGATCGGCATCGGACAGGTATTGCATGGCATCCGGTGCTGCCCGGAAGGTCACCCCATTCTGGGAAAGGCGTTTTATCACGGCGGGTAGAAATTCAGCGGCAATGGCCTGATGTACCAGCAGGGTATCCAATGCGTTGCAAACGGATGGGCGCTGTACCTTGGCGTTTTGTACGATGGCCACCGATTGATCAAATTTGGCAGAGGCATCCGCGTAGAGGTGGCAAATACCAATACCGCCGGTGATCACCGGGATGCTGCTGTTTTCACGGCAGTATTTATGCAAACCGGCACCCCCGCGCGGGATGAGCATATCAATCCACTCGTACATTTTTAGCAGTTCTGATACAAGCTTGCGATCCGGGTTATCAATGAATTGTACAGATTCAGCAGGTAATCCACTTTCTTTTAAGCCCAGCTGGATAATATTTACCAGAGCAAGGTTGGAATGAATGGTTTCTTTTCCGCCGCGCAGAATGACGGCGTTGCCGGTTTTCAGGGTCAGGCTGGCAACATCCATGGTGACATTGGGGCGTGCTTCATAAATCACAGCGATTACGCCCAGGGGAACACGTTGTTTGTGCATTTTCAAACCATTGGGATGGTCGAATACGTCAAAGGTTTCGCCGATGGGGTCAGGAAGATTAACCACACTGCGCAGGTCAGCAGCGATACCGTTCAGGCGTGCCTGACTGAGCATGAGGCGATCTACCAGATTTTCTGCCATGCCGTTGGCTTTGGCAGCTGCAATGTCTTTGGCGTTGGCCTCCAAGACGGCTTTCTGGTTGGCGTCCAATAATTCGGCTATTTTTGCAATACATTCATTTTTCTTTTCGGATGATGTGCGCGCCAATGTTTTTGAGGCAGCACGAGCTTGCTTGGCAATGGTTTCTAACATGGCATTTCTCCCTGCGTAAAAATAATTTATAGCAAAATCATGTTGTCATGATGTACAAATTCATTTCCGTATGTATAGCCAATAATCTTTTCAATATCCACTGAGTGATGTCCGCAGAGTTTTTCCATGCTGGCGGAATCATAGCTGGCGATACCGATGGCAATTTTCTTACCCTCGTTATCGGCAATTTTGACCGTTTCACCGCGCTTGAACTTGCCTTCTATGCGGGTCACACCAACTGGCAGCAGACTACTGCAACCACTGGCGATGACTTTTGTAGCACCAGGGTCAATAAATAACTTGCCAGCAGGCTTTGGTCCAGCCAGAATGAAGCGTTTGCGGCTTTCCAGGTTGCTCACGGTAGGGGCAAAGTAAGTGCCTTCAGCTTCTCCATTGAGTGCTTTATGCAAGACATCCGCCTGTAAGCCATTGCAGATGACCACTTTTGTGCCGGATCGTCTGGCCAGATCTGCGGCTTGCAATTTTGTGAGCATACCGCCGGTCCCTACGCCGTTGCTGACTGTACCGGCAGCCTTCCACACCCAATCCGGGATTTCGGGTCCAGTGATTTCCGGAATTAACTCGGCTTTTGTATCCTGATGAGGGTCACTGGTGTAAAGCCCTTTCTGATCTGTGAGCAGGATCAGTAGATCAGCCTCGATGAGGTTGCCGACCATGGCGGAGAGGTTATCATTATCGCCCACATGAATTTCATGGGTGGCGATGGTGTCATTTTCATTAACAATGGGGATGATGCCGCGCATTAACAGTGCTTCCAATGTGTTGCGCGCATTCAGGTAGCGCTGACGGTGGGAAGTATCGGAACGCGTCAATAGAATTTGAGCGACTGTTTTGTTATAGATATCAAACATTTGTGTATAGATCGCCATCAAACGCGGCTGCCCGATGGCAGAAAGCATTTGTTTGACCGGAATAAAACCAGGCAGGTCGGGGAAATGCAGTGCTTCTCGTCCAGCGGCTACGGCACCGGAAGATACCAGGATAACCAAATGACCTTCATCATGCAGATGAGCGATTTGGGTGACTAAACTAATAATTTGCGGCATGGAAATTTGTTTTGTGCCGCCTGTCAGGGTAGAGGAGCCTACCTTGATCACAATGCGTTGTTTGTCCATGGGGAATACCCGTTTTGATGTAGTATCGTTCAAATGAATCTACATGCCGGACAAGAATTGTGAGTTTGACCGGTGATTAATCTGATGTTTGTAATTATACATCACTTCGTTGTTGATATAGGTGCTGAGCCGTATTGATCTGTTCAATATGCGCCTCGGACCAGTCGCGTATGGCGTCCATTGGTTTTTTCAACGATTGTCCTAACGGGGTAAGGGCATACTCTACCCGCGGTGGCACTTCTGCATAAATGGTTCGGGAGACAATGCCATTTCTTTCCAGTTCACGCAATGTTTGGGTGAGCATTTTCTGAGATATGCCATCGATTCCACGTTTGAGTACCGAAAAACGACGTGGACCATCGGCAAGTTGCCCGATGACCAATGCTGTCCACTTGTTGGCGATGATATCCAACACCTGCCGGGAAGGACAGGTTTTGTGATAAACGTTATAGGAAATTGTATTAGTAACCATTCGTATACTATACCACAAAATAGTGCCATATTGCAAAAAGAGAGTAAGTATATTATAGTGACTATAACATATTGTGAATGTGGAGGAATATATGAAGATTTTACTGATTGGTGCCAGCGGCGCGATTGGATCAAGAATATTAAACGAAGCTGTCAGCCGCGGACATCATGTGACGGCAGTGTCAAGACATACAGAAAACGTGCCTGCGGGTGAGCATGTCACAGTGGTTCAGGCAGATGCCAGCGACGAGAAGATAATGCCTGAATTGCTCATAGGGCAGGATGCACTGGTCAGTTCGATCAGTCCACGCGGCGGCAATACGCCTGAATCGTATTTGGAAACCATTAAGGCAATTATCAAGGCTGCCAAACGGAGCAACGTGCCGTACAGCCTGGTTGTAGGTGGTTTATCCAGTTTGATTGCACCGGATGGGAAACGTATTTTGGATCACATGAAAGATGTAGTGCCACCTGGTTTGGTTCAGGAGATTACCATCGTAGCGGAAGCCAGAAAATTAATAGAGCAGTCGGATATCAACTGGACCTTCTTTTGCCCAGGTGGCATGATTGAACCCGGGGAACGTACTGGCATATTTAAGATTGGCGGTGAGCAGGCAACTTTCAATTTTGGGGATAACACCAAAATCAGTATGGAAGATTTTGCTGTGGCTGCTGTTGATGAACTGGAAAATCCCAACTATAGCAGGGAACTCTTTCACGCTTACAATTGATTGATCAAATGGAATCTGGTAAGCATTGATTCATTTTTAGCGTCATTATAAAATCAACAATTGCCAGATTCCCTCAATCACGGCATCGGCTTCTATTAATGAAGCAGGCCGTCCAATACCGACTGCGCCCATGCCAGCACGCAATGCTGCTTCAATGCCGGCTTCGGCATCCTCGAAGACCACGCAGGCTTGCGGAATCACTTTTATTTCTGCCGCAGCGCGCAGGAATACTTCAGGATCAGGTTTGGCTTTGCTGACTTTATTGCCATCCACAACGCTATCAAACATTTTTCGAATGCCCAATCGTTCCAAAATCAGGGGCGTGTTTTTTGAAGCACTGCCGATGGCGGTTTTTACACCGCGGTTGCGTATTTTTTCAATATAATCTGTGACACCCGGTAGTATTTCATTGGTATGCAATTGCTGAATGTATTCAACATACCAATCGTTTTTCATGGCCGCATAGGTTTGTTTTTCCTCTTCATTAAGAGACTGCTGGCCGATTTCCAATAAAATTTCCAATGAATGTTGACGGCTGACACCTTTCAGGCGTTCATTATCCCTTTCAGTAAAATCAAAACCAAGAGCGTAGGCAAGCCGTTTCCAGGCCAGGTAATGATATTTGGCTGTGTCCACGATGACGCCGTCCAGATCAAAAATAGCTGCTTGCATTTCTCGAATCATAAAAAAACCTCTACAAATAATATTTGCAATCAATGCTGGTTGTTTCTGCATCCAATAAATAGGTTTGCTTACCAATTGCAATGGTGATCGCCTGGGTAACCGGCTGAACAGCTTGAATTTTGATTTGCTCAAAATTAATCGCGATCACCAATGGCTGTCCTTTATACTGGAGGGGGAATTCAATAGATTGCCATTGATCAGGGAGATGGGGGTTGATGGATAATTTTTCAAATGTAGCGTGAAGTCCGCACAGGCCAAATACCGCTGACATCCAGGCTCCACCATTGGCTGCCGGATGTGTGCCGCCGATATACAACGGCCCGACATATTGTTTGCCCGTGCCAGTGATATCAATACGGGCAGTTTTCAGGAAATAGCGGTACGCCCAATCTTTCTTGCCGATTTGGGCGGCGATGATGGAATAACTGCAGGCACTTAAGCTGGAGCCATGTTCTGTGCGTGGTTCGTAATACTCCCAATTTATTCGTTTACTGTGTTCACTAAACACGTCAGGGAAGAGGAATAATGCCAATATCACATCTGCCTGTTTAAGGATCTGTGTAGTGGTTGCCAGTCCATTGCCCCCACCCAGATATTCATGCGGATTCAATTTACTTGCCAGTAAATCCTTGAGCGATATATCTTCAAGCGATAAATAGCCATCAAATTGGGGAATAATCTGATCCTGATCAGCACCAGGACGATAAATCTTCCCGGTCATATTGCGCATGCGAGCCAGGTCATCTTGCACGGTTGGCGTGGAAAAGATGTGTTGATATACCTCAGGCGCTTCTGATTTACACCAATCGGCCACCTGTAAACCAATTTGCATCGTCTGCCAGATCATCCAGTTGGTAAAGGTGTTATTGTGTACACGTTCATGATATTCATCTGGTCCGGTTACATCCAGGAATTCGTAGCGATCCTTTTCCGGATTGTAATACGTACAGGAAAGATAAAATTGTGCACAAGACAGTACCAACTCAGCGCCGCCATCCACCCAGAGTGTAGTATCTCCGCTGAGTTGAGCATACTGCCAGAAAGCGTAAACGACATCCGCACTGATGTGGATTTGCTTATCCCGGAAATAAGTACGCATGGGGCGATTGGTAAATACGTCCGTTACGTTAAACAGGGTACAGGCATCATCGCCGTTATCCTGACTTTCCCAGGCGAAAAAGGCACCGCGATACCCATAGGCTTCTGCTTTTCTACGCGCACCTGCCAGGGTATGGCAGCGATACATAAGCAGATTTCGGGCTAATTGTGGAAACGTATGGGTAAAAAAGGGCAGCATGAAAATTTCAGTGTCCCAGAAAATGGCACCTTTATACATTTGACCCGACAGCCCGCGAGCTGGAATGGAAACCTTTTCAGTATGGGTAGGGGTGATGCTTAGCAGGTGATAGAGGCTGAAGCGTAATGCCTGGTCTGCCTGAATATCCCCTTCAATTTTGACATTGCAAGATTGCCAACGTTTCTGCCATTCTTGTGCATGATCTTTCAATAAAGCTGCGTAGCCTGCTTCAGCAGCTTGTTGACAAAGTTGATTTGCAGCGGATTGCACGGTAGTGCTATCTGCGCCAGTCACATGAGCTATGAATTTGCTGAGCATCAAGGGTTGTTTTGCAGACAGCTTGATTTCTGTATTGCGCACAATATGTTTTTCTTCCTCTAAAATCTCGGCTGAATCATCATTCAAACTACAATATTCAGCTACTGTAATGGGAAGATGTTGTTCATGCGTCTTTGCACTGGCAAACAAGTACTGCCCGGATGCGATGAGTTGAATCTCTTCCAGATGGGGTCCATTGATATCCCAAACATCGGCATCAATGCCGCTTCGGATGGTTATTGTGCAATCCTGATTGGATGTGATCTGAATTGCCATACACAGCAGCTCTTTCTTTGCCAGGCTGGCGAAACGCTGTGTGCGTATCTGGATGTGATGTTGATCGCTGATGCGAAAGCGTGTTTCACGTTCATGTATAGCCTGTTTCATATCAATCTGCTGTGCATGATGAATCACGTCAGAGTGCATGGCGTGCAGTGTTTTTCCATCATGCAGGATTTGAAAATATCCGCCGTTGGGAAAATTGAGCGGTTCACGCCAGGCATCAGCGACCTGATCATATAGACCAGAAATGATCGTGGCAGTTTTGTATGACTTATCATATTCTGCTAGCGTTCCGCGATAACCGAAATAGCCATTGCCAATTAAAAGTTTATTGCCCAGGCGCTCAACTGTTGCGCTGTCTATTTTGCCTTGTTCTTCAAGGATCCAGGGTGAGACCGGGCCGAGTTCTGCTAAGGAAAAATTAGGGAATTTATCCATTAATCAAGTTCCGCGGATTTTTCCGTAATTTGCAGATCGCTTTCCAGCCAAGCATTATTGATTTCTACGTTGCTGCCATTCAGACAAATGGAGACAGGATCGCCCTCGGTAACTCGGATACGTACATGCTTTTGAGTGATCTCTAAACGAATAATAGCCCCGCGGTAAAAAACCTGGAAACTATAGCGATTCCAATGTGTAGGAATGCTGGGCTTGAAGGATAAAACCGCGCCATCTGAGCGCATCCCACCAAAACCATAAACAATGTTCATCCAGGCTGCGGCGATTGAAGTGGTATGAATGCCTTCTCCACTGTTGCGATTATAGTTATCTAGGTCGATGCGGGTGGCAAAACGGAAGAAATCAAAGGCTTCTTCATGCATACCGATCTCCGAGGCAAAGATGGAATGAACCGATGGGGAGAGGGATGATTCATGTATACAGCGCGGTTCGTAGTACAGGTAATTGGCGCGTTTTTCTTCCAATGTAAAGGATTGATTATAGAGAAACATGAACATCAATACGTCTGGTTGTTTGATCATATCGTAGCGGTAAATACGATCATACGACCAGTGATGATACAGTGGAAATTCTACGATTGGGATGGAATCCACGTCCAGATGAGGTAATTCAAAGAAGCCGTTATGCTGTTCATAAAGACAGGATTCAGGATCATAGGGAATGTACATATCTTCGGCCATGCGCAGCCAGTTGTCCATCTCATCGTGGGTACATTCCAGACGGGAAAGCAAACGGGCACACTTCACAGGATCCTGGCGGCGTAATTCCGCCAGGGATGTGAGGGTGTATTCAAAAGTGCGTTTGGCCATGTAATTGGTGTAGCAATTGTTGTTGACCATCATGTGAAATTCATCGGGACCCATCACGCCGTAATAGCCAAATTTTCCATTGGCCTGAGACCACTGTCCACGACTGGCAAGGAAACGGGAAATTTGTACCAGCAATTCCATACCTTCACAAAACAGGAACTCAATATCCTGGGTGATGTTGATGTAGTGTTGAATAGCATAAGCGATACCGGTGGAAGATTGAAATTGCAGGCTGGCATGCTGCCATAGGGTGCAGCTTTCAGTACCATCGGTTGTAGCAACCGGGAAGCAAGCACCTGCACAGTCCAGTTGTTTGGCGCGTTCCAATGCCTGCGGCAAGGTAGTGTAACGATAATCAATTAGAGCCCGGGCGGCCTGGGGGTTGCTGAAAAGGTAAAATGGCAGGCAGTAGGTTTCCGTGTCCCAGAAGGCGTTTCCGTTATAAACTTCACCGGTTAAGCCTTTGGCACCGATGTTGGATCCTTTAACCAAACCACGATAGGTTTGCTGCATTTGGAAAATACAAAAGCGAATACCTTGTTGTGTTTCAGGATCACCGTCAATTGTAATGTCAAAGTGATCCCAAAATTTTTGCCAAGAAGCCACATTTTGGTCGAATGCCTGGCGGTAGCTCATTTGGGCGGCGATTGCAAACACAGCTTGGCCTTGCTGCCAGGCATCTGATAAGGGTTGAGCGGTGTCACGATTGGTATGTAATACCACAATTTTTTCCAGCGATAATTCTTGGCCCTGAACTAAATCTACTTCATACAAATTGGACAGGCATTTATCTTGCTTTTGTGATGAGATGAATGTGCCAGGCATGTTGATGGAGGCAGCAACAAACAAGCGGTGTCCGATGGTTTTGGTAACACCTAATATGGCTAGTTGATCGGCATCTTCTTCCATTTTTGGACATTCCCAAAAATTTTCATTAAATGCACGGTGGTTCAGTGAAAAATTCAATCCGCTTGTGATTTGAATCTTGCTGCTAAAATTTAAAGGTAAAAAATCAACTCGTTGAAATGCTTGTTCTTTGTTGGTCATACTGACCAGACGCGAGAAAACCAATTTAAGCTGCTTGCCAGATTTTGTTTCCCATATAAATTCTCGGCGTAATTCGCCGCTGCGAAAATCTAATTCGCGCCGAAAACTGGAAAACCGGCAGTTTGCTAGATCCAATGTCTCATCATCAATGCTGATACGTGTGTATAGCCAATCGACAGTATTGAGCATAAAACACAAGCGATCCGAGATGCCTTTGTAGGAAAGTGGTTCTTTCGCGTGGCGTTCTTCATAAATGCCATTTAAGTAACAGCCTTTTAAGGTTTTCCCTGTGTATTTTTCATCAAAATAGGCACGTACTCCCTGGTGTTCGTTTCCTAACGAGAACAAGGATTCTGATATTTCGCTGCGTTCTGGATCAAAACCATCTTCAATGATTTTCCAGGGATGTACAAGTAGATATTTATCAGCGATTTTCGCCATACTTTTCTCCCACAGTGTTTAATTTCGCAATGGAAAACAGGATCATGAACCAAAATAGTTGAACGTTCAACCATAATTCAAAAATATTTCTATGTTGTATTGCGGATAACAAGTTCCACAGGTAATACCTGGTGTAGATTGACCTCTTCGCCTTTGAGAATACTGAGCAGAGTTTTTGCAGCAGTTTGCCCTTTGGCAAAGATGTTTTGATCAATTGTGGTTAATTCAGGATAAACCTGCTTGCTGAAATTGATATTATCAAAGCCGATCAAACCAAATTCAGAGCCAACTTTTACGCCATTTGCCAGTAAGGCATGTAATAATCCGATGGCCAGCATATCTTCTGAGCAAAAGGCAGCATCCATGTTTTGTTTTATTAATTCATCTGCAAATTGCAGTCCGCTTTCATAGGCCATATCACCGCCGCTAAAGATTTGTTCAGTATATCCAACGCTATCCAGTGCCCGTTTGTACCCGAGGGCTCGTTTTTGCATTAAAGGGCTGTACATGGCAGAAGAACAAAGGGCAATATGTTTATATCCACGTTCAATCAAAAATTGTGTTGCGGTAAATGCGCCGGTTTCATCATCAGAGAGGATATGAGCAAAATTTTGATAACGATTGTGAGCGTAATTATCAATCAACACAATTGGAATATCCTTGCTATTTAGATCTGCCAGGAAGGAAGGTTCATATTCGCCAATCGCCAGGATACCATCTACATTGCGAATATCAATCCACTCACTGGCTTTCGTTAAACTTTCACGACGTGGAATGGTGAATAGCATCAAATCATAGAAGGGTTCTTCTCTGAGTATGGCGTAAATCCCGTCAATAATAATGTTATAGAAAGGACTGTTGGTGAGCGTGTTGGTGTCCAGATAAGACGGCAGTATTAAGCCAATCAGCCGTGATTTATTGGTAATCAGAGAGCGAGCAGCCAGGTTGGGTTTATAACCAAGTTTTTTTGCGGCTGCCAATACCGCCACCCGGGTTTCTTCAGAAAATTTTGCCCGACCACTGAAGACATTCGAAACGGTTGTGCGGGATACCCCGGCTTCTTTTGCTACATCTATTACGGTTACGCTCATAATTCACTCATCCTTGGTTGAACGTTCAACTGATTATGCGGTACGCCAATCCATTTGTCAATACATTTAGAATATGTTTGTACTATGTTTAACCTATATTCTGTGCTATCGTTTTTTTGCATTTTTTACTCATCCAGGCAACGGACTGCATAGGCTAATGCTTGATCCAGCGTTAATTCTTTCCCGGTTTTCCAGGTTTCAGTAAATGCATCTTCATCCATTTGCCCTTTTAATGTCGCTACACTTAGTTCGTATTCATGTTGATAAATTGGCATACGCCGAACATTTGATTGACTGCGCAGTGCTTCAGCTGCACCAAACAAACGAGCTGCGCTTAAGGCTTGATGGCGCATTGTGGCATGCGCAGCAATGGATTCCAGGAGAATCAAGGCACGCCACATTTCTTTATGTGATTGCAGAAGCTGTACACTTTCCCGAAAATTAAATGCGGCAGCTTCAAAGGTACCACTTTGCATGGAAAGCATCCCTGCTGAAAAATGGGCAAGCTCTGTCAGCCAGGTATATCCGCTTACTTTACTTCGTTTCAGGCATTCGTCTATTAATTCGTATGCCTGACGTGTTTCTCCGCGCAATGCGGTAAGCTCAGCCAAGTAATTTAGGGCAAATAGATTTTTCCGGAGCTAATATGACGATCACTGATGGTATAGATGCTGACAGCTTCATCAAAAAGGGGTGCTGCCTGATCTCCTAATCCGCGGTAAAACAGGCATTGTCCCAAACTGGCAAGGGCTACCGAAAATCCGGAATCGGATTGTTTTTCGCGAAATAGGAGTAAACTTTTTTCAAAGTATGCTTGCGCTTCTGATAATTTTCCCATACAAAGCTGCAATTGACCCAAATGATGATATGACCAGGCCATTTGCGGTCCATTATTTAACTGGTTAAAAATCTGCTGTGCTTCTTCAAGTAATAGATTGGATTGTTCATATTGCCCCTTCAAACAAGCCAATTCTCCTAAGCCATGCAATGCCAGTCCGGCATCATATTCATCGTTCATGGATCTTGATAAATCCAGACTGTTTTGAAATGTCCATAACATGGTCGTATAGTTGCGCACATCAAATGCCAGCCAGCCAACCAGACGTAAAACTTTTGTTCGTACCGTAAGTTTCAAGTCCGTGGTAAATTCAAGGATGGCCTGGGCATAGAGGCTGCCTCTCCTTAAGTCTCCAATGCGCCGCCAATAATGCCATAAGGAGACGATAAAGCGCAGCCCTAATTCTCCCTGAAGGTGATCAATGCACCATTGTATGGCAATTTTTAAATTCGCGGATTCCTGACATAGTAAAGTAAATGAGTTTTCTTGCGATTCGGTCTGCAATCCTGCGGCACAATTTTCCACAAACTCCAGGAAGGTTTTGGCATGTGCCATTTGTAAATCAAACTTCTTTCCTGTTTCCTCCAGTCGTTCTAGCGCATATTCACGTGTTATGCTGAGCATACGAAAGCGCGGCTCCCCATTGGCTTCGCTATGTTTTTCCAACATACTCTGGTTGGCCAATGCTGTTAGTCCAATTTGAATATCTACTTTAGGCAGTAATGCTGTACATACGGATTCTGCTGCTGATATGGAAAAACCGCTTGGGAATACTGCCAAACCTGCAAAGAGAATTTGTAAATCAGATGAGAGAATTGAATAGCTCCAATCGTGCATGGCACGTATGTTTTGCTGATGTAACGGCAGATGACCTGGTCCCTGACTGAGAAAATTAAGATAATGAGCGTTGGAAAGGCGCACCAGAATGGCCTGCGGTGAGAAGTATTTAGTCTGGAAAGCAGTTAGTTCGATGGTAAGAGGGACACCTTCCATATGTAGACAGAGTTCTGCAATAACCTCCAGATTTTCGTTGGTTATCACAAAACCAGGGTTAACTGCCTGAGCACGTTGCACAAACAAAGAAACAGCAGGGGACTGTGACCAGAGTGTCAGGTCTTTTCCATTACACGTATCGGGCATATCCAAAGGACGAACGATGTATTGATGCTCACCATATATATGAAGGGGAGCTCTGCTTGTGACCACAATATTCAAGTGTGGAGCGGCTGCCAATAATTCACTGACCAATTCACTGGCTGGCAAAAGGTGTTCAAAATTATCCAGAATTAAAAGGAAAGAACGTGTACGCAGATAGGCTTTTAAATGAGTTGATTCCTGCCCTTTTAGGCCTAATGCCTGGGTAATGATTTCACCAACATGCTGTGCTTGTTTAATTTCAGCCAGATCAACAAAGCAAACATTTGGCCCGTAATGTTCTGTCAAATGGCGGGCTAATTCAATTGCCAGACGCGTTTTGCCAATGCCGCCTGGTCCAAGCAAGGTGAGTAAGCGTACTTCTTCTCGAAGGATAGAATGCGTGACTTTTCGCAATTGCGCTTCAGCGCCAATCAGATTTGTCAGGGGTATTGGAATCGTAGGGTGGACGGCGATTAACGAATTTAATTGGGATTGAGCAGTGGCAGTTGATGGATCAGTGTTTGCAGCAGGAACAAGTTCCCATTGATTAAACGCTTGTATCAAGGCAGGGACAAGATCTCTTAATTGATAAAAATATGTTGCTCGGCTGATATTGAGTTGGCTGGCATAAACATCAGAAACTGCCTCAGGATTTGAAAGCACAACATCAAGGATGCGTCGGTGGCTTGGGGAAAATGGATATGACTTAATAAAGTCATAAACCGCTTTAAGCCCGCCGCGCTCACCAATCCAGGTTTGCCAGGGATCTTCCTGAATTAAACGGATTGGGAAACGAGGAAAATGAAGTAAAGCCTTGACGTGCTCATCATCCCAGGTTCCTGTCACAATGTAGCAACCTCCGGGTTATGTTGCTGCAATCCTGTTGGAGAAGTAGCATATCGAGTGAATAAAAGCTTATACATGATCATGATAATCACGAAATGCTCGAAAGGATATTAGATTTAGTCAAAACCAACAGTGATTTGTCTCGTTTCCATCATATCATATTTTAGTTGAACGTTCAACTATAATTAGACTATCTTTAGACTCAAAATCAGTTTTTTCTGTCTATACTGTATACAGATACGA
Source organism: Chloroflexota bacterium (assembly GCA_016838895.1). Taxonomy (GTDB): domain Bacteria; phylum Chloroflexota; class Anaerolineae; order Anaerolineales; family Anaerolineaceae; genus UBA5203. The sequence goes on from JAEKNU010000022.1 coordinate 34,294, forward strand.
ATCAAATTGAATTTAAATCCAAAAAATCCATTTTTGATCCACAATTTTGAAGGAGAAATGAAGCAATATGAAAATCAAATCGTTCGCTCAATTATTTACCCTCATTTTGATGCTTAGTCTGGTATTAGGTGCTTGCACCACGCCAGCGGCTGAAGCACCAGCCGCCGAAGCACCTGCCGTTGAAGCACCAGCAGCAGAAGAGGCAGCCGCAGCCGAAGAAGCAGCCGCAGCCGAGGAAGCTGTGCAAGGTCTTTTGCCAGCCATCATCAATTTCCCGGATCAGATCGCTGGCGGTGAAGCGGTCAATATTTCTGTAGTACAGAAACCGCCAGATTCTCAACCCGAAGCTGTTGAAGCATGGGAAGCCCAGGTTGTTCGATTCCAGGAAATGTATCCCAATGTCACCATTGAAGGTACCGATTATGCTTATGCGCCTGATTCATTTGCTGCATTGGTAGCCGGTGATCAAATTCCCACTCTGTTTGAAGTATATTTGAATGATCCGGAAAAGATGATTGATCAGGGTGTAGCGGCTGATTTAACCAGCATCATCAAGGATCAGAACCTTGACCAGGTTTTCAATACAGATATTCTGGATATTGCAGCCAAAGATGGCAAATACTATGGTTTACCACGGTTTGCATATGCAATGGGACTCGCCTACAACATGGAAATGTTGAATACTGCTGGTTTTGATGCTCCCCCAACGACCTGGGAAGAATTAGCAACAATGGCACAAGCATTGACTGATCGTGATGCTGGTGTGGCTGGTTTTTCATTCATTACCGATGGTAGTGGTGCAGCCGGTTGGCACATGACAACCATCGCCTACAACTTTGGCCTTGATAATGCCGAAATCGTCAGCGCAGCAGATGCTGGATACACTGCCAATTTTGCTTCTGGCCCCATGTTAGAAGCCGCAAATTTCATTGATGACCTGCGTTGGAAATATGATGTGTTGCCGCTCGAATATTTAGCCTGGGATACCAATGGTGAAGCATTGGCAACTGGCCGCGCTGCCATGATTGTTATGGCTGGTGATCAATTTACCTGGATGAAACAAACCTATACCGATGCGCCTATTGCTGACTTTGGTTTTGCCCCATTACCTGCAGGCCCGAATGGTAAGAGTACTTCATTGGTTGGTGGTAATATCGCCATGGTCAATGCAAAAGCAACCCCTGGTGAAATGGAAGCTGCAGTCTACTGGCGCTTATTCACTCAATTTGATCCGGATGAAATCATTGCGAATTATGAATCCAGCAAAGTTGATCCTGCCGTTGTGATTGGCTCCCCAACACTACCTCTGTATGTGGGTGAATATGAAGCAGCCGTAGAAGAAACAATGCTTGCTTACGCAAACATGCCTGTTGAAAATTATGCAGCTTTCCTTAATGGCATTACTTCAGGTACTGCCACGATGCAGCCAGAACCATTGATTGCTGGACAGGAATTCTATACTGCTATGGGTACCGTTGTTAGCACAATCGTTGCAGATGAAGGTGCAGATCCCGCGGAAGTACTTACACAAGCCGCCGACACTTTCCAAACGAATGTTCTTGATCTGATTGACTAAATATGTAATGTAGTACCAGTGAACAGGTGGCATTGAATCAATGTCACCCGTTCACTTCATCATATATGGCAATGAAAAAAATTATCTTCTAATACTGCAAAATAGCAAGGATTTTTTTTACGATAACTAGAAAGCGCCAACTTTTTAAAAAAGGGTTTTTTCTAGTATAGTAAAAAAAACGCGAAGCAGTATCAATATTGTGCAAAAAGGAGCTGGTTATTCATTATGAAAGCTGAAACAACGCTTAATCCTCCCTCTACAGCAAAATACTCGCAAGGTTTCTGGAAGCGGCAAGTTACTTCCTATGTTTATATTCTGCCTGTATTGATTATTTACGGTTTGATGACATTCGGGCCAATCATAACGACGATTATCTATAGTTTTCAGAAAGTAAATTTGGCAAAACCACCTGAATGGGTTGGATTTCAAAATTATGTGCGTATGTTCGGTAATCCACTTTTTCTTACAGCCTGGAAGAATATTCTGATATTTATGGGATTAAGTATTTTGATGGGTTTCATGGTACCGATCGTATTGTCATTGCTGGTTAATGAAATGCGCAGGTTAGGAAAATTTTTCCAAACCATGGTTTATCTTCCTTCCCTGATTCCCATCGCGGTGGCTTTACTTGTCTGGCGGCAGATCTATGCGCCGGGCGGTGGTGTGTTAAATAGCATATTGACAGCAGTGGGGATTCCAGCGCAGATGTGGTTGCAAAACCCGGATATGGTAAAACCTTCTATTGTGATTATCATGACCTGGTTGGGTGCTGGGGGATCGGTGTTAATTTATCTTTCAGCATTGCAGGAGATTCCAACTGAAATATACGAAGCAGCCGAACTGGATGGCTTTTCATTTATGCAGCGTATCTGGTTTATTACCCTGCCATTATTGAGTTCTCGTATGCAAATTATGTTGATATTGCAAATTATTAATGTAGGCCAGCTCTTTACCGAACCGTATATTCTAACTTCCGGAGGTCCGGCAAATGCCTCAATGACACCTGTCCTTGAATTATATCGGACTGCCTTTGACCGCAGCGATTTTGGGTTGGCTTCTGCCTGGAGCGTATCCCTGTTGGTTGTTCTCTCAGCTTTTTCCGTGGTTTATCTGTGGCTTTCCTTCCGTCGCGATAAACGTGCGAACCCCAATTCATAGGAGATTTCCATGAGTACTGTACGTGGTGTAATGTCAAATGTGGAAGCCCGATCCATTAAAGGGCGATTGTTGCTGGGGTTGTTTCTGATCATTTTGATTCTAGCCAGCCTTATTGTCATATTTCCTTTTTTCTTTTCCTTTACTGCCGGTTTGAAAAGCAGTATTGAAATTAATAAACCTGGCTTGAATTTATGGCCGCCTATGCCCCATTGGGAAAACTATTTGGATGCCTGGCGCCGCTTTAATATGCCGCAAATGTTTTGGAATACGATAGTGGTTGCCGGTGGCGGCGTTATTGCGCAACTACTTATTTCTACTCTGGCTGCTTTTTTCCTTTCCCGTCTAAAACCGATTGGGGTAAATCTAATGATGGCATTGATTCTGGTTACCATGACAGTACCGCGGATTGCCTATATTATTCCGCTTTATATCACAATTGCCAAATTTCCTCTCTTTGATCTTAACCTGGTGAATACGTATTGGGGATTATGGCTGCCATATGCTGTGAATCCCTTCATGATATTGGTGTTAAAAAGTGCATTTGATGGTATTCCAAAGGATGTATATGATGCAGCCCAGGTGGATGGTGCTTCAAATGCTCGCTTGTTTTTTCAGTTTACTTTGCCATTGTCAACATCCATCATGTTGGTGCTAGGTCTGCTTTCCTTTATCACTCTGTGGGGAGACTTCCTGCTGCCCTTGCTGGTGTTACGTGATCCTGAGCTACAGACTATTTCGGTGCGGTTGTATAACTTAACCCGCATGTTTCCGATTAATTTGCATCTGGCAGGTTCGTTTATTGCGATGCTGCCGCCCTTGTTTGCAGCGATTTTCTTACAACGTTATATGAAAGGTGGTTTAACTTTCTAATGTCTCATTTTCCCTGGCCAATTCTCTTTTTCTTCATCTTTTTCCTCTTCATTACAGCTTGCACTATGAACCTCAGCGCCAGTCCATCAGCCGTGGCAGAATCTGCTGCGGTTGATGAATTGGAGCCCACCCAAGCTGCAACAATGATGCTAACCCGCACTGCTGCAGCAACTGAAGTTCCCGGTGATATGCTAATTGTGCGAATTAAAAATATTGCCACAGGTACATTTTTATTTGAAGAAGGTGGTTTGGCTGTACTGGCTGATGTGCAAAAATCCCAAATTTCATCCCATTGGCAGATTGAAGACTATCAGGGTAGTAAAAGAATTAGAAATATTGAAAGTGGAAATTATCTGTCCATTGAAAATCTCCAGGATTTTGTCGAAGTGATTCCCATCGAATCAGAATGGATGAGTGCACGTTGGATGTTTGAAAAGGATAATAATTCCGGCTCTGTAATTATTCGCAATGTATGGCATAACTGGCAGATTCTATATGAATCAGAGGGACAGTTGAAGTATGATCGCTTCTCAATGAAAAATAAAGTAGCGCAATGGATGATTGAGCCGATCAATGCAAAGGCTATGAATGAACAAGTAACACCTGAACCGGTTGTTGTCCCAACATCGGCTCAAATCGCGGGTAGTCGTGGTGCAAGTGTGCCCTGGATTGAGTATGAAGCAGAAGAGGCTGTGACAAACGCAGAAATATTAGCACCTGATCGTACTTTTGGTACTTTTTCCGCGGAATCTTCCGGGCGCAGTGCCGTCAAAATCACAGAGGTCGGTCAATATGTACAGTTAAGCTCCCTTGCAGATGCAAATGCCATTGTAGTACGTTATATCATCCCCGATTCAGAAGATGGCATGGGTCAGGATGCCACAATCAGTTTGTATGTCAATGGTGAATTCAAACAGAAACTTAATTTAACCTCACGCTATGCCTGGTCGTATGGCGGTGAGGAATATACCTTTAATACCCCCGCCGCTGGGGGTGCGCATCATTTCTATGATGAAGCGCGTGCATTGCTAGACAAGATTCCGGCTGGGGCGCTTGTATCACTACAGAAGGATGCCGATGATCTGGCGGAATACTATGTGATCGATCTGATTGATTTGGAACAGGTTGCCCCACCAAAAATAAAACCGGATGGCTTCCTTTCCATTACAGCGTTTGGCGCCGTAGCGGATAATGGTGAAGATGATGGAGATGCAATTCGAATGGCGATTGCTGAAGCAAAAGCCAAAAATACCGGCGTGTGGATTCCGGCAGGTACTTTTGAAAGTACGACTGCGCCATTTGAAATCAGTGAGGCAATGATTCAAGGGGCGGGGATGTGGTATTCCGTGATCCATGGGCAATACGCACGTTTTAACTGTGTAGGCAATAACTGTCGCTTTTATGATTTTGCCATATTAGGCGAAACGATCCTGCGTGATGACAAGGCGCCTGAGAATGGATTCAATGGCGGGGCTGGAACCGGTTCTATATTGGAAAATATCTGGGTGGAGCATACCAAAGTTGGCTGGTGGGTTGGTCCTGGATATACAAATGGCTTGATTATTCGCAATAGCCGTTTCCGTAATTTGTTTGCTGATGGTGTCAATTTTTGCAATGGCACCAGTAACTCTCTGATCGAGAATTCCCATTTTCGCAATACTGGGGATGACGCCATTGCATCCTGGTCACCAAATAGTACAGGTGTGAACACCAATAATGTATTTCGATTTAATACCATCCAGGTGCCCTGGCGGGCAAATTGCATTGCCATTTACGGTGGGGTGGATAATAAGATTCAGGACAATATATGTCTGGATGTGGTGACTTATCCAGGAATTTTGATTGCCCAACAATTTAATTCAAATCCGTTTGGGGGTCAAACCTTGATACAACGTAATTCGCTGATTCGTTCAGGCGGCCCAATGTTCCGTGATGAACATGGTGCCTTAAAAATATGGGCGGATCAAGGAGATATTAATGGTGTCGTGATTGAAGATCTGCTGATAGAAGGCAGTACCTTTACAGGTATTGACCTGGAAGGCAGTTATACAATTAATCAGACCAGCATAACAAATGTGGTTATCGAGAACTCCGGTACACATGCAATTTATTTGCGCTCAAACCTGAATGGGGAAGTATCTTTCACTGAGGTGACCGTCATTAATCCAGGCCAAGAGGCATTAAAGAATAACTCACCAAAATTAAAATTTAGTATCATCAATGGTAGTGGAAACGAGGGGTGGTAAACCCACCAGGAGATTAACATATGTCACATCATCGTGCAATCGGATTAATTACTACATTCATATCGGGACGCTTTTATGAGCAGATCATGAGTGGTGTGCAGGAAGTTGCCTGGAAAAATCAGGTAGACATATTGGTGATAAACAGTACTCCGGATCAGGTGGCATTGAGTGGGGTCAGTCAGCAGCGGGTAGATGGCTGGATGGTATTGACTTACCCGAGTGGATTGGAATTATTGGCACAGCAAGGAAAGCCAATTGTTACCATCAGCTGCCGCTTACCCGGACAGACATATCCTGCTGTACTGCCGGATAATCGCCAGGGCACGGAAACCATTCTGGAGAATTTACTTTCACAAGGGCATCAACATATTGCCTTTGTTGGTGATACATCAATTGGTGATATTCAGGAACGCTACCAGACGTATCAGGAAGTACTCAATCGACATCATATCCCCTATGATCCGCAATTGGTTTTGCATATTGATAGTCCACTTTCAGATCAAGGAGAATTGGCAGCCCGGCGACTGGCGGCTTCACGGGTTCCTTGTACAGCAGTAGTGGCCGGAAATGATTGGACAGCCATCGGATTGATGCGTGAATTTCAGGAACAGGGCTATCGTATCCCTGAGGATATGGCAATTGTTGGATTTGATGATATTCCTGAATCCCAGACAACCACACCGCCATTATCAACTGTACGGCAGCGTAGCGATCAACTTGGTAGAACAGCCACAAGTCTATTGTTGGAGCAAATTGGTGGGAAAGCGGCTGAGCCAACCGTTCATTATATTCCTACAACATTTGTTCAACGGGAATCCAGCGGCAGTAACTTGCTGAGCCGCATCAATCAGTGGAAAAACCCGCAAATATCAACGGGTTCTTTGTGGCAGGCTTCGCTTTCAAAAGAACTGGTCAGGGTTTTGCTGCCAGCCTTATCCCTGGAATCGAATCCCTCCGCTGCCCAGGTATGGCCAGAGGTTGATAAACTGGTGCAATTGTTATGGACAATGGTGGAAACTGATGAACCCAAAGAAATCGATGATTCTCTGTTGAAAACGATTTTCTCATCGTATCCTATCCTGAATGCCAGCCCGGAGATTCTTGTTGAAATGCTGCAAGTATTAAATGCGGCAGGACTGGTTTTAAGTGAAACGAATGAAGAACCCCAAAAAGCAAAACAACGCTTGCAGGCATTTTGTGATCAACTCACCATCGAAGTGATTCGCTCTTATCGACGTCGTCAGAATATTTCTCAGCGTACAATGAGTGAAATTATTCAGAGCCAATATATCGTCAGTCAATTGCTAATAAAGAACCCACCTCAACAGGTGGATTGGCTACGGGAAACAGATATGTTTTCGGGTTGTCTTGGGTTATGGTCCCCATCTGGTGATGATGATCCTCCTATACTCAGTGTGGCAGGTTGTTATCAGCAGGAAGGCAGTTGTGCAGTAAGGGTTGGAAAAAGTTATATCCCATCCTTATTTCCACCGCTTGATAAACTACCATCATCCTCTGCGAAAAATGGCACCACAACCTGCCTGGTTTTACCCGTGAGATCGATAGATCATGATTGGGGGATGTTGGCGGTCTCGGGTCCACTGATATCCAAAGATCCATGGTTGGAGGATAATACGATTAATATACTAGAAATCTATTGTGGATTCTTAGGGATCACCTTAGAAAAAGAAGCATTACAGGAATCACTGAGACATACCAAAGAGAATGAACAAATGCTCAGTGATAAATTGAATGAAATAAAGCCATGAAAAACCATCAGCAAAAAACGGCGAGAATTTCGCCGTTTTTGATTTAAGCAATTCCTTATAATGCCCCCGTTTCACTATCCCAGATCAGGCATTACAGGCGTTTGAAAAGGTCCGTCAGGTTAGCATTGTCAAAGAGGATTTCTCCCAGATTCTTTCTTTGTGTGTTTTCTTTGAAGAGGTATGTCAATGCAGGAAGGGGTAGTAATGAAAACTGCATGCAATATTAGGATCATCAAATGGACGCAGTTTATGAAACAATGGGCGTATTTTTATTATCTGCGCAATATTGGAGCAATATTTGATACAATAGGTTTAATATAAAAAATGAGGTACATATCATGTCATATAGCAATCAGATTATTTCAACAAAATCAACCTCAGCAAGTTATGAGATTGTCTTGAAAACATTACCCGAGCAAGGCTTTAATATTACTCGCCGCCGTGACCTCGCCAACCTGGTGCAAGCCAGTAAAGAAATTGAAGGTGTTGCCAGAACATTTAACGTGTCATGTTCAATGGGCAAAGAGACAAAAATCAATGTCGCCTGCATGTCCGAAGGCGATTCTGCTAGTGAAGCCGAGAAAGCGGCAGTGGATGAATTATTAAAAGTATTGAATGAGGTCGTATCAGCATAATTTTATTACTATTAAGTAGTATAGAAAACTGCCAGATCAAGCGATCTGGCAGTTTTTACATTATTTATCAAAGATACAACCATTAATGCTTAGTGATGCCACCTCCTGGGTACCAATACAATTGCTGATTCCATTGTTGAATTGCCGCAGGCATCCGTGACTTCATAGGTCACCGTATAAATGCGACCATATCCAAAGGCTGAACGTTCAGCACGCAGCTTGAAGGTGAAATCATCCAGAATGACGATGTCATTAATGGTGTGTCCATCTCCCCAGCCATCATCCGGCTCATTGGAAGTAACGGATAGCAAGGTGATGGTTGGATTGGGATCAGCATTATCTTCGGCAGTTACGGTAGCTGTTACCGTTACATACTGATGATTTGGCGGCCATAAGATATAGTGATCTAACGTGACTTCCACTGTGGGGGGCACCGTTTCACAAAGATCCAGACCGATGATGACAGGATCATGATCGGATGAGCGGTATGCATTGGGTTCATAAAGCAGATCCTGTGCATCTTCCTTATAGGTCATATCGTAATCAATCAGATCAGGTTCATCAGCATTGATGTGCCAGACGGTGACACCAGTTGTTTTGGATAACAGACTGTTGCTTGCCAGAGCATGATCCAAATAACCCAATTGACCATCGTAAACATAGGAGTAGGCGTATTCGCCGATGTATTGGTACAGTAGATCCGTGTAATCGTCACTATTGCCGGCGATATCGTCGGAGCCCAACTTGATGGCATCAATGGGATCTTCCTTATCGTAGGAGTTGAGGTCACCAATGATTAGGTAATCGGATGAGCCACTGCTTGTCGGATCCGTCGCCAACCAATCTACCAATGCTTCTGAGGCGAGGGTACGCGTCAGGTTACAGTTTCCGGCACCATCACCTAAATCAGGATCACCGATATCATCGCAGGCAGAGCCTTTGGATTTGAGGTGATTGACTACCGCAGTAAAGACACCCCCAGTGGCATTATCTTGGAAGGTCTGCGCCAAAGCTGGACGATTTTTACTGTCGATAAAGCGTGGATCAACCGAACCATCCAGAATGGCATAACTGCCAATCAAGGATGTAGTGGCAGGTTTATAGATGAACGCAACCTTGATTTCATCACTGCCGATGACGCCAGTATCTACATAGGCATATGTTCCGCTACCCATGGCATCATTGAGACCGTTGACCAAATCCAGAATGGCATCGGTGTTGTTTTCAATTTCAATCAAACCGACAACATCTGCATTAATAGCGGAGATTGCAGCGATGATCTTTGTACGCTGGCGCACGAATTCTTCAGTTGTATCTGCACCGCGGCTTCCCAAGGTGGTGAAGTAATTAAGTACATTGAAGCTGGCAACTTTCATATTACCACCGACATCATCTGGTGCAGCCGTACGAGGATTGCTTGCCATATAGTCTGCACCAACAGTAAGATGTACCTTGTACTCGTCGTGATTGTAATCCAATACACCGGTCACATTATTCAATTCGTCGCCGCCACGGAAAAGATTGCTCAGGTCAAAAATGGCGCCGTTGGGGTGCATGGCTGGATCAGGATTTTGATTTGTACGGGCATCATCCAGTTTAATCCGGCTGAGTTGGTTTTGTTCAGCGAGTTGTGTCACTTCAGGTGAGCCAGGTTCATAGATGGTTGTCGGTGTAAACTGGCGACTGGTTTCCAGTACAATTTCTCCATAGCGATCAAACTCGTAGTATTCGCCTACGTAAAGTGTTTGCGGGAAGGTAACCAGCATACCCTCGTAGGCTTCAAGATCAGTGACGGCTGTTACCGGCAAAGTGATGGGCGTAGGTGTAATACTATTCCCAGTGGAACAATTCATCAACATACTCAGGCTGGCGATTTCGGTCATTTCATAATATTCTTTTACCAACCCGCTCAGGCGCAGGTGATCACCAATGTTTACATCGTCACTGGTGGCAGGGTGGTAAATCAATATACCATCAGAAGTTGCCGAGTCCCCATCGCCTGATGCATCCTGCAAATAAAATCCATTTAACTGAGTGTCCAATTGGAAGTCGGCCGTGACAATACCTTCCACGGTTACTTCAGAGTCGATCAGTGGACTGGTGCTACCAGACCCCTGAACTGTATAGACGGCGGTAAATGGATCGCCACAAACTTCATCTGGTATACAACTGTTGGCTTCACCTGGGGTACTGGGCGCTAGAATGAAGTCCACATTGTTTTGATCCGTGTCATTACCATTCGGACAGCGTGAAATGCTTTCCCCTTCAGCGGCGGTATCTACCAGGCCGTCACCGGACCCTTCTGTATAGGGTGCGCCAGTATTGCCTTCATAACTGACCGCATCCTTTAGTTCACCATCAAACAATAGTCCAACAGCATCCGGTGCACCATTCTGAATCAGATTGGTATCGGGTGCGACATCCATATCACAATTGGCTACTGTGCCGGTGTTGGCGCAAACGACAAAATAGTCTCCTGCAGCCAGGTCAACATTGGGTAGTGTGATGGTTCCATAGGTGACAGATCCACCACCACTGCCATTGATTAATTCAATCGTCCAGCCTAAAAGATTGGCAGCGGTGCTTTCCGGGTTGTAAATCTCGAGATATTCGGCTGTATCGGTGCTGGGTTGATCGTAATCAATTTCATTAATCACCAAATTTGGAATTGGATAATGATTGATCTCGCCAAAGGTATTGGGAATGGGTCCAACCCAGATGCTATCGATAATTTGTAATGAATCGCCTATGGCGGTGTTGCCTGGCTCCATTACACCAATATCGATGCTGATCATGCCGACTGCCGGACCATCGGCGGCTGTAAAACTGCCTTCGTAGCTAAGGAATTCCACAACCGTACTATCAGGCGCTACCAATGCCAAGCCATCAGGTGCGCCGTTTTGTAATCCGGTTGCGGCTACTGTGGCAGTACCCAAACCATCTTTCTGATCTGTGAGTACGCCGCTGAGCGCCAAGGTGTTATACATTGCGCCGCCATTGCCGTTATATAGCACAATACTCCAACCGCTGAGGTCGCTGCCGGCGGGGCCGATCACTTCAACCATTTCTCCTGTATCGCCGCCGTCGTTGTCGTAATGGATTTCATTAATGCGTACATCGGGAAAGCCAGCCACTTCCATGACCTCAACAGTCAGATCACATGAACTGATTTGAGGTTCTGCATCATTGTTTGCGGCAAGAATATTGACTACGTATACGCCGACAGGTGTGCTGGTATCCACTGTGATTAATGCGCTGGCTGTTTGACCAACATCACCTGCAGGTACCAAATCACTCAATGTGATGGCTGCAGCCGGTGTGACACTGGCAATCGCAATATCGGTTACCACGCCGTCAGCATCGCTGGCATTTACGGTAGTTGTAGCACCGTCACCTTCATATAGACTGATGTCGGCACCGCAATCAATGATAACTGGTTGATTTGTAATGACCTGTACTTCAACAGTCAGATCACAGGCAGCGGTTTGTGGTTCAGCGTCATTATTACTGGCTAACAGGCTGACCACATAGGTTCCCGCTGGTACAGCAGCATCCACATTGACGACTGCGCTGGCATCCTGCCCCACAGCGCCTGCAGGAACCAAATCACTGAGCGTGATGTTCGCAGCCGGGGTTACTACACTGATCGCGATATCAGTTACTACACCATCCGGGTCACTGGCGGTTATGGAGGTTGAAGCAGAGCTTCCTTCGGGTACGATTAATGTATCACCGCAGGAAATAGCGACAGGTTCATTAACAATTGACCCAAAGCTTTGTCCGTTGTTGACAGCATCGAAAGTATTTGCTTGTTCAGCTGCCCACATGAAATCACCATAAACGGTGCCGTTTCCAGTTAGCTGCAAGGAGTATCCGATAGGCGTGGCACTACCTTCGCTTACCCCGATATCTGTACTTGTTAATCCATCTGCCGGTCCACCCACGGCAGCGAAAGTGCCCTCATAGCTGAGGAACATTAACACCGTAGAAGAGGCATTTACCAGTGCGATACCATCCGGATCGCCGTTCTGAATGCCATTTTCCGGATAGGTAAAGGTCAGGGTTCCATACCCATTTTGTTGATCGGGTATGGTGCCAGAGAGACTGGTGGTTGTATATTCGGCCCCTCCATTGCCGTTATATAAAACCAGACTCCATCCACTCAGGTCTGACCCTGCGGGACCAGCGATTTCAATTGCCTCACCCGCATCTGTACCGTCATTGTCGTAATGTATCTCATTGATAAAGACCGCCGGTGATGGATCGGCTACATGAGCCTGTTCGGCGGCTAAAACTGGACTGGGTAGGATTAAACCCAACATAACAATAATGGAAACGATGGTTCTAATTTTAAAATTCATTTTACGTCCCTCCTGGGAATTTAGAAATAGCGGCATCATTCCGCTGTTAAGTGGAATTCTGGTAAGGCGTGCTTAAATGACACCATCAAAACTGGATTGTTATGGCAGTTATGTATGAGATGGATTAGAACGATGTGTGGTTACCAGAAGCGATTAGATCAAGCAGTCAAACGCGATATGCTGATCCTCCCTGAGTTTTCTGCGCTGGCTGGCATGAAAGGATATATTTTCACATGCAAAATGTACAAAATCATTTTTTATGTGTAATACATATTATATGGACAAATGACTCAGAATAAAAGGGGTTTGGAGGTAAAGTATTGGTAATAAAAGGGTAGGAGAGAGGGGGATAAAAGGTGGAACTAGACAAAATGAGGGGCTTATTCTAAATTAATTCCCCCAACTCCGCTGGCAACAATTGCGCCATTCGGTAGGATTATGATTTCATTGTGGGGAATGTTGTCTACCTCGAATTGCGTATAGGCGTTAGTTAAAAAAAGAACTTCCTGATTGGATGAACTGACAATACAGGATTCCAGTTTGTGGGTGACATCATATCGGCCGCAGAGTAGCATATCCAAAGCCTGTGATAAAGCAAGCCATTGGGGAAAGGTCTCTATTTCCTTTTTAGTATAGCCGCTGAACATAAATGTGGTCAGTATAGTTTCGGCTTTTATACGTTGCAACAGGGATAAAACAGGCTTTAACTGCTGAAGTGGTTCACCGCCGCTGATGGTAACCCCTTCAATACTGTTGCCAAGGGAGAGTAGCCAGTTAAATAATTCATTCACAGTTGTTTGTGTTCCCTCATTTTTATCATGCGTTTTGGGGTTAAAACAGCCCGGACAATTCAAAGTGCAACCCTGCACCCAGATCACTGCCCGGTTTCCTGGTCCATTGGCTTTGCTAGCATCTAATTTATGATGAATTAAGATATGTTCAGCCATTTTTTGTTTGAGCCTGTGATTATGTAGTAAACATTGCAATCATCAACCAATGACTGGCTGCAGCGAGCAAAACAAAAATATGCCAGATTTCATGAAATCCAAAAATCCCAGGGATAAAATCCAGTTTTTTAGTTATATAAATGATTGCACCAACACTATACAGGACACCACCGATAAGGAGCCATGCAATTGCTGCAGGTGACATGGTACGCAGCATCTCTCCAACGGCCATGATGCACAACCAACCCATGATGAGATAAATGCCCGCTGTTACCCAACGCGGAGCATTGATCACAAATAATTTCACAATAATGCCTATCAACGCCATGCTCCAAATGATAATCAGCAATCCTGTACGCCAGAAACCGCTAAAAAATAGTAAACATATTGGTGTGTAGGTCCCAGCGATCAGCAGATATATAGACAAATGATCCATTTTCCTCAGCAAGAGCTGCCCTTTTTCAGAGAGGGAAGTCAGATGATATATGGCACTGGCAGAGAACATTAATATCAGGCTGATGCCGTAGATCAAATAGGATATGACTCTGGTGGTATCCCCCCAGCCCTTGATAATGAGCACGATCAAGCCAATGAACGCCAGTACTGCTCCAAGAAGGTGAGATAATCCACTAATGGGTTGACGAAGTTTATTGATCAATTTCTGCAAGTCCTTTTTTCATAGTTGATGTTGTTGAAGATTTATTATAGCAGGGTAGGTTGATGAACCGTCAACTAAAAATCGATAAGGCGTTAAATTGAAAAGTCATATTATTTCGAAAACCTGAATTAATTTATAAAGTGGGTTAAATATGTAGCCTTTGCTGGCGATAGCGGCGCACCAGTTGAGATGCCCGTTCTTCAGATGCATCAGGCACCAAAAAGACTATTTGCTGATTGTGGGTAAAGACAGAGATATTGTTGTTTCCCCCAAGGACGGTACTTACTTCGATAGTGAATTTTATTGATTTCATTTTTTTGATATGATCATTAATGTTTTGCAATTTCTCGAGTGAGGTGTATCCAAAGCATTCATGGTAAATGCCCATTTCACCAAACCAAACACGAGGAGCTGAAGTTCGAAAAGCCTGTTCTTTATATTTTTTTGCTTTTTGTCGTGCTTTAATGGGCTCAGATAAACCCACACTCATGAAGATCAGGAAGATGGCTCCGGCGCTAATCGTGATAGCTGGCATGATTTGGTTATTCTTGATGATGAAGGTCCCCACTAGAATCATGATGGCACAAAAGAATGCACCAACGATAGAACTGCAACCTGCTCCCTGGTAAGCTGCCAGACCTTTATCTGGCAGCATTGATTGATGTTCTTCTTCAATATGTTTTTTCCACTGCTCAGCTGGATATTGCCAAACCTGCCATATCTCATGCTTATATAGACTGTCAATTGCCTTTTTTGTGTTTACTTTGTGAGTGGATTCAACCACATAATGGATTGCCATCCAGAAGGACCAAATGACACCTACTGCTATGATCGGTAAGATAATATCTTTTATCGTGGCATCTGTCTGGGTAAAAGTGATAGTGATTGCCAGTAATAGAATGCCAATACCGACAGCTAGTGCACTACTGCCCGATTTGAGATATGACTCAGCATTAATGATGATTTCGTCCGGTTTTTCCATTTGGGTCTCCATACTGTTTTGTGAAATAGAATTTATTCAGGATGACCTGGTTGCATTAACAAAAGTTCCTGCCAATCATAAATCATGTAATTACAACCAGCGGTTGTTGTGCTAGTCAGTCCTATCTTTCTAGTGCCGATTCAGCAGGATTTTCAGGATCATAATATACCGTGACAGTCATGCCTTCAGGATATCGATCAACAATATTGTAGGCATCTCGGCTTGTTACCGCAGACCAAAATTTGCCGCCTGCCTTGATTTGTTCTCCCTGATAGATTGTCGCTCCCACGGAATACTCATAAATAACTCTGGGTTGCACACTGGTAACTTCTCCACCGGATACTTCCACTCTGGATTTAATAATCTTTCCAGTGGTCGTCAGCCTGCTTCTGCTGTCCTGTAACATTGAAGTGGCTTTTTTCTTGCGGCGTAAAATATACCAGATGACCAGTACGACCGGTACACTGGTGCAAATGACGGATAACAGAATGGATAGTATTACGGCCAAAGTCGTACCTCCACCAAATAACCAGATAAAAGATTCATTCCAATTCATTTTGGATTCTCCTTCGCAAAAGAAATATATGTATTTAATTTGTGCTACAGATATTGGAGGTTTTTTTTAAAGAGAAATGCTAATTGGGGTTTGTGATGAGCAGGCGAATAATGAATGAATAAAGTTGATATTGGGTATAAACAATTATACATAGAATGAAGAAGAAAGCGAGAATATTTTCAACTGATATCTAGGATTGGTATTTATGGATAAAAAATTTCAGATATATTGATTAAAAAAATAAACCACCCTAAAAGGGTGGTTGGGGTGATTTGTTGAATCTGATTATGCTGCTTTCTTTAATACCAATAATCCGTTTGAAGTTTCTGAGACGACATAGCCTGCGGGAACTGCATCTAATGCGCCTTCTTTTTCCTCTTTAGCGAAGAAGAACAAAGATGCTTTTTTGCCGGTACTGGTAATACGTTCTTTACTGTGTAAAATGTAGGTGACGCCTTTAGAATTTGTATGTTTATATGCCATTTTTACCACCTTTCTGATTTTATCAATACACAAATCATATCATAAATCCTACAAAATGTAAGAACAGTTTTTGTTGAAAAAAGTATTCATTTGGCATTGTTCAAATTTGCAGCAAGATTCCCCTTGACAAATTTGAATACATGGCGTTTAATCGTTTACGTAAACGTTTACTAGCTTGATTCCAGAGGGTGTATCTATGTTGAAAATATTTTCTTCCCCAAACTTTAAACCTTTTTCAAAATCAATGTTTCGCATTGCGTTGCCAATTGCATTTAGCGGGATCATTATGCAATTACAGATGTTAATTGATACTGCATTTTTGGCACGCTATACAACCAGCTTACCAAATGGAACGGTTATAACTGGGTCCGAGATCCTTTCAGCGGTAGGAAATGTTTTCTTTCCGTATATTGTCACAATATCCTTAATCTGGTCGATTGGTACTGGCGTTGTGATTCTGGTATCACAACATTTGGGTGCAGGCAAACCACAAGGAGCACAAGAATATGGAACAACGGCTTTAAAATTTAATACACTGCTTTCCTGGTTCGTCTATTTATTTTGGTTGGTCTTTGCCGAGAAAGTTTTCACCATCCTGGGTGTCAAAGAGCCTATCTTGTCGGTGAGTCTGGTATATATTCGTTTTGTAAGCATTGAACTGCTTTATCTGGGATTGAGTACAACCATTAATGCTGTTTTTCAGGGTGTCGGAAATACCCGCCCGGAAATGTTCGCTGGTATTATTCGTAGTGTTTTACATGTTGTTTTGGATTACATCCTTATCTTTGGCCATTTTGGATTTCAGGAAATGGGTGTGGCAGGTGCAGGTATTGCTTCCAGTATCTCGGGATTGATCTCAACGTTGATCATGCTGGCCATATTGTTGAAATCAAAATCATTACCTTTCAAAATGAACATTAAAGCAATCTTTCTTGCTCCAATACGTCCATACTTGAAGGTGTTGAAATTAGGTTTGCCCTCCGGATTAGAAGAGATGATCTGGAATTCCGGCAATCTGGTTTTGGCTTATTTTCTTAATATAATCAGTTTAGAAGCTGTTGGTATTTACCGCCTGGTGTACCAAATTGAAATAACACCGATTTTTTTCTATTTAGGATTAGCCCGCGCAGTAACCACGTTGGTAGGGCAACGTACCGGAGAACGTGATATTTCTTCTGCACGCGAATCAGGTTTGATTGGGACTTTCTATGCCATCAGCTTTTGTTTACTTTTCACATTTAGTTTCGCGCTATTTCCACGGCAAATCATTTCAATTTTCACACCAGATACACACTTGATAGAAAAAGCAGCGCCATTTCTTGTTATTACCGCATTCACAATGATTCCACGTGCGATTAATATTATTAGTGGGAATGCAATCCGGGGTTATGGTGACACCATGTGGATGTTGGTAACCCAGATTTTTGGGATTGTGTTCATTGTGACAACCGCATATATTTTGATGTTCCCTCTTGGTTTTGGAATGTACGGACTCTTTATTGCTATGTTTGCCGATGAAACCCTGCGGGGTATTATTAATACGACTCGATTCTATCGCGGTGAGACATCCATATTCCATAAGGTGGCTGTCATCGGTGATACGGCTATCGAAACAGCCTAAGGAGTTGATGGATGACAACAATTAATGATGTAGCAAAATTGGCAAAAGTATCCAATGCAACGGTATCTCATGTGATTAATAAAACACGCAAGGTGAACCCTGAGACGATTGAAAAAGTAGAATGGGCAATCCGTGAATTGAATTATCAACCCAATGCAATGGCGCGGGGTCTGAAAACAGGAAACAGTAAATTAATAGGTGTGCTGAATTATTACAGCGTAGATGTATACTTTGCTGAAGTATTAACCAGTCTAGAGGCAGCAGCCCATGATGCTGGTTATAGTGTGCTGCTGCGTCATACCGAACGCGATTGCGAAAATCAAGGGGATGCCATTTCAGAATGGATGAATAAGAATATTGATGGACTGATTATCAATTCTCCGCTAATTGATGATCAGTTTCATGATTTGATAGAAAAATTAAACTGTCCATGTGTTTTGCTGCATGTTGATGATCCTTTATTCAAAGGCGATATTATTCGAGGTAATGATCAAGACATTACTGAAGAAGCAGTAAACTATTTGATTGGACTTGGGCATGAGCGCGTTGCCTGTATCGCGGGTATCACCTATGATTATCATACTGCTGCTCAAAGACGGGCAGGTTATGAAAAAGCATTGCAAGGGGCGAACATACCCATTAACAATGAATGGTTTGTATCAACCGAATATGGTGTTGATGAAGGATACCAGCAATGCAAGTCCTTAATGAGTTTAACGAATCCTCCTACCGCCATATTCACGTATTCAGATCTTTTGGCAATTGGTGCAATGCGCGCAGTGGTTGATTCAGGATTGCATATCCCAAAGGATGTATCAATCATTGGATTTGATGATATTCAATTGGCAGAATATTGTATCCCGCGCCTGACAACAATCTATCAGGATAAAAAACGCATCGGAGAGCTTGCTATTGAACTGATCCTGAAGCGCATCGAAAATCCTGACGTACCGCCATCTCAAATAATTTTGCCAATGGATCTGGTCGTCAGGGAGTCTAGTGGACCGCTGCAGTAAAGTATATTGCCAAAGAAGCGAGTTTTAATGCATGTATACTTTCATTAATAATGAAGATATCAGCATGTTTACGCCTGTATAGATCATTTTCCATGGTTCAGAATCATTTCAATTTTCGGTTTTCATTGTTTATATAAATAAAGCATCCTTTTAGGATTTAAAAGCAGGAATAACTCAATGTTGGACGAGGGAAGTAAGGATAGGACACTTCGTAGTAAATAATGAGGTCAAATAAAAGGGGGATGCGTGATTTATTTCAAATCATTTGGTATACAATATGGATAGAGATACGTCTACTATTTATATAAAGGAGATAACCATGTTTGTAGGTTCCCGTATGAAAACGCCTGTGATAACGATCAGCCCGAAAACATCATTGGATGAAGCGTTATCTATTATGACAAAAGAGCATATACGTCGTTTGCCAGTCGTCAACGAAGCCGGCACCCTTATTGGTATTGTTACCGAACTGGAACTGATGAAAGCTTCTCCTTCAGGGGCCACTACGTTAAGCGTGTGGGAAATCAAATCATTATTGAGTGCTTATCCGGTTGAAAAGATTATGACAACAAGTGTTGTCACTGTAACGGAAGATACGCCCATCGAAGAAGCTGCCCGTATCATGGCCGATAACGAAATTGGTGGTATTCCGGTTGTACGCAAATCAGAGGTGGTTGGTTTTATTACAGAAACGGATATCTTCAAAGCCTTCTTGGAAGTATTCGGTGCCCGTGATAGCGGCATCCGATTGACGATTGAATTAACCAAAAAACCAGGCACATTGTCAACTGTGACCAAAGCCATCTCCGAGCTGGGCGGGAACATATTATTGTTAGGCTCCTTCCTGAGCGAGGATACGGATACTGCGCAACTGGTATTGAAGGTTGACGGGGTAAAGGAAGATGAGCTGGTAAAAGCCATTGAACCGTATTGTGCGAAAATTGCCGATGTAAGAATGATATAAAAGTAAATTAAAAGCCTATTCTTACAAATAGGCTTTTTTGATACTCTATTTATATGGCTCTAGCCAATAATCTTGCAAATTACCTTCGGCAGTCCATCCGCTGCCGTTTTCAATTGTTCGATTTTCGATTTTCCAGAATACCAATCCATTATTACATTCAGGACCTTCAATAATTTTTACGATCATACCAGGATAAACCTGACCGGCCTGTTCAGCATTGGTTTCAGGTCTAATCCGAACCCGATTGGGCGGATCATCCACTTTACCAACCACAAATGCATAATCGCCGGTTTTTAATTGTGTCCAACCATGCGTGCAATCATATGGTGTAGGGGTTTCGGTATCATAAGCGATATGGTCCTGACGGGTGGTAAATGCCCCTGCGTTCCATGTGCCAATATACATAATATCTGCCAAAAATGGATCAAGTACAGGTGAACCGATCGGACCATTTCCAGCGCCAAAATTAATGCCATTATTGTATAAATACCAATGTATTCCTCCATCATCGCTACGGAATAAATAGTCACGGCTATTCAGCGCATAGAGGGTATCAGGGAAATCCGGATTGATTTGAATGTGATTGATGTTGAATAGATTTCCATCTAAATCATTATCCAATCCTGAATTCATTTTTTGCCAGGAGTTCCCACCATCAATAGATTTGAATATGCCATAACCAGCCAGATAAATTGTTTCAGGGTCAATGGGATTGATGGCAATATCATATATCCAGGTCGGTGTTTCCTGTTTCATAGATTTGGTTTGGATGAACAAATCATAATTGGTTTGATTCCAGGATTCACCATTATCTTTACTTTTGAACAATCCTTGTTGCATGGTGCCGACATATTGTATTTTTGGAGAAAATGGATCAAAGGCAATTGCATTTATGCTAATATCTTTGAACTTCTCGCTGACAAATGTCCAGCTTTTTCCCTGGTTGATGCTGCGAAATAAACCGGATTCCGTACCGATATAAAGGATATCCGAATCGGATGGGTTGAATTCCATGGTTAATATTTTGAATGTTGTTAATCCATTATTCGCAGGTTGCCAATTCAGACCGTTATCGATGCTTTTTATCAAGCCATGATTGTATATGCTTGCAAATATCGTTTTCGGATTATCAGGGTTTACCATGATCTTGTTGATGGTATCCTCTTCTCCGGCTTCATAGGTATAAGATATTTGCCAATTTTCTCCACCTGTTTCACTACGAAAGATAGTGGATTGACTACCTGCATACAATACGGTTGGATTGACAGGGTCAACCGCTAGTGCACCGATATATTGATCCGATGCCCCCAAGGCTCTCCATAAAACAGCTTTGGTTGGTTTAAATGTGGGTGAGGGTGAATACGTTATTGTTGGTGCTTCGCTCGGCACCTGTATTGTTGCTGCAGCAGTGCTTATTTCTTCCTGCTGTGATGTTGGTGACGGCAGGTATTGCGGTATGCATGAAGTAAAAAGAAGTGACAAAGTCAGAAAGAAATAGAATATGTGATTTTGAGGTTGTTTTATTATCATATTGGTTGCTTATGAATATCCATTGATTTTATAAAGGGCATTTCATCAAAATTGACTATGAATAATTATATGTGAACTTTGAGATGTGTGGGGTGAAAAAATCTCTCTGCGTTCTGTGATATAAAAAAAGTATTGGTCTGTGGAATTCGAAAGCCTTCGAAATCCACTATATTTCGCCTTGGTATTGGGGATTGTTTCTCAATTCTCCCGTTCCCATCTGATGAACCTACGTACATCGTGCAGCCAGATGCGGGCAACGGCATCAATGGCGTCGGCCAGGGAAATCAGGCTCATCTCACGGAAGGTCATGCTGTGGGGTAATTGC
Organism: Chloroflexota bacterium; assembly: GCA_016838895.1. Taxonomy (GTDB): domain Bacteria; phylum Chloroflexota; class Anaerolineae; order Anaerolineales; family Anaerolineaceae; genus UBA5203. Next base: position 55,991 of record JAEKNU010000022.1, read on the forward strand.
AGGGTGTTGCGGTCGAGCTTGTCTTGATGAGTGTTTCAGGCACGGATGTAAGCAGCTTTATTTATAACGACCTGGGGGACAGATATACCCTTAACGGGCATAAGCCAGCAGATTGTCAATGGCGCAACCACCACTTACCAGCTTGACCTTGCAGCCGGATTGGTAAATGTCCTGACTGACGGCGAGAACACCTATCTGTAGGGAAATCCTTTCCCTACAGGCACTATCAGAAAAAAGATTGTAGGCCCGCCCGAAGCATCTATAAAAAATGCAGCTCCAAAAAAACTTTACTTAAGGTATACGATATAGTAAAATATGAACGTAATAGGTATAAAAGGAGTAAATATGTATGGCTGGTTTGGGAAATAAAAAAAGAAACGAATTGCTTGAAACAGGGAAGCAATTGTTTTTAAAACATGGCGTTAAACGGATTTCTGTAGAAGAGATTTGTAGTGTGGCAAACGTAAGCAAAGCAACTTTTTACAAATATTTTAAAAATAAAGATGAATTGCTAAGGACAATCAGAGACAATCTGATGGACATCGGCTTTTCAAAATTTGATGAAATAAATAAACTCGAATTACGGTATTCACAAAAAGTTAATTTGATGTCAAAGTGGCGGATAGAATTCTTCAAAAGCATCCAGGGAGAGTTCTTAGATGAGATAATCGAGAAGAGCGAATTTAAAAGAGAATATTTGACGCGATTCATTCAAAACATCAAAATAGCTCAAGAAAATGGTGAGATAAGAAAAGAAGTCTCCCCAGAACTTATTGCCCTAGTTACAGAAAAACTGAGAGAAATTACATTGCAGGAAAACTGGAAGGATATATACAACGACTACGCAACTTATCAGGATGAAATGAGAACACTGCTATTCTTTGGGATGCTTACCGACGAAAATAGAAATGAAGGAGATGTGAAATGATTGTACTACAAATACTTGGCTCACTTATCGGACTGATAATATTATACTTAATCGTTATAATATTTTTCCCTGTAATGAAGGTGGCACCGCAGCCAATGAAAACGAGCACAACAAAGAAAGAAGCACCAGAAAACAGAGAAGATATTGAATATTATGTTGATGACATCATGGTATCCGGATGGTACTACACACCGACAAAAAATGCGAATCACGCCTGTGTTATTTTTAGCCACGGCCTGTGCGGCACTAAGGACATGGAGCTTGAAAAATACGCCATCAAGTTTACTAATGAAGGATATGCAGTATTGCTGTATGATTATCGTTATTTTGGGGAGAGTGGAGGAGAGCCGAGACAATTATTTGGCGGCACCTATCAATATGATGATCTGAAAGGTGCCATAAAATATGCCAGGTCCCGCGATGATGTCGATGAAGATAAGATATTTCTATGGGGAACTTCAGCTGGCGCGGGATATGGCGTAAGCATTGCAAGTGAAGATGATAAAATAGCCGGTGTAATAGCCCAGTGTGGTGCGTATGACCATAAAGAGGATAATCAAATGTACTTTGATAGGCTGGGCATAGCATATTACTTAAAGTTGTTCATTCATGGACAAAGAGATAAAGGAAGATCGCGGTTTGGGCTTTCCGTGCATAAATTCCCTGCATACGGCAAAGAGGGAACAATTGCAGTGATGGCTGGCATGGGAATATATGAGGGAATCCAAAGACTGGCAGAAAATTCGACTACGTTTAAAAATGAGCTTTGCGGAAGAGTAGCGTTACTTCCACATGCACCAGATTCTACTAAAAGAGCGCTTGAGGGCAAGTGCAAAGTAATGGTACTTGTTTGCAAAAACGATATGCTGGTATCACCAAAAACACACATTAGAATGGTCGAAAACCTTGGCGAACGGGCAGTAGTTAAAAAATATGACAGCGGACACTTTGACATTTACTTTGGTGATTTATTTGAAAAGGCGACAAATGATCAGCTTGATTTTTTCGGAAATTGTATTTAGGGTGGTTCTGGTGCAGCGTGTCCAGTAAAGCTGAATTAAGAATGTTGGTGAAAGTCCAACCTCAGTAATCGTCAGTGGACTGAGTCGCGAATTTCGGTGTAAGTGGCAATAAGCATCCTTTTGCTCATTGCCACTTGCCCAGAGCTTGATGCCATATAGCGAGGAAATGGAGAGCTGTGGGGAAAGTACAGCCAACTTCGGCTACAATGGCCAGAAATACGACACCCAAACAGGCTTGTTATTCCTGCGCGCTCGCTATTATTCGCCGGGGTCGGGGCGGTTTGTGAGCCATGCAACCTGAGAATCATGCAGATTGCCAGATTATTTGTCAAGCTCTCAAAAACTTTATCAGTAATAAATAGACAAGTTAAGTTTTTAACATCAGATGCAACCTCAAAAAGTGTTATGGTATTAAGTACCTCATGAGATCGTTGGCGGTGTTGTACTTCATCATCCAATCTTCTGTTAGATCCTCTGCCTGATGTCGATTATCAGGGCGTTTCAAGTTCTCTCCGATTTTCTATGGGATTGAAGTAGATTGATTTTTCTTCTTCACTGAGTCGATAAACAGATAAAATCTTTGCATGATCTACTTTCACAGTGTAAACTTCATTTTTATATGGATATGGTTCCGCAATCATATAATAATTTCCGATGAAATAATCAGTATTATCTTCTGGAGCAATTGCTTGAATATGATTTGCTTCTTCCTGTGCCAGAATTTTTAGAGCGAATTGCCCTGGTGGCGTTTCTACGAGTATCTGAATATGTGCACTATCATCCATATTAAGTATGGCTTCAATGCCTTCACGGTAAGCCAATCCCCAGAAATCCAGCATGTAATGTTGTTGAATCGTTTGCATATCTTTCCCGGCGAATTGATTAAAGTGAATATTCTGGTAGGGATGATTTTTCACCATCCATAGACATACTGGAAGCATACCGATTAATAGAATGATACTTGCCAATCCGAGAGACATTGTTTTGGTTAAACGGTTATTAAGCTGTTGCCAGGCCCATTGCAAGCCCTTGATAGAAATTAAAAGAAACGCGGGGTAAACAAAAAACATTTGACGCCAGGCATCGTATAAATATGAATGCAGTAAAATCACAGTTAGCAGGGGCATAAAAAATGCCAGAAGGATCAGGACTTCATCGCGCCGTTCCAATGAGATTTCTTTTTTAATCCAGTTTTTTTGATTGTAAATAATATTGAATAAGCCCGGTATGAAAGCGATTAGGTAAAGTAAGGGGGTTGAAATAGCAATCCAGACAGGGATATAGAACCATGGCATGTTAAAGGAACTGATTATATTCCCCATAAAGAGCATGTTGATACCATTGGGGTGCTTGCTCATCAATTCAAAAGCTGATAAAAAACCTTGCCATGGCTCAGTCCACAAAGCAGGCCAGAAGAGAATGACAAATCCTGTTGTGACGATTAGATACAACATACTGGAGATAATGACTGCTTTCCAATTTATACGTTGGTTAACCATTTCAATGCCTAGACCAAGTAAGGTAAATGCGGGAATGATAATGGCAGGCAGGCGAATCGTAATTGCAGCAGCAGTGATGAGTGCATGAAAAAGACCACGCCAAATTGTTTGTTTATCCAGAAACCACACCATGGACAAAATGCTCATACAATAAAGGACCAAAAAAGGGATGTCTTTTGAATTGTAAAATGAATTCGCAAAAATTCTCGGAGAGATGACAAGAAAAACAGTCCCGATCAAGGCCAGCACATTGTGTTTAGTGATCCGTCTGGCAAGTAAGTAAAAGAATATACAGCAGACAAAAAAAGCAATGAAAGTCCACAAATGGCGAGAAAGATACATTTGTTGCGTATTTGACCTATCTCGCACTGCATATAGAAAAATCTCAAATGATGGGCCGTACCAACGATTTCGTATTTCTAATAATTCAGGATTTCCCCTGACTGCATATTTCGCGTTCAGTTGGCCAATATACACTTGTTCAGGTTCATCCCAACTCATACCGTAGTCTGAACAAATCATAAAACCTAAAACAAATAAGCAAAGAAAGAATATGATCGCTGCCCAAGTTGCTATGTCTATTTTCTTGTTCAATTGTGAGAACCATTTCATATATTCTTATTTCCTTACCATGTATATTGCCTGTAATTTGGAAAAAATTGGTGGGGGGAAAGCCTATTGGACAAATTATTTTATATACTTTTTTGGATATTTTATCATAATTTGTTTGCCCACATTATGGCTTGATTAACGACTCATACCTGTTCTTTCGTTGA
>JAEKNU010000139.1 GCA_016838895.1 Chloroflexota bacterium
ATCCATGATAAATGTATTCTTGAACTTAATGTAGTTTTCATTTCGGGGAAGGTGGATATGTTAGAGACAAAAGTATTGAATAGTTTAAAAGCCCTGGGTGAGGACTTTTTATGCGAGATTATTTCCATATATCTGCGCGATTTATCTGGTTTTGTGACCCGCATTGAAAAGGCGGTAAGCATAAAAGATGCCGCAGAGGGCAGCATCGCGGCGCACAGTTTAAGGGGCGCCAGCTATAGCCTGGGAGCGAAAAGCGTAGGTGATATTTGCTATACTTTTGAGCGTGCTTTTGATGATGAAGAATTTGATGGGCTTCCCCCACTGCTGCCAAAATTAAAAAAAGAAGTTGAAATGACACAATCGGAGTTAGATCATCTTCATCAAAAACTGACCCGTTCCATGGAAGCATATTCGGAGAAATAGTTTTTCGATAGCATTAAATAAAGAAAATGCCCTCATTTGGGCATTTTTTTGTTACTGGTTATAATTTAGCTATCGTACAGGGAGTATTTCTGAGCGCCAAAATCAATTGACGACCATCTGGTAATTCTTTTCAGCATGAATTGGAGAATGTAAATGAATATTTGGAAAAAAATTAAGCAGTTATTGGGTGATGCGCTTGAAAAAAATAATGCAGATTCTCTGGATCAAGTGCAAGCATATCCAATGAAGCAAGAAGAACCTGACCTAAAAAGTAAGCCGCCGATCAGTACAGCCAATTCAGGACCACTGCTGCAATCCAGTAGTGTGCCGCCGACCAGTCAGGGTGTTTCTGAGGTGGTTTCAAAAATCACGAGATCATCCGGCACAGATGAATAAGGTGTTTGGAAGAGAAGAAAAGTATACAGGGGGGAATATATGCTTTGCCAACGCAATTTACTTCCTACCATATGCCTAAATCTGCATCTGGAGAATCTGTCTGATTTGTGATATACTTCATCCGATTAACCCCAATCACACACGCTGTTTGACTGTTTTTTGCGTGCCGCTTTGCGGTCAAAAAACAGGGTGAGAACAGCGGAGGAAATAACGCAAAAGGAGAATATTTAAAAATGGCTTCTGGAATTTCAATGAAAGCCTTACTGGAAAGTGGTGTCCACTTTGGTCACCGGACGAACAAGTGGAACCCCAAGATGCGCCCGTACATCTTCACCGAAAGAAACGGGATCCATATCATCGATTTACAACAAACTGTAAAAGCATTATCTGAAGCGTACGACATGATCCGCGACACAGTTGCTGCCGGCGGTAAAGTGATGTTTGTTGGTACCAAACGACAGGCTCAGGATACCATTCGCGAAGAAGCATCTCGTTGTGGTATGCCCTATGTAACCACACGCTGGCTGGGCGGCACCTTAACCAACTGGGTCACCATTCAGAAGCGTATTTATGAACTCGAACGACTTGAAAAACTACGCGATACCGGCGAAATCAACCGCCTGACCAAAAAAGAAGGTCTAATGATTACGCGTGAAATCCGTCGTTTGGAACACCGCTTGAGTGGTGTTCGTAACATGCGTGACCTGCCTGATCTGGTTTTTGTTGTTGATATCGGACGAGAATACACTGCCGTCCATGAAGCAAATGTAAAGGAAGTTCCTATCATTGCTATGGTGGATACAAACTGTGACCCACGTGATATCGATTACGTAATCCCCTCCAACGATGACGCCATCCGCGCCATTAAGCTGGTTGTTAGCAAAATTGCTGATGCCGCTTTGGAAGGTAAAGCAATGCGTAAAGATATTGATACTGAAGCGCATGATTTATCTGCCGCTGATGTGCCGGTCAGTGCTGAGAATCAATTCTCTGCCATTGAAGCAGAAGTAGAATTGGATGACGCTGATTTGTTGGGTAAAGCCACATTAGCGAAACTGAGCACTGCTGAAGAAGCTGCAGCAGCTGCCGCAGAAGCGGCTGTCGCAACCGAACCTGTAGCAGAAGCGGCTGTTGTAACCGAAGCTGTAGCAGAAGCAGTCGTTGAAACTGAAGCTGTAGCAGAAGCGGTTGTTGAAACTGAAGCTGTAGCAGAAGCAGTGGTTGTCGAAGAAGTAGCAGAAGAAGTCGTAGCAGCAGTAGAAGAAACAGTAGAAGAAGCTGCTCCCGTTGAAACTGAAGAAAAAGCTGACAAAGCTGAATAAGAATTAACTCACAAGATAAAGGTGTTGAGAATGGCAACAATTACGACTGAAATGATTAAAGAATTACGAACAGCCACCGGTGCCGGCATTTTGGATTGCCGAAAGGCATTGGTAGATGCTGATGGTTCCATGGAAAAAGCCCTGGAATTTCTGCGTGAGAAAGGCCTGCTTACTGTTGAAAAGCGTGCTGACCGGGTAGCCTCGGAGGGTGTTGTTGAGCTATACTCTCACGGTGGTGGACGTGTGGGTGTGATGGTTGAAGTCAACTGTGAAACCGACTTTGTAGCACGGTCTGAAGCGTTCAAAAACTTGGCCCATGAATTAGCCTTGCAAATCGCTGGTATGTCACCACTGTATGTTAGCGATGAGGATATCTCTGAAGAAATTCTGAAACAGGTAGAAGTTGAAGCTGTTGAAAAAGCAAAAGAAGAAGGTAAACCTGAAAAAATCCTTCCAAAAATTGCAGAGGGCGTGGTTCGAAAATACAAAGATCAAAACGTCTTAATGCGCCAACCTTATATCCGCGATGATGAAATCACTATACAGGATTTTCTTAATCAGAATGTTGCCGCAATGGGTGAAAATGTTATCATTCGACGATTTGCCAGATGGGAATTAGGCGAATTGCAGGAAGAAACTTCTGAAGAAGAATAAATCATTAAAAACCAGCCTTCGGGTTGGTTTTTTTTTGGCAATGTGAGGTCTATATGGAGAAGCTAAAATATCATCGTATATTATTGAAATTGAGCGGTGAAGCATTGGCAGGTGAGTTTAATAATGGTATTGATCCTCATCGGGGAGATATTATTGCCGAACAAATTCGCGAAGTACGTGAAATGGGCGTGGACGTGGCGATTGTGATTGGCGCCGGCAACCTCTGGCGTGGACGAACCGGTTTGGAAATGGGCATGGATCGCGCCACTGCTGATTATATGGGTATGCTGGCCACAGTGATGAATGCGCTGGCCTTGATGGACAGTCTGGAACGCATGAATGTAACCACACGCGTACAAAGCGCGATTGAGATGCGTTCAGTAGCTGAGCCGTATATTCGACGCAGAGCCATACGCCATCTTGAAAAAGGTCGTGTGGTCATCTTTGGCGGTGGTACAGGGAACCCATATTTCTCTACCGATACAGCTGCCGCATTACGTGCCATGGAAATTGACGCGGATGTGGTGATCAAGGCCACCAAAGTGGATGGCGTTTATGATCGTGACCCGAAAAAATTTGATGATGCAGTCAAATTTGATAAATTGAGTTACATTGAAACCCTTAACCGTCGACTGGAAGTGATGGATAGTACAGCCACATCATTATGTATGGAGAATAAATTACCCATTTTGGTACTCAATTTATGGGATGACAATGTACTGCCGCGCGCGCTGAAAGGTGAATCATTGGGTACATTAGTCAGTTAGTGAATAACAACCCCCTATTATGAAAGTGAAAGTTTTTATTATAGGCCCGTAGGATTTTTCTGAAACCCTACGGGCCTGATTATTATTGACTAAAGCAACCCATAAAGGGCTGGCCAATGTTTAATGCACAAAGCTATAATTGGGTAATCTATCGCCACCCGGCCAGGGCATACTGGCAATCATGGTCTGGGTACCATCCAGATTACCGTGGGCAAGCTGCCACTCTGTTCCAGCATTTCGCAAATATATATAGGTGTTTTCATTGATGAAACTGATACTATTCGCTGATCCAACCGGAATTAACAATGTTTCACCGCCATCCTTGTCGGCGTATTTGGTATTTTCAACATCATAATTGGTATACACCAGATGGTTGGAATCAGGATTCCAGGCATTGATTCTTACCTCGCCAGTGGTGTAGATATGATCCGCTGTGCCGCTGAAATTGTTGAAATGTAAATTACGGCGATTATCCGAGGGATCGCCGAAGTAGTCCAGGTATGCAATCCAGCTTAAATCCGGAGAGAGGTTCACTGATGTGAGTGGGGCAATTAACACATGTCCGGCAATACCGGCAGCAGAGCCATCTGTGGGGATGTGCCAGAGTGTGGTTTGTTGCGTTAGATCACCGAGGGGATCCTGTGGGGGAATGGCCACACGCAAGAAGCTGGAGTCGTCTGCCCATTTTGGTTCAGCGTAGTACATGTATTCGCTATAGGTTAATACCGGGTCATAAGTAAGCACATTGTCCCGGCGATTGCTGCCGTCAGCATTAATCAAGCTGATATTTTCCGGCGTCACCAAAGCAATCTGGCTGCCATCCGGAGAATAATAAAATACACCACCGTCACCGGGAGCCAGCAACGTACTCAACATACCGCTTTCAGCATTGACTAGATGAAGATCATCATTGATTAATAATCCGGGACCTTCAAATTTAGGGCTGACATTGAAGGCCAAGGTGTGGCTGCCCGGCACCCAGGAATAGATATACGGAGCTGCGCCAGGAGCATCAGGATGATTACTCAATGATAAAAACTGATCACTACTGACAAGGATACGTTCGCCAATGCCATCAAACCCAATAATCCACAAGTTATAATGAATATAATCAGTAGTACGAATAAATACAATCCACTGACCGTCATCCGAAAGACGCGGCCCCATGATATCCCCTGTTGCCAACAATGAATTAACACCATCGGCTTCTGTCCAACTGAAAAGATTGCTGGAGGTGTCTGTATAAACCAGGCGTAATTCAGCCGGCAGCGCATGTGGATCGGGCTCTACGACCAAGGCAGCCTCAGCAGTTTGGGTTAACGCGATATCAGGTTCTGCGGGTGACTCAAATGTGGCAGTGATAACATAGGGCGTTTGTGTTGGCCCTGCGCTACTGGTGCCGCCAATGACGCAGGCCATGCTAAATATCGTTAATAAAGAAACAATCAGGAATATCCCTGAGCGGGTTGTTTTCATTTTACCCTCCAAAAAAAACTTCTTATATTCAGTAATTGTACAATAATTCATGACTGGTTTCTAATTTCACGAAAATTAACTGATAAATTGCACCCCAATTTCCCTATGAAGCTTTGTGGTTTATCTACTATAATTTTATCGAATTCATATTTGACTCTACTGAAAAAACATGCTACTTTTCAGTCTAAATTTTGCATACAAAGCGAAATTGGCCTTTTCCAACCGTT
>JAEKNU010000023.1 GCA_016838895.1 Chloroflexota bacterium
GAAAATTGCTCAATTAAAGTATTAAAAACTTGGAGTTTTCGGGTAAAATTATATCAATATGATTTCAGATAAAAGAATCATATTCCACATCATTATATCGCAATACAAAGAAGACGAGGTAAAAACAACATGCAAATAACACGACAGGCTGATTATGCACTACGGGCGATGCTTTTTCTCGCAGATTTAGAGGAAAACACACGAGCAGCCACCAGCCACATCGCAAAAGAGAAGTTGATACCCCCATCATTTTTGGCAAAAATCATTTCCCAACTATCTATTGCAGGAATCATTCACACATCACGTGGAGCCAGAGGCGGCGTAACATTGGCCAGATCAGCAAACGAAATAACACTTTTGGAAGTCATTGAAGCTATTGATGGTCCCATTGCATTGAATGAATGTACATTGAGTAAAAATGGATGTCCATTTCTGGATAATTGTCCAATTCATGATGTATGGTGTGAAGCTCAAACTGAACTTGTAAATCGATTATCCAGTACAACCTTTGCAACACTAAAGTCAAAAACAAAGTAAATTAATTTTACTCTTTGATTTCGCAGGAGGTTGACATGCCAGGTGGCATTCCCGTTGATCGTCATTGGGTTCTGGTACTTCAAAATGGTACAGTGTTGATTGATTGGGGAAATCAATTGTATCAGGATGTTGATACTGGTGTGTTTCTGGAACTGGAAGAGAATCTGATGGCACAATCTGCTCCGGAAGAGATGTTAAAAGTGTTGAAACAACGCAGCATCATCGTTGATTGGGATGACAGGGTTGTCTATTTCAATTACTTACCTGAGCGTCCATCAAAACCGATTGATTAATTCAACCTATTTATCAGGATTATCTATTGAAGATAATCCTGATTTTGTTTTAATATTGGATCGTATTTACTAGCCAGAATGATCAGGTAAAAGACATCAAATCATTCATCTGATCAAAATAAACATGGGGTTATTCTATAGAAAAAATACCACGTTTAACGATACAATACTGAAACTTCGTTGACGGATAATAAAAACACTATGAAACAAAAAACCAATATGTTTATCCAGGTGGCTACTTTCTCGGTTTACAGGATGTTTAATTTTGCGGGAATTCGTATGGCGTTCCCATTCCTGACCATATTAAGCCGCAGCATGGGCACCTCGGTTGAGCAGATATCATTTGCAATTTCTATCGCCAGTGTGATTACTGTTTTGTCACCTTTTCTGGCACAGATTGGCGAACGTTTGGGTAAGCGTACAGGTATGATCAGTGGAATGCTGACCTTTGTTGTAGCCGGATTGATTGCTTTTTTTAGTAATAATTTTTTCGGATTCCTCTTTGGTACACTCCTGCTTCAACTTTCCATTAATACTTTTTCCCCAGCCATGCAAGCTTATCTCAGCGATCATATCCCCTTTGAGAAACGGGGTATGGCTTTATCGGCAACCGAACTTGGCTGGCCGCTTTCCTATTTGTTACTGATACCGTTGATTGCCCTGCGCATTGAGCAATGGGGTTGGAACGTCATGTTCCTCATTATTGCGCTGGTTGGTTTGTTATTCACGGGTATTATATTGCTGCAAGTTGAGAAAGACCCGGTAGTTATTCCATCAAAGGAACGCTACAAATTGCCATTTAAGGAAATCTTTAAATCGAAAAATGCTGTATTTGGTTTGATCATGGGTTTCTGTGTGATTAGTGGAAATATTATTGTACAGCTTGTTTTTGGTGTATGGCTGGAAGAAGACTTCCAGGCCAGCGTGACACAGTTGGGGCTGGTTTCATCCTTCATTGGTGCGGCGGAGTGTGCAGGTATTTTATTATCAATATTTATCATTGATCGTATTGGCAAACGCCGCGGTCTGTTGATTGGCATTGCTGCCTGTGTGTTATTGCCATTTCTGGGATTGTTTGCCAATCTGACATTCCAGGTAACAACGATATGGCTGGTGGTTTTCTTTTTCTTCTCTGAATTTGCTATTGTCAGTGAATTAACCATTGTGTCTGAACTTTACCCGCGTGCCAGAAACACATATATGGCCTTATATGCCATGATGAATGCAATCGGTTTTGGGGCTGGTTCAATCCTGGCGCCATTGGCATACCGTTATCATATTCAGGGGAATATGATGTCCTCAATGGTATTGTATGCGATCGCCGGTTTATTCCTACTGATGATTAAACTACCGAAAACTTCATCCAGCAGTACTTTGGAAACAGCAGCAGCCTAAGGGAGAAAGTATGATTTCAATAGAAGAGGCACGCAGTTATTATCAAGAAGCAGATACCATACATGATTTTGATCATGTATTACGGGTTTACGAATTGTGTAAGAGCATCGGTAAACAGGAAAACGCCGACTGGAAAATCCTTTCCATATCCGCTTTGCTGCATGATGCCTGTGGCGCTGCTCCGGGCAGCAAAGAACGTATGGAACACCATTTAGCATCGGCATTGCTGGCGGAAAAGGTTTTGACAGAAAAAGGCTGGCTTGAGGAAGATATCAAGGCTGTGATGCATTGTATCCGTGCTCATCGCTATCGCGGGACAGAGATGCCACAAAGCCTGGAAGCCAAAGTTCTTTTTGATGCCGATAAGTTGGATGTGTTGGGCGCGATTGGTGTGGCCAGAGTAATTGGCTATGCTGCTATTGCTGGGGAACCGCATTTCTCGCAGCCTTCTCGGCAGTTTTTGGATTCCGGCGAAAAAGAACCCGGAGAACCACATTCAGCTTATCATGAGTATTTATTCAAATTACGTAATGTGAAAAATCGCTTGCATACCGATACCGCTCAGCGCATTGCAGAAGAACGCGATACTTATCTCAGTGAGTACTTTGTGCGTTTGCAGGAAGAAATACAAGGCTTAAAATAGAAAAAATCGACAAGTACCTAGAGGATATTATATGAAGCAACCACAATTAGGAGACCTGATTCGGATTGCCAAACATGCTGGCAAGATTCTGAAAGAAGGTTTTGGCACAGACTTTCAAATTGACCACAAAGGGTTGGTCGATCTGGTTACGGATATGGACCGCCGATCAGAAGAGTATATTCTAAATGAAATTCGAACAACATTTCCGGGGGATGAAATCGTTTCTGAAGAAAGCGGAACATCGCAAGGAAATCACAATGCACGTTGGATTGTTGATCCATTGGATGGTACGGTCAATTATGCGCATCGCTTACCGATTTATTCGGTTTCTATTGCTTACGCCATTGGCAAAGAAGTGCAATTGGGTGTGGTTTATAACCCCGCCATGGATGAGTGCTTTACCGCCGAACGTGGCAAGGGAGCCTGGCTTAATGAGAAACCCATTCGGGCGGCAGGTGCAGAGAAATTAGTGGAGGCATTACTGGTTACCGGTTTTCCATATGATATTCGCACCACGCAGTTCAACAATATGGACCAGTTTAATGCAATGGTGATGAAATCACAGGGTATGCGCCGTTTGGGCTCAGCAGCTTTGGACTGCTGCTATATTGCGGATGGTCGTTTGGATGGGTACTGGGAGTTCGGTGTAAAAACCTGGGATGTAGCCGCCGGTGGATTGATCGCCGAGGAAGCCGGTGTTGTGGTAACCGATGTGAATGGTGGTGCTGATTATTTAAAATCCCCATTGAGCATTTGTATGGCAAATTCGGCGGTACACAAAGAGATGTTGGAAGTGTTGAAGGGATTGTAGTCAATTACGATCAATTCATAAAAGCAATATATAAAACCGGCCGATCAATTTTCTACGGCCGGTTTTCTGTTTGAATAATTTAGATTAAATCTGATGTCCATTGCTTCGCAGTAATGTATCCAATTCATTTGGTTGCATCCGTGAAGTCATATCCAGGCTCAGAGGTGTTACTGATACCAAACGATCATGTTTTAATACGATGACATCACTTCCTTCCGTAAAACGATCCTTACCTGCATGCATTTCAAAAGTTACTTTAACTGGCTGGCTGAAATCCTCGCGCGGATGTACATGCGGGGTGAATACCCGATTGCGTCCCAGATGGGTGATTTGCCAGTTTGTTTCGGGCGTGGCATCATGGGGTACATCCAGTTTCAGTACCTGAACATCTTCCGGCATTTCTTTTTCAAGCAATAATTCCGAGAATTTTCGGGCAAACCAGGCTGTCGTTGAAAAATCAACTGAGGTGGAATGATCCAGGAATTTTGCTATGTTCACCAATTCAACCGAGACTGCCAACGCAGGTATCCCCCAACTGGCACCTTCCAATGCGGCACCAACTGTACCAGAGATAGATACATCCGTGCTGAGATTTTCACCATAATTAATGCCGGAAACCACAAGATCCGGTTTTTGCGGACAAATTTCCAAAATACCATGATGAATGGCCTGTGCCGGCATACCATCTACGGCATAAACGGTTTGTTCAATGCCGCCAATCACTTTTTTACGTTCTTCAATGAGGCCTTTGGCAGTCATTAAAGAGGCTCTTCCAGCTCCGGAAAATTGCTGGCTGGGTGCAACCATCCAGATTTTACCCAGACTGGCTAATTCATTGGCTAAGGCCAATAAACCAGGAGAATCAATGCCATCATCATTGGTGATTAATATGTTTCGTTCAGTGTTCCCCATGTGTGTTTCTCCTATAAACAAAGCGGCCAATATCACTATTGGCCGCTGGTAAATCAGGTGCCCCCGGCAGAACTCGAATCTGCAACCTTTTGCTCCGCAAGCAAACGCTCTATCCAATTGAGCTACGGAGGCATATCGTTGATTGTGGGTAAATAATACCCCGCGACGTGCAAAACGTCAAGAGGGGACAAATCCACGGCTGACACCATTATTTTTTTAAATGAAATTAAATTTGGAGTAAAAATTCGTGTTTGACAAGGGCGAGAAGTTCGTTATAATTTCTTAATGCGAATAATTGCAATAGCAAATATACTCAAAAGAGGAAAGCAATGAAGAAAAAGATGTTACCAATTCTGGTACTGGTTTTGTTGATCAGTGCTTGTACACCTGCGATAAATAATGCGGTAGTTGAACGTGAAGCACCCGCTGTTGAAGAAGCAGTAGCCGATTCTGCTGAAAATATAGTCGAAGAACCTGAAGTTGAGGTAGAAATTGAAAGTGGACCTCAAATTGCCGATGAGGTTATCATTGGGGTGGGGCGTAATTTGTATTATGGCAAAAGCTCATGGGAGATGATTCACTTTTCACTGGACGTATGGGAACCCCTGATTTACGTCGATAAAAACATGAATCCTATTCCTGTATTGGCTGAATCCTGGGAATCCAATGAGGATATGACTGAATGGACGATTACCATTAAAGAGGGGATTACATTTCATGATGGTACACCCTTTACAGCGCAAATTGCTGCGGAAAATTTACAGTCCGCACATGAAAATTACATGCCGATCGCCACACTGGATTATATAGAAGCGGTTGATGATACGCATCTAACCCTTTATCTTACGGCTCCTACCCCGGCGTTGGCTAATTTGTTGGCTGGTTATTCTTCAGCCCAATTTGCTCCGTCTACCTTTGAGCAAGCCGATGCTGAAATGCCTATTCCTTTCGGTACCGGGCCCTACAAATTTGTCAATTATGATGGAGAAAAAATTACACTGCAACGGAACGAGGATTATTACGGCTCCCTGGCTGTTACACCTCGCATTGTGTATCATTACATTCCGGATGCCAATACCCGTATTCTGGCTTTGCAATCCGGTGAGATTGATGCCATTGCAGATGTGGGTTCCATTATTCCTAGCCAGGGTGCTTTGCTGGAAGAAGATGAACATATTAATTTGTATACACAAGATGTGACTACCACGCATTACTTATTCTTTAATACGGACAGAGCGCCGTTGGATCAAGTTGCCTTGCGGCAAGCCATTGGATTGGCTCTGGATCGTGATGTGCTGGTCAACTCCGCGGTGTATGGGTATGGTAATCCTCCCGCGGGGATCATTACGCAGTTAGCTGCAAATTGGCAGTATCCGCAATCCACACCTGTGTATGATATAGAACAAGCCAAAGCATTGGCAGCCTCCGTTTTAGGCGACGAACGTGTATCACTGAGTATGGTGGTTAGCAGCAGCCTGGCAAATCGCTGGCCATATTATGAAATTGCGCAAATTATGCAGGCACAACTGACGGAAATTGGTGTGGATATTGATATTGTGTCCGTCGAAGGCGGTACCTGGGGTGAAATGCTGAAGAATGATGAATATGATATCAGCATGCGTCCCTTCACCCTTTCCTCTGGTGACCCAGATGATTTTATGAGCTACTGGGTACGCAAGAATGGTACATTCAATGTTAATTACAGTATTTCTTATCAAAACGAGACTGTACAGGCATTGGTGGAGGAAGCCATTTCAGAAACTGATTTGAATCAGCGTCTGGTCGATTACAATGATTTGCAAATGATTCTGGTAGATGAAGTACCTTTTACACCGATTTATCATGAAAAAACGTTGTTTGCGACTCGGAACAATGTGTTTGATCTCAGTTTGGATCATTCTTTCAAGCCATCATTGGAAACGGTTTATAAGGTGATTGACTAAATTGGTGCAGAGTACATAAAAATGAATGATTCGCATTATGAAAATAAAAATTATACATGTAATGAAATTCTATAGTGGCGATTCACACACAGCAAACACTTTGAATCGTTCCTATAGCATCGTTGGTATATCTTATTTATGATTCTGCGCAAAATCTTTTCCAGCTTGTTATATCTTGTTCTGATCAGTATGGTCAGTTTCCTGTTAAGTGCGGCTATTCCTGGGGATGCTGCGGAAATGATTACCAATATTGGTCGGGCTGACCCGGCTCCGATGGAGATGGTGGAAAAAGTCCGTGCAGCATATGCGCTGGATCAGCCCGTACTTGTGCAGTATGTAAAATGGATGCAACGCTTAATCCTGGATAATAATTTGGGAACCTCATTTCGAACCGCCAATCCGGTTTCGCGGGAGATCAGATATTGTTTTCCTGCTACATTGGAACTGGCAGGCTGGACGTTTTTAGTAACGATGCTAGTCGCTGTACCCCTGGGGATTTATGCGGCACTAACCCATTCACGCGTTATCGGTTTTCTGATTCAAATGATCATTGTTATTGGCTATGCTTTGCCAGTGTTTTTAGTTGGCAATGTGTTGTTGTGGATATTTGCTGTGAAACTTCCCTGGCTGCCGGCCATTGGCAGAGGGGATTGGCACAATGCCGTTTTACCGGTGTTGACGCTCAGTGTGCATATGATCGGTTGGTCCAGCCAGATTGTACGTTCCAGTGTAAAGGAACAAATGAATAAAACCTATGTACTGGTAGCCAAGGCGAAAGGCTTATCCAATTGGCAGATAATTCGCAGCTATATATTGCGGCCAGCATTAATCCCCATTCTGACATCCTTTCTGATGATGTTTGGCAGGCTAATTAGTGGATCATTTATTGTGGAATATATTTTCGCCTGGAATGGGATTGGTCGTTTGCTCATCGACAGTGTCATGGCGCGGGATATTCCCATGATCCAGGGCATCATTTTATATATTGCTGTCATCTTTATTCTGATTAATTTCCTTATCGATTTATTATATATTCGCCTGGATCCTCAAATTAGTGAACAATTGCTGGGCAGCGCAGCATGAAGATAAACCGTTTCTCTATCATCAATTTGGTTTTGCTTGCTATTATCATTTTGTTGTGTGCCGTTCCTACTTTGATTACATCTTATGATCCCAATGAAATATCCCTGACGGAACGCTTCGCACAACCTTCAATGCTTCATCCTTTTGGCACCGATGATATGGGGCGGGATATCCTCAGTCGCGTATTATATGGTGGGCGGGTAACCATTTTTTCAGCTTTATTAATCACGATTGGATCAATGTTGATCGCCACGATATGGGCTGGCTCTTCCTCTTATTTAGGCGGCTGGTTGGACGAGATGATGACGCGGGTTGTGGATGGGCTGATGAATATCCCTGCCTTATTGTTTGCCTTGATTCTAATCAGTATTTTCAGGCCTGGTATGATGAGCCTTATTCTTTCATTGATGCTGATTCGCTGGGCAGATGATGCAAAAATATTACGCGGCCATATGTTGGGGCTGATTCGAAGTGAATTTGTATTGGCAGCGATCAGTATTGGCAGTACGCATGGACGAATATTACGCAAGGAGTTATTTCCAAACTCCAGTTTCCTTATTCTTACCCTGTTTGGATTGAATTTTACTAGCAATATTCTCAGCATTGCCAGCTTGAACTTTCTGGGCTTTGGCGTGCAATTACCGGATGCCGAATGGGGGGCCATGATTAACCAGGCGCGTCCATTTTTGCAAACCCAACCTTATATGATGTTATTCCCGGGACTGGCTATTTTGTTAACCATTATCAGTGCCCAATTTGCTTTTCAGTTTATGGCAAAGAACCATCATGTGGAAGAGGTGCGGTATTTATGAGTGCAATTACGCAGTGGAAAAAAATTGTGAGTGCTTACCGTAAGGCATCTTTAAAAAAAGGGTTTCAATGGCAAGGAGAACACGCCAAATGGTACGACGGTTGGGTGAAGGAGAATAACTATGCCGAAGCCGTGTATCCTATATTTCAACCTTTTGTGCATGGAAAGGTATTAGAAATTGGGGCAGGCACTGGATTGTTTACTCAATATTTGATGCACGATGCAGATCATGTGGATGCCGTAGAGCCATCAGCGGATATGTTGGATTTATTGAAAAGAAATGTGTGCAATAAAAAAAATATTAACTATCATAAAACAAACATTGAATCCTTTGATTTTCAAATGAAATGCTATGAGTTCAGTTTTGCTGCACATGCTTTTTTCAATGTTTTGAGGATTGATGAAGTATTAAAGGAAATACTGAATCATTGTGAGGTGATGGGTGTTTTGATCGGCAGTGGAAAACCGCTGGATATTTTTCAGATATTTTGCGAAGAACATCTGTTGAACCAAGAGAGACCTCGTCCACCATGTCATCTGGATTTGATTTCCGTGTTGGAAGAATGCGGATTGTATTATGACATTCAGTTTTTGCACACCTCAACAACGTATTGTTATGAAAGTGAAGCTGTATTGCTGGAAAAAGTTGCGTCTCAATGCGGCATTCGAGAATCTGCCAGGGGTGCGTTTTTCACATTGATTTCCCCACACATTCAGAAGAAAAAACGAGGCTGTTTTTTACAGGGAAATAGAGAACATGTTTGCCTGTTGATTAGCAAAACGGCTGCCGATTTTAACTACTGCAACACTGCAAAATGATATAATTTCGTCTATGGATATGCAGGATTTCAACTTGCGCAGTAAACCAATAATCAGCATGCTGATGGGTGGATTTTTCTTTAGCATGATTGTGGGATTTATTTTCTTACTTGGATTTGAACTCATATACATTGGCCGCATCTATCCTGGTGTGAATGTATCCGGTATTCCGATTGGTGGAAAAACAAAACAAGATGCTGAAATATTACTTGCCCAGAGTATTGAATATCCGTATCAGGGTAAAATTCTCCTGCAGGATGGTGAAAAGCAATGGCTGGTTTCGCCTGTAGAAATCGGACTGGTCTTTGATGCGAAAACAACAGTGCAGGAAGCCTATCAAATTGGCAGATCGACGGGTTTATTTGCTAATCTTTTTACACAATGGGCGAATTTAGTTAATGGGATTGAGGAACCACCTTCCTTTGTCTATGATGCACGAGTTGGCGGCGCATATCTGGAACAAATCAATCAGCAGATATACAAACCCGTCATTGAGCCCAGCATTGTGGTTAGCGGCACGCAGGTAGGGGTCTTAGAGGGTGAAAAAGGCCACGTGATGCATGTGCCAAACAGTCTGGCTTTGCTGGCGTTGCAAATGCAAAGTATGCAAGATGGCATCATCCCACTTTTTATTGAAGAGAACCAACCCATTGTAATGAACGTGGATCAGCAAGCCGAGCAGGCTCGCCGCATTCTCAGTCAGCCCATGCGTATCATGATGCCCGAAAATCAACCTGAACAACAAGGCCCCTGGGTGTTTCCCCCGGAGCAATTGTCTGGCTTATTACATTTTAATATTGTAGAGAATGGTGAAGGGGCTACCTACCAGATTGGGCTTGATGAACCGGCTTTACAAAATATGCTCAATACGCTGGCACCAGATTTGGCATTGGATGGACAGAATCCGCGCTTTATATTTAATGACAGTACTCGTCAACTAGATTTACTGGAAACTGCGGTGATTGGCCGTGAACTGGATGTGCCCGGCAGTATGCAGTACATTCAGGAAAAATTGCTGGCCGGGGACCATGATATTACCCTGCAATTTGCCTATACCGAACCACCCGTATTGAATGATACGCCAGGCGAATCGATTGGCATCACCGAGTTGGTACATGAGGAATCCTCTTACTTTTATGGTTCCAGCGCTGCACGGGTACAAAATATTACACAGGCTGCCAGACGTTTTCACGGGCTGCTGGTTGCTCCCGGTGAGACCTTCTCGATGGCAACTGCTCTGGGCAATATCAGTCTGGATAATGGTTATGCTGAGGCACTGATTATCTATGGTGATCAAACCATTAAGGGTGTGGGTGGTGGAGTTTGTCAGGTCAGTACCACACTTTTCAGGGCGGCTTTTTTTAGCGGATATCCTGTTGTGGAACGTCATGCACACGCCTATCGCGTATATTATTATGAAAAAATTGCCGGGAACAGCATTGACCCAAAGTTAGCCGGATTAGATGCAACAGTTTATGTGCCGGTAGTCGATTTCAAATTTACGAACGATACTGCGAACTGGCTGCTCATGGAAACCTATGTAAATCCCAGTTATAGCTCGATCACCTGGAAATTTTATTCCACGAAAGATGGACGCAGTGTCAGTTGGGAAACCAGTGGATTGCAAGATGTCGTCGAAGCCCCGGATCCGCTGTACACAGAAAATGATGAGTTAGAAACAGGCGAAGTGAAAAAAGTAGATTATGAAGCAGATGGCGCGGAAGTTACTGTGAGGCGTACTGTCAGCCGGGATGGCCAGGTGATTGATCAAGATACGTTTGTCACACATTATCAACCCTGGCAGGCAAAATACGAATATGGTCCTGGTACGGAAGGCATGCCACCAGAAGATAATGGAGAAGACGAGGACTAACTTGGAAGACAACCAGAAATTGGGGAAAAGACTCACGCTTCACTATTCAATGATTCAAGTGATTTTTATTATGGGATACTGCACGATGTTATCATTTGCGGCAGTATTTTTGTTATCGAGGGGATTTTCCAATGCCCAGGTTGGTATTACTCTGACATTGGGAAGTGCTGCATCTTTACTGTTGCAGCCCATGATAGCCAGTTTTGCAGACGGCACGGAAAAATTTTCTTTACGCAGCATTACTGCAGTGGTTACTTTTTCCATGGCGATTTTGTCTTTATTATTATTGATTATTCCTCCTTTGGTTTTACCAACCACAATCTTGTATATACTAATGGTCGCTATATTCAGTCCACAAATTACGCTTGTTACGGCTTTGGCTATGGAACATATTAACAGCGGTACGCCGATCAATTTTAGTCTTGCTCGTGGATTTGGATCAATATCATACGCTCTTCTTTCATTGGGTATGGGGTTTTTGGTGGATCAATACGGCAGTGATATGATTATGGTGGTTAATCTGTTTATTGCAGTAGCGGGTGGTTTGCTTGTATTAACTTTCAAGAAACCCGAACATGCTCCGCAATTGGATTCACCTGGTATTGTGAAAGCAACAGGATTGCTTGACTTTATAAAACACAACAAGCGCTTTGTTATTGTAATTTTTAGCATCTCTCTTATGTTCTTTTCGCATATTGCAATCAATACCTTTTTGATTCAAATCATAAATCATGTAGAAGGAAGTAATGCTGATATGGGAATTGCATTGGCAATTTCCGGATCACTTGAATTACCTGCCATGGCGTTGTTTCCTCTAATTGCAAAACGTATTCGTTATGCTGGAACTATTATGAAAATTTCAGGTGCATTTTTAGTGCTTAAAGCAGTGGTCACATTATTTGCTCCAAATATTCTTTGGATCGATATCGCACAGAGTTTGCAATTTTTTTCATTTGCTATGTTTTTGCCGGCGTCTGTTTATTATGTAAATCAGGCCATTAATGATTCAGATAAAGTAAAAGGTCAATCCTTTATGGTGATGGCGCTGGCTATTAGCAATATTCTTGGCAATAGTTTGGGCGGTTATCTGCTGGATTATGGCGGTGGAGTTTTGATTATGTTGGCTGTTGGGGCAGTGGTTTCATTAATTGGCCTGATCCTATTGATCTGCGTAGATAAAGGAATTAAAGAAAAAGTTGTTGCCCCTAATATGTCCTCTTAAAGTACAATGTTTGTAAATATCAAAAGACTAACAGGAAAAAAGGGACCATTTCCGGTATAATACCTGATATGTTTATACAAAACACTGACTTACATGAAAATAAAAAATCATCCCGAGCCTTGTATGGGATCTTCTTTACACTCTTAACTGCATTGTTGCTGTTTACAATGGGCGGCTGCCAATTGGTTGACAGTATTCGGCCAACGCCTGATACAACGGCGTTTTTTGAACAGGCACTTTTAACCGCTACGTATGCTGTACCCAGTGTAACGATGCCTCCCACAGCCGTACCCTCCACAGCAACCCCAGTACCAACTGAGACAGCGATTCCGACTGAGACACCCACTCTGGGACCTCCGCCAGACTTACCGTCAGCTTTCAATTATGATAGTCTGGAGATTGGCTCAATCCCCCAGACCTACATCGACAATACCTGTGAAGTACTGGCAGCCAGTTTGAACCCGGAAAATGCGCTATCAGGCACGGTGGTAATGCCGATTATGTATCATTCTGTCACTGAAAATGGTGTTGCATTGGCTGCAGATGGCAGTCAGGTCAATCAGGGTATGTTGGAAGATTTATTAACTACAGCCAAATCAATGGGATTTGAAACCATTACCATGCAGGAAATGGTTAATTTTGTAGAGCAAAATGCCTATATTCCCCAGCGCTCTCTGCTATTGATTATTGATGATCGGCGTCCAGGTGTCTTCCGTACAAATTTCTTCCCTTTAATTCAGGAATATGATTGGGAAGTTTCATTAGCCTGGCCCATAGCAGATACGGATATCAAAGGAGCTTCTTATATCAATACTCATCCTGAAGATGATTTCGCTACCCTATGGGAACAAATGGAAGCGTATTATCAACTGGGTTATTTTGATGTGCAAAGCCATGGATATGTACATAATATCAATACTTCAGAATATTCAACTGATGAGTTTATGCTTCATGAAATGGCTGATTCACGAACTGTGTTGCAGGAACATTTTTATTGCAAGGACGCTGAAGGTCAGGCAATTTTAGATTGCAATACTGTCGAGCCGCTGGCATATATCTGGCCAGGTGGCGGTTTTACCTTGCGCGGCGCTGAAATCGCTCGCGAATCCGGATTCCATGTCGGGTTTACTACCCATCCACGAGGTCCGATCATGTTTAACTGGGTGCCACTGGCAGCCGAAAAAGATCCCAATCGTCCATTTTGGGTGCCAGAAATTCCGGCTGGTGATCCATTGATGACCTTGCCACGTTATTGGAGCCTGGATGCTGTGCATCATCTTGAAGAAGTTGCAGCGATCAGTGAGGCTGCGGCAGCTTATGCTGCAGAAAATCATCAGGCATATGTGCAATATTACCAATATTATTGCCAGAATGACTTCGGTGCGTTAGATTTAGAATAGTGGGATTTACAGTATTTTCTGATTGCGCTATGGTAAAATTGAATTTAAATTCCCTTCCTTTGGAGGCAGAATGATTAAACCCGAATTATTGGAAATTCTAAGATGTCCTTCCTGTGTCCGTGAGACTCCGGGACTTCTGTCTTTGGAACATGATTGCTGGCTGGTTTGTCAGGATTGCGACCGAAAATATCCTATCGTTGATGATATTCCGGTCATGTTAATTGATGAAGGAGACAAGTGGCAAAAAACAATGACTACCGATTTGCCGGTACCACCTCCTGAGATGCAATAATTCAGTCAGGTGTGCTTTTTTTCACTTCGATGTTTTTTTCATAACGATTTTTGGGTGATTCCCTATGACACAAGTTTACTATCAACCTCAATCTAAGCGAAAGCTGGATAAAACCAGCTTCATTATTCTCATCGTCTGCGTTGTATTGGGTATCGGTGCAGCCTTTCTGGCGTATAAGATTACGCTTGATATTGTAAAGAGTTGGGAAATAACCAACGATTTACCGGGTGCCCCAGTCGGAAATACACTTGCCGGCGCGAATGCTGCAGGGGAGAATTCGGACGCGGCTACGGGCATTTTCAGTGAAGGCCTTGATTTAGGCGTACCGGAAGCCAGCATTGAACCCTGGGATGGTGCCAAACGAATCAATGTATTATTTATGGGTCTGGATTATCGTGATTGGGAAGCAGGTGAAATTCCGCGAACAGATACCATGATTCTGCTGACGCTTGACCCGGTGAATATGACTGCGGGAATGCTTTCCATCCCTCGGGATATGTGGGTAAATATTCCTGGGTATGATCACGCCAAAATAAACACAGGTTACTATTTGGGTGAGATATATAAATTGCCTGGTGGTGGTCCACAATTGGCAATGGACACTGTGGAAGAATTTTTGGGTGTTCCTATTGACTATTATGCCCAGATTGACTTTATGACCTTTGTTGATTTCATTGATATGTTAGGTGGGTTGGATATTCATATTCGTGAAGAAATCAGCGTGGGTATTTTGGGTGAGAAAGATAAGGATGTTATGATTTACGAAGGTGTGCAGAATCTTTCCGGTTTAGAAATATTAGGCTATGCCCGCTCTCGTTATACATCAGGTGGCGATTTTGACCGTGCAAAACGACAGCAGTATGTCATTATGACCATGCGCGAACAATTCCTGACTTTCAATATGCTGCCATTGTTGGTATCAAAAGCCCCGGAACTTTATGCCGAATTCTCTAGCGGTATTAAAACCAATCTTTCTGTCGATCAGATCATCCGTCTGGCGAATCTGGCTTTACAAATACCGGAAGAAAATATTCACCAGGCAGTCATTAGCCCCGATGTTGTATATAACAGCAAATCACCGGATGGTCTGGATATTCTTATCCCTATACCGGATGAAATCCGACCCATCCGAGATAGCATCTTTACCAGCAAGTCACTGCTCAGCCCGATCAATGCCGATAAAAGCATTTCAGATTTAGTAGCCGAAGAAGGCGCAAGTATAGTGATTCATAATGGTACAGGTGAGCCCGGTATTGCCACCCGCACCAGTGATTTCCTGAAACAAAATGGTATCAATGTGATTGAGGAAAATGTGGCTGATCAGGTATACAACAGCACAACGATTCTGCTCTATAATACGACGCCATATTCATTGGGTTATATTGCTGATTTGATGAATGTTTCAACGGATAGTATTTACATCCGCTATACACCAGACACATATGCGGATATGCTGGTGATTATTGGAAATGATTGGGTAAACAATAACCCAATGCCGTAAATAGGGATTGATTAAAGAGAAACCGGCTGAGTAAAACTCAGCCGGTTTTTGCTTTTATCTAGCTATAGAGGTTTTTTTTGTAGATGATCTTGATAAATATTACGAATTGGTTGCAATTTATATGCAACGTTGAAGCGGAAAAAATATAAGAACCTTCTTATTCCCTTTTATTATTTGTTTACTCCAATCGGCTGAACTGCATCCATAAACTACCAAAGTATTCTTTACCATTATCCAGAGTACATATTGGCGGAGTAATTTCTTCAATTAATGTGCTGCCCATACCAATTTGCAATTTATATGTAACCGTGGCTTTCATGACGTAATCACCGTAGCCATCTCCTAAATCAGGATAAAGACCAGTATAAAAATAATCATTGCCCTCTTCCCAATAAACAGTACCGCGTACACCTGGAATGGGTTCTCCTGCGCTATCCACTACAACGACCTGTAATAAGCCTTGCGGCAGATTTGGATCACATACATCCATTTGCTGATCTAATTGGAATAAACCCTCGTTTTTTGGCTCAGATGAGGGATTAGATACAGTGTTGCTATCTGTTACTTCGGCTGTTATGGTAGGTTCAACCGCATTCTCTTGAGGTTGTTGCGTCGCATCTTGCACTACAAATGGCGTTGGTCCATTTAGAATATAAGATTGTAACTCCTCAGCCAATTGCAGCACAGCCCTGGCCTGACGAATTTTCGTGGAATCGCCCTGCAAACGCTGGCCTTGCGCACCCAACAGTAATACTTGATCATTTTCTTCCAACAAGGTTAAACGCGCCTGCGCACGCCCCATATCGTCATTAGCAGTATATGCCATGGCGATTAATTCGCGATATTGATCTTTATATTCTTCGCTGAGCGAATTGGGGGCAGCATCAATAAATTCAACCGGATCCAGCAGCCAGGAATAGATCAGGCCAAATAATAAGCCGATTATCAGGCCGCTAATCAGATAAATATTACCGTGTTTTTCTTCCATTATTGCCCCTCTGCGTTTGGATTTGGAATCCATTCGCGGACAGCCTGCGAGAGACGCGCGATCTGAGCCAGATCCTGATGTGGATAATGTAATTCTTCTCCGGTGATGATGGCCTGATCAATATAAGTATTGATTGGTTTATCACCTAATATGGACAACTGATTGGCAGCCAGGACGATATCTCCTTCACTGCCATAAATTTCTGCAACCATTAATACATAGTCAGCTTTATAATCACTACGTAAGCTTTCCGGACGGGCATTTACGTATTCAACCGGATTAATCGCCCAGCCATAAAGCATACCTAATACGGCGCCCAGAAGCATAACAAGTCCGAAAAATAGAAATCTTTTTGATCTCACGAGATGGTTTCCTTTTATAATGATGATTGTACAATGCTCTCCAAATGATTATACGATGAAGGTTGCGAAAGCACAATTAAAGTACACTATTACATGCAAGGATAATGCCAATGCCCGGAAGAGAAATCAAAGATAAAAACATTCAGGAAAGAATATATGACGTGACCCGCCAGATTCCGTATGGCAAAGTTGCTACCTATGGACAGATTGCCCACATCACAGGTGGATGTACAGCGCGCATGGTGGGATATGCCATGGCAGCCATAAAAAGTGATGATATTCCCTGGCAGCGGGTGATTAACGCCAAAGGAAAAATCAGTCCACATGGTTTAGGATATGGCAGTGCTGTACAGCGCCAACGTCTTGAAGATGAAGGCGTTGAGTTTGATAAACTGGATCGGATTGATTTTTCGCGTTTTGGTTGGCTGCCGGAATAATTCCATTAATTTATTAGTCGGATTGGGCGTCGAAATACGAGCACTGTATTGATTGAATGGAATATTTATTTGAAAACCTCCTCTATCCATATAGAGGAGGTTTGATTCAGACAGTAGACTAATATATCATTTATTCCGAAAAATCAAGAATCTGACTGCGTAGGTCTCCCCATTTCAGGGCATCTGTAATACCTTCATCAATGCTAAGTTGTGCCTGCCAACCAAGTAACCGTTTGGCGGTGTCAGCGTTGGCAAAGGAACCAGCCACATCACCGGGGCGTGGTGGGGCTTCGATTTTGTTGACGGTTTGTCCGTACACGCGTTCAAATGATGCCACAAGCTCCTTGACTGTGATTCCTGTGCCTGTCCCCAGATTGATCACCAGATAACCATCTGCAGGATTACCAGCACGCTCAAAGACATTGTCAATATCCTGAACAGCCAGAACATGTGCCTGGGCCAAGTCCCAGATATGGATATAATCGCGGATACCGGACCCATCGCGAGTTGGCCAATCCACACCTGTAATCTCAAATTCTTTCAACACGCCCATAGCGGTATCAACGAGTTTGCCCAGTACATGCGAAGGTGATTTTACATGAATGCCTGAGCGCATTTTGGGGTCTGCACCGATGGGGTTAAAATAACGCAGGGTGATGCCTTTCATACCGTAAGCAGCACAGAAATCATGCAGAATCATTTCCATCATGTATTTGGTGCGTGCGTAGGGGCTGCTGGGGTTTAAAGGAGAGGCTTCAGTAACCATAAATCCGGGAACAACATCGTAAATGGATGCCGATGAACTGAAGACGATTTTTTTGTATCCCAGGCGATTGAGTGTATTGAATAACTCCAGGGATTTATTAACATTCTCACGATAGTATTCATAAGGATTGGTCGTCGATTCGGGTACCACGATCAGTGCTGCACAATGTATGGTAGCCTGAATATCAGGGTGATCTTTGAATACTGTTTCAACAGCGGTGCTATCCGCGATATCAGCCTGGTAAAAAATGCGATCTTTGGTGAATTCTTTTCTTCCTGTTACAAGTGAATCAAGAATTATGGGTGTATGACCGACATCTTCTAATGCTGAGCATATTGTGCTGCCAATATAACCGGCTCCGCCAGTAATTAGAAATTTCATCAGGTCTCCTGTATGTTTTCAGTTATGGATTGCAGTTCAATTCAGATTGAACGCTAAGAATTGTATCAGTTTTTTGGATGGAGTCTGCAGTTTCAAGTTCAATGCGCTGCCATAAACGGCAAATCATGGGGTGTACCAGATCAGAAATTGCCGCGGATTCATTGCTTAACGTCAGGGCTTGCTGCCAATTTCCGATGTGGGCATAGCCTTCCACAAAAGGGAAACGTTCAGTGGGGTCATTAGGGTAGTCGCCTAATGTAAAAGCAATGTCTCCCAGGTCTGTAACTGTAGACCAATCTTCTTGTTGACGGGCAAGTTCAGCTTTCTGGTAATAATAGCACCAACGATGTTGCGGTTCCGTTCGGAAAATGACGTGCGGGGGTTCAGCTTGGAAAGCTCCATCAATTATGATCTGCTGCAAATTTGAATAGGGAATTGTTTCACGCAAAGTGGGGGGCAGCAGGCTGTTGTAATTATCCACCATTGGATCTAATACTCGCAAGCACCCGGGTGGTTGAAAATAGATTGAAAGCATATTTTCAGTGGAACCATTAAACATAGCAGCCAGGTAGTTTTCTTGAATAGACGTTCCCCTTTCATAGGATGGAATGCTGGCACCCAAACGAATGGATGGATAGGTAAAAAGATAATCCATTTCTTCTTGTCGGACTTCTTGTACATACAACCAGTTTAAGGGTGCGGTTAAGGAATTGTCACTGGCATATTGAATTGGCAGGTCATTGATCAACACCGTTGTGCCAGGTTTCAACTCCGGAATACGCCAACTTAACTGCCAGAATAATTGTTGCTGTACTTCCCAATCGCGGCGGAAATCATTGGCACTGATAAATTGCTGACCAACCGCAAAAGCTACCCAAATACTGAGAATGGTATTACGCAGCCATTTAGGTAAGGGCATTAGTTCAAATATACCTGCCCAAAAGATGGCGATACCTAATATGAAGGGGATCGTAAAACGGCTGTTGGGGTATTCCAGCCCGATAGGTAAATTGGTAAACCAGAATGGCCAACCCGCCATCAGAGCAGTCAGCAGGCCGAGTAAAATAACCCATATTGTCTGCTTTTTCTTTTTTATTTCAAATTGTAGGCCAAGATATTTTTGTAAATAGATCAAACACAGCAAAGAGACAACAGTTACAATTCCGGCGTACATGATTGTGGAAAGTTTGCCAAAGCTTTGTACGTCAGGCAGATGAAAAGCACGGCTTATACCAAGGACTGAGGTCCAATACAGGTCATGCGCGATTTGTTGTACGAGCTGCCAGAAAGCTAATAGCGGATTGCTCTGCAGGGTTTGCAGGAAAAGCGGCTTGTAATTTTGAGTTTGATATGGGAAAAGAAAGACACGCCAGATGACTGAACTGATCAGAATTAATGCGTAGGGTGCCCATATTTTCAGGAGGCTGCCTAGTTTTTTATCTTCTCTGTCACTGTGTAAGAGGCCATAAAGAATAATTGGGCGGATCGCTTCCAGGGTGAAGAAGTATTCCATGCTATACAGGTTGACTGCTGAGAGCAATAGCGAACATCCTGTGAAAATTGCAAAACGCTGAGGATTTCGATACGCAAGCACCATGCATAATAAAGACCCAATGAATGCGCTGTAAACCAGGTAAAAATGTCCGTAAGTGATCGCGATGGCCTGTTGACGGAAACCGGGATAAACCAGAAAGATCAGGGCAGCCCAAATCGCCATATGCTGTCGTTTTGGCCACAATGCACGCATCAGCAGCCACAAAAGCAGAGCAGATGCCCATCTGGACAGCATACTGAAAATCTGCCATTGCCAGGGTGCATCTCCCAGTAAGGAGGTGCTGATCTGGTAGAAAACACCCCATACTGGGCGGTTAGTTGAAAAATAGCGCGCCAATCCTTCTGCGCCGAAATGATGTGAAATCCAGACAAAAGCCCAGTCATCCCATGAGAAACCGAACCAGGGAATTAGGAGACCAAAACTTAAAACACTGATGAGTAGGATAAACCATGGCGTCCAGCGAGATGAAAAGGTCAGTTTTTTCCAGTGCAAGATTAATTTTTGTATCATAGATTATTTGTTTTCTTCGATTATTTGTTTTCTACTGCTTTTGCGAATAATATACTTGGGACGTTGTTTGACTTCCTGAAATATATATCCGATATATACGCCGATGAGACCCATGGAAATCATAATGGAACCGCCAACTAACAAAAGCATGAACATCAATGAACTCCATCCAGGTGCCAGGTTTTGGGTATTACCGGTGATCCAAAAACTGAGCACATAGATTGCTTCAATGAGAGCTAATACCAGAAAGCCCAGTCCAATAGAGATACTGATGATTAACGGGACCAGCGAGAAAGAGAAAATGGCATCAGATGCCAAACGAATCATTTTTTTGAGTGAATATTTTGATTTTCCTGCTAATCGTTGGGATGGAGTAAATGGCAATATGCTTGATGTAAACCCTACCCAGGAAACCATGCCGCGCAAAAAGCGATGATATTCAGGCATTTCATTGATTGCTTCTACAACTTCACGCGTAAGTAATCGAAAGTCCGCGCCGCCAGGCATTACATTTGTATCCCCAATGCGATTGAGCAGCCAATAAAATCCGCCGGACGTAATTTTCTTAAAGGGTGTGAGCCCATTTTCTTCCAGACGCTGGGTTAGTACCATGTCGTAACCTTGCTGGGCTAACTGCAGCATTTCAGGAATCATTGAAGGGGGATGTTGTCCATCACCATCCATGGTTATGACGTAATCTGCTTCAGCTTTTTCCAGCCCGGCAGTCAATGCAGATTGATGTCCAAAATTTCGGCTCAATTCAATGATCAAAATACGTTTATCTTTGGTGCTCAGCTCTTCCAAAGCTTTCTGGGATTGGTCAACAGATCCATCATTTACGTAAATAATGCGTGTTTGAACAGGTAAGTGATCAACCACAGCGCATAATTGATTGTGAAATTTACTGAGTACATCTTGTTCATTGAAAACGGGCACGATTATATCAAGAGAATGGGTAATTGGATTTACCATAGCGGATTTCCTGAAAGAATACTTTTTTTTACAGCATCCATTATAATGGATATTGGCTAGATAAATGTTAAGGGAATCGCTAAGAAAATAACCTGTATATTTTACTTTCATGAATATTGATCTTAACATATAATAATTTTCATCTTAACAAACTTAATGGAGCATTAATGATCGACGTATATTTGGGACGAGAGAATATATTTAACCCTGATTTAAATACATATGCATATGAAATTATGTATAACAGCAATAGCAGCGGGGAAAATATTGTAGGGAAAAACTCCATAAGTGCTGCTTTATCAATAATTCAAACAATATTAGATATTGGGGTAGCAAACATAACACAAGGGAAAACCGCTTTTTTTAACTTAAATGGTGATTTCATAAAGAAGCAAAAAAATCTACCATTTTCTTCTGAATTAGGCGGGGTTATTCTAACTATTAATGATGATGAAATTGATGAGACACTGATAAACGCGGTGCGTCGCCTAAAACAATTGAAATATAAAGTGATTTTGGATAACGTGCGCATCAATCATTTAACCGTACCCCTATTGCATGAAATTCAAGGTGGCCGTATTGATGTATGTAATTATTCCCGTATTGCAGCAAACGATTTACTCAAATCATTGAATCAATATCAAATTAAATATTATGCAGATAATGTTCCGGATCATCAAACGCTTGAGTTTTGTAAATCCGTAGGTTTTGATTATTTTCAGGGGCCATTTTTCATAAAGCCACAAGTGATGCATGGGAAACGATTACCCTCCAGACGTTTGTTTGTATTAAAGATGTTATCGTCGCTGTACAACCCTGAAATTGATATTCGTGATCTGGAGATTATCATCCGTCAGGATGTATCCTTGGGGTACAAACTGATGCGGATGGTGAATTCAGCCTACTATGGTTTAAACAGTCAGATTGAATCTATCCAACATGCATTGGTATTGCTGGGGATAAATCCATTGCGGGCCTGGTTAAGTGTTATTCTGCTTTCGGAAATTGATGATCAACCGGGACCATTGATGTCAACAGCGATTATTCGCGGCAAAATGTGTGAGTTAATCGCTGAGATGTTGCCCAATGAGGATATTAGCAGTTATTTTGTTACCGGATTATTTTCCATTCTGGATACAATGATGGGCTTACCCATGGAAGAGATTCTGCAAAGTATACCAATGGCAGATTCAATTAATAAGGCATTGTTACAAGGGGAAGGTACCTTAGGTAGTGTATTGCATTCAGTGATCGCGTACGAACAAAGCAATTGGCAGGCGATCAACTTGCCAAAAGTTTCCATACAGCAGATACGCGAGGCATATCTCAAAGCCATTGCCTGGGCAACAGAGCTAACAAATTCAAATTTATTATAGAGACGGATTGATCACTTTACAGAGGTCTGTAAAACTCATTGGCCTTCCAAAATAATAACCCTGTAACAAGTCGCAGACATGTTTTTCCAGCACTGTGGCTTGTATGTTATTTTCTACCCCTTCAGCGATGATTTCCAAATCCAAATTGTGCCCAATTGAGATAACACCTTTCACAAGGGAAAGCCCATGCGGGTTATCTTCCATGGCAGCTACAAAGGATTTGTCAATTTTCAAAGAGTCAACTGGCAGGTTGACCAGTGAATGTAAGGAAGAATATCCAGTTCCAAAATCGTCTATAGAAATTTTGACACCTATTTTTCGCAGGTTATTTAATTTGTTTCCATTTTCTTCTATATTCTGCATTAACAAACTTTCGGTAATTTCCAAAACAAGTTTTGAAGGGTTTATACCTGATTCAGCGATTATTCCTTCAACAGTGGAAGCAAAATGCTCCTCTTCCAATTGTCTGCCAGAAATATTAATGGAGATAAGCACTGATGGATAGCCGGCTTGTTCGAGTGTTTGTTGGTGTCGGCAGGCAGTGCGCATTACCCAGTTACCAATCTCTACAATTAAGCCGGTTTCCTCTGCCAGTGGAATGAAATCATCCGGCATAATCCGGCCTAGCGATGTATGATCCCAACGTAACAGGGCTTCAATGGCGACAATTTTACGGGAATTTGCTTCAACAATGGGTTGATAAACCAATTTAAACTCATCCCGTTCCAACGCATGACGCAGATGATTTTCCATATCCCGACGTTTCAACACTCGACGATTTAATTCCTCGGAATAGAATTGAAAATTATTTTTACCCAATTCTTTGGCACGATACATGGCAATATCGGCATTCTTGAGTAGAGAAACGGCCTTCTCTCCATCACCTGGAAATAAACTGATGCCAATACTGGCTGTCATGAATAATTCCTGCTCATCAATCATGTAGGGCATGGTTAATGCCTCAATAATTTTTTGCGCAGTAACGGAGGCTGGCACCAATCCTTCATTGCCTGCGTGATAGGATATAATCGCAAATTCATCCCCACCCATACGTGCCAGCAAGTCATCTTTATGAACACAGGTAACCAATCGATTGGATACTTCGCGCAGTAGAAGATCTCCTGTTGTATGGCCAAAAGTATTGTTGATCACTTTGAAACCGTCCAGATCCAGGTGTAAAACAGCAAACTGTGCGGCGGTTTTTTGTGCCATGCGAATGGATTGATAGAGTTTTTCGTGCAGCAGGGTGCGATTAGGTAGATCAGTCAATGTGTCATGCAGGGCGATATGTCGCAAGTTATTTTCAACTAGTTTTAATTCACTTTTATCAGAGAAGTAGAGCACATAATAGCAAACATCACCGCCCTCATTTTGAATGCTTTTAGCATGTATATCAGCTGGAAATACATGTTGATCCTTATGTTGAAGCCAGCATTCTCCCTGCCATGTACCGGTTTGGTTTAATGTGGAATGAATTATGTTGTAGTAATTGGAAGTATGTACGGAACTAAGCATATAATTGATCGGTTTTCCCAACAGCTCTTTACTTGAATACCCCAGAAGTTTATAAAAATGAGGATTAGCGCTAAGGTAATTCCCATTTGTGTCAATGATCGCGATACCCAGGCAGGCATTATCAATGACTGAAGTGAGTAGTTGATAATCCGTTGAAAATGGAAATTGATTGTTGATAACATTCCCAATCAGTGTGTATTGAGTGATTGCGCCGTTCTCATCAAAGAGTGCTTGCAAAACAAACTGCAGTCGATTAATAGTTGGATGATTGTTATTGGAATGAACCAGGAATATGCAAGTAGGGTGTTCCAGAGATACTTGTTTAATTTTTTCTTTTAACAAGGCCCCATGCTCTTCAGGCAAAATATCAAAGATATAAAGATTTTTATTGTTATCAGGATCAACAGTGAAATATCCGGGGGATATATCTGTCGCCTCAAGTAACTTGCCTTGCGCTGAAAAGCGTATTACTAATTCATTATTTTCGTGCAATTGTATGGATTTGTTGATTTTGTCGGCAAAACCAGTAGAGAGATAATGATGTTTGCCTTGATCTTGCGGTTTGATGGTAATGATAAAGCCAGTTTCACCATCCCAATATACATTGCGAAAATGAGCCTCAAAGCGCTGCCTGGCAGGGTCAATGTTGGTTGGGAATATAATGCTTTTTGTTTCACCAGATAATGGGCCGAATTTAATGTTTTTACCAAGAACATCCTGTTCGGATTGTTGTAGGTAGGAAAGGGCAGTTGAATTTGCATATAGAATGTCATTGTATGCATCAACGACGATTACACCATCAGGTAAATTCTCCACAATCATTTGATAGTATGGAGTATCCTGATTTGGACGCTGCGATGTTTGATATGTTTCTGGCATGTATGGCTTCGATTCTTTCTTGATCAATTTTGCACCAGCATAACTGCAATGAATAAGCAATAATTTCTATTTTACTGTGCCAGAATAGATTTTACCAAACTTATTCGAAATAAACCCCATTTTACAAAAAAGAAAAATGAAATGTGAGGTGATGTTTGTTGAACCCATACTACTTTAACATGTATCGTAAATCGGACAAATAAATAGTAAATAAAAATCACATTTTATAATCAAGTTATAGTAGTATAGGAGTTACCTTAGATAAACGGAGGAGTGATGACTGATATTCGTATGCAAAGATTGGCAAAGTTAATTGTGCAGTATTCAGTACGAGTGAAAGAAGGTGATTGGGTTCTTGTTATTGGGGATGTGAAAACCGAGTCATTAATGGATCTGGTTGTGAAAGAAGTTTTGCTGGCTGGAGGACATCCGGAAATTAAAGTAAATAGCGAATCTGTACAAGAGACATTGTATCAATATGCTACTGAAAAACAGCTTGGATTTGTTTCACCTACAGAAAAAATGCTGGTTGAAAAAATTGACGGGTACATCTTTTTGCAGGGAAATCGAAATACACGAAGTTTATCAGCTGTCGATCCTGCAAAGCAACAGGTGTTTAGAAGAGCTAGGCGTGAAATAAGTGAAACCATGATGGAACGATCCGCTACGGATGATTTGCGTTGGGTTATCACGCAATTTCCATGTGACGCAAATGCACAGGAAGCGGATATGAGTTTGAAGAATTACGAAAACTTTGTTTATGAGGCTGTTTTTTGCGATAAGGAAGATCCGGTTGCTGAATGGCAAGCGATTCATGCAGAACAGGATCGCATCATTAAATGGCTGGAAGGCAAAAAGAAAATCTCAGTAAAAAGTGCCAATGCTGATTTGACTTTATCCATTGATGGTCGGACATTTATAAATTCTTCGGGAAAAAACAATATGCCCAGCGGCGAAATTTTTACCAGTCCGATTGAAGAAAGTGCTAACGGCTGGGTGAACTTCACTTATCCGGCCATCACCAATGGAAGAGAAGTATCCGGTGTACGGTTGAAATTTGAAGATGGCAAAGTAGTGGATGCCAGTGCTGAGAAAAATGAAGCATTCCTGATCAGCCAATTGGATATGGATGAAGGCTCTCGATATTTGGGTGAATTTGCCATTGGTACCAACTATGGTATTACTCAATTTACCAAAAATATTCTGTATGATGAAAAAATTGGCGGCTCATTCCATATGGCGATTGGTGCGGGATTTCCGGAAGCCGGTAGTAAAAATAAATCAGCGATTCATTGGGATTTCATCTGTGATATGCGAGAGGATGGTGAAATCGCCGTTGATGGGGAAATTTTCTATCAGAAAGGGAAGTTTATTATCTGATTTACAGAAGTGAATTAATTACAGACGTCCATCTACTTAGGCGGGGCATCTGTTTTCTTATTTCCAATGCGATAGCACTGTATTTAATTAAATTATTAAAAAACAATCGGCTGGATCAGTACACTGAACAACCGATTGTTTTCATTGGAATATCTAATCTTATGGTAAGTTTTCAAGCCAGGCCAGGGCTTCTTCCGGGGTCATGAAAAACTGTGCTGTTAAACCAGCTTTTTCATATTCTGAAACTAGTTTTTGCATGTTCAGGCTGGCAATCATGGATTTAGGCTGAACAACAGCCCAGTATTTCCAACCAGCATCAACTGTTTGTGGAAACCAGTTTGTATCTCCCCATGTCATATCATCCTGGCGAAGCACCGGATTTAGGCGATCATCGGACAGCCATTTGGTTGCGCCATTTTCTCTCATCAAAGTTGTGCCTATTAACAAAAAATCGTGAAATACTTTACCATGAATGAATTTTTTGAATTTATGATGAATAATTTTTTTGTCAGGGTAATACCAGAGTGTAGCATAATCATTATCTTCTATCACTATTGCCGTCATGCCTCTCTCCATTAATATCAGTAAACACCAAACAAAAAAAGAAAATTTGAATTTGTAGCAATACCAGATACGGATCAACATGAAAGTGCTGATTTCTTTAGGTAGCAATTTGTATAGGCCAGTATTTTATTTGGACTGGACTCGGTACGTTTTTCAGTGGAGGGAACTCAGCGTGCAATTTTTCGTTCAGTTCAATTAATTAATAGTTTACTGAACGGGTCAAAATTATTCAACTCATAAACGGGTATCAATCCCTGTTTTTCACGAACGTGATTAATCAGAACATTCCCTTTTGGCAATAATGAATGCTTGCACGGAGCGAGTGATATCCTCTGCGGTGGTTGCCCAGGAGCAGACACTAATTCGGATTACGGGTGTATTATGCCAATTTCCTGCGCCGCACCAGCATTCCCCTGATTTTTGTAAATGATCCAGAATTGCAGTTGTTTGCTCAGGGTTTGGACAGGCAACTACGACTTGATTGAAATCAATGTCATTGAGTACCTGGAATCCTGCCGCACTGATTTCAATTGCGAATTGTTGGGCGCGAGTGCAAAGTACATTAACCAGTTCTTCAACGCCGCTTTTCCCCAAAATCTTCAATGTTGCCCAAATTTCAATTGCCCGACCGCGAGCGGACATTTCAGGTGTATAGAGCATACCGTCACGATGTTCGCCGTAAAGGATATAGGCACCTGTAGCTTGCATAGCGGAAACCAGAGCATGGGCGTGTTTACAAAGAATTACACCGCTGTCATAGGGCGTGTTGAGTGTTTTATGTCCATCCACCGACCATGAATCGGCTTTTTCAATACCATAAGTAAAATGTTTGGTTTGGTTGGAAGCAGCAGCCCATAGGCCAAAGGCACCATCAATATGTACCCAGGCATTAGCCTGATTGGCTTTCTCGCAAATCTCATCAAATGGATCAAAGGACCCTGAATTAACGTTGCCAGCCTGCAAAATCAACAAGGTGTTGTTATCCAGATTGGGTACAGCTTCTGCGATCATGCGACCCTGGCTGTCGATGGGCACGGTTTCAACGCGCTCCTTTCCCAAACCCAGCATAGCTAACGCTTTGTATACCGTGCTATGCGCTTCAGCACCCAATACTACTCGAATGGGTGGTGCGCCGAATAAGCCATTGTTGATCACATCCCATCCTGCCCGATTAAGTAATTCATATCGTGCAGCAGCCAATCCGCACATCGTGGCCATAGAGGTGCCGCTGACAAAACCAGCTACACTATTTTCAGGGAGACCCAATAAATCAATCAGCCATTTTTCACATACACTTTCCAGTTTGCTGGATATAGGTGAGGTGACATGTAAGGCTGAAATCTGATCCCAAACGGTTGCCAGCCATTTGGCAGCCATAACTGGTGGAAAGGCACTGCCGATGACCATGCCGAAATATCTGCCCCCTGTGCTGGCCACTGTGGCAGGGGAGCCATATTCATGGAGAATTCGCAGCATTTCAGCTGGATCGCCTGGTATATCAGGAATGGCTTCATCAAAGAAATTCAGATTTTCCAACGCATTTTCTGTCGGAAAAACGTTGCGATCCAGGACATCATCCAGATATTCAGAGGCATATGATTTGGCTTCTTCAAACAAAGTGCGTTGTTTTTGACTGTGAAGCATGGCTTTTTGATTTGGGAATGGGTTATTCATATTTCGCGCTCCAGTACGGTATAATCTTGAATATATTAGCTATATCGGATATAAATTTACTATTAGCGGAATTATACGGTATAACGAAAATTAATTCAATATATCGGATTTATTGAATGGAGTGAATAATGGAAGGAATTACCAGCATTATCGGTACAAACCTAAAAAAGCTACGCAAACAGCATCAGTTTACGCTGGAACAGCTTGCCCAAAAAACCGGAGTGAGCACCAGCATGCTGTGTGACATTGAACACGGGCTAACCAATCCGACTATTACCGTGGTTTGGAAAATTGCGGATGGTTTGAAAATATCATTCAGCGATCTGATTAAAGAGGAAACCCCAACGGTGACAGTAGCCCGTGAGCAGGATGTACCCATCCAACTGGACGGAGAAGGATTTACTATATATGCTCATCATCCATTTGATGCCGATAAAAAATTTGAAATATTTTCAAAGGTATTGGCACCCGGGGCGACATTTGAATCGGATGGGCATCGTAAAGGCATGCAGGAGTATTTATTAATCAGCCAGGGGATTCTCCATTTGCAACTGGGTGAGCAGGCGTACACCCTCAAGCAGGGCGATTCGATCCGTTTTGCCGGGAATGTAAAACATTTGTATCATAATCCTGGTGAAGAACCGTTACGCGCATTTACTATGTTTTATTACGGAGATGGGGGAGAATAAGGGAAAGAGCATTTGTAATTAATTTGGTAAGGTCGAAACGCCTCGGTATTACTTGGAGACCAGATCCTTACTCTGCCTGGAAAACGGATATTATCTCAGAAAATCGGTTTCAAAATGAGAAAGAAAATCATCGTTGGAATGAGCAGAACTAAAAACGGCAGAAAATAGGTCGCCAATGCTCT
The DNA here is from genome assembly GCA_016838895.1 of Chloroflexota bacterium. Classification (GTDB taxonomy): domain Bacteria; phylum Chloroflexota; class Anaerolineae; order Anaerolineales; family Anaerolineaceae; genus UBA5203. The sequence goes on from JAEKNU010000023.1 coordinate 29,766, forward strand.
CCAAATCGAAAATTGCTGTACTTCTGACAAATTAAGAATGAGAAGAATAAAACTCCAAATACTCAGGATGACAATGATCACAAACAAAGGGAGCGAGAGTAAAAACAACAATGGATGGGATTCAAGATTGGGTGAATATTCCATAAAAAGTTCTTCACCGTAAATGAATAGCAAAAGAATCCATATAGGCAAAGTAAACATGGTTGGCATTGATGACCATACATAAGCAGTCCGAATTTCTTTTTGATTTCCGATTCCACCGAACAATGTGCCAACCCAATGATATAGTAATGCATAGATATATAGACGAATTGGACCGATGATCATACCACTCACAATACAGAGCATGATCGTTCCCAAAAATGGTAAGGTGTCGCCTATATAGTTGTCGCTCGCAACATCAAACGCTTTGAGTACACCCAGAATCATGGCAAAAAGCAAAACATGATTATCAGGATTGGTTTCCAGAATATGCCGTATTGTTTCGCGCGGATGAATCCAGATGGACAGGTAAGGGGATCGCGTTTTTTTCGATGACTGAAAGTCCTGGTTTTCCATAATTTGTTTTCCACACATTTTTCAAATCATTTGTTACGATGCGCGCGACCGCCTGTGACGCGTAGTCTAGTCAAATGCTCAATACCATCTTTGAATTCGAATAACCAATGTGATTTGTCAAATTGTTTTGACAACATTCGCCCCATATTCATCATCTCCATACTTTCTTTGAACCAGCGAATGTTAGAAAATCGTTTTCCTGTAGCAAAAAGGTAGGTGAAAAATTCCTCGTTGTATTTCTCTACCCTTCCAGAATTCGCGAAATTTAAACCTGTTGAATAAGCTTTGGAAATCCCTTCTCGTGCCGATATTAGTGCCAAGATTCCAACAATTTCCTGTGGCGTAATATCCTCAGGTAAATATTCAGGCTTTTTGCTAATTTCTTTCACTAGCGAAAAACGAGTATTTTTTGCTTTACGAAAATAGCGATTATAACGAGCCTTTTTTGTCTTGCTAATAAAGGGATTTATTATAAATACATAAATTGAAAAACTTAATCCCGCGATGAAAATAATTTGATTGATGTCCATTTATTTACCTTTTCGTATTCCAATTGGAATTGATTTTTTCACCAAATCCCAGGAATCAGGCGATATTTGATTTGTTTTGTATATTCTTCATAACCGGCAAGTTCATCAATCAAAACAGACTCCTCGTTTTTAATCCTGGCTACCAGAACGGGAAGAATAAACAAAGCCGGGATGAATGCCCAATAGGAGGCCAATGCCAGCGGCAGGGAGAGGCACATCAGTACAACCCCGCTATACATGGGGTGGCGCACAATGCTATAAACGCCGCTGCTGATGACTTGCTGCTGCTCTCCCACTTCAATAATGCGGGAGGCATATCGATTCTGGTGGAGGACTACAAAACATAATCCAAATCCAATAAGCAATAATACACAGGCAATGATGGCGAGTACATCTGGTACATGTGACCAGCCATAGCGATGATCAAACCCGGGAATCAAAAAGGTCAGAACAAAGACCAAACCGAATAATTTCATAATGATTTTCTGTTCGGCTTCTTTTTCTTCAGTTTTTGCACGGCTTTCCAGCATACCAGGATCGGTGATCGTATAAAATATTATGCTGATGATTATGGGCAGAAATAAAATCCCCAGGACTACCCAGGCCTGCCAGTAATCAAAAGTTCCGGCAGGTAGAAAGAAGACAGCCATCCAGATCAGGGAAAAAACCAGTACACGGTTCATGAAAGATACGACCATTTTATTGCGCGATACGGGAGCATGATTCACAATTTACCTCCTTGAACAGGTCAAGCGAATGATAGCGCTGACAGCAACGCTAGTATTGATATTGTATTTGGAAGTAAAAAATAAATACAACCCATTTAATGAATTATTCGATTAAGTATCCGATAATATGATTTGATATAAACCTGATGTCATCAATAATTCTGTTCCAGCACGTGGATGATTTGGAAAATGGTCTGATTAACCGGTGTGGGGATACCCAGCTCTTTCCCCAGTGAAACCACTTTGCCGCTGAACATTTCCACTTCGGTTTTGCGTTTGGCTTCCACGTCCTGCAGCATGGAGGTTTTACCTTCGGGGGAGAGCGTATGCATAATTGGATACCATCCGGTTAAATCATCTTCAGTGAGATTGATGTTGGAAGCTTTTGCCAGCGCGATGACTTCCAGCATGAGGGCTTCCATGAGTGCTTGCGCCTGAGGCTGGGTTTGAAAAATGCCATATCGGGCGCGCAATATGGCAGAGGATTGATTAATGCCTACATTGATCATAAATTTCCACCATAAATCGTGCAGCATATCGGTTGGAATTTTGTACTGTACACCGACTTTTTCAAAGGCATCCTTGACGAGCTGTACATTGGGGCTGATCCGTTCATTATTGGCTGCGCCGAAATAATGCACGCCGGGGTTGGAAAAATTGATCTGATTGCCTTCCCGCACGGCATCAATGGCCACTGAAATGCCAAAGAGAATATTGTGCATGCCGTAATATTTCGCGATGATTTCTTCGCTGTCCAGACCGTTCATAAAAGATAAAAAGATGGTTTGGTCGCCGACCAGTTTGCTGAGCTTGAGAATGGCTTCATCCATGTGATGATATTTCAGGGCGACGATAATCAGATCCTGGGTAACATCAGTCTGCAGGGGATCAATGGTTGGAATAAGAAATTTCTTCCCATTAACAATTAAACCTTCCCGCTCCAAACGCTGCTTGCGTTCTCCCTCAGCGACAAGGACGGTATTGTAATCAGGGTGATCAAAGAATTTGATGGCGAAAGCAGCACCGATGGCCCCGGCACCCAAAATGGCAACATTGCGAATTTCAGACATGGTAAATTCCTCAGATTAATGATTTGTACAATTGTGCCATAGATTTTGATATTTGAAGCAAATTCAATATTTTTATAAATGATCCAGACTGATATAAGATAACAACTGCCCAATATTATTGGACAGTTGTGAATATTGAAACATCAATTTTCTAAACTAAAACTTATAATCTGCCTGTTACCATATCGATAGTTATCTTGCTAATGACCTCAGTTGAGAAATCTTTTAGAAAAGCGCCAAAAGATTTCCAGTATTTCTTTTTAATTTGGAAATATTTTTCTTTTTCAACGCCCAATTTATCATTTCCAGATTCCTTTAACCAGCGTTCTACATCTTGAGCTGATTCTTCCTCGCCGGGTAAAGCGGAAACCTCAAGGAGAATCCAATTTTCAAAAATGGGTGAAAATATTTTGTATTCACCATTATTTTCAATCATCATACCGCGCTTAACTAATTCGTGAAGGTCTAATGGCGCACGCACATTTAATTTTTTAAAATTTTCTTGGGAGGATGGATTTTTGTTCCTGTTTTTTGCATTATTAAGGGTTATGGAAGCTAAAAGAGTGATTTTTTCGCTGTCAGAAGAATGTACCCAGAAATATGAAAAATGTTGATTTGCCTGATCCTGGAAGGATTCAATAGCATATTCGAGGAGCATTGTTGCGGATAATCCATTTTTCTTTCCAGTAAATAAATAATTTCCACCCATTTGCGTGAAAATCGGATAACCACCAGCAAGATTTAACAAGAAGGATATTTCTTCATCTGAAAATGAATGTTCAGTATCTTTTGTGTATGCTTGCAATAGGACTTGTGCATCTTCAAATGAAAATGGACGTAAGACGACCGTTGCAAAAATATTAAAAAATGGAGAGCCTTTGATTTCATCTGAGTGGCATAAGTCCACCAATTCCCGACGGGTGGATGGCACCAGGGATAAACTGTAATGAATTGCCAAAGAACGCAATCCACCAAAAAAATCGCCACCAAAGTTTGGGTTTTGGGTTACGAATTCAAATTCGTCCATAAAGAGAACCACATTTAAATTGTTATCATCAATCAGGTCGAATAAATCTTCTAAATCAAATAAATCGATTTCTTCCTGTTTGCGAAGCTTTTCTATTTCAGAACGAATGTCATCATTGTTCATTGAGCGTTCCATTAACCGCAATACTCGTTTCCAAAAACGGATGGGACTGATGTCGGTCAGGCCTTGAAAATCAATATAAACCAGGCAAAATTCATTTTTTGCCAAGCCAAGCTCCTCAGCGACATCTGGATTGGCTAAATGCTTTAAGAGTGACGTTTTACCGATTCTACGTTCACCGACAATAGATGTGCTTTCGTGGGCACTTGAAAGTAAGCGACTGATAATTTGATTGATTTCTTCTTTGCGACCAATAAAGCGTGATTTTTCACGGATTGGATTTCCAAATGTAAATGGGTTGTTATGGTTCATCTGCCCTCCAGTTTGAATAGTCCGTATGGTGTTGTAGCGTATAAATCGTCAGGGTTATGTGGGTCAAATGCTAATGTGTAAATGATTAACTGTCCCAATAGTCCGTCGTTGATTGCCCCCCAGGTTTCTCCAGCGTCAAAGGATATATAAAGACCTTGATGGGTTCCTGCATATAGAATGTCCGGATTTTGAGGGTCAATTACTATTGTGTTGACATATAAATTATCCAGGCCGTTATTGGTTGTTACCCAAGAGTTTCCTCCAGTATTGCTAAAATAAATTCCCTTACCTCGTGTGCCAGCATAAATTATGTCTGGATTTTCTGAATTTATCGCAATACTGTTTCCTGTATCCGAAAAAATATCCTCATATTCTACTTCACACATTTTCCAGGTTTTACCAGCATCCTTTGTAAACATTCCTCTTGTATTATCGCAAAATGTATACCATTCTGATTCATTTCCCACATAAACATTCCTGTAACTCAGGCTGCCTACTTCTTCTGGAGGGGTTAACGAAATCAGTGTTTTCTCTATTTTGTCGTATTCAAAAAGTGAATACCACGTTGATATGTATATTTTTTCCGGGTCTATAGGATTTGGCGTAAAACCAGTAATTCCTTCGAAATCATTAGAGCGGCTAAGTCGGTTTCTATTCCATTGAATATCTCCTTGACTTAGACTCGATTTCCAGTATTCTGGTTGGCTTCGATACATGGTTTCACCATCTGCAGAAAATGATAATCCACAGAAACCATCATCATCAATTAGTTCCCAGTTTTTTCCACCACTATTTGATTGGTATAAAGGACATGAAGAATTGGAGAACGTTTCGAGATACATAATGGAATTATCTAATGGATGGAAATAAAGGTTAATTCGTTTTGTTCCGATACCGTTTAATATTTCTTGCCATTGTTCTCCATTATTTTCAGATTTCAAGAAATTGAACTCCCCACCCATATATAGTAGGTCGGAATTGTTGGGAGAAATCTGAATTATGCCACCGTGACTTGTAATTTGATCATCAAAGTTCGGATTGATATATGTTTGTATCCAAGATTCCCCCCAATTTTCAGAGATAAACACTTTTTGAAACCAATTATCTAAACAGACTAACTTCAGGGGATTATCTGGGGCTGTGGCTAAGGTACAGGGGCTATGTAAACTCACGTCCCAAGTCATTCCTCCATCTCTTGTTCGATATACATAATCCATTACAACCATAAATGTATTTGGATCCTCTGGATGGAAAAGGATACCATTGCCTTCCTCAGCTGTGGAATCTGGACGTGTGATCCCAGTTGGAAGCCAATCTTTTCCGCCATTTTCTGACAAGTAAATACCTTGTCCGCATTGGCTATATCTTGGAGATACACCGATTAATTGATCACTGTTGTAAGGATTGATCCCGATCTGCAAAAAATCGATTGGGCATTCACCAGGACGTGGTGATTCTTTACCAAATATTTTTTCAGAAATACCCTCTCCATTCGATGTTTTTTCTATACCATAAAGAAAACCGTTATTATCAGACATATAGATTATTTCAGAACTATTTGTATCAAAAATGAAGGTGTCGATTTCAGTAGCGTATACTAAATCCCATTGATCACCAAAATTGTCGGAGACATATAAACCGGTATGGGAACTGGCGTAAAGTTTAGAAGGATCATTTGGATCATATGTCAACCCAGTAATTATGGCACTGCCCATCCCGGTAGATGCAGGTTCCCATGAGATCCCTCCATTAAAAGACCTGAAGACCCCCGCATTTTCAGTTCCGGCTAAAATTAAATCGGCATCGTTGGGGTTAATGGCTAAAGCAGTTATTGTATCGCGCTCCAGAAAGGAGAGCGAATTTTGGCGTGACCAGCCAAGCGGGATGGTGGTAGGCACAAAAGTAGGTGTAGCTGAAGGTCGGGTGGTGGGTGTCGAGTGTACTGCCTGGCTGACTAATGTATTGGTGGGTTCTGCAAAGGCCAGCATCAAAGGTGAATTTGGACGGGTACCAAGGATGATACCCAAAATAACAATTACAAAAACAAGCCCTAACAAAGAGTTTCTTAAAACCGGGCTCAAACTTGATTTATTCCCTTTATTGTTTTCCTTGGCCAATTTTTCCAGGGTTGCTATCTTCTCAAGGATCAGGGTCTTGTCATCCGGTTCTGAGAGAAGATATTCATGCCAGGCTTCAGCAGATTCAGCATAACGACCCAGTCGTTCCATGCGATCAGCCCGTCCTTGCAGATAAACGGTTCGCCGTTCATTAATCTTTTGCATTGCTTCAAGGATGGGTTCAGAGACTTTCTGTTCATCCCCAGTTTCTTTTTGATACGTTTTGAATAATTCCCTGGCATCTTCCCATAGCTCTAGTCTCTGGGCTTGCATGCCCCACATCAATAAAACATCGCCCTTTGTCGATTCACCGTTCATTAGTGCGGTAATCTCATCAACCATCAGCTGGTAAACAGGGTCATTTGTGGCCTCATTGGCTTCTTCCAGTTCAGATAAGGCTTCCAGTAGATCTTTGGAAAAAGCCATGACAGCACGATGATGATGAATTTCAGCCATGCGTTGATTGGCCATTTTGTGGGCTGGATTGATTTTTAAAACTTGTAAATAGGCAAACTCCCCTTCAGCCAGTTTGTGATTGTTTTTTCCATCTTCCCCCATTGCGAAATAAGCGTCACAGTAGCCTTTTTGCGCGACAACATCGTCGGCGGTAGTCTCGAGTACAGCCTCGAATTGGGTGACGGCCTTGCCATAATCCCCACGTCCCAGTTGGCTATTGCCTAACCAAAGGCGGGCTTCCGGGTTATCATGATCTTCTTGGAGGGCTTTTTCAAAATTCTTGACAGCTTCTTCGAAATCACCCTGTTCATAATATTCCTGCCCGATCTCCAGCAAACGGTTAACGATCGGATTGATTTCTTTGAGTTCTTCGCGAACTTGCTCCATCGGCCGATTCATCTTTAACCACATCCTTAACAGATGAATGACGAATTCATTATTCTCGGTCAGGACATCTTTTTCCCGTAAATGCAGCAGTGATCTTTCCAAATCCTGATTAGTAAATCGGACTCTTTCTCTTTGTAGTTGGGCGCTCAAATCCTCAATGGAGCATACCGTTTCTGCTGAAGCCAAACAGGATAAAATCCACTTCTCAAAATCATTGGCTTCATCCCAAACAAATTTGAGATTGACAGTACCACGTTCAATGGTTGGGATCAGGATTTTTTCTACATCTTGAGCGTTTATTTCCCAATGATCTTTTTTCTGGCATTCAGAAAATAGTTCATGGCATACCAATTGGATAAAATAGGGGTGCCCGCTGGTGACATCAAGAATTCGGTTGACGGCATCTTGAGAATACTTCAATACACCATCCACTGGTTTGGTAATCAGGTCATGCCCATCTTCTCGATCCAGAAAACTAATCTTCCGGTACAAGGCTTGCTTGAAAAAGCTGGTATAAGCTGCCTGCATGTTTTCCAATTTTCGCCCGGAAGATCCAATTGAGAAGACAAAATTCAAATTTTTGTATTCCATCATTCGTTTGAGGATAGCCATGAAGGGCAAAGCTAATCCTTCCTGGGCGTCTGTTGTTTCGAGGGTGTCGAACTCATCAAAGGTCAACAAGATTCTTTTCTCACCTAAATTGGCTTCCACTAAGGGCAGGAAACTGTTTTCGAAATAGTCAGGATCATCTTCAAATTGCTTTCGATCGGGGTGGGGTAATTCAATACCTTCATTCTTGAGGGCTTTGACCATCTCTCTCGATAGCCACCACAGGAAACGGGGAAGCTTGGTGGAAACCCTTCCCTGGAGGTCAATCAGGATGGGCAAATAACGGTTGGGTAAACGTTTGGGAATATGTTTGAGAACTGAAGTTTTGCCGACCCTTCTTTGGCCGTGTAGCACCAGGATATGGTCGACATATTTTCCAGCTAAACTGTTCTCGATCCACTCAAAAACCCCCTCACGACCAAAAAACATTTTCTCTTCAACAACCGGTGCACCAGCGATATACGGATTGATATTCATTTCTCAAATTCCCTCGGAAAAGCTATTTGTTAACATATTTGTTTATTATAAGCGAGCTTGAAGAAAATCATGTTGAAATTCTGATAGTAAGCAATTGTGCCATAGATTGGGATATATTGTTATGTTGATTATTTCATATGATCACGACGACAATTCATAGTATGAAGACGAGAAGTATATACTGAAGAATCCGTCAACACCATTTCACATCAAAAATATGATAAGCGGAAACCTGTTGATGTGTCCCAGGTTTCTTTTGATAAATTCACCCTGTAGTTCAATGGTATGAACTGCAGGGTGAAAAATCATTTTAAGGAGGATTGTTCCTGAATTTGATTATGGCATGGTTGTCATTATGCAATAATCGATACCATTTCAAATATTTTCATTGCCAACGGTTGATCCCCTTTGATGAGTGCCTGTTCTTTCGCCTGTTGTGCACTAATGCCACGGGTGAACAATTGCCAGGCAATATCCTCATCCATGATCACTTCAGCATCTGGCTGATCAGGTGCGCCAGTGTAAAGTGTCCATTGCATGTTCTCAAACACAATGGATCAACGCCCCGCGATCGAGAGGGTAACAGATGTATTTTCATCTGCAGAAACATCATGATATGCCCATGGAAATGCGTACATAAAGGATTCCAAAACAGGCGCAAAGTGGCGCGGCTGCTTTGGACATGGTTTGTTTACGGTATCCCGAATATGTTGTTGATGGTGCCAACGTTCGGTGTATTCCCGGGCGATATCCAGCCAGACTGGCGCTGGTTCAGGGCTGGCCCAATCGACGGGTGCGCCCATGGCAAATGAGTCCAGCTCCTGAAAATAGGTGCTCATTTGAAGTCCGACGACATCCATTAAATCAATCATCAGACAGGGCTGATGCGATCTGCGGCAAAGCCCCATTTTTCATTCCAATCATTAACAAATTGTACTAATTCATCCCAGCTATTGATAGATGCGCTTGGAATATGGCCATCCCGGCGCCTTGAAAGGTTTCCGATATCACCACCCAGCAGATGCAGGGCTACGTCTTTTACGGGCCAATTCTGGCAAATGGTAGGTTTTCGCCAATCATCCGGGGTTAGGTTTTTTAAAAGAAGGATTAGTTCTTGATGAATTTCTAGGTAAAGGTTAGGTACAATAACAGGTTGGAGTGTTTTTAACATGATATACGCTCCAATTAATGATTATTTACTATTATCAATGATACGGGCAACACTCTTTGAGTTGTGCTATTAGGTTTTGGTTGTAAATATTCTTGTTGGAAAAAAACTGGATGAGTGCACAATGTGCTTTGCTAATTTGATGTAGTGTATTGATGACTTTGAACATCGTGGATATCAGACCTGTCTATTGATATAATCACTGGGCTGCATTTTTATTATGAGACCATTTGCACTAGAATAAATTCTCCATTCTAGATCATCCGTTTAGCAAGTGATCTTAAATCAACCTGTGCGCATAAACAGCTCGTCCAACTAATTAAACACCAATTGTCCGTCTCGAGAGAAATTGCCTAATAAACAATGTTCATCAATACCCAGATAATCACTGGGGCAATCACGTAATTGGCAATCCGCTGGCTGCAAGGGTCTACTGGATAGACCGCAGAGGATATCGCTGTGATGGCCTATCAAGTTGTCGCAAAAGGGGTGACCTGGAAGTAAGCAGCCAGAATATTCCAGATAACATCGTATGCATTAATATATACTGATTGTTGTTCAGGCAAATGTTACAAAAAATGGGGAAAGAGACCAAGTTTGTATTCCGGATAATTTGCATCTATAATTAAATTATGTCAAGAAACAATCGCATGTTTACACGCGGATTCATTTCTATGATTTTGATTTTTACCACGCTGGCATGCAGCCAGGTTGGAAACTCCGAGACCCCTGAAAATGAGGTTGTATCAAACGATGAGAGCACCTCAAATGTTGCTGGTGAAGCTCCCCGACAATATCCCACACTTGAACCTGGTTCAGATTTTGATAAATTTTCCTTATGGACCAATGGCACACAGTTGCGTGGCGCAAACACCTGGCAGCGCCTTGTAGATCCGCAATATGATGACGATGATTTTTTAGGCGATGGATACATTGGCCCGCCATATACACAGGATGATTTTAATGGCCTGGCAGCATTGGGGGCAAATTATGTCAATTTATCACATCCCGGAATATTTACAGAACGCCCTCCCTATGTGCTGGATGAGAAGGCTCAGGCGAATTTAGATGCGATGATTGCCATGGCAGCCGAAGCGGATTTGTTCGTGGTAATTTCATTCCGTACCGGCCCAGGACGAAATGATTTCACCTTTTATCGGGATGACGATTGGTTTGACAGCGATGATCTCATTGAGAATGTCTGGTATGAGGCTGATGCGCAGCAAGCCTGGGTGGAAATGTGGCGCTATACTGCTGAGCGCTACCGTGATCATGCGGTTGTGGTTGGCTATGATTTAATGTGTGAACCCAATGCTGTGGAAATTCTGGATGAATGGGAGCATGATCAATTTTATGCAGACTATGGGAATACGATTTCTGATTGGAACAGATGGTATCCACAGATTGTAAATGCCATCCGTGAAGTTGATACGCAGACCCCCATTCTGGTTGGCGGGGAAGGATACAGCGCTCTGGATTGGCTGCCTTACCTCAACATTATGGATGATCCCCGAATGGTTTATGCATTTCATCAATATGCACCGCATATGTATACACATCAGGAGCCACCATTTTTAACGCATACGTATCCCGGCAAATTTGACGCGGACTATGACGGACAGAAAGATATTGTCGATCAAGACTGGCTGGCAGATTATCTATCCATTGTGACGGATTTATCTGATCAACATGGGATTGTTATGGCTGTCAATGAGTATGGCGTGGTGCGCTGGGAACCAGGTGCGGTGGAATTCATGGTTGACGAGATGTCCATTTTTGAGGAGCTGGGATTGAACTATGCCTTATGGGTCTGGGACCCGGATTGGCCGCCCTGGAATGAAGGGGTGAATGGGTTTAATTTCAGGTATGGGGAGAACCCGTCAAACACAGAAGAAACGCCCAATGAATTTCAGGATGTGATTGTGGAATTTTGGGCACGGAATGAGGTTAGGCCGTCTGATTTTAATTGATACAGATAATTGATAGGATTCAGTAACCCTACCCCGCAAAAAAGTCAAAGCTAAAAACTGCTGCCAGCACACCCATTAGCAGAATACAGGCCAAGGTCCAGGCGCGGTCAAAGACGAAATGCTTTCCCCAGCGGGCAGGCAGCAGGAAAATCACCGGCGCACCCATTACATAGCGGTGCATGCCTTGTACTGCACCAGTGGTTAATGAAAAGAGGATCAATGCCAGGCTGTATAAGGCCAGGGCCGGGTAGCGTTTAAGCAGGGTGAGGCCAGCACCAACGCCAAAGAGTATCCCAACGATTTCCAATAAATAATATGCCCGACTTTGCAAATTTTCGCCTGTCAGTGCTGGAAGTACAACATATTGAATATCATGCCAGGTGCGCCCTATATCCAATAAATGGCGACCAAAAAACAAGTCTTCAACAATATGAAATGGATGACCCAAAAACACATTCCAAAGCGCATAAGAGACCAAAGGACTGAGCACCAGTACTCCCCGACCGATCCCTCGCCAGGATGGCTGGCGGATGAGCTGCGTCAGATTTCCGTTTCTCCACCAATACCAGAACATGGGCAAAAGTAATAATGCACCCGAAGCGCGAGTCCAGGTTGCAGCGGCAGCCAGCAGGGCAGCGCCTATCCATTTTTGACGGCGTGCCAGAGCTAATGCCCCAAAGGACAAACCCAAAAACAATCCCTCTGTGTATACCTGTGCCAGGAACATGCTCGCCGGCCAAATCAATAGATAAAATGCTGCTCTCAATCCCCCGGATTCTTCCAGATCATCGCGTGCCAGATCGTATAGTGCTGTCATGGCAGCCAAAGTGCCCAGCAGAGAGACTATTATGCCAGCCAATGCTGCCGTGGTACGTGGAGTAAACCCCAGCAAGCCTAACGGCCAACTGCTGGCGCGAATCAGTAATGGGTAGAAAGGAAAAAATGCGTGATTCATTGAGATCCAACCGGGCTGCTGTCCTTTTGTAGCGACCAAAGGAGTAGACCATGTATACGTCTCTGGAATGGCTCTCATCGCAGGATCATCATATCCATTCATTGCAATGGAGAGGTAGTACTCCGAATCCCAGGCAACATGCTGATTGATAAAGGCTTCACCCAAATTGGCGTAGCTGCTTTGGTCGGGAGCAACTGTTGTGCTGGGCGTCCAGGAAAGGGCATAATCCGGTCCCTGAGGGACCAATCGCCAACTGACATAAATTTGGTAACCGCTGAGGATGACAACCCAGGCTAACCATAAGAAGAAAATTGAACGAAAATTAAATGAATGTTTCATCAGCCAATCCGATATTGATAATATTATTTTTTGATATGCAAAATGATTCAAGATTTCCAAATATTATGGCATGGAATTAAGAAAACTGTGTAATCGTTTATGCAGGAAAGCAAATAGCTACCAATCTGAGTAGATCAATGATTGATATTACATATGAGTTTGCAGATGAAAATGATTCGGAAAACAGGGAGTATAAAACGGCTAGGGCACCATGATTAAAAAGTAAGCAATGAGCAGTACGATTGCGCCGCTCAACAAGCCGGCCAATACATCCAGAAGATAATGTTGCTTTGTGTAGAGCGTGGATACAGCGATCAAGACACCCCATATCAGGGTAATGAATCCCATGGCTGCATTACCAGACATATAGTTTACCGCAACAACCGGAACAGATAGACCTACGTGCATGCTTGGGAAATTACCGTATGGCCTACTGGTTTTTTGGAATAAATGGAGCATCTTTCCGGACAGGTTGTTCGTACTGAGATTTTCGACCCGCTCAATTTTACTTGGCAATATGGCATGGATCAGACTAGAACCCAAACTGATGGTCGCGAAGCTGGCTAACATCCAATAAAAGAGTTGCGGGTCCGAGAGTACAAAAAAGGGTTGAACAACAAAAAAATAGGTGGAAAAATAAATAATGGCAAATTGGGGGATGAAGGGGAATCGTTTATCCAGGTCGGTGCCCATATCTATTCTGCGGTTTATGTCTACCTGGCGGCGATTAACAACAAAAAAAATGGTCAACCAGCCTACTAATGTGAGTGCTAGAATGCCAAGCCGATAAGTGAGAGAAAGTGTTTCGTCCAATAGTACTCCAGTTTGTTTTATGGTCCGGGGAAATATAAGCAAACCAGATGAGGACATTCTCAGACAAGCTCTTATATAAAACCACATTGAGAAAAAGTATAGGCGAGATGAGGTTTCAGGTCAAGACGATTTGTTTACAGTTGCATTGCAAAAGGGAGGGAATGTAATGTCAGCCCACCTGATCTTTAGTCTGGCAGTAAACAGTCACATTGACCGGGATGTCAATCTCATTGAGCTGTTATACTTGCCGTATGATTGAGATTGCAGCATGGCTAACGATAGATGAAAACGAAATCCGTTATGAATTTGTACGCGCTTCAGGTCCGGGTGGGCAGAATGTAAATAAGGTTGCCACATCAGTGCAGTTGCGCTTTGATGTGCGCAATTCTGCTTCCCTTCCGATAACCATTAAGGAACGCCTGATGAAATTAGCAGGCAGCCGGATGACAACTGAAGGGGTACTGGTACTGGATGGTCGGCGATTTCGTACGCAGGAACAAAATCGATATGATGTAACCCAGCGTTTAATTTCACTGATTAAACGCGCATTGGAAAAACCGAAGCCTCGCCGGGCAACCCGGCCGACTTTGTCCTCGAAAATAGCCAGGGTGGATAACAAAAAGCGCCGCGGCGCAATCAAGCGAACACGTAAAATCACCTCAAAAGATTGGGAGTAGGAAAGCATATCTGTGATTGAAGCACATGATCAGATATACATTCTTGAACCATTAAAGGTATACTCCATACAAGGGAATAATTTTACTGATTTAATTCCGATGAAGTAGTAGAACTCACTTGTAAATAAAGGACAAACGATTGGTCTGGCAATATGTTTACCTGATCTTATTGTATGCGTCAGCAGCAATATCTATTGCTATTGCTGTATATGCCTGGCGGAATCGCAGTCGTTCGGGGCTGCTTTACTTTACTTTTATGATGCTGGCAGTAGCTGAATACACGCTCACAGCAGGTCTGATGTCGTCGGCTGCTACACCTGCAGGGGCTGTATCCTGGGTGCATTTCCATTACTTTGGATTAACCAGCATGGTGGCATTTTTTATTGCTTTTGTCATTCAATTCACCGGTTATGGAAAATGGCTAAATAAATATACCTTGTTTATTATTTTTGCAATTCCTGTTATTACACAAATCATTATTGAAACAAATTGGCTGCATCACTGGTTTATACAAGAAATTGCCTTCGAACAAGATGGCATCTTGATGGGGTTAGCAACGATTCGATACGGTGGTTTTTTCTGGTTCCATACCTTGTATAACTATGGATTGGTATTACTGGCAATGGTTTTAATGATCGTTATGTCTGTTCGATCCTTCAAGTTATATCGGATGCAATCATTGACCTTGTTCATTGCTGTTTTGGCACCCGTATTGGGCAGTATTAATGATTCAAAAGTGTTTATGGCAGGTTTTCCATATCCAATTGTGCCGATCAGTTTTTCCTTGATGGGCGTGCTAATTGCCTGGAATGTTTTTCGAAATCAGATGCTTAACATTATTCCGGTTGCGCGTGATGTATTGATCGAAAGCATGTCAGACAGTTTAATCGTGCTGGATGCATCGGCAAATGTGATTGATATTAACCCCACGGCTTTACAGTTATTAGAACGAGAAGCCAGTCAGATTATTGGCAAACCCATTGGGCAAATTTTTAGCAGATGACCCGAAAGTTTAAAGCGATTTCGCGGATTGCAGCAGGCACAAGGAGAGATCAGTGTCGTACATAATGGCAAACAAGTATTTTACGACGTTAAAATATCCCCTCTCAGGAATCGGAAAGGTAAATTGAACGGGCAAATTGTAATTTTACGAGATATTACCCAGCGCGTCTTGGCACAGGTTCAGGTTCAGGAAGCATTAAAAAATGTTCAACAGCTAAAGGAACAACTATATAAAAACAGTATTCACGATGCCCTGACAGGGATGTACAATCGGCGCTATCTGGATGAAGTATTGCCGCGTGAAATTGCAAATGCGGAACGGTCACACAGCCCGATCAGTTTTGTAATGATGGATATTGATCATTTTAAAACGATTAATGATACCTACGGTCATGCTGCGGGTGATATGGTTTTGCAGAAATTGTCAGAATTTTTTAAAAAACATATTCGCGTAGGAGATCTGATATTCCGATATGGCGGAGAAGAATTTTTGGCGCTCCTGATAAACACCACGATAGAATCTGCATTACATTTTGCTGAACGATGGCAGCAGTCCTTGCCGGAATGCTGTATCAATATTGATGGAAAAGAGATCAAAATCACCATATCAATGGGCATTGCAGAATTCAAAAAGCATGGCATAACGAGCGAGGAAGTACTGCATGCGGCAGATAGAGCATTGTATCAAGCGAAATCTCAGGGACGAAACTGCATAACCCTCTGGGATGTTGATCAATAAAGATCAATGTAGCGGGGTTTTTCAAAATCGTTGTATCATCTCAAAAGATTGGGATTCTAAACTGAATATGCTATTATAGAGGGGAATTTTTCCAGCGCGCAGATAAGACATTATTCCTTTATTGGTTTATACCAGCTGAAATTGGAGATTTGATATGTCGCATCATACTTTGAAATCAGGTTATACCGAATTAGTCGAGCGGTTGAACCGCTTCCCACAAGGTGCCCCGCCTTCAGAATCCCTATATAAAATTTTATCCATGCTTTTTAACGAAAAAGAAGCTGAACTGGTTGCATTGCTGCCCATTAAACCATTCACTGCCACAAAAGCTGCGCAATGCTGGCGTATGGATGTACTTGCAGCGCGCAAAGTATTAGAGGAATTGGCCAGCCGGGCCATATTGGTGGATTGTGAGCAAAATGGTGAGATGATGTACACGCTTCCTCCACCGATGGCCGGTTTTTTTGAATTTTCATTGATGCGCCTGCGCACGGATGTCGATCAAAAAGTGCTCAGTGAATTGTTCTATCAGTATTTGAATGTGGAAGAGGATTTTATCCGTGAACTTTTCACAGGTACGGAAACACATTTGGGTCGCGCTTTTGTGCAAGAGGCGGTACTCAGCAATGAGAATGCATTACATGTGCTGGATTATGAACGTGCAACTCAAGTGATTGAAACTGCCAGTGCAATGGGCGTTGGCATATGCTATTGCTGCCACAAGATGGAACATGTTGGTCGCGACTGTGACGCACCAAAAGATATCTGTATGACCTTCAACACCAGTGCGGAATCGCTGATCCGAGCCGGATATGCTCGTGCAGTAGACGTAGGGGAAGGCAAGGATCTATTGCAAAAGGCCTATGAAAATAATTTGGTTCAGTTTGGTGAAAATGTACGAGAGCGAGTGAATTTTATTTGCAATTGCTGCGGTTGCTGCTGTGAAGCTATGATTGCCCAGAGACGATTTGGTATGTTGAACTCGATCAACACGACCAGTTTTCTGCCAGTTGTGGATAAGGAAACTTGTACAGGCTGTGGGAAGTGTGTGGCAGCCTGTCCTGTGGAAGCCATGACGCTGGTATCAACGAACGATCCGCACGCGCCCTTACAAAAGAAAGCACACGTAGATGAGAATTTATGCCTGGGTTGTGGTGTGTGTGTGCGGACTTGCAGCAAATCCAGCCTGAGCCTGGAGACACGCGAGGAGCGCGTGATTACACCGCTCAATTCCACGCATCGGGTGGTGATGATGGCAATCGAGCGTGGTGGTTTGCAGGACTTGATATTTGATAACCGTGCAATGTGGAATCATCGTGCGATGGCCGCCATTCTGGGTGTAATTTTGAAGCTTCCACCCATCAAACAGATCATGGCTACTGAGCAGGTTAAATCCAGATATATGGAAGTTTTAATTCAGAAATTATCTCGATAAAGCGAGCACCGGTCGAGGATGTTCAACCGGTGCTCATCGTAAAAAGGTTATGCTATCAATTGCCCGTATGGCAATAAATTAACGATAACAAAATATCATTGTATGGGTGCTTGTTTGAACATCCTGATTTTTGTTTTCAACATAAATTCGATATTCAATATTAACCCCCATAAGTCCTGGCGCAAAGTCTTTTTCCTTGGGCATTTCAGTACCAGCATCCACCTCTAAATAATAATCGCCAACACCCCCAGATGTAACCAAATTGTCAGGTATCATATTTATTTCATGATATGGACCATAAATTGGATCAAGCCCAAGCGGTCCGCGTACTGATTCAGGAATGACATAGCGATAGCGAAGCCAAACTCTATTAATTTGCCCGGATTTATCATCGACTGTTGTGGCAAATTTTATCACTCTGCTTTCACCTTCTACTGGACAAGCGCCATAATTATGCGTGTTATATAGCCAGACTGTATTGTCTTTGATTGTGATCGGCGAGCAAGCGGATACTGTGAATACGATGATGATGAATACAAACAATATTTTTGTTCCAATTGTTTTATTCTTCATAAGATTCTCCCTATTAAAACGGATTACGGAGCAACAAAAACTGGCAAAGATGGATCCCCCAGTAACAATATTGTTTGCCAATAGGCATATGTAGCGCCCGCCTCCCAGAAAGCTTTTCCAACGGGCTCACCCATACGCAACTCTTCATAAAACCCATACATATTATGCCCAGCACCAGCCACAATAACTGGACCCGTTGGTGCATTATGTAGCGATTCAGTAATTGTCGGTGGGTTACCTGCATAAAACGAGCCTACGTAGCAGGCAGCTGGTTCATAAAATGGAATGATATTATTAAATTTTAAATCAGCAATGCCAATACACTCATTCTCATCCATATACATACAATAATAGTATCCATGATAAAGGGTAAATACAGCACCGTCATAATTCAGGAGTTTGTCAAAAAATACTTTTACGTCTTCCGGATTCCAAATATCTATGACCTGAAACTCAGTTTCTAACCAAGGGGCATTTTCATTAAATAATCGTGATCGGGTTACTTCAGAATCAATATAACAAGAAGCAAATGCTTTTTCCCCTCGATATTCCGTGGGAGGCCAATTGCATCCCGTCGATTCAGGGTGATAGAATTCCTTCTCCTCACTAAACAGAATCTTATCCGTTGGTGAATAAGAGAGTGTTTTTGTTGTAATATTCTGTACAGCTTTCGGAGTACGAACAGACCAACGCCCTAAAAAAATTGTGGCATCAAAAGTTCCCTGTCCGTATTTCTGAAAGGGTACAGGATTTAATCCGGTATTCTCCGGATCCCAATCACGATCTTCAACATAGTACGCATCAGATGGCAGAACATCACCTTCTGCTTCAAAATTTGAGCGGCGAAAATATCCTGTGGGTACATTCCAGATATCTCCCAGGTCATATGAAGCTAGCACACCATCAACTTTGTTATTGTCTGGATCAATTTCTGTATCCCCGACCAGAAGAACATACAAGGTTTCTGTACTGGAGCTATCTCGCCTGATTGTATGCATCCCAGTTTTCATTCTTTCAGCCATGTGACGTCCTTCAAATGTTTCATCCAACCAATCCACCATAACCAACCCCACCCGGAAACCATTTTGAACTTTCCATGCAATAAAGGGTTCCAAACTAGTAACAAAATACGGTCTGGTAACAATAAGGAAATCAATTTCCATATTCTCTTCGAGGCATTCATCATCGATACAAACGGGTTGACCCAGTTCGGCGATTTCTTCTTGTACTGGCTCTGCCTCTGTGGAATCATTCTGGTCTGATTCCTGCACAGTAGCTGTGATTTTTACAGGCGTAATATTTTTTGATGGTGGTGAAGACGTAAGAGTTATTGTGCTAACTGGCGCATCATTTTGCGGAACCGGTATGACAATAGAAGATGGCATGCTGCAAGCCATAATAATAGACAGCATGATGATCAGATATATCGTATAAGAAAATTTCTTTTTCTTCATTGTTACAACTCCAAATCAGATAAATCCCGGCAGCTTCAGCAAAATTTACTGGTAAATTACTGCCGGGATTTATCGTTATGCCTGATTATTCACCACAATATTCAAAACTTTTTGTGCTGGTGCCAGACCAACTTTCATTATTCAAACTATCAAGGGATCGGACTTTGTATTCAATTGAACCTGCAAAACCGTCTGTATCTATACCAACCTGACTTACCCATTGATCACCATACTGATTCATCAGGATCCATGCCCAACCTTCTTCATTTTTGTTGAACCAGAATTCTGCCCAGGAAACACCCGAAGGATCACTCAGATAAGCTTCCCCATAAATTGAACAACCTTCCCAAAATGTGCCAACACTATTGACTGTTGGACCGCTGGTATCTGCAGGCGGGATATACTCTTCTGTAGGGGTCGCTGTATTGGTAGGCCACGGTGTAAAGGTGTGGGTTGCTATGGGTGGATTCGTCGATGTTTTTGTTGGTGTCTTTGTAGGTGTTTCAGTAAATGTAGGTGTAGCGGTTTCTGTTATTGTTGGGGAAGTTGTTTCCTCTGTAGAAACCGGAGTTTTTGTAGCGTTGGTATCGGGTTTCTCCTCGGGGTTACAACTCACGATGCAAAAACGGATTGAACTACTTGCACCTGAAGTATTCTCGGCTTCTAACATATATTCCCCTTCTGCTGGCGGCATCCATTCTTGTTCCAAGCGAACCATCCGATTACTTCCATCAGAACTTAGCCCTTCAACTGCAAGGATGGGTTGTGCTTCGCCATTGAGCTGTAATTGGATCGTAGAAACACCCTCTGATGCAGTAGCATACGTCACAACGGTAACCGTATCATTGGGTAAAACCTGACCGTTTTGGGGATATTCGATCCACAATTGTGTGCCACCGTTATTATTTTCAGAAGACGGTAACTGACCCACTGCTAAACCGTCGCAATTACTTGATAAAAATGTAACTGCAATTAAGGTCATCAGTACAGTAAACTTTTTAAGGATAAACTTCTGTTTCATTTGCTTTGTCTCCTGTTTATTCCATTGATTTTATCTTATTGAAACGCATATCGAAGCTGTTATTTTCTTCGTTTTGATCAACATAGTTTGATGTCTTTGGATTCTCATAATAACCCGGATCAACAATGAAAATCGTCGTACCGATATCACACTGAGATTTATGACTCTTGAATATTTCTCCACCCATAGTACGACTATAAAAATCATCAAGGTTATCATGAATGTGAATCCATTGAGGTAAATTCGATTGTACATTTACTGTATGGGATTGGTCCCAAGGATTAATTGAATGGTTTTCACCATTTGTACATATATCTCCCCAACTTGCTACTATTCTAAATGAATTATTGGGTAGATCGTCTGGCCCCAGGTTTTCAACGTAGGCAAAAAGTTGACCACCCGCACTTGCTATTCGGGTTACCGCGATATCTGAGTGTGGTTTTACAATTCCGCCATCATTGGAACTGCTTACAATTGGTTGCTGGGCGGCTAATAGATTTATATTTACTTCACATGATCCATCAGTTGACCGAATGGTTGTACTCCATTGATCCTTTGCCCAGGAGGTGAGTGGGGGCAGAATTGCTCCTCCACTACATATACTGTCTTGGGAGACATAACCTTTTTTATCTATACCGGAAACTGCGAAACCGACTGTTAGAAATTCTTTTTTGCCTAAAACAATACCAAAAGAATTGTTTGGTAACCGTTCATCAAAAACCCATTTCGAAAAATCATAACTGTTTTCCTGTACCCAATAGGCATTAGATGATCTGCGATGCTGGTTTACGTAGACTTTGACTTGAACACCAGTCGTTGCATCACCAGATAAATCATTGAACGTAATATCGGAAAATTCTACGCCTGCAATTCCATAAGCTGCTTCAGTGTTCCCGCTGATCGGATTACTGGGAGCTGATTCACCCTTGCGACCATAGGCGCTGACTTGATAGCGATATACACATCCCATTGGTTCACTTCTGAATGTGATTTCAGTGGTTTGATTTTGGGCAGTAATCATTTCGGGAACATAGAACTTTGAATCCATCCCAGGACAACTATAGCTGCGATAAAGGATATAACCATCAATGGATTTGGAATCACCACTCCAGTCCCAGGTTATTCTTCGTGATATTGTTGTGGTTTGTTGAATACGCAAATTTGTTGGGGCAGGGATTGTACTACTTGTACCTTTTCCAGTCCAACGTACATCTTCTATCCAGATTCTGTACTCAACTTTGAATTGATCATTTTCGGCAGTGTAATAATTATCTACTTTTGTATCTATATCTTTTGGACGGTGAGCATTATATGCCTCCCCTAAATTAACCGGGTGCCCATTCATAGTTGCAGTAGTTGCTGATGCCCAAAATTTCACAAGGATTCTTCCATCCGAATTTAATAACAATGCAGAGGAAACGGGGACAACTTCATCTTCCATTCCCCACTTTCCACTTGGATTATATTGTCCCTGAGGTGTTGGTAATCTACGACCAGGGCTATCATTCACACTGTACCATAGCGCAGCATATCCATTACTTGCTTGCTTGGTAATTACATTAAGAATTTGAATATGGGCATACTGCACAGATTCAGGATCGCCTATACAGTTCTTATCCGGGTCAACCTGAACCGTAAAGAAACTGCTTTCCGCAATTGTTTTCTGCTGATTCTGTGGATCTTGTCCACTTCCAATTGCCCCAACGGAGTACATATACTTGCCAGGAGCAGTTACTTCATCGGTAAAACTTGTCACATCTGCGGACAAGGTCTTAATTGGTTTTGAGGTAATTTCATCAGGGAGATGACGTCTAAAGATGGTATAAGCAGATTCACTGGTCGCATTATCTGACCATGAAAGAGATACCTTACATCCAGTTGCGACAGCGTTTATTCCCGTAGGAGCAGCGAGTCCCGGATTTATTTTGTTTTGTGGAGGTTGGAATTTTGGAAAGAAATTCGGAATAAGCTGGTTATTCTGCGCTGCAATACCAATAGCCTTTCCTGGATCGAGGGGATTAATTCCAGGCAAAACCTGATTATTTACTGGTGCAGGTGGTTGTGCTGGTTTTGGAACTGGCGGTAGTACGCCAGGTATGCCAGGGATTGCAATTGGCTGCCCGGAATTTGGTTTAGATTTAATTCCAGGATTTGCTTGCATAATATCAGTAACTGAACGTCCTGTTACAGCCGCGATATCTTCAATTTCCTGCCCTTCCTGTGAAATATAATTTACTGTTACTGGAGTAACAATGGCTTGATTCTCAGATACAGTTACACTTATTGCAAGTGATTCGCCAGATGTACCCTGGCTATTATAGGCACGAGCTGTCAGTGCGTAGTTGCCTGATTGTGTACCCATCATGCCATAACTTAAGACAAGTGGTGTAACGCCATCTACCTCAGTTTCTGGGGCTTCCTGGGATAGAACCAGGAAATCATCCACCCATAACTCCAAACGGGAAACGCCCAGGTCATCACTAGCTGTTACATAGACAGGGAAAGTCTCTCCAAGATCGATGTATTTACCGGGTGCAGGATCCTGAATGGTGACAATGGGTCCTGGTAAAAATTCTTGTCCAATTTCAGCACTAGTATTAGTGTCGGGACTAAAGGCTGGAAAGTTACATGCCAAACTGGTAATTAGTAATATTGTAAGTATCCAGAGCACTCGTTTTTGAAATCCAGAATAATTTTTCATCAGTATTTTCTCTCCTCAAATTTGATGATTTTTAATTAACTTTATGGGCATAAAGCCGAGCCACCGGATACATACTCGATTAATTCCCACCCGGAAGGGCCATTATATATTTGCATGGTGCCAGCCATGGCACCGGTATAGTAATAGGTTCCGTCAAATTGTTCTGTGCCAGCACTATTAGTGACTCTGAATACTACTGAATAGGTGCCTGGTTGTCGAGATACCAGTTGATATCGGCCATCATCATTCCAAAGACCATCAATATAGAAGTCAAAATCTCCGCTACTGTAAAAATTGAAAGCAGCACAATGGTTATTTACATTTGCATCCCAATAATCTCCGGAATAATATCCCGTTAGCATTTGCTCGATACCAGGATCACCTATTGTAATTGAGCCTGATTGCGCATTGAACGTGCTGCCAGATAAGGGGTATATAGATATTTTTTGCCCACCTGACCAATAACCGTTTCCGGCAGCGAAGGTATGGTCTCCATCCGGAACATCCACATCTAGCCAACCGCCTTGAACAATGGATTGTGATTCAGATAAGATGACATCAACACCATCAATTACAAGTTCTACAATTGGATGAGAGGTATTGTTATAAAAGACAACCGTTCCACCACCAGCACTATTTCCTGCAGGATTGTTTCCGGCCGGGTTATTACCTGCGGGATTGTTTCCAGCAGGATTATTGCCAGCCGGGTTGTTGCCTACATTGCCACAATATTCCAGTGCCATGGACATATACGAGCTGTCTGTTGTTGCACCATTTTTATCAGTTACTTGAATATAGAAATCTACTGAACCATCTGTGTTGTTTAGTACATTGCCTGCTTCTGCACCAGCATCAATATCTCCTGCATAATCACCAATACCCAATTGATACATATTTGTTGTATAAGTGCCATATACGCCAGTGGCATCAAGGTAAGAATAAACAATGACTGCAGATTGAATCTGATTTAATGGGTCTATGGTTGCCTGAATATTAAGGGTAGTTGGTTCCACATTGCAAGCGCCATAATAGACTTTGTTATCCGGGTACAAAAGAATATTACTGATACTTATTGCGCCACCAGCAGGCGCTGCTGGGGGCGCACCCAATGCACTACAAGTAAGCACCTCAACACCATAAACAAATCCATTTGGTTCTGTTTGTGTATTCCCCTTAGCGTCCATTGCAAAAACCTGGAATTGCAAAGAACCGTCATTACCACGTAATTCAGTATCGGCAATAGAAGATACGTCAATTTGCGCTGAATAGTTTTTTCCATCGGATGAGGATAAATTCTTTTGATACCATTGAGATCCACCCACGCCAGCCGACATGCTTACTATTTGATAGTTAACCCATACCTGATTTACAGATCCTGAATTATCTTCAACCTTGGCTGTTAAAACAAAAGATGATGACCCACAGGTATTTCCCAGATAATATACCTTTGACAAGGAGCTGTTTACGCTGGTAATTGTTGGCAAAGTCTTATCCTGATTCGATGAACTTGAAGAAACAGCGGATTTCTTTGTTGGTTGTTTTGTTGGTGCTTGAGGGGTAGGGACATCAGTTTTTCCAATTTGCGTTGGGATGGGTGTATTGGGCTGTAATGTTACCGGCATCAATCCAGAAGATCCATTTGATTCACTCTTCATTGCATCTGCAGTCTGTTTCTGCATTGTTGCCTGAACTGCTGTAGACATAAAGGATTGCTCATCCATTTGAGCAGCTATCGGCAAAGAACATGCTGTTAAGGCAATTATAAAAAATATTAATATTGATAAAGTGGTTCCATGTTTTGAATACAAATAAGACCTTTTCATTGTAAATCCTCCATAAGTTATTTTAAATTTGTGCCTGATATTGAATCGATTTCGTTTTTATCGTCCAAGAAATGTTCAAAAAAATACATTAGATTGGAGAAATTTGTAAAAACCATTGTTTTTTCGGTTAATACATGCTGTACACGGATACGGGTTTCCTTATTTTTTTCAGTTCCATACCAAATTTGAACAATAAAATTTTCCTGTTTTCTGGTTTGCATTTGATCACCTTTTATTAAAGTATGCAAAAACTGATGATGTTGTTAATCTGACATCATCTTACATTAACCGTATCTCTCTATTGTCTCAAACTACAATATTTTTATGAAAATGAACCGCCATTTTCTTCCCCCCCGCGCTTCATGGCAGCAATGTCACGTTCAATTGTGCGAACGCCAACCTGCATAGCCTTCGCGTATTGTTGATATGTTGCTACAGCCCCTTGTTCATCTGTTTCATGAATCAAGCGTTTTAAGCATTGCTTTCTTCGATCCACTTTGTTGGTTATGAGATCATCTTTGTTGTCAAAAATTGTCCATGTTACATTTACAGTTTCATTGCCGTCATTAACTCGAGGCAGTTCTATTGTTATTGTTTTTGGAGCTATTTCAGTATTTAATTTCACGATCGCCTGATGTTCTGGAATGAATTGAAGGCTGTAGTTGATTTGCTCTTCAGAAAGTCCTTTGAGTGATTCAATCATTAACTCATAGGCTTTCTGAATGACTGGGCGAACTTCTTCAGAACATCCAGATGCCTGAAGGCACAATGCATGCCAGTAATATAGTAAATATGATTGTTCTACATCCGGTTTTAATTCCTTAAGAGCTTCTGATGTGGCGAGTAGTGCCTCTTTTGTTTTTTTCATACCAAGAAGCGCCAATCCGCGGATTGCAATGATTGGCGGGTACATAGATTCCAATTGCAATCTATTGCAAATTTCCAACGCCTGATCAAGAATATCCAAGGCATCTGTATATTTTCCTTCTTCTATGCTTAGATATCCCAAGGTTCGATATTCCTGCACTAGCAGCCAATCATCACCGGCAATTTTTATTGCTTCAATTCCCTCTTTCATCAAATTTTGAGCTTCAATTAGATTTCCTTCATGCCTGTTTGCCTCAGCTAAAACAGTAAGGGACTGCCCTAGACTGATTGGATCATCAACAATTTTCGCATAATCCATTGCAAAATGAGCATCCTTCTTCACTTGTGGTGAATTACCAAGGATACTGAGGGATATAGATGCGCGATTTAAACGAAGTTGTACTTCCCCACGTTTTTCTGTCAGGCTGCCAAATACGTTGATTGCCTGATCATATAATTTTAATGTTTCACTTAACTGTCCTTTGAAGTAATATAGGTTTCCCAGGTTTACCAGTGCGCGTCCTTCACCATAAATATATCCAGCCATTCGACTCTTCTCAAGGGATTGGTTGTAAGCGTGTATGCCATTTTCGGATTCTCCACGTTCCATGTAAAAAATACCCAGTAAATTAAAGATTTCTGCTTGTTCAAGAATATGATTCATTTTTTCAGCCTGAATGATGGCAATATCCAGTTGTTCTTTTGCTTTATCATATTCACGAATTCCAAGATAGGAACTAGCCAATGATCGTCGGTATTTAGTTTCATTGTGTCGGTTCTCATGAGCCTTCACAATATTTACTGCCTGAATCAGAGGTAGAATGCTTTCTTCGGTTCTGCCTTGCCAGGTTAAGATCGTGCCTTCAATGAAATGAGCTTCCGTTTGAATTTCGATGTCCTTCAGTTCAGCCCCTGATTGAAAAGCGTCATATGCTATTTTCTTGGCCTCTTCAAACTGATTGGTTTGCATCAAGTACCAGGCACGTCTGAGATTTACATAAGTTGTTTTTTTTGGATCGTTTTGAATCAACAGTTCCATAGCGTTCAAAGCATCGAATTGTTCCTGCCTTTCACCAAGAATATCTAATGCGCGCTCTTTGCCAGAAAGCAGATCAAATGTAGAAGATTCATTTGGTACATATTTATCAGCCAGAATAATCGCTGTATCATAATATTTTCTTGTTGCTTCATAAGCATGCGCTGCGGCGGCATGCTTTCCTGACTTCATATAGTAACGAATCGATTTTTCCCAAAGTTTTGCATTTTGACAATGATAGGCCAGAATTTCAACTTGATCAGGAGATATACTTTCAATCGCTTCAACCGCCCGCTGATTTAAGTGTATCCTCTCATCAGGTTTAATCTCTTTGCGAACCACTTGAAAAATCTTGTCATGACTGAAACGGTAGCCATCAGAAATTTCTTCGAGAAATCCACGAGTAACGATCTGATGAATGTTTTCAAGAAGGCTTTGTAAATCCAATCTACATGCCTGGCATAATAAACGGAAAGTGAATTGCTGCCCAAGAATTGCAGCCAGTCGCAAAACACCCCGAGCATTCTGAGGAATTTGTTCCAGACGACGTAATATTACACTCTCAACTTTGGAAGGTAGGGGCAATTCAGTATAGTCATTTGTTTTGTCATCCCATGGTGTTGACCACCCCCCAAAATTATCTTTACTGAGCAGCCCTTCATCTTGTAAGGCGCGCAGTGTTTCCACAACAAATAATGGATTTCCATCTGTTTCCCTGAAAATGCGACCCTCAAATAATGGTGCCGGTTGCGGAAGATTCAGAGCACAGCGAATCAGCTCTCGGGTTGATTCTTCATCCAAACGGGAAAGAATCAGACGATCTGCTTGGGAATCCCGATCAAGGGTCTGTATTGCTTCCCAGGTTTCTGAGTTTGCACGCACCTCTTCACCGCGGAAAACACATATTAGTAAAACCCCTTCATTTTGTAATCGCCTACCTAATACAGGTAATAAACTTAGAGTGTCTTGATCCGCCCAATGTAAATCTTCCAATATCAATACCAGTGGTGTAATCACTGCCCAACTGCGCAAAAAATTTGCCAGAGCTTCAATTAAACGAGCCTGTTCATGTGCCGCGTCTAAAACTGGTGCGGGTTTTAAATCATCTATATTTGAAGCAAGGATTGGTAATAATGGTGCAAGGATCTGAAACCATAATTTATTGATAGTTTCCTGTATTTGAACAATGCGTAGTTCGGATAATCCTGTATTGAGTGCCTCAAGTATCGGCACAAAGGGTTGCCTCTCAAATGATTCTCTTGCCCATCCCCATAATACCTGTGCTCCACGCCATTCTGCGTCTCGAGCAATTTCATTCAATAAACGACTCTTACCAATGCCGGCTTCTCCTTCCAGCAATACGACGCCCCCTCTTTTTTCAATGGCATTATTGATATGCTGAAGCAATCTTATGCGCTCGTTCTTGCGCCCAATCAATGGAGTGACAATTGGCCCAGAGTGCGTAAAATTATTTACAGGAGGTTCTGGTAAGTATGGACTGGTTTCCAATTGACTACGACGAGTGATTTCCTTTGCCAATTCTATGGTTTCTGGTTCTGGCTCAAGTTCCAGCTCTGTTCTTAATATCTGACAGCAAGATTCAAACTGATGAAGCGCAGCTTCAGGTCGGCCAAGTAAATAATAAAGACGCATGATTTCCTGATGAATACTTTCCTGTAATGGATCAAATTGCAGTAATTTCAATCCATAATCCAATGCCAGTGAATAGTTTTCAGAAGATTTTTCAACTTGCAGGAGTTTTTCCAGAGTTTGATGGTATTGAATACGAAATTCTTCTCGCTCAATCAATATCCAATCTTCATAATAACCTTCTAACAAGTCCCCATGATAGAGATTCACTGCATCCATTAATGTGGTTTTTCCTTCAGCAGGCAATGGAGTGATATTTATCCAGGGTTGCGTTAGTTGAATAAATGTTTGTGTATCTATGGATATCTCAATCTCAGGGGAAAGCCCAATGGTTTCTCCTTTACTGATAACCAGGTCTGTATAGATACGGCGAATATGCCAAATTGCCTGGCTTAAGGCTTTCCGGGCACGATCCTCTGATAGATCTGGCCAAAAAATACCGATTAGTTTATTACGTGTATGTGATCGGGATGCGAATAACAATAAATATACAAGTAATTTACGTGCAGGAATTGATGCCGGTAATGGTAAATTCTTTTCATTAGCGATAATGGTAAGTGTACCGAATAAACAAATATCAAGGGTAGACATTGTAAAATTATATATTAATTTTGTATCATCTCAATAAAGCGGGGCAAACGAAAAAGAACTGAAGCCTATTAATTTTTATCATAGGCTGTT
>JAEKNU010000140.1 GCA_016838895.1 Chloroflexota bacterium
TACGCGCTTCTCAAATTAATTTGGGTTGGTCTTTTCCTAAATCTTAGCTCTACCCCGTTTTATTGAGATGATACCATAAAAAGTGGAAGTTTGGCAGCATTTCCTTGGTTTAAAGAGAAAGCCACTGTATAATTTCTTAACTGGTATATACATGTACACATGTATACAATATCATTATGACACATTTTTTTTTATAGGAAGGTTAAATGCCCAGGCCAATTGATAAAAACAGTCCTGTTCCAGCATATTATCAAATTCAGAAAGTAATTATTGACAAAATTGAACAAGGTGAGTGGGTACCCAAAACCCAGATCCCTTCTGAACGTGAACTAACCGAAATGTTTGATGTGAGCCGTATGACATTGCGGCATGCTTTGCAGGAATTGGTAGTACAGGGATTTTTAGTGAAACAAAAAGGGTTAGGAACTTTTGTTGCCGAACCGCGTATTGCTCAAAAACTAACCAGTTTGACCAGCTTTAGTGAAGATATGCTATCCAGAGGGAAGAAACCTTCATCGGAAATCTTGGAGTTTGATTTCACTACAGTTGATCATGAAATATCTGTTGCGTTAAGCGTCCCGTTAGGAGAATCTGTGGTGGTGGTGAAACGCTTACGCTTTGCAGACAATGAACCGATGGCAATAGAGCGTGCCTATTTGTACTTTCCGGGGTGTGATCAGATTGTCAGGCAGGATTTTGAAAATTCAATTTATACCGTATTAAAACAAAAATTCGATTTGTTCCCTACGCGTGCACATCAAAAAATGCGTGCGGATCATGCATCAAAAGATGAATGTGCTTTGCTCTCCATTCCAAATAATACGCCTATCTTGCGACTAAATCGAGTCACGTTTGATCAGAATGAAAGACCTTTTGAATATACCCGCACCGTTTATCGTGGCGATAAATATGTATTTGTGGCAGAACTTGAATCATAGTTTGTAGAAATATTTCTTTTTTTTGTGATAAGGAGATTATCGTGGCGAATAAACCATTCAGAATTTTGACAGTGTGTGGTGTAGGGATGGGTACCAGCTTGTTGCTGCGAATGATGGTTGAAGATGTTTTACAAGAGATGAACTTCAAAGCAGAGGTGGAAGCATCGGATGCGAATTCAGCGAAAGGTGCAAGGGTAGATCTGATTCTTACCTCTCCCCCATTGGTGGAGGCTTGCACAGGTGGTTACGCACAGGTTCGTGTGATCAAAAGCTTTGTTAATACAGAAGAGATCCGCCAGGTGTTAACAGAGTTTTTCGACGAAAAAGGCTTGATTGAATCTTCAGAAAAAGGAGGCTCGTAAGGAAAATTTTGTAACGCACTTTTAATCCCTGTAAAGAAAGTACACCCAATTTTATATCCAAATTAACATGACTAATTTCAAATACCTTGAAGGAGGTTTCAACTATGGATATCGTTATGACGATCGCACAATGGATAGCTGACAACATCTTTGGTCAGCCAGCATTTATGATTGGTATCGTTGCACTAATTGGACTCATTGTTCAACGCAAAACATTCAGCCAGGTAATTACCGGCACCATGAAAACCATTGTTGGCTTTTTGATCATTGTCGCAGGTACCAATATTGTGGTCAGTGCACTGCTTACATTTACCCCAATTCTTCAGGCTGCATTTGGTTTTACGGACCCTGCAATTCCTGAAACAGCGATTGGTTTAGATCAGATGATGGCGCAGTATGGCAGTGTAGCAGCTTTGATCATGGCCTTTGGCTTCTTGTTCCATGTCTTGTTGGCACGGTTCACCAAGTTCAAATATATCTATTTGACTGGCCACTTGATGTTCTGGATTGCATTGGTATTAACCACCATCATGATTGAAATTAATCCGGCTGCACCACAATGGAAAATCGTTTTGATTGGCTCCATTATCGCAGGTATTTACTGGACACTGCAACCGGCTGTCACACAACCTATGATGCGTAAATTAACCGGCAATGATACCCTGGCGTATGGTCATACCTCGGCTTCCAGTTCCTGGTTAAGTGCTCAGATAGCAAAACTGAAACCATTGAATAAACCTGAAAACAGCACAGAAGATATGAACTTGCCGGAAGGGCTCAGCTTTTTCCGCGATGTAACGGTTGCGACTGCTTTTGTGATTTCTATCGTGGTATTGGTGGCATCATTCTTTGCTGGCAGAGAAACCATGGTCGGTTTAGCTGGTGGTGTTGATCCTTCAATTTTCTCTGTTTTGCAGGGCTTCAATTTTGCAGTTGGCATCGGTATCATGCTCTATGGCGTTCGTATGATCCTGGGTGAAATCATCCCGGCATTCCGCGGTATTGCAATGAAAGTTGTCCCTGGTGCCGTCCCGGCATTGGACTGCCCAATCATCTTTGATTATGCGCCTACTGCAGTTATTTTTGGTTTCCTGGCAACATTTGCTACATTCCTGGTTTGTATGGTTATCTTTGGAGCGACTGGTTTTGCCGTCATCATTCCGCCAATGATCATGATTTTCTTTGTCGGTGCGCCAGCTGGCGTGTTTGGTAATGCATATGGTGGCGTGCGTGGCGCATTAGTTGGTGGTTTACTTGTTGGCCTCTGGTTAGCTTTTGGTCAGGCCATCACTGCCCCTATGTTAGCCCATACCGCTCCGGAACTTGCTCAATTGGCAGATCCTGATTGGTATCTGATTATCTGGATATTCAAACCACTTCTATCATTGATCCTGTAATAAATCCTTTGTCTCTTTCCAACGGTCGTGTGGGTGGAAATCCACACGACCTGTACAGCGATCATAAAAGGAGTTTTATGTCAGAATTAACATATGCAAATCAATACTTTAGTAAAGCATTGGAAACGATTAAAACCGTACAACAAGAGGAAAGCACTTCAATCAGCAAAGCAGCAGAATTGTGTTTTGATTCAATTCAACAAGAAGGCATGATTCACATGTTTGGCGCCGGGCATTCTCATCTATTTGCAGAAGAGATGAGTTACCGCGCGGGTGGATTGGTTTATGTAAACCCGATACAAGATATAGGGTATACGCTTTATGGGGGCAATTATTCGCGCAGCACCTTATTGGAACGCCTGGAAGGGTATGCGACAACAATCTTGGATAGCTATGAATTGCGGCCAAATGAAGTGATGATTATCTCGTCCCAATCCGGCCGTAATATGGGACCAGTGGAAGCAGCACTTTATGCAAAAAACAAACAATTGAAAGTTGTAGCAATTACTTCAATGGAACAATCAAAAAATACTGAAAGCCGCCATCCCAGCGGAAAAAAATTATTTGAACTGGCTGATGTGGTCATTGACAATCACGTGCCGGCAGGTGATGCGGCCATTGAACTCAAAACCGGAGCGCCAAAAGTTGCTCCACTTTCCACTGTTGTTGGCGCAACGATTTTACAATCTCTTACTGCAGAAATAGCCGGACGAATACTGGATGCAACAGGCAAAGTGCCGGTGTGGGTCAGTGCCAATGTAGATGACGGCGACCAGAATAATATTGATGTTATCTCCAATATTCCATCCCGAATAAAATTATTTTCCCTATAGGTGGCGAAATGAGCTGGATACAAAGAGAAGCTATTAGAGTTAATGTGCCTGCCAGAAATTGGCAAGCGGCTGTCCGGGCTGCAGGAAAATTGCTGGTAAAAAATCATTTTGTTGAAAGGCGATACATCAAAGGAATGATTGATACCGTAAAAGAACTTGGCCCCTATATTGTTATCATTCCTGGTGTTGCCATGCCGCATGCCCGCCCTGAAATGGGTGTGATTAAATCCGGATTTTCATTAATTACCCTGAAGAAGCCCGTTAACTTTGGTAATGAAGATAATGACCCTGTGCATGTTGTGATTGCATTTTGTGCAACCGATCATCATGCTCATATTGAATCACTGCGCGTTTTAGCATTAAGGTTGAGCGAGGAAACCTTTGTGCAGGATGCCTGCAATGCGAAAGATGTCGATGCATTAGCAGAAATTCTTCTCTCAGCTTAATGATTGATATACAGGGAAATGACTGTATCTGGGAATCAAACAACGAAAATGATGCACTTTATTGAATAGAGAATCAGGTTGATGATAAGATAAATCAACCTGATTTGTTATTTAAGGGAGGGAAGATGATCGGAGCATTGGTTGGTGATATTGTTGGTTCAGTTTATGAATGGCATAACATAAAAACCAAAGACTTCCCATTATTTTCAGAGCACTGTTTTTTCACAGATGATTCAATTTTAACCATTGCATTGGCAGATTCGATACTGAATGAAATACCCTACGTAGAGAATATGAAGCATTATTATCTACGTTATCCGGACGGGGGTTATGGCGGACGTTTTCATCAGTGGGCGCAAAGCCAGGATTCAAAACCCTACAATAGTTGGGGGAATGGGGCGGCCATGCGCATTAGTCCGGTGGGTTATGCCTATGATGATCTGGAAACGGTATTATCGAAAGCAAAGCAATTCACCGAGGTGACACACAATCACCCTGAAGGCATCAAAGGCGGACAGGCTACTGCAGCAGCGATATTCCTGGCACGGCAGGGTCGCAGCAAGACGGAGATTAGAGACTATATTACTTCGAATTTTGAGTATGACCTCAGCCAGCATATTGACCAAATCCGTCCTACTTATGCGTTCAATGAATCCTGCCAGGAAACCGTGCCGCAAGCTATCCGTGCTTTTTTGGATTCAACTGATTTTGAGGATGCCATCCGCAATGCCATATCTCTGGGTGGGGACAGCGATACCCTGGCCTGCATTACAGGCGGGATTGCCCAGGCTTTCTATGGCAGTGTGCCGGATAGGATTATGCAAAGGGTTTATGAAATTCTGGATGAAAGGTTGGGAAAGGTTGCCAGAGAGTTTACACAACTATTTCATTTGTAGAGTGCAATCAATTTGAGATTTTCTTTTGACTATACAGCAACATGATTTGGTTAGGTTGGAATTCCAAAAGTATTTTATAATCACATTTAAGACTTCACTGAAAAAACGACAGGACAAAAACAACCCAAATTGTACCCTTCACGAATGGAGAGAACTTTAATATAATT
>JAEKNU010000024.1 GCA_016838895.1 Chloroflexota bacterium
CCCCAAAGCGCTAAAAAATTGGCGTGAATATATTACTGGCTACCTCATGATCGCTCCTTCATTGATTCTGATTGGCGTATTTGGGATATTCCCAGTGGGGTTTGCGCTGTTTGTCAGTTTATATAAGTGGCGGCTCAAGAGAGGGGATATGATCGGGCTGGCTAACTATGCCAACGTTGTTGGCAACCTGGCGTATCTATTAATTTTCGCAATCGGCATTGGGGCATTGTTTTTCGCATTCTTTCGATTTCGTAAAGCCTACCGGGCGTTTGCTGAAAAACCTATACGTTTTTGGTTGCTCAATATTCCTGCGATTTTGACCGCAGCAGCAGGTTTGAGTTTTGTGCGTTGGACAGTGGTTCTTCTTCCAAATATCCTGGATATTGCCAATGCCATTACGGGGGTGACGAAAACCAGGGAATTATTCGTGCAATTATTAGGAGAAGCCTTCAATGCACCTGAAGTGGTTCAAGCACGAATGTTATTGTTATGGCTGATATTGGCGAGTTTCGTTACCGTAATCATAAGTGTTTTCTTATGGCAAAAAATTGAAAATGTTAAGAATCAGGGAACCTTAGTAACGGCCTGGATGGGCGTGGGGGTAGGCGCGATTATCCTTCAATTTACCTATTCCGAGATGATGACCACCTATAACACTGCTGTTCAAGCTGGCACAGATCCGGGCATATTCCCTCAATTGATTAGCATTATGAGTGGCGTTGTCCTTCTATTTATTGGTTGGAAAATCTGGAATAGTGCGAAAGATCAACAAAGTACGCTTTGGTTCGTGTTACGAATATTTTCAGCGCTGATCTTTATTGTCGGCGGCTGGATCATGGTAGGAGAATTGCCTGTGGCGGTCGCAACAGGAGACCCGGACCTTTGGGATGGATTACGAAATACATTTTTCTTCGCATTAGGAACAGTTCCCTTCCAATTGTCAATCTCTCTTTTCCTGGCCGTTTTGCTATTTCAAAAATTGCGGGGTTCCGAATTATTCAGAATATTATTCTTCCTGCCCTATGTGACGCCATCCGTGGCCAGTGCGATGGTTTTCCGCCAAATCTTTTCAAACCGCTTACAAGCCCCTGTAAATACCATTCTCCGGGCAGTGGGTCTTGAACCTTTGCAATGGCTTTGGGAACCCAAAGGTATATTCCAACTTATGGCAACAAAAATCGGCGTTCAGGCATGGCCTGAATGGGCGAATGGCCCCAGTTTGGCATTGACGGTTATTATGATTTTTACCATCTGGATTTTCGTAGGGTACGATATTGTTATTTATTTGGCCGGTTTGGGAAATATTTCAAAGGAGATGCAGGAGGCGGCTGAAATTGATGGCGCGAGCAGATGGCAGATTTTCCGGCATATCACTTTCCCGCTTCTTTCACCAACCACATATTTCCTATCATTGATTGCTATCATCGGAACGTTCAAAGCCTTCAATCAAATTTGGGTCATGCGTCTTGATGCTGCATTGGGAACTACAGATACCCTCAGCGTGGTGATTTTCAATGAATTTTTCACAAAACTGCGTTTTGGCTACGCCTCAGCAATGGCTTTTGTTCTTTTTGCGATTATCATAATCCTGACTTATATCAATAATAAAACAGTAGGGTCGAAGGTGTTCTATGGCTAAACAATATCGTTCAAAACGCTCCCATAAACCTGTCTATCAGATCCTGAATAATGTGGCGACATACATGCTCCTCATTATTGGCGTCATTATTGCAGTTTTCCCATTTTACTGGATGATCTCAACTTCTCTCATGACACTTGGTGAGGCACAAGGAACACAGCTTATTCCTTCCTCTATCCATTTAGAGAACTATGTGCAGGCCTGGCAGGAAGCAAAATTCTCTACGTATTTATGGAACAGTTTCCGTATCACACTGATTTCATTAGTAGGAGAGCTGGTGTGCAGCGTATTGGCAGCTTATGCGTTTGCCAGAATTAAATTTCCCGGACGGGATATTATTTTTGCTCTATTTCTAAGCACCATGATGATCCCTGCAATGGTGACCATCATTCCGAATTTCCTCACGGTTACCTGGCTGGGGCGTATCGGTCCCTTGAAATGGATCAACAACTGGCCCGCCCTGACGATTCCATTTATGGGAAGCGCTTTTTCCATCTTCCTGCTGCGCCAATTTTTTACTCAGATACCTGATGAATTGTATGATACAGCTCGTATGGATGGCGCGGGGCATTTTCGCTTCTTGTGGAGTGTGGTAATTCCACTTTCCAAGTCCCCGATTATGGTGATTTCAATCTTGTCCTTTATCAGCAATTGGAATGCATTAGCATGGCCTATGCTGGTTACGAATTCACCTGAATGGCGGCCTATCACGGTTGGATTGTTCAGCTTTATTGATGAAGCAGGGCAAATGATAAATCTAATGATGGCAGGTGCGGTGATTGCAATCATTCCCATTCTGGTTTTGTATTTCTTCACGCAAAAGCAATTCACCGAAAGTATTTCTCGCAGCGGGTTGAAAGGATAAGGAATATATTTATGAGGTAGTTTCAGTCAATAAATTTGACTGTTTTACACAAAAAGTTTGTAATTTACTCAAACAGATTTAATAAGGAGAAAAGAAATAATGACAAAGAAATTTATGAAAAGCGTCATTCCAGTGATTGTGATCTTATCGATCGTAATGGCAGGTTGCGCACCACAGGCAGCGCCAACTGAAGCCCCTGCTGAAGCGGCCGTGGAAGCAACTGAAGCACCAGCCGAAGTTGTCGAAGAAGCGACTGAAGCTCCTGAAGAGGCAATGCCAGCTATTGATCCTACTGGTCAAACCATTACCTTCTGGCATGTTTGGGGAACTGGTCTGCCAAGTGAAACATTAGCAGGAATTGTAGATGAATTCAATGCCGGCAACGAATGGGGCATCACAGTTGATGCACAAGATCAGGGTCGCTA
This sequence comes from Chloroflexota bacterium, assembly GCA_016838895.1. Lineage (GTDB taxonomy): Bacteria > Chloroflexota > Anaerolineae > Anaerolineales > Anaerolineaceae > UBA5203. The sequence continues at coordinate 2,930 of JAEKNU010000024.1, forward strand.
TAATGACCTGGAAGACGCCTTCAATGTGGCAATTCAATCTGGCGATATTCCTGATATTGTCACTGGTTATACCAATGCCATGGCAAACTGGTATGCCGTAGATTCCATTGTTGATCTCACTCCATTTATGACAGACGCCTATTTTGGCCTGACAGCCGATGACACTGCAGCAATTTATGAAGGAACAATCGATGGTGGAAAGTCAGCAGATGGCATTCAATTTGGTTTCCCCATCAGTCAATCGGCAAATGTACTCTTCTACAATGCCCAATGGGCACAAGAACTTGGCTTTGATGCAGCACCTGCTTCCTTTGCAGAATTCAAAGAACAGGCATGTGCAGCAGCAGAAGCAAACAACACAGACGATGATCCGGACAATGACGGTACCGGTGGTTTGGTGCTTGATACCGGCGCTTCCAACGTGGCATCCTGGGTATATGCAAATGGCGGAAATATGCTCAATGCAGCCGGTGATGGATATGATTACACTGCCCCAACCGTGGTGGATGTAGCTAATTTCTACAAGGAAATGTGGGACGAAAAATGTGCCTTCCAAACCGAATCCTACCCGAACCCCGAATTTGCCTCTCGTAAAGCACTCTATACAACCAGTTCTACCGCCGGTTTGCCATACCAGGTAGCCGCTTTCGAAGCAGAAGGTGCCATTCAGGATGAGTGGACAATTATTCCATTCCCGGGAAAAGATGGCGGCCAGGCCGTTGATTTATACGGACAATACGTAGGTATTGCCAATACCAATCCGGAACGCCAAATGGCATCCTGGGTATTCCTGCAATACTTAACCTCACCGGAAGTACAGGCAAAATGGATCCAGGGTAGTGCATATTACCCAACTCGCAGCGATACCATTCCTATGGTAGATGCCTATAGCCAGGAGAACTTAATCTGGTCAACCGGCCTTACTTTCCTGGAATATGGTAGCGCAGAACCCGCATGGGCATCCTGGAGTCAGGTTCGCCGTGATGTGGAAACTTCATTTGCCGGCATACTTCAAGGAACAGTAGAAGATATTCCAGCCGCATTAGAAACACTAAATGCAACCGCCGCAGAGGCCATTGCTGAACTTCAATAATCATTACGTATTTTTTTACAATTAACATCAAAGGAGCGGATTCACCCGAATCCGCTCCATAATTTAATTTCTTTCTGTTTACTCGATTTGAAATCGTTTGTTATTTGTTTGTAACTTAAGTATTCTGCCCTAAACATATAAAACATATCATGAATATCTTTTCTACAAAACCATTCTCAATTTGAGCTGAACTAATAAACAGCATCAAAAAAATTGATACTCAGATGAACTTAACTACCAGATGGGTTTATCATTTGTTGCGGGGTGAAAAATGAAAGATAAAACGGTGTAAGGTGTACTCTACCAGCGTCCAGAAAAATAATTCGGCTGAGGAAAATAAAGGCATCCATTAAAAAGGATTCAGATAAATGCCTGCAATGGGTATTTAAATTATCAATATTACAACAGGATGAATATGCGTAAAAATTCTAAAATATTTGATTCAAAAAGACGGAGTGATTCTTATTGATCTTTAATGAGTTCGAATGGCTAAAGATCCTTCCATGTGTTGATTTGATAAATCCAATAAGTGAGAGGATTCTACTCCGGATGCTGGACAGCTTATTGTATTTCGCAGGAAGGATAGGATGTGGTTTGCAGTCCATTGCGGCTCGTCAATGGGTAATATGTGGCTTTCATGGGGGGGTAAAATGATTTGTGCATCGGGGAGCAGGTTTAGTGCATAATTTTGATCTGAGGTTAACTGCTGTTTACTCGTTTTGCCTTCCAATATACAAATCGGTTGAGTGATATTATTTGCACTTGTTATAAATGTGTTCTCACGATAGGCTATCAAATCACCTGCCAATACAGCCGGACGAACGTCCAATATCTGTTTTTGGAATATTTTATGGCCGGGTTTGATGGTTTGCAATTTCATATGTTTTTCGATTACCATTTTTACTGCATGTTCTGCAGTTACTGGGTTACGTAAATTGTCAATTAGCGTTTGGGCAATAATCTGATGAATAACGGTATTAATCAAGATGATGCCCTGAATCCATTGTGGGTATTTGCAAGCAAGATGAATGGCAATATTCCCACCCAAACCGTATCCAATCAGCACTGCTTGTTTGATGTTTATATCATCCAACCAGTGTTGTATATCCTGGCTGTATTGGCTGACGGATTGCCTTCCCGGGGGATCGGATTTCCCATGACCGGGCAGGTCAACACTCAGGGTACGGCATCCTGGTAAGCGGCGCAATGTACTGGGCCAAAACAGATGATTTCCACCACTGCCATGTAAATAAACAATCGTTAGGGGGTCTTCTGATTGCCGTGGGTTGAACTCTGCAAAGTAGATTCCGTTGCTCAACGGCATGCGATGTGCTCCTAGATGTAAGTTTCGATGTTTTGTAGTCGTTCCTCTGCCTGATTATCTAATGGTATATAAACGATTATCTGGGTTCCTTTGCCGGGTTTGGATTTAATATCCAAAACGCCGTTTAATAATTCTGTGCGTTCCTTAAGATTTATCATACCCAGACTACCGCGTTCCTCATAGGATTGCATGACACTTTGTACGTCAAATCCCTGACCATTATCCTGAATGTTGAGAACGGCAATCCCGGCATCATCGGGATGGAGATCCAGGATAACACGTATCAAACTGGCCTGCGCATGTTTGCGAGCATTGTTGGCTGCTTCCTCGGAGATACTGAAAATTACACTTTGTTTGGCACTATCCAAGTGGAAGAGCACATTATTATTAATATCAGACTCGACGCTTTGTTGGAAAAAGTCTTTCATTTTGGTTGCCATACTGGATAAAGCAGCCACTAGACCTTCTGATTCCAACGCCAGGGGTCTGAGTGTGAAGAGCATATGGCGAATTTCTTCAGTAGTTTTACGTGCCAGGCTTTCAATGCGCCCAATTTCTAGCAGCGCTTCTGCTTCATCTTGTTCCATTAGTTTTTGAGCGATGTTAGCACGCATAGCAATCGCGGATATGGATTGTGTAGGTCCGTCATGCAACTCGCGGGCGAGTTGTTTGCGTGCTTCTTCCTGCGAGGCAATGATCCGTTCCTTTTCCAGTTTCAAATCTTCATATAATCGTGCATTTTGAATCGCAATTACGGCTTGCGTCGAGAGCATTTCTAATATTTCCTGATGATTTTCAGTAAAGAAATCCTGATCGGGATGTGCGAAGAGAATGACGCCAAAAGAATTTATGCCGCGGCTGAGCGGCAGACATAAGGCACTTTGGCAGTCCTGAATAATCACCATCTCACTCAGTTCGGGATCATGCGCAGGTTCATCAGTAAATTGAGTAAGACCATGCTGCAAGGTTTCGGAAAGAAGTCCATCTTTTGCCTTGAATTGAATTTTCATATCTCGTGGGGGAATACGGCGCCCGGCGGCGATAGCCAGTTTGCCTTCATCAAAAAGCATGACTGCAGAGACCAGACGCTCAGCATTATCATTGTCTTTGCCCAATATTTCATGGCATTTGGCTAGTGTAATCTCTAAAACCGATGAATATTGCAGCGTCCCAGAAATGGCTTGGATGACATCATATAGCTCGTGGATGGAAAGTGCACCGGTTAGAATGGCTTGGGGTTCAATTTCAAGCTCTTCGTCATTTCTTTGTATCGATTTGCGATAGAGGAGACGCAACCAATGCACAGCCTGCTGACTCAACAAACCGACAATAACCGCGATGAGTAGATTAATCACCAAAAAGACTCCCGGCATCCAAAAAGGGACCAACATGCCAGAAAAGAAAAGCGTATATATGGACTGAAGCAATGAGATGCCAACCGCAGCCATAATGCTTCCCAAAATATTAAAATAAACAGCACCAGAGAAAATGACTAAAATACTCGATAGAGCTAATGGACCGGGGAATCCCCTGGTAAAGATGAATAGCAAAATACTTATCAGACCGTCAACCAGCACATTGATCAGCCGATGATGACGGATTCGGCGATTGAGGATGGTAGAAACTGAATTTAAAACATTCCAGATCAGGGAAAAAATTAGAATACCAACCAATGTCCAGTTAAAAGTGCGCGTGATACCCATTGCGCAGGCAAAACTAAGCAGTGTCAACCAGCGCAGTGAAATGGCGAACCAGTCAGGTAAGAATGGATAATTTGATTTCTGCACATTAATCATGATAACCGATTTTTACAAATAGACAAAACTACAGGGCTGTGTGAATTCCAACATAATGCTGTGACCGGTATTTCCTTGCCAATTAACTTAATAGCAAGTGATTGTAATGTGTCTGGGGATGAGGTGGTATAGCAATGAGGGATTGTTGATTTTCCCTGCGCTGCAAGAATGCCATATTTTTCCACCAGGCGCTTGGCCTGGCGGGCAACTGCTTCGGCAGGATTGATGACCCGAACCTGATCACCGACGATCTCCTGAATTAAAGGAATTACAAAAGGATAATGAGTGCAGCCCAAAACGACTGTATCAATACCGGCATCCAGCATGGGGTTCAACGCATCCAGTAGAATTTTGCGGGTTTTTTGGCCTTGTAAATCACCGCTTTCGATCTGTTCAACCAGCCCGGAGCACGTGTTTTGCATGATACGAACTTGGGATGCGAAACGTTCAACAACAGATGTATATAAAGGACCCTGAAATGTAGCCGGGGTTGCCAACACGCCAACCACACCGCTGAGGGTTTGTTCGGCGGCTGGCTTCACGGCCGGTTCCATGCCTACAAATGGGATATGCGGGAATTGTTCGCGTAGAAAATTTAGGGCAGCAGCCGATGCAGTATTGCAGGCAACCACAATAATTTCTGCACCTTGAGAGATAAGGAAATCAGTTATGGCAACGGAGAATTCGCGTACCTCTTGTAATGGTCTTGGACCATAGGGTACATGTGCCTGATCGGCGATAAAGAGCATGGGTTGATTGGGAATGATATTTTGCAGGGAATGTAATATGGATAAGCCGCCGACACCGGAATCAAATACACCGATAATGGATCCCCGGGAGCTGCTAAATGGAATGGAAGCGGAATGATCGGCCATTATGAATATTTTATCATCAATAAGGGGAAACCATGTGTAGCAATATTAACAACAAAAAGGCACAATCACATGGTTCGGATTGCACCCTGGTTTTGTCAATGAAATAACCCTGCAGGAACTAGAAGCGTTGTTTCAGACGTGCTTTCTTGCCAGTCAGTTCACGCAGATAGTATAAGCGCGAGCGACGGACTTTGCTGTGTCGTTCGACAATAACTTTTTCAATGCGTGGGCTAAAGAGGGGGAAAGTACGCTCAACACCAATACCATTGCTGGCAATACGACGCACGGTGAAGCTGGAACTGGCGCCATTGTTGTGTTGATATAGAATGGTACCTTTAAACTCCTGAATACGTTCGCGGTTACCTTCTTTAATCTTTACATGCACACTGACCAAATCACCGGTACGTAATGCCGGGATGTTTTCATTTGCTTTGGGTTGAATTGCTTTAATTAAGTCTTCCATCTGTCCAAACCTTAATAAAGGATACGTTTTACGCTACTTCAAACGCGAAGCAAAATTATATCATGAAGATGAAATGAGAGCAAGGAGCAAAAAAATGTGGGTATGTTTTGTAGTATTTTCCCTCTTGACAATCATATATATACAAGCTAGAATATATAACATCGAGGATTTATATGTCTGTACGTTTAGTTTTATTGGGATTGTTACAGGATGGTCCCAAATACGGTTATGAACTAAAGCATGTCATCGAAGATCATATGGGTGATTGGACGTCCATAGCCTTCGGTTCGATATATTTCGCGCTGGATAAATTGTCCAAAGAGGTATTTATTGAGAAGGTTGGCGTGGAGCAATCCGGCAATCGACCTTCACGTAGTGTGTATGGCATTACTGATGCCGGAAGAGATGAGTTTTCTCGACTGCTGAGGGAAAATTGGCAGGATATTGATCGTCAATATTACCAATTGGATATCTGTCTATTTTTCATGAAGCATCTATCCAAAGAGGAAATACGTAGTTATTTGCATGGTCGCATAAAAACCATGGAGGGAATATTGCAGCATCTGGATGAGCATGAAGCAGAAGAAATGAAGGATCCTAATATTCCAGCACAAGCGCGCGTAATTTTCTCACATACCCGAATCCATACCCTGGCAGAGGTTGAATGGTTGAAGCAAGTTTGGTCAACATTTGCTGAAGAATAGTAATATTTTTTTTGCATATAATACAAGCTAGAATATAAAATATTGTATAAAGGAGAATTTAGATGACAAAAACAAGAATTCCGGAAACAGATCATGGCATTCAGGGTGAAGTGACTGTTCGCCAGTATGATGAAATGCAGCGTAATTTAAGGGATAGAGGCTGGATGGAGACCAAAGCCTTGATTGCCAGTGGTATTGATCATGGGCATGCCCTCGAAATTGGGCATGGTCCGGGGTATTTGGGATTGGAGTGGCTGAAATTGACAGTGGATACCCACCTGACTGGATTGGATATCAGCCCGGATATGACCGGATTGGCGGGCAAGAATGCGCTTTCCTATGGTCTGAGCGCCCGCGTGAAATATGACACTGGCATGGGCGATCAATTGCCTTACACGGATGATACCTTTGATGCCGTTTTTACCAACGGTTCAATGCATGAATGGGTCAACCCTGCCGGAACCTTTGAAGAAATTTACAGGGTTTTGAAACCAGGCGGACGCTATTTTATTTCGGACATGCGCCGTGATATGGCCGCTCCTGTACGCTGGTTTTTGCGGGCAGGCTGTAAGCCAAAAGTGATTCGTCCGTATCTGGATTCATCCGTTGATGCGGCTTACACCTCGCAAGAGGTCAAGTCAATTTTATTGACTACGAGATGCAAGGATGCTCAAGTGAAAAGCGACCCGATTGGGTTGAGTATCATGGGGGTGAAATGATAAAAGTAAAGGTCGTCGACTCCCTCTCGGCGACCTTTCCTTTTATAAAGGGTTGAAATATCGTGTGTTTACTTTTGAGAGGTGTACAATTTAAATCATGAATAATATTCAATCCATCCAGAAAATCATCGTCAAAGATCATCCTCAATTTACGGATGCGACATTCCAGCTCAATGAAGAAGGCTGGGATAATTTAGTGCTGATTGCCAATGAAGAGGTGGTGTTTCGTGTACCGCGTAATAAAGTCAGCCGTGAGCAATTACTAGTAGAGCATTGTTTCCTGCCAGAGATTGCAAAGATCAGCCCTTTGCCTGTGCCAGAGGTTCAATATCTTAGCCAACAAAACGGATTGTATGCGGGCTATCAGATGATTTCTGGTGTTCCGTTCGAGCGCCATATTCTAGAGACCTGCAATACCGCGCAGCGAAAACAATCTGCTGTGTGTTTGGGGCGTTTTCTCAGTTGCTTGCATCAATTCTCTTATGAAGAACATGAAAATGGCTTATACACAATCCGCAGGCAAAATCGGCAAGCCTGGCTGGACTTGCAGGCTGAGGTATTACGCAAAGCTGGTAAGATGCTGAATGAGTCAGATCGAAATGAGATAGAGGTATTGTTTGATTTCATTCTGAACGATATTGATTTTGATAGTCTTCCCAAATGCCTCATTCATGGAGACTTTAGCTCGGATCATATTCTCTTTGATGAGCGTCAAATGTGCATCAGCGGGGTAATTGATTTTGGAGACATAATGCTGGGCGATCCGGCGTATGATATCAGCGGCATCCTGCTGTGCTATGGTCGTGAATTTCTGGATCAGGTACTGATGTATTATGAGCCGTTATTGGATGCTGATTTTATGCTTAGGGTGGAGAAGTTTTACGTTCCAAAGGTGCCGTTGCATAGGTTGTTGTATGGCATTGATCAAGGTGATGAGGAGATAATTTATTTATCCTCGAATTTTTAGAGAAAATATAATCTAGGCTTTGTGGTCGTTGCAGTGAATTCACCTGAGCTAGATACGCTGTGGGTAAATATTATTGGTTCTAATTACCCAAATGCACACAATTATGGGGCTCCCTGGCTATGTTTAACAAAAAGTTCCCACATGATATAATTTGCCTGCTCAAACATTTATGTATTACATGAAATTATTGAGGGATGGATAGGTATGGTCAGAAAAAAATCACAACTTGTTCACAAGCTAACTCAAAAAATTATTTGCAGCACATTTTCAGGCTGGCATGGAATCCTGTTACTGATTGTGATTTCAGCGCTGACATATTTGCCACATGTTGCTGATTTTAACTTTTATCGTGATGATTGGTACTACATTGTGGACGGTTTTTCAGGCGGGAAGGGCATTTTCCATACCATGTTTGCCATTGATAGACCTGCACGAGGTTATTTGTTTGAATGGTTATTTCGATGGTTTGGGACACATCCATTGCCTTATCATGTAAGTACGTATATCTGGCGATTGCTTTCAGGGGTTGCTGCGTTGGCACTATTTCGATTCTTATGGCCTGAGCAAAAACAAGCCACGTTCTGGATGGCACTGCTCTTCACGATTTATCCCGGATACCAATGGTGGATTTCCGGGGTTGAATATCAACCCATGATTATAAGTGTGTGTTTTCAGGTGCTTTCTATTTTGTTTATGCTTCATGCCATCAAAGCAAATGAGTACTGGAAGAAATTTGTTTTTGCATCCATATCTATTCTTTCTGGTTGGATTTATATCTTCTTTGTTGATTATGCAGCCGGTATGGAGGCGTTGCGATTTTTTTGTGTATATCTCTTTCTTATTCATGAGGAAGGAAAAAGACCATTTTTCAAACAGATTTTCATGGTATTACGCAAGGCCTGGGTTTACTTATTAATCCCTGTCGGATATTTGTTCTGGAATCTGTTCCTATTCCAGAACCAACGGCCTGAAACGAATATAGTCGGACATTTTCACAATTTGTTCTCACACCCGTTTTCAACAGGCGCAAATTGGTTTATCCATTTTGTGCGGAGTTTATTAAATACAGCTATATTTTCGTGGATTGTTCCATTCTATGAGCATTTTTTCTCTCTGCCATTGCGCCAAATGGCTTTCGGAATCATTATTGTGGCGATGGTGCTATTTAGTATTCTTCTTTTCAGTTTACTGATTGGAAAAAAGGAAGCAGAGATTGGAAGACCGTCGATTATGGCACTGGATCAAATATCCTGGCAAAAAGAAGCGTTCTGGTTTGGTTTGCTTGGGGTAATATTTGGTGTGCTGCCTATTATTATTGCCAATCGGGTTGTTTTGTTTTCTGCGTATTCCCATTACACTTTGCCTGCATCGCTGGCAGCTTCCATGATGATCATTGGATTGGTCTCTCTGGTAAAAGAACCTGTTTTCCGATATGGTATTGTTACAAGTATTATTGTGTTTTCTGTGTTGGCTCATTTTAGTATTGCCGAAAAAGCACTCGTTGAAGAACAAAAGGTGCAGGAATTCTGGTGGCAAATGACTTGGAGAGCGAACACGATGGATGATGGCACGACCATTCTGGCACAATTTCCCGGATTCCATCAAGGTGAAGAAAAGGATATTGTCTGGGGTCCAGCCAACTTGATATTTGCTCCAGGTTATGATCATTCACAACCGGTGAAGTATCCAATTACTGCAGTACCAATTAATTATGTAACTACCAAGGAAATCATGATTGGCGGAGGAGATATTTGGGATTTTCGCTCACATTCCGGTCATTTGGACTATGGTAAACTTTTGGTCCTTTCTCAACCAACAACTTCATCATGTGTGCATGCTATGGATGCACGTTGGCCGCGGCTTACACGATCAGATAATGATCAAATACTGATTTTGTCATATTATTCAAATATCAACACACTACTTCTGGATGGTGAGAAAGCGCAACCCATTGACTATATTTTCGGTGAAGAACCAGTTCATGAATGGTGCTATTATTATCAGAAAGCGGAAATGGCATTACAAGTAGAAAATTGGGATGAGGTATTAGCGATTGCCGATGAAGCAGCAGTATTGGATTTCCGGCCCAATGACCGTTCCGAATGGATGCCATTTTTACAGGCTGCGGCATTTGTAGGGGATGAAGATCTCGTACGTGGATATGCTTCGATAATCAATGAAGATCAATTCTTGCGACGCAATGCCTGTTTCACCTTGCGTGCAATGGATGGAGATTCCTATGCATTACAGCCGAATATCCGTGAATTGGGTGAAGAACTTTATTGTCATGGATATTGAGTTTATTTTGAAAGCAATTTCCTTAAAGAAAAACAAAGCCAGATGCACCCGTTCCGGCTTTGCGATTTAACAAACAATTGTTAGATATTTACTAAATTAAATTTCTTCATCACCATCAGACCGTCCATTGTCCAGATCGGGCGCCACCAGAACAGGTCCTGGTAGACGATTTCCAGACCGCCGTCATCCTGCAGGCCTTCTATCCATAACTGAACCTGTAATTCTTGTTCTTTTTTGCTGAAATTATCCATAGAGAGATACCAATGCCGACCAATGAGCGGGTAATGCTTTGGCTCACGCTCAAATAATTCGGGAAGAACGACATTGACCTGTTTCCATTGAATCTCCCGTATTTCAGTATGCGGAAAATATTTCAAATACATGTAATAAGGATAATCATAAAATTGCAGCGGATGGGGCAGGATGCATAATTCAAAGTATTTATGCACATTAGCGTATAGCTCTGCAGCATTGATGTTCCATTTCTTGAGGTAGGAAACGATACTCAGAATACGGAAACGATCCGGGTTGCTCCACCAGGGTTGATGCGGATATTGTTTCAATGATTCTGGTGGATAAGGTAAGGTGCCGTCACTATTCAGGTTGTTCTGCAGCCAGGTTATGCTCTTATTAATGATGTCTTCATCGGAACGGTCAAGCATATCCAGGTAGTAGAATGCGGTTTCCATTGCAATGGGCGTACTGTCCGGGCAAAGCAGGTCTGGCTCCAGGCCATTGCCAAATCCGCCATCAGCGTTCTGATAGGTGCGCAGCACATCCAGGCAGGCATCAATTGAGCCGTCTTCAAAAAAGTTTTGGAAAAGTTTGCGTTCAAGTAAACGTCCATGCTGAAAGACGAAATATTTGATTTTTTTCATTTTACGCTGGGTCAGGGACAATTTCATGCTTAACTCCTTAAGGAAGAAATGAAGGTAATATATTATAAAACATATGTTCTAATTAAGCAATAATTAACGGCCAGATTTATTCATCCTTTGTATGAATAAATGGACAAATCTATAGGCGTAAAAAGTACGCCTGGCTGTGAAGGGTAACTGTCAAGTTTGGGGGAAATCGTTCAAGCGGGCGTAGGATCAGAACTCTTCTTGGTCTTCCTCGATAATCTCTTCCTGATTTCTGCGTTCGTATGCATTGGAAACGGCAGTTTCCAGTTCTTCGAGTGTAAGCGGAAATGAAAGTTGATCGTCGGCGCCGATTTGAATAGCGTATTCTGATTCTTCATTATATTCATCGCTGAGGATAATAATGGGCGGGTCATCCAATAATTCATTCTCGCGGATGTAAGCGATTAATTCAACGGCGCGATTTTCTGAAAGATTTAAATTGACAAGTAACAGATCGGGATTGAAGCCATTGGTGACGTTATCTTCAACATCACGGGGGTAGGCAAAGATTTTTGAATCAAAGCCTAGTGAGGTAAACATGTTCTGCAGGGTACGTATATGATCTTCGTCGTCATCGACTACCCAAGCAGATTTTTTCATTGCGCTCACTCTAAAAACTCCTTTAGACTCTGGGCAAGTTCCGTGGGCATTTTTCCTGCTTTTGAGATTTCTTCAACACTTGCTGATTGAATTTTATCAATGGAACCGAAATATGCCAACAATTTTTTACGTCTGGCGGGTCCAATTCCGGGAATTGCCTCCAAACGGGATACCAAACCCAGTTTGCTGCGTTTATTGCGATGCGCTGTGATAGCAAAACGATGTGCTTCATCACGTATGCGCTGTACCAGATACAACCCTTGTGATTTTCTGGGCAATAAAATGGAGAGCGATTTTCCGGGAACAAAGAGTTCCTCCTGCTGTTTTGCCAGGCCGGTCACTGCGACTTTGTCGAGTAAGTTGAAGTCCTGCAGTACTGCCACGGCGCGGCTGAGTTGTCCTTTCCCACCATCTACGATGAGGAGATCAGGTAGCACACTGAAGGACTCATCTTTCTTTTTTAACAGATCATTTTGTGAATGATATGATTCCCAACGTTTAAAACGACGGCGTAAAACTTCTTCCATACTGGCGAAATCATCCGGGCCAACAACCGTTTTGATATTGAAGCGCCGATAATGTTTTTTATAGGGTACGCCCTGTTGAAAAACGACCATACTGCCTACAGCAGAGGTACCCTGGGTGTTGGATATGTCATAGCATTCAATACGGTAGGGTATTTCTGGCAATTTAAGGGCTTCGCTAATTTCTGATAATGCCTGGCGTTGCTTGTCTTTATCGGCCTGCCATTGGGTACGCAGCGAACTGAGTGTTTCAACGGCGTTCTCGCTGGCCATTTTGATCAGGGCGGCATTTTCACCGCGGCGGGGCACTTTCAATTCTACTTTCTGACAGTTGCGCTTGGTCTTCAACCATTCTGAAATAACCTGGGATTCCTCAATTTGATTGGGTAATAATACCTGGCTGGGAATGCTGGCGGCTTCAGTATAGAATTGTTTCATGAACTGACTGATAATTTGGCTTTCAGCTTCGTCTTCGGTGCCTTCCAGAATGAAGTACTCGCGGCCGATTAGTTTACCGGCCCGGATAAAGAAGATTTGCACACAGGCTTCGCCATCTTCACGTGCCATGGCAATCACATCAGAATTGATTTTTTCTGTCGAAATTACTTTTTGTTTTTCTACAACGCGGTCAATGGCCTGAATACGATCACGCAGGGCGGCTGCTTTTTCATAAAGCAACTGCTCAGAAGCAAATTTCATTTCTTTGGATAAACGTTGAACAATCCCTTGTGTTTCTCCATTGAGGAAATTACACAAATCATTGATCATATTACGATATTCTTCACTGGAGATGGCGCCAATACAGGGTGCAGTACATAGCTTGATATCATGATACAAACAGGCGCGTACATCTTCACCGGTAATTTCACGGTCACATGTCAGATATGGAAATATTCTGCGCAGCACATCCAGAGTTTGATGTACCGCCCATACGCTGGTATAGGGTCCAAAATAGCGGGAACCATCCTCTTCCATGTAACGGGTAACTGTTACTTTCGGAAAATTCTGTTTCCAGTGAACCTTGATGTACGGATAGCGTTTATCGTCTTTTAATCGAATATTGTATTTGGGTCGATGTTTCTTGATCAGGTTCATTTCCAGAATCAAGGCTTCCAGTTCCGAGCCGACCACAATCCATTCAATATCAATAATATTTTTTACCAATTGGCGAACTTTGGGTTGATGCTCGGCACTGGCGTGAAAATAGGAACGTACCCGATTTTTAAGATTAACCGCTTTTCCAACATAAATAATGGTATCGGCTTTGTCTTTCATGATGTAACAGCCGGGCTTGTCGGGTAAGGTATCCAGGATTCCTTTTAAATGATCAGAAATATCCATAACAGGCAAATTTTATCATATTCCGTCTATGAGAAAATTAAGCGCATCGTGATAAATATTAAATTTAGGGTCTTGATAGGCAAAATTAATCCAATCTTAATACTTACAAATGTCATTCAAACATACAATAGGATATATGTTTATTATTGGTAGCTTATTTGGGAAGTGATTATTGGAGATAATTTATGAGTGATTGTGAGTGTTTGCAAGATTGTCCTTTTTTTAATGAAGTGATGATGGATATGCCTTCAACGGCAGATCGATTAAAGAGAAAGTATTGTCTGGGGGAAAATGAAAGTTGTGCAAGATACATGGTATTTAAGTCATTGGGTGAGGAAAATGTACCTGCAACCTTGTTTCCAATGCAAAAAGTGCAAGCTGAAAAATTTATTAACGCTGCATAACACAAATATCATCTGATCGGATTTGGTGTACAGTTGGTCTTGTCTTATAATTGTTTTGACCATTCGTTGGAGTACACATTTATGAGAATCATCATACGGAAACCAAAGCTTGATGATATAGATGCATTGGCAGTATTACATTTCGAAACCTGGAAAATCGGATATCGAGAATTAATCTCTGATGAAGTACTTTCAACATTAAGTGTTGAAGGATTTGTTACACGCTGGAAAGAAAGAATTATTAATCCTAAAGCTGCAGAGTATGTGGTTCTGGCTGAGAGAGAGGGGCAAATTATGGGATTTGCCATCTTTGGTGAATCCAGGGAAGCAATTAATTTACCAAAAGAGTTCAGCGAAATCTATGCAATTTATGTGTATCCGAAGTATTGGCAGCAAGGGGTAGGAAAAGTATTAATGCAGCATGCTTTTACAACTTTTTCAGAAAACAAGGCTCCGGGATGCTTTTTATGGACGCTAAAAGAAAATATGCGTGCCAGGATTTTTTACGAACGCATGGGGATGAAGCTTACTAAACAGGAGCGTTATATTACAATACACGATACAGAATTATTATGCTGCAGTTTCATAAAATCATTCATTTTGTAAACACTTTGGCAAGTAATTTTTCTTGAGGCTATGATAAAATCAATTTAACATTCCTGGTGAAATACAGGGAGTGGTGAATATTTTTAGTAAATCTGATTCTGAGACTAAGCAGGTAAGCGCATGGAAAATCTAGTCCCTCGTGATCAAATCCCCCAAAGCTGGTTAGAGAAATCACGCTGCCCATATTGTTCCTCAGCGCCATTAATCATTGAGCATCAGCCTGAATCCCCAGATCATTTTGTGTGTCCAACTTGTGAAATGGCTTTTCGCGTAGCAAAAAACGAATCAAGTATATATGTTTTACATGATCCGGTTGGGGTAAGTACAGGGTTTGTGGGCCAGTGGGTAGAGATGAAAACGCTCATCTCAAGTACACGTGAAATACCAAAAGCAGAAAAGCAAGAACAAAAACCCATTAAAAAGCAAAGCGTTGTTTCACCTGCTGAAGGGACAACATCAGATAAGCGAGATTCAATTTACAATAAATATCCAGCAGAAGTCATTGAGAATGCAGCAGATCTGTTTGAATATGGTACCAGTAAGCAACAAATTAAAGAGACTTTAAATAAGTACTCTGAATTAGCGGAAGAAGAAATTGATGAAATTATTGATTTCATATCTAAACGAAAAGTCAAACAGGTTGCTCCAACTGTTAGCATGCCTCGCTGGGCATTAGGCTGTATCATTGTTCCGTTTATTTGTTTGCTTGCTTATGGTTTGATTGTCTATATACAATACCGCACAGCCTCCAGTTTTACAGCGGGCGATGACCCAAGAAGTGTTTCAGTGATGAAATATGAAAATCTCCCTGAAGCAATACAAAATATGATTCCACCTGAGGTACAGGAGATTTCAATGCCGGTACCATTGATTGAAAAATTAAATGTAACAGGGGCAGAAATTAATCCCTGTCCGACAGATACAGATACAGCAGCAGTTTTGTATGGTGGTACACCTGGTGAGTGGGATTACAATGCTCAACAAAAAATATGGACATTACAGGCAGTTGTTGCAGAAACCATCACGGTTCCTGAAGGACATTTAGGCGTGATACCATATCTAAATGAAGGTTTATCCATTCAATTAATGCCGGGTCCAGTGCAAATTTCCAATGCTTATTTATTAGTGGTGCGATGTCCCTAAGCAAAATGCAGCTATGATTTGAAAATGGTTTTATCCGCCACCAATTGGTGGAATGATTGTGATTTCGCTTGTTTTCAATAGTATTTCTTCATCCAATCGAATTTGAGAGTGATTTTCGAGGGCAACCATGCTTTTTAATTGCCCTTGCAAGGAAGGAAAACGGGAAACAAGTTCATTTTTTAAATCAAGGACCGTGGATTGTTCGGGTAAATTCAGGACAGCTAGGGAAGTGCCTGCTTTCTGTTTTAGATGAGCAAATAGATGTACTTTAATTTCAATCATAGTTGTTTACCGATAGAGAAAAATATCATTAATTTATTAAATAAGTATACAGGATTTAATACCTTTCATTCAAATCCTTTTGAATGTCTCTTAAACGGTATAATGGGGAGATGCTATATTTTAGCTGTACAATCAACTAATCAAGGAGTAGAAATAATGAAGATGTATCGGTTAGCGTTAATTGGATTCGGAAATGTAGGTCAGGGTTTTGTACAAATTCTTCGAGACTATGGGGAAACCATTACTACCGAAACAGGTGCATCTTTTCGCATTGTAGCCATATGCGATGCCTTAAAGGGCAGTATTTACCAACCCGAGGGTTATGATCCTGCAGAGTTGCTGGATGTGGTACAAAAAAACGGAAAACTGGAATCCTTGCCTGCCAAAGCAAGGAATATGGATGCAATCCAAACCATCGTAGTGAGTAATGCCGATGTTGTCGTTGAAATGAGCTTTACTGATCTTAAGACGGGACAGCCTGCCATTCAGTATGTTGATGCTGCGATTAAGAATAAAAAGCATGTCGTGACCACCAATAAAGGGCCGGCGGCATTAGCCTATCAGGAATTGGCTGAACAAGCGCGGTTATATGGTGTGAAGTTTGGCGTAGAGGGCACTGTGATGAGTGGAACGCCAGCCCTGGGCCTGGCAACGCAGCTTTTGCAAGGAGCAGGTATTAATAAAATTCAGGGCATATTGAATGGCACCACGAACTATATGCTGACCAAGATGGCTGAGGGTGCCAGCTATGAGGATGTTTTGCAGGAAGCTCAGTCGCTGGGATATGCCGAAGCTGATCCAAGCGGGGATGTGGAAGGCCATGACGCTGCTGGAAAGGTCGTGATTTTGGCAGCGATGCTAATGGATGCGGAGATCAAGCTTAGTGACATTGATCTGGAAGGCATCACAAAGATTACCCCGGCTGATATTGAATTAGCTGCACAGCATAATGAAAAATGGAAATTGATTGGTGCGTTGGAAAAGAAAGACGGACAGATTTTCGCCAGTGTGAAACCCACACGTGTACCACTTAGCCACCCCTTGGCTGGTGTTGACGGTGCCACGAATGCGATCACATATTCAACTGATTTGTTGGGCGATGTAACCTTGATTGGTGCTGGAGCCGGTCGTATGGAAACAGGATTTGCCGTTTTAGGGGATTTGCTGGGCATTCATCGAACTTTACAATAAATCTTTATTAAGAAATCGTTTTTTTGTGGCTTGAGATTTCTTCAAGCCACTTTAAATCACTTAAGCTTTAACTAGTGAATGGGAATGAAAACAGAAAAAAACAAAGCCATGACCATTCGGCAATTGATATTGCCCTTATACCTGCCAACATTTCTTCTGGCGGTTGCTCATAGTACCATGACACCTATTCTGCCTTTGTTTGCAGACAGTTTCAAGGTTGGTTACAGTTGGATTGGCCTGGTGCTGGCGGGGCAAGGTTTAGGAACACTATTGGGTGATGTGCCTGCCGGTATGATTTTGCACCGTCTTGGGATTCGCAAAACCATGTTTGTGGGTGTATTAACCTGGGGCTTGTGTACATTGAGTCTTTTCTGGGTGAATCAGATCTGGATGGTATTTATTTTACAGATCATTGGCGGCTTTGGCTTTTCATTTTATGGCGTTGCCAGGATGCTGTTGATTTCGGATAAATTACCATCACAATTTCGTGGTAGGGCTGTTTCACTGGTAGGCGGGGTATTTCGTATGGGGCGTGTGGTAGGTCCATTTGTGGCAGGGTTATTGGCAGTGAATTTTGAGCTTCGTTCAGGGTTTATTTTTTTCTTTCTGATGGTATGTCTGGCTTTTATTGTTTTGTTTTTCTTTATGCCGGAATTTATATTGGCTGGTAAAAATCATGAAAAAGGATCTATTGGTTCAGTGGCCCGAGAAAATAAAAAAATATTTCTGACAGGCGGCTCCGGACAATTTATCCTCTCATTATTAAGGAGCGGCCCACGCGTGATTATTCCACTTTTTGGTGTAAAGGTGTTGGGCCTGGCGGTAGATGATATTGGAGCAATACTCAGTTTGACGGCTTTGTTGGATATGTTTCTTTTTATCCCTGCCGGTTGGATTATGGACAATCTGGGCAGAAAGTTTTCTGTGGTTCCCAGTATTGCATTGTTGGGGATCAGTTTATTTTTGATTCCATTTACCACAAGCTACAATGGTTTACTGGCTATGGCATTGATTGGGGGCTTTGGCAATGGCATCAGCGCCGGATTAATTATGACCCTGGGAGCTGATTTTGCTCCTGCAGCATTACGCGGGGAATTTTTGGGCATCTGGAGGTTAATTGGCGATGGCGGTAATTCAGCCAGTCCATTAATTGTGGGGGCATTAGCTGATTTGTTGTCACTACAGCAAACCACAATTGCTTTATCCGGTTTTAGTATATTGGGTGTTTTAATATTTGCATTTACCATGCCGGAACCGTTAAAATATCCCATATGGCGTCGTCGATCGCATTGATCAATTGCCATGATATTGCCTGCATGGATTTGTAGGGGTCCGAAATGTATTCGGGAGGAAGTTATGGATAAAAAGAAAGTAATACTTCTCTTTATGAGTTTTATTTTAATTTTTGGCAGCGCTTGTTTCGCAACAGAATTTGCAAGTGAATTTGTTGAAGAACAGGCAGATCAATTAACCGAGAAAGTAGAAGGAACGTTGGTTGAATTTGCTGATACTGGTCTGGAAGATCTTAAAGAGACTCAGGCTGCTTTTGGTGATTTGGAAATAGAAGCTGTTCAGGAAACGGTCAGTGCATCATTGGGCATGGATATTGATGAGATCCGCGAAAAATACATTATCCCTGAGGATGCCATTTACATAACTCAATTGGGAGATATGGTTAATTTTCAAATGATGCGTCCTATGGAAGATGTGATGGATTACTATCAGATCTCCTTTGCAAGGGAGGGATTAAAAGTACTGGATGATAAAACAATAATTACTGATATGACAGCCAGTTTTGTATATACCGGCCATAGTAGCGGTAAATTAATGGTCATACAGTTGGTTGCTTTAAACCAGGGGCAAACCAATGTATCCATTCAATATAAAGATGAATAATCTTACAAAAGATTAATGAAAAAACTGTCTTCTGATATTGGAAGGCAGTTTTTTTGTTGTATACTGTAAATATAGATCATAAATATCTAAATATTGGTGGTGAGGCTATGAAAGAGAAAATACGTAAATCGAATGAAGAGTGGCGAACGGAGCTCCCGGAAGATGTATTTCATTTAACCAGAGAAAAGGGAACAGAACCTCCGTTCTCTGGGAAATACTACTATCATAAGGAAAAGGGTGTTTATGTTTGTACAAGTTGCGGAAGTGCGTTATTTTCTTCAACAGATAAATATGACTCGGGATCAGGTTGGCCTAGTTTTGTAAGCCCAATTGAAGAAGATGCCCTTGATCAAGCCAGTGACGATTCTTATGGCATGAATCGTGTTGAAGTGCGTTGCAATTCATGTGATGCACATCTTGGACATGTTTTTGAAGATGGTCCGCAGCCAACTGGATTAAGATACTGTATCAATAGTGGTGTATTGGATTTTAAAAAGGAATAGATAATAAGTATTTGATCAACCAGACGCACAAATTATGTTTTTCCCCTGATATTTACTTTAGTTTTTTAGAATACCTATGTATGATTATGATAGGCTAAAAAAACGGGAAGAATTACATGCGTGAATTGTTGAGCGACATTGAAAATTGGACAAGACAAGGCAAAAAAATTGTACTGGCCACTGTAATTGATGCGAACCACTCTGCGCCGCGAGGAATTGGCGCCAAAATGGCGATTTCTTCAGATGGAGAAATGAGCGGATCCGTTAGCGCAGGGTGTGTGGAAGGGGCAGTTGTAGAAGAGGCGTTACAGGTTATAAGGTCAGGTATACCGAAACGATTGCATTATGGTATTGCTGATGAACAGGCCTGGGATGTAGGGTTAACGTGTGGGGGAAATATTGACGTATATGTTGAATTAATGTGTTCCAATGAAGCATTGAATAATTTCCCGGAAATACTGACATTGTCTGAAACGGAGCAATACTTTGTAACTGCCACGATTGTTGAAGGTACTTATGCCGGAAAGAAATTATTGTTTTTGCCGGGGGGTGAAATCAAAGGCAGTACTGGCAATAAACAGACCGATACAGATATTGCGCAGACAGCGTATGAAATTTGGCAACTTCACCGTTCAGCATTGAAAACGGTCAAATCAGGGGATGAGTCCTTGGTGGTTTTTTTTGATGCACAGTTACCTGGGGAACGAGTGATTATTATTGGCGCTGCGCATATTGCGATTCATTTGGTAAACCTGGCGAAGCAAATGAATTTCCATACAATAGTGATTGATCCTAGAGCTGCCTTTGCTACGAAAGAGCGTTTTCCATATGTTGATGAGTTATATAAACAGTGGCCGCAAGAGACGATCCCTGGATTAAGGCCAGATGCATCAACGTATCTGGTAATTTTAAGTCATGACGCGAAAATTGATATTCCGGCATTAGATATGGGATTGAAACTTCCATTCAGATATATTGGTTTATTAGGTTCACGGGCAACACAATCCGATCGACGAGCAGGATTAACTGAATTGGGCTACAATGATAAGGAGATGGAACGCATTCATGGTCCAATTGGTGTGCCTATTGGTAGTCGTTTGCCAGATGAAATCGCTTTATCGATCATGGCTGAAATTGTTGCCGTAAAACGCGGCAAAGCATAGAAAAAGGTGTCAAAGTAGGAACTGAACCGCCTCACATATCACAGACACCGACATTATAGGGGAATACTGGTTTAGAAAAGAGGTATGTATGCCTGGTAAGAAGTCACAAGAAGAGAAACAATTGATTGTTATGTTGGAGGGGTTCCCGGTTGATGAAAAGAAACGGGATGAATGGATCGCAAAATTGGAGGAAAACGGACTTACAGAAGAATTAGCAGAGGAAATTCGCGGGGCATTATCTAATTTATCGCAAGATGAGGTTGATGCTGTCAAGCGGACAAGATATTTGATTCGGTTAAACGAAATTGTACGACGTTGGCGGCTTTCCCGTCAGATGGGCAAATTTACCAAGCGTGGAAGGTAGGCTTATTGGTTGATAATTAAGTGTGAAAATCGAGGTTTATTGTGAATGATAAAAGGGAAGTAAAACGTAGTCAATTAATTCACTTTATGCGGGTTTTTAACCAAACCAATAGTGAATTTATTGGGAATTTGGGGGATCTCTCTGCAAAAGGTATGATGTTATATATGGAAACGCCAATAGCAAAAGGGGATCAACTCTCGCTACGTATGGATTTTCCGGAGATATTTGATAATATTAAATCGGTTTATTTTCAGGCACGTTGTATCTGGGTACAGCAAGGCGAAAATGAAACCGTATATCAGGCAGGATTCGAATTATTAGACAGCAGTGAAACCATGCTGACCTTAATCCGTCAGGCTATTACATATTATCGAGATGAAGCACGTTAGCATCAATGTTGTTCGTAAACGCTGCCACCAATAAATTCTCGCAATACTGATGTAAGCGGTATGGGAGATTCATCTGCAATGGGGGTAAATTGTGCCAGTACTTTGGCTACTCTACTGGCACGGGTATATGCATCCTCGCGTAAAGGATCATCTTTGTATTTTTCTGTCCATTGATTAAATTGATCAAGCATTTTATGTGAATATAAAGCCAATTCGTATGGCATGGCACTATTGATGATCGCATCAGTGGTGTTCACATAGGGGATGATATTACGCATTTCGCTGGCGCGTACATAATGCCAATGCAGCAGGGTTTTCTCGGGATCATAAGCGCGGTGCGCAGCATCTCGCAGCATACGGCGTATCAGGCGGATATCTGTCCAACGGATAAACTCATCCTTTTCATCCCGCATTTGCAGCAATGGCTCAAGATATAACTTAAACATCTGTTCTGAGGGAATGCCTTCGGTCATTTTGCCGTACAAACCATGCAGACTATCAATCAGGATAATTTCATTTTTCTTAATTTGTAATGGTGTTTGATTGGGTTTTCGCGTACCGGTTTTGAAATCATAATACGGCATAATGATTTCTTCTCCGGCTATGAGTTGTTTGAGATGTTGATTAATCAGATCGAGATCTAATGCCTGCGGTGTTTCAAAATCATAATCGCCAAATTCATCCTTGGGATGCATGGACAGGTCAAAGAAATAATGATCCACATTAAGGGTAATTAATTGATAACCTCGTTTGCGCAGGTGTTCGCCAATTTTTGTTGTGCTAGTGGTTTTTCCGGATGAAGATGGGCCGGTGATAATCACAATACGGATATCATCTATGCGCTCAAGAATCAACTGTGCAGTTTGCTCAATTTGATCCTCATATGCGGATTCGGAGGCGTTGACGATCTGTTGATACTCACCTTTTGCAATGCGTTCATTAAACAATTGAATGGTATCCAGTTTGTTTTCAACTGACCAAACCAGGCTGTGATAAATTTTTGACCAGGGAATATTTTCCGAGGGACGGGATTCTAGTGCCGCTTTTTTACGTCGGCTTCGGATTTGTTCATCACGGTAGAGAATGTAGGCTTTGGCTACTTTTGCGTGCCCATTTTCAATGAGTACTTTTTCAACAATATCCTGAATATCTTCGATATGAGGGATGCAATTCTCCGGACAGCGTTGTTCCAATATTTGTACAACCTGCTCGGATAAACGCTCAGAAGTAGATTTATCTCTGCCGCCGACAGCGACTGCTGCCCGATAAATAGCATTGGTTATCCTTTCCGGGATGAAATCAACGATGGCACCGCTACGTTTTTGTATTTTCTGAATTTTGCCCATTTAGTCCGCCTTTACAACTGATGAATGGAACGTAATTTATACGTTTATATTTCGTTTTATGGTACAAATATTATACAGGAATACGGATGGGAGGTAGTTATGTTGCAAATAAGGAAAAGTTATTGGTTAAACATCATATTTATCACCATCTTGCTGGCAGGATGTAATGTCCCTTCTGCAGAGCAAGCACCTGCTGCACCGACACAAGAAGTTGCTCCTGCTGAAACGGCTACACCGGCACTGGTCATGTATACCGCCACAGTGATGGAAGAGACGCAACAACCAGAAGTTGCAGAAGTGGCTACTATTACACCCACGGCAAGTATTGCACCTCAAACGGATTCCATATTGGAAGGTGAAACAACGGTTACCAGCATTAACATGCGTTCTGGTCCAACAACAATTCATGATGTGGTAGGCACATACAATATCGGTACGTTAGTAACAATTTTAGGACAAACTCCTGATGGTGATTGGCTTTACGTACAGCCGAGGGATAACAATTTTGGCTGGATGTATGCTGATTTTGTGAATCCATACATTGAACCGGACGTTATTCCGGTTATGGTTCCTACGGGTTCAACGATTTTTCATGGAAAAGTTACCAACACTGCTGATAATAGTGGTGTAAGCAGGGTTGGTATTGCCATTGTTCAGGGCAGCGGAGAAGAAGTGTTGCGAAGTGAAGTTTATACAATGGCAAATGGAGAATTTGACGCCTATTTACCCAATACTGCGATTGGGTTATGGCGGGTGGTGGTTGTTGGCGTACAATGCGAAAGCAACATCATGATTGACAATTGTACTTATACGGGTACCTTCTCTCCGGATTTGGGCTATTCGTTTACAATACCTGATATCCCGGCTATGGAATTTTCATACACGCCGTAAAACCAGATAGAGATTACTTCAACAGCATCAGATAAAATGATGCTGTTTTTTTTGCCTTCAGACTATGCGGTGTGTTGGGCTCCATATAAATTAATGTGCCAGGCTGGGCAATTAGGGTTTCTTCACCGATTTTGCAATCAAAGCTGCCGTCAAGAATATTAATAATAGCAGGCATGGATGCGGTGTGCTCGGATAATTCCTGGCCTTCAGCAAACTGAAAGAGCATCCATTTGAGTTTATCATTTTCCAGTAAAGAGCGACTGAGAATACTTTGTGCAGGTACTGATAAATTGTCTGTATTGATTTCAGCAGGTGAAATAACAGTGTGGGTTGGAGTAGACATCTTGTTGTCTCCTATAGTTGAAACTATGGTTAATTGAATGATTTTCTATTAATCGTGTGGGCAGCATGGTGAAAATCAAGCTTGTATTTTTTGTGATTTTCGATAACGATCATGTGCAGCCGAGATATATGCGCCAAGTAAGATAATGATGCTGCTGGCATAAATCCAGAGCATTAATGCAATAATGCGTCCCAGCGATCCATATATTAATTCATATTGTACCAATCCTGTACTAAAATAACCGGTAATGAGGGTGGTAACCAACTCCCAACCGGAAGTGGCAAATAATGCACCCCAAAACGCAGAATTCGATGGTACATAGGCCTTGGGTACAAAGCGATATATTGCATAGATGATTCCAAATCGTAAGATAAACGGACCAATATTGGAAAAAATTTTCCAGATCGTGGTTTCATATGTGGATAATGTGCCCCATAATTTGATATTGAAATGAGGTAAAACATCCAATGTGGCCGAAAGAAGAATGGTAGCAATCAGCAGCGCGGCCAAACTAACAAACATGGCAATGGCAACCAGCCGTCTTTCAAGTACGTTGTGAGAATCAGCGTCCGGCCAGGCACGGTCCAGGTTGAGCGCCAGGGTGTTAAACATGGCTGTTGCTGACCAAATCAAACCACCCAGCGCCAGAACACCAACGGTTCCACGTTGATCAAGAACGACTTGAATATTCGTTATGATAAGGCCGGATGAAATAGGAAAGGTGTTGGTGATATACGTTACCAGATTTTGCCGAACGTAACTGGCTTCCAGAAAATTACTGGCCAGAGAAATAATACCAATGATCAGGGGAAAAATAGAAAAAATAGAGAAGTATGCGATTGTGGCAGCAGCTTCTACGGCACGATCTTTCGCAAAATGCCCAAAAGCATCCCGCATAATAGAGAGCAAGCCCCCTGTAATGTGGTTGATTTTACGCAGTATCATCAGACTGGTGGATTTGATCTGATCGATATCCATGCTTTTTACAATTCCTACGGTATGATGACTTAGATACGTGATCTCTTTGAATTTCATGGTCATTTTAATACCAATAAAGGGTTAAATATTATTAATATATACGTTTCCTATCATAAACCAGGGGTTGCGTTTCTGCAAGGCTGACCTAAAAGTTCAGATGTTGATTAAAAATCAAAAAATGAATTTTGCGAATACTATTTTGAGAACGAAAAAAGCAGCCAATTTATTGTCTGGCTGCTTTCATCAGTTAAAATGGATTGCTTTGTTATTCTTCTAGTTGATATTGTTCAACGATATTAGCCAGATGATCCGCCAGGGTCATTAATTCCTGGGCTGCGCTTGTGACCTGATCAGCTTGTTGGAATAATGAAGCGGTTGAATTAGCTACCATTTCAATGAGTGCCTTATTTTCATCACTGATGGTAGAAATACCTTGAATGGACATTGTCAGTTCACTTGAACTGGCCGCCATTTCCTCTGTGGCAGCGGTATTTTCTTCTACAACGGCAGAGACTGTTTCAGATGATTTCACAAGATCATTTACTGAATTGGTCATACTGCGCATGGCGATTTCGACCTGTTCTGCCTGAACATTGAGCGTATTAATATCCCGATGTATACTGCCCAGTGCTTCACCTGCATTATTTGCCAACTGTACACCTGTTTGCACTTCACTGACACCATCTTCCATGACAGAAACGGCGTCCTGAACGCTTTTCTGGATACCATCAATAATATTGGCGATTTCCCTAGTAGCCGCTGCGGATCGTTCTGCCAATTTACGGACTTCTTCAGCGACAACCGCAAATCCTTTTCCATGCTCACCCGCGCGCGCTGCTTCAATAGCGGCATTGAGTGCCAGTAAATTGGTTTGTCCTGCAATATCATTAATCGTTTCCAAAATGGATTCAACCTGCTGAGAGCGATTTCCCATTTCAGTTACTTTTACTACGGATTGGTCAACAGTTTGTTTGATGCGCATCATGCCCTGTATGGTTTCTTGCACGACATTGCTGCTGTTGTTTGCTGAATCGGCTGCAACTTGTGAGCTTTCTGCAACAGTATGGGCGAATTCGCCAACTTCGGTCATGATCTGATTAATAATGCCGGTAATTTCAACCGTATTTTGAACGGCTTCGGCCTGTTCCTGGGCACCATTGGCAACGCCATCAATTGCCCGGCTTAATTCAGAGACAGAGGTCAATGTTTGTTGAATACTCTCGGCTTGCTCTTCAGTGCCGTCAGAAACCTGCTGCATGGTATATGAGATTTGCTGAATATTACTACTACTTTCTTCGGCGTTTCCTGTGAGGGAAATGGCAGCAGATTTTAATAGTACTGCCTGATCATTCATATCACTAATGGTTTCACGCAATGCTGCTATCATGAGCATAAAGGCGTTGCCCAGGGCATCCTCATCAGATTTTGGCTCAATGCTATGCGCTAAATTTCCCATTGCGATCTCTGCTGCGGCCATGCTCATATCTCTGAAATAATCAATCATGGAGGAAAATGCACGTCCAGTTTCGCCTAATTCATCCTGCTGCTCAAGAATCGAATTTACTGCTTCATGGTCAATTTCCATCAAGCCCAGATCGCCGCGTGATAGATAATTTGCTTTGGTATTGATGATGTTAATAGGGCGGAAAATCCGCTGACTAATGAAGTAGCCAAGCATGCTCAGGACCAACAAACTCACTAAGGCAATGATCCAATTTCGAATAAGGTAACCACGGATCGGCAGGTATAGTTCAGAAACATTTTGTTTGATGAGCAAGGCTCCCTGGAGGTCATTTTCAGGAATACTCTGACCAGGGATCACGGATATCAATTCAGGTTTATGCAGTGTTTTATTTTGTATTGTGTACCAAAATGGATTTTCACTGGTTAAGGCTGACGGATTGATTTCCGTAACAAGCGAGCCAATTTGGCTGCGTTGGGCACTATATATGATCTGGTAACCATTATTAATGATAAGGATTGTACCCGTTTGACCAATGTTGATCTGATCTAAAACCTCGAAGATACTGGATATATCCAGGGAAATCTGCATATATCCAATTCGTTGTTCAGCGCTTTGTTTAAATAATGGTATGGTGATATCTGAGAACCATTGCTGTGTTTCATCAGAAGATTGCGTGTTTGATATGTTGTAAGGTATGTCTCCATCCTGCAACTGTGTATAGCCTGGATGTTGTGCGATACTTTGATTGCCTTCCCCCGCGCTATTATAGAGCACTACACCATTTGGATCGCAAATCAGAATGGATTTGAATTGTGCATTATTCTCTAATACCCTGGTATAGAATGACTGCTGACCCTGATCTAATTGACCATTAGATTGAACTGTTGCGATTATTTCATTCATTTGACTCAAAGTCAGGACTTTATTGATGTTTACTTGCATCAAATCGATATAGTGTTGGTAGATTTCATGACCCAGTACTATATGCGCCTTTCCGCTTTGTTCTTTAATTCCATTACTTAATGAAAGATAATTGTTTCCGGATAAAATTAAAGTAGAAAGCAGAATGGTAAGAAAGAAAAGAGCAGAAATTTTGGTGTGAATTTTCCATGATTTAGGATTTAAGTGGGCGAATAAGCGCATTGTTTCCTCCCGGTTTACGCTATTATGAGATTTTACATTTATCAATTTAGAACATTTTTTGTGAACAAACCATAAAAGTAATCTGAATTCTGAGTAAATAGTCCGATTTGAAAAGGCGAATGGGATCAAATACTGATTGATGATAAGATATGAATAGATGTGTACTAAAAGCATAAATAATCCAGCATATTCTATAGAAGTGGCCATATCAGCCGGGCATTCAATGATAAGGACTCAAAAACAGGTGACATGGTTTGTTTTGTCTGACGGCAGATGCCAACAACTTCGCAAGGTCAATCGATCATGATAAACTGGATAAACGAATTGCAATACCAGCCTGAATAGGTGCTTGATGAAATATATTAAGGGGTAGGGAAACCGGTTATGGAAAAAGAAAAGTTTGTTATTCCTGTATGGAGTATTCCAGCGGCGCTATTTGTTTTAGCTGTTTTGAGTTTTGGTATATTGGCACCAAAATTGGGTTTTTATTGGGATGATTGGGCAAAAGTATATGTTAATCAGTGGCAAGGCAGCAGCGGCTTCTGGCAGTATTATCTGGAAGATCGTCCGCTCAGTGCCTGGACACATGTGGTATTAACGCCATTGCTGGGTAGCAGTCCGTTAAAGTGGCAGATTTTTGGGGTGCTGATTCGCTGGATAAGTGCCTGGTCATTTTGGTGGGTATTAGCCTTGATTTGGCCGAAAGCAAAGAAACATGCTGCTTTTGCCGGGGCACTATTCCTGGTTTATCCGTTGTTTACCATGCAGCCACTAGCGGTAACGTTTCATCAACAATGGATGCAGTATTTCTTTTATTTTCTTTCACTGGCCTGGATGATATTGGCCTTTCGTGGGGGGAAATTACGCTGGTTGTACCTGGCGTTGTCGCTGATTATGGTTGCTGCACATTTATCCATCACTGAATATTTCATTGCCTCAGAACTTATACGCCCCTTCTTGTTATGGGTTGTCTGTGCGCAGGAATTGGACCGGAAGAAGAAAATCCGTTCTGTCATGTTGTGGTGGCTTCCGTATGCCATGATGGCGGTCGCTTTTGTGGTGTATCGGCTTTTCTTGATTCAATTACCCGCCGATGATCCAAATCAGGTCGTATTGCTGGATGCGTTACGCAATTCACCAAAATCAGCATTGATTGATTTTGTCAAAACCGTTTTTGCCGACAGCTTTTATGTACTGGTTACTCAATGGCAGCAGATCATGGATATTGGGGTGAATGAAATATTTCCTTTATTCCCTGCGGATATAAAACTATCCTGGGGTTTAGGTGTAATTGTGTTTGGCCTATCCATGGTTTACTGGCTGAAACTAAAGAAAGATGGCAAAGATTTTTTGGAGGCTTACCCCAAATGGGTGTCTCAAATGGTGTTGATCGGCTTACTGGCAGTTCTTTTAGGGTGTTTACCTGCCTGGGCAGCCGGTCGGCGTATCTGGTTTGATGCGCATTCCAGCCGCTATGCTTTACCGGCATTATTTGGCGCGAGCATGTTTTGGGTAGGTGCATTAACCTGGGCAATCCCTAAACGTTTACCACGCACAATGATATTAAGTATATTTCTGGGTTTGATTGTCGTGCTACAGGTTCGCAATGCTGCCGCCTATCAACAGACATGGGAAGATCAAACCTCATTTTATTGGCAGCTTTACTGGCGGGCTCCGCACCTTGAAAAAGGTACGGCGGTACTGGCTGAAAATGAATTGTTCCCGAATCAGGGCTCCTTTGCAATATCCTCGGCATTGAATATTCTTTATCAAGGGTATCCAGAGGAAGGTGAAAATACACCCTATTGGTTTTATGCGATGAATCCGCGCTTTGAAAAATCAGCGGGACATCCTTTGGATATCCCCTTAAGAACACAGTTCAGGACATTTCAGTTTGAAGGACAAACACCGGACAGTGTGATTGTTTATTATGATCCCGGAAAAATGAATTGTATGTGGCTGCTGGATGCAGATGAGATTGATAATCCATATTTACCGGCACTGACCAAAGCGATGCTGCCAGCATCCAATGTGCAGCGAATTACTGAAACGAGTGATGGTAGGCCATCCGAAGAAATATTTGGTGCTGAACCTGAGCATGATTGGTGTTATTTTTATCAGAAAGCGGCATTGGCTAAACAAAGCCAGGATTGGGAAGCTGTTGTTGATCTGGCTGATCAGGCACGATCAGAGAATGGATACCATCCACATGATCAGGTGTTTAAGACAATGCAGGAATGGATGGTATTTGTAGAGGGTTATTTGAATACCGGAAATCTGGAAGTTGCATCAGAATTATCTGCTCTTATTATTGAGCGTGAACCAGCCAGTACTGCTCGTGTATGTTCATTATGGATGAGGAACATGACAGCATCTACTGGTGGAGAGGCTGAAGTGTCAGGTTATGAGCTGATAGAGCAGTTGCACTGTGAGGAATATCTCGTACAATAGAAATACAAACGCTGTTATTGGTATACGTTGAAAATTTGATATTTGCATTGTTAGGGGAATTACCCCGAGATGGTTCAGGAGGAAGAATGAAGAAGACAATCGTATTTAATGTATTATTATGTTTATCATTACTGCTTTCATCATGCAATTTACCAAATGCACAAACAGCGCAGCCTGAAATACCAGATAGTCCTGAAGGGGTGATGACGGCCGTCGCATTAACTGTACAAGCCAATGAAATAGCGACGCAACTGGCAGGTGGCGGTGTAGTGGTAACAACAGAGCAATCTGCCGAGCAACCAGGCGTACAAGCTACTGATCCTGTCGTTTTGGAGTCTCCAACGATTCAACCAACAGGAACAGACGCACCCACGATAACCCCCAGCTATACATCTACCAGTATTCCATGCGACCGGGCTTCGTTTGTGACGGACGTGACTGTTCCGGATGGGACTGTTTTCAAAGTAAATGAAGATTTTACCAAAACCTGGCGTATTAAGAATAACGGAAGTTGTACCTGGAACACCAGCTATGATTTGATCTTCGATAGCGGGGATGCTATGAACGGTCCAACAGCTGTAGATATTACTAGTTCGGTTGCACCAGGACAGACTATTGATATTTCTGTAAATTTGAAGGCCCCTGACACGGCCGGTACTTATAAAGGATACTGGAAGATACGTAATGCATCAGGTGCTGTATTTGGTATTGGAACAGCCGCCAGTAATCCATTTTGGGTGGAGATAAAAGCTCAGTATGTGCTGAGTATTATCCCGGGTATTTTATTTCTTGCACCACGATACAATATGGCAACTGCCTATTGTGATGCGGATTGGGTCTCTGGTGCAGGTGCACGACCCTGCCCTGGGTCAGGCAGTGATGCAGGTGGATTTGTTATCAGAAAAGATAACCCAACCTTACAGGATGGCACTGCATTAAATGGGATCGCACTCGAAACACATCCTGAATGGGTAAATAATGGTGTGATTACCGGACGTTTCCCATCATTTACCATTGAAGATGGAGATCACTTCAAAGCAAAAATCGGTTGTCTACAGGGTGGCTCAGGATGCAATGTTGAATTCCAGCTAAATTATAAAGTTGGGGCTACTTTAACGAATTTAGCAAAATGGAATATGGCATATGCCGATGCACCAAAAGATGTTGATGTGGATCTTTCTTCTTTGGATGGTCAGAGCATTCAATTAGTCCTGGCAGTTACAGCCAAGGGTTCATCATCCCAGGATTGGGCAATATGGTATTGGCCGCGCGTTACAAAATAGTGATTCAGAAAACAGTCCGGCATTATGCCGGACTGTTTATTTAACGGATTAAGCTCAGCAATATAAAACAGTGCAGGATGGAGCATGGGTAAAAACATACAAGAAATCATAGACACAGCATATACGAATGGGTTTCATGCTGAGCAGCAATATCGAGGATGTGCGCAATGTGTTATTTCAGCAATGCAGGATGCTTTGGGCGTCAAAAATGATGCCATCTATCAGGCTGGCAGTGCTTTGGCGGGTGGGGGTGCCGAATGCGGTGATGGTTCTTGTGGTAGTTATGCGGGCGGATTGATGATGATCAGTGCTTTTTTTGGTCGAAGCAGAGCGGAGGAAGCAAATCAGACGGGACG
This sequence comes from Chloroflexota bacterium, assembly GCA_016838895.1. Lineage (GTDB taxonomy): Bacteria > Chloroflexota > Anaerolineae > Anaerolineales > Anaerolineaceae > UBA5203. The sequence continues at coordinate 34,736 of JAEKNU010000024.1, forward strand.
AAAGGCGAAATATGATTCTTTCCGATTGGGCAGTGCCTTCCATGATAAATTTGTAGAAACCTACGGCACAGTGATTTGCCGGGATGTACATAAAAAACTATTTGGGCGCAGTTTTGATTTGCGTAACGATGAAGATAAACAGCAATTCCGTGAGGCAGGCGCGCATGAGGATGATGACAAGTGTTGTGCGGTTGTAGGCAATGGGGCAAAGTGGGCGACTGAAATTATTTTGCATGAGCTAACTGCTCAGGGAATGTCGGTTGCTGATTTTTATTTTCAGGATGGGGATCGTGCAATAGACCCAGTCTGATGATTGATCAGGTATATACCAAACAAGATTAATGGTGCGGCAAGCAGCAATTGTTTGGTAATTGGCTCCCCGGAGATGGGTATAGCCAGAATGGCGGCTAATACCGGATGAAGAATCATGGTTGGGGAGATAATCGAAGCAGGTAAATGACCGCTGGCATAAGCCAAAGCCAGATAGCCAATTAGCTGGGCAAACAATGCGGCTCCAATGAATATCAGAATGGTCTTGTTGTTATATCCAATGAGAGGACTACCGTTGATGAGCGCTAAAACAGTCAAGGTAAAGGTTCCCGAGAGGGTGACCAGCCAGAGGAACTCAGCCACGCTGGTTTCCAAGCGTCCTTTTTCGGAGAGCAGGAAAAATCCAGCGTAGAAAAAACTGGCGAAAAAAGCCATTATATCACCCCGGTTGATTTGGGGATGGTTAAATAGATCATTGCCAAAAATTGCCATGGTACCAATCATCGTCAGGGAAAGTCCTAGCCAGAATTTACGGCTCATTTTTTGTTTAAACAAGATAAAAGAGATAAGCGCAACCCAGACTGGAGCAATATAGGCCAAAAGAATAGAATTGGCAATGGTTGTAAATTCCAGTGCTGAACTCCAGAAATATTGATCCAGAGATATTAGAATACCAGCCAAAAGTGGGAAGATAATTTTCTTAAATGATAATTTAAAAGAAGATTTATTTCTGAAGATGTACAAACTGAGGAAGAAAGCTGTAAATGCCATACGAAATAATGAAGTGATGGGGCCTGGAGCATCTGCCCAGCGTACGAAAAAACCGGAAAAGCTCAATACGATAATTGAGATTCCCAAGGCGAGATTTGCTTTCATGTGTGTAGATTGATTTGTTTTCATGGTTCAATATCCATTGGAAGCGCAATTGTAACAGTGAAGGTTCGGACAGGTGTATTCTAAATCACAATCCGGGTAATATGCTTAAAAGGCGGGTTTCGGGTGCTTCAGGTTTAGCACTACGCTTCATATTGAAAAAATTTGTTGAAGTTTTGCCCCCTGCAAAATCTGTGTTAGGAGGAACAAAGAGGGGAAAACGCAATTTGCGATTATCTATCAGATAATATGGTGCTGCTTGTCTGATGATTGATGAAGTATATGCCCAGTAATACTAAAGGGGCAGCAATAATCAACTGAATCGTAATGGGCTCCCCTGATATGGGTACTGCCAGAATTGCAGTGAGTACGGGTTGAAGAATCATAGTGGGGGAGATGGTAGAAGCCGGCAAATGACCACTGGCATAAGAAAGTGCCAGGTAGCCGATCATTTGCGCAAATAATGCTGCGCCAATAAATACAAAAATCGTTTTTGTATTATAGCCGCTTAAAGGAGTACCATTTATCAATGCCAATATGGTTAAGGTCAAAGTAGCCGACAAGGTAACGAGCCACAAGTATTCCACCACTTGATTTAGTAAACGTCCTTTTTCGGATAGGAGAAAGAAACCGGCATAGAAAACGCTTGAAATGATTGCTAATGTATCTCCCCATCCAATTTGAGGATGTTGAATCAGATCACTGCCAAAAATGGTGACAGCGCCAATCATAGTCAAGGCCATGCCAAGCCAGAATTTGCGGGTGAGTTTTTCCTTATATAGAAAAAAAGCGATTAATGCGACCCATACAGGGGCGATATAATTAAATAATATAGCATTGGCAACAGTGGTATGAAATAATGCAGAACTCCAAAAATTATGATCCAGCGCAGAAAAAATGCCCGCCAACAGTGGGAAAATCATTTTCTTCATTGAATAGGAGCGCAGCGAATGTTTTTTTAAGACAAAAAACGTCAGGAAAAAAGCAGTAAATGCCATGCGGAACAGAGATGTAATCGGTCCGGGTGCATCAGCCCAGCGCACAAAAAAACCTGAGAAACTCAACGCAGTAATTGAGAGTCCCATGGCAAGATTGGCTTTCATGTTCGCAGATTGATTGTTTATCATGTTTGCGTTTCCGGTAGAATTGATTGTAACATTGAACAAAGCTCCAATGGTCTGACAAATAAAAATGCAATGAGAAGCATATGGAGGTTGGTATGTCAATTCAGATACCAAAGATTATGGAATGGCAGCGGGATAATTACATCATCAGTACAGATCAAAAAAAGATTAATCGAGAAGTGGTATATCAATATCTTAGCCAGGAATCTTATTGGGCAATACATATTCCTGTGGAAATTGTGCATCGATCATTGGATCATTCTCTGTGTTTTGGCGTATTGGAAAAGGGAAAGGAAATGGTTGGTTTTGCCAGGGTGGTCAGCGATTATGCCACTTTCGCTAATTTGATGGATGTTTTTATTTTGCCGCCAAGCCGTGGGTTAGGGCTATCCAAGTGGCTGTTAACCTGTATATTCTCTCACCCTGATTTACAAAATCTGCGATGCTGGTCCTTAAAAACAAGAGATGCGCATGGACTCTATCGTCAATATGGGTTTCAATTGGCTAAACACCCGGAGAAGATCATGGAGCGTATCATTCCTGACCCTTATTAAAGTGTTTCGTAATGTGCCTGTAAAATTCGCCCTGTATTAGGTGGAATATCAAAAGAAACAGAACCATTTTCACAATGAAAAACATGTTCAGTAGATACAAGGTCAACCCATTTGGAAGCCTGACAATCTGGCTGAAGGGTTATATATGCCGGTTGTTCGTCGATGTTTATTGCTACCATGATGGTTTCATCTGCGTATTGGCGCAAGAAGGCAAATTGTTTGTTTTGAATCCAAAGCTCCTGATAATTCCCCAATTTTAATGCGTTGTGGTTGTGCCGGATGTTAGCCAGTTGCTGAATACAATCTGTTAGAAATGCCTGAGGTGGGTTGTTTTGCATCTGCTGCAGGTGTAAAGTAGGGCGTAAATCTCTATCATTGGTTGGTGTTTTTGAAGCATTGATTCCCCATTCACTTCCATAGTAAATGGAAGGTACGCCCGGCATGGTATACATCAGTAAATAAATGGTATTTAAATAATCTTGCTTATCAATCATGGCGGGCAGTCGATTTACATCGTGATTATCCACAAAATTATATAAAGTAATATCCCGGTATATCCCCTCATCCCCGAATTGACGCTTAAAACTGTATGCAATTTCAAACAGGTTTTGATCATTATGGCTGGAAAAGAAACCTTTGTAACATTCATAGTTGGTAATGGCATGTGCCATTTCAGGGTTTGCCCATGTGCGATAATCACCATGAACGGATTCACCCATTACCCAAGCCTGTGGATTGATACCCTCAATCGTCTGGTGCAATTGACGCAAGAAATTCAAAGAGACCTGATCAATAGCATCCAGGCGCAAACCATCTATGTGCCAGGTATCAAACCAGAAACGAACAGTATCTAATAAATATTTGCAAACCTCAGGATTTTCCAGATTCAGTTTTACAAGGCTGTAGTGTCCTTCCCATGTTTGATAAATGAATGGATCACCCAATGGTGAGGTTTGTGAAAAATCAAGACCGGCGAACCAATCCTTATAGGGAGAGTTTTGCCCATTTTTTTGTACATCCATAAATGCAGGAAATTGTCGCCCGACATGATTAAAAACAGCATCCAGGATGACATGCATGCCATTCTGATGAAACATATCAATTAGATTCTTAAGGTCGCTGTTACACCCCAATCTGCGATCAACCTGTTGATAATCCGTGGTATCATATCCATGGGTAAGTGATTCAAATAGAGGGCCAATGTAGATCGCATTACACCCCAATGATTTAATGTGAGGTATCCAATCCTTGATTATTGCCAGACGATTTACCGGCGGATTTGAAGGTTCATTTTCATAAGGAGCACCACATAATCCCAGGGGATAAATATGGTAAAAAATAGCATTAGGAATCCAATCAGGTATTTTCATGACTGAAATTGTAACAAAAAAATGAAATTCTCAATATGGATGAGTGTAATATATTTATATGAAACGCAAAGTTTATTTGACATTCTCTTGAACTTCATGCTATCATCCAATATAGGATTTATTTGTCTGGTTCTTTAACAATTCATTTCATTTGGACTTATTCGGAGGACTTATTATGAGCATGGAATTTATTTTACGTTTGGTTGGTATGATTGTTCTATCGATCGGTGGCACTTTCTGGGGGCTGGAAATTGGCAATAACATTCAGACAACTGAAATAAAGGAAGTATTTTCGCCACAAGTATATGCGGTCTCTTTTGGTTTGCTGGGAGCCTTATTCGGCATCATCCTGACGCCATTTATTACAACGCGCCCAATGCGGGCATTGAAAAAATTATTTACCCATCTTGATGCAAAGACCCTTTTTGCATCCCTGGCTGGTTTAACCATTGGCTTAATTATTGCGGCTTTGGTTGCTTTTCCTATATCCATGTTACCTTCCCCATTTGGTGAAGTATTGCCTTTTGTGGGAGTCATTATTTTTGCTTATGTAGGGATCATGGCATTTGTTTTGCGTCAACAGGATTTATTTAATATTATTTCCAGTATGTTTGGCGGCAGTCCTCGATCTACAAGTGCGGCAGGCGATGAACGGGTAATTTTATTGGATACCAGCGTGATTATTGATGGCCGCATTTTGGATGTTGCCCATACGGGATTTGTTCCAGGAAGTTTATTAATTCCTCGTTTTGTATTAAATGAACTGCAATATATTGCAGATTCCTCTGATGGCTTGCGTCGTCAACGTGGGCGCCGTGGTATGGAAGTGCTCTCTTCCATGCAAAAAGATTCAGCAATCGTCGTTCGCCTATCAGACATCGACGTGGATGGTGTGCGGGAAGTGGATGATAAATTGGTTATCCTGGCCCGTCAACTCAAGTGTCCGATTTTGACCAATGATTATAATCTGAACCGTGTTGCCGAACTTCAGGGTGTGCGCGTTTTGAATGTCAATGAGCTGGCCAATGCGGTTAAATCCGTTTTGCTGCCTGGTGAATTAATGAATGTGCGCGTCATTCAGGAAGGTAAAGAACAGAATCAGGGCGTTGGTTATTTGGATGACGGCACAATGGTGGTTGTTGAAAATGGGCGTGATCACATTAATCAGGAAACGATTGTAACAGTCACCAAAGTATTACAGACTGCTGCTGGCCGCATGATTTTTGCCCGTCCTGGGGATTTAACAGAGCAAAAAATTGAGGCATAATTAATGACCGTAAAACTTTTCAACACCTTATCAAGGAAAAAAGAAGAATTTAGCACTGTGGAACCTGGAAAAGTACGCATGTATGTTTGTGGTCCTACGGTTTATAACAAAGCTCATGTTGGGCATGCGATGTCCGCGCTGGTATTTGATGTTATTCGACGATACCTGGAATATCGCGATTATGATGTAAAACATGCCATGAATTTCACGGATGTGGATGACAAAATCATTATGCGTGCGGCGGAAATGGATATGGATCCATTTGTGTTAGGGCGCATGTATATTGATGAATTTCAACAACATCTGAAAGACCTCAATATTCTTCCAGCAACATTCAATCCGCTGGCAACCCAGGAAATGGATCAGATCATCAGTATGGTGAGTGATTTAACTGAAAAAGGGTACGCCTATGCGGTAGACGGTGATGTCTATTTCAGGGTGCTGCGTGACGAAGATTACGGACAATTATCCGGACGTAAGATTGAGGATATGCAATCCGGTTCAAGAATTGATGTGGATGATCGCAAAGAATCGCCATTTGATTTTGCCTTATGGAAATCAGTAAAACCTGGTGAACCCTTCTGGGAAAGCCCCTGGGGCAATGGCCGTCCGGGTTGGCATATCGAATGTTCAGCGATGAGTTTACACCACCTGGGTGAGGAAATTGATATTCATGGTGGTGGAAATGATTTGATTTTCCCGCATCATGAGAATGAAATTGCTCAAACGGAAAGTGTGACAGGAAAACAATTTGCTCGCTATTGGGTGCATAATGGTATGCTGCAATTGAGCGGCGAAAAAATGTCCAAGTCAATCGGTAATCTGGTAACCATTGAAGCGTTTCTGGAAGAGCATTCAGCAGATGTGTTGCGTATGATGGTGTTGAATTCGGGATATCGAAATCCATTGACCTTTAATGATGAAGTGATCGGGCAAGCCAAGAAAGCCTTGGAGCGCTTGCGTTCGGCATTAAAATCTGCTCAACCTGGCGTTGAAGGACTCGCTGGTGAGATGGTTAGTGAGATTGAATCTCTTAGCAAAGATACAAAGGAAAAATTCATCAAAGTGATGGATGATGATTTTAATTCAGCAGGTGCATTGGGGGTTTTGTTTGATCTGGTACGTGTGATCAATCAATCTCGTGATGCCGGTGCAACAGATGCACAACTACAACCTGCTCAAGAAGTGATTACTACCCTTACCAGTGTGTTGGGTTTGCAGCTAGAAGAAGCTAAAGGCAAAGGGCATGATGCGGACCCATTTATTGATATGCTGGTGAAATTGCGCACTGATTTACGCAGTCAAAAAATGTATGCAATCGGTGATGAAATACGCGATCAATTGGCCGCGTTAAATGTAGTCATTGAAGACAGCCGCGAAGGTTCAACCTGGCACTGGCAAGCATAAACCAAATAGGAAAAATACAATGCGAGAATGGATAACAGGACGCCACCCGGTAGTGGAGGTGTTAAAAGCCCGGCGACGGGATGTGTTTGGTTTGCGGGTGGCTGAAGGCATCAAAGCAAAAGATACCGTAAATCATATTTTGAAACTGGCAAAAGAACACCATGTTCCAATTGAAACTGTTAAACGGGAAAAGCTGAATAAATTGGGCGAACAGCATCAGGGCGTTGCCCTCGAAGTAAGCGGATATCCTTATGTTGATATCAGTGATATTGAATTGCGCTGGCAGGAACGAAAGGAAGATCCGTTTATTCTGATACTGGATTTGTTGCAAAACCCGCAGAATTTAGGCACATTGCTGCGCACGGCAGAATCTGTGGGCGTGCATGGCGTTGTGATGGCATATAATCGGGCCGCAATGGTGACACCAGCTGTGGTGAATGCATCATCCGGTGCTACAGAACATTTGTTGGTTACCCAAATGAATATTTCGCAGATGATTAAACGCCTGCAGGAGAAAAACATCTGGGTGATTGGCCTGGACGGTGGCGCTGCATCTCAGCCAGTTGAAAAGACACGTCTGGATGGTGGTCTGGCCGTGGTTGTCGGAAGTGAAGGTGATGGGCTGCGTGATTTGGTGCGCAAATCCTGTGATGTTTTGGTTAAATTACCCATGCTTGGTCATGTTGAATCGTTGAATGCCTCGATTGCCGGGTCCGTTACTTTGTATCAGGCCTTATTCGCACGCAGGAAATAAAGCAACAAAAATTAATATAATTCTGATGATATTAGACATGATTTTGCAGTATTATTGATACAGTAGTAAAAATAAATTTACAGGAGGAAAAATCAATGTTGATTAGTAAAAAATTAAACGATACGCTTAACGCACAAGTCGGCAATGAACTTGGCGCATCCATGCAGTATTTGCATATTGCCGCCTACTTTGATGCGATGTCTCTCTCAAACTTTGCGCAATTTTTCTTTATGCAGGCTCAGGAAGAAAATGAGCATGCCATGAAATTATTGCATTTTATTCTGGAAACCGGCTCACCGTTGCAAATCCCCGCCATTCCTCAACAAGTGGCTACATTTTCATCGGCAGAAGAAGCGGTTGGTGCAGCACTGCATTGGGAAAAAGAAGTCACCAAGCAGATTTATAATCTGATGGATATTGCAGTTGCGGATAAAGATTACATCAGTCAGCGATTTCTGGATTGGTTCGTATCCGAGCAATTAGAGGAAGTCTCCTCAATGGACAATTTGCTGAATCTGGTCAAGTTAGCCGGTGAGAAAAACTTGCTGATGCTGGATGGACGTGTTATGGGTTTGCGAGGGCCTCAGGCTGGAGCACCTAGCGCAGAATAGAATAAAGATTAATTATTATCCTAAGGTTCCAGGGAATAGCGGAAACGCTATTCTCTTTTTTTTACTTATTTTTTGAAAAGCACTTCATAGTACAATGAAATTGTTATTTGCATGGAGGATATTAAATTATGTTGTGGACCAGGCCATATCAGCCGCAAGAAGGACGAGACAAGTTATATTGGACAGCGATTATTATCACAATTATTGGTAATATTTTGCTGGCGATTGGTAAAAGTGTTGCAGCCAAACTGACAGGCAGTGTGGCACTGTATGCTGATGCAGCCAATTCGATCTCGGATGTGCTTTACTCTGTTTTGATGGCCTTTGGATTGTGGATGGCGATTCAACCACCGGACTTGTCTCATCCACAGGGGCACAGCCGGTTTGAACCTTTAGTTGGGATGGCTGTTGCTTTTTCAATGAGTATTGCCGGGTATGAAGCCGCCCGGGCATCCATTGAGCGCTTTATTACTGGTGGTGAACCGATTGCACTGGGCTTGCCGGCGTTGGTTTTAGGCATCAGTGCCTTGATGAAAGCCGGCATGTTCGTCTGGATCCGATCCATTGCCAATAAGGTACATAGTCCAAGTTTGAATGCCACTGCTGCAGATAATTTAAGTGATGTGTTGACTTCATCAGCGGCATTTATTGGCATTTTTGGCGCGCTTTATTTTACCCCTTTATTAGATCCTATTGCTGGTATGTTGGTTGCCTTGTGGATTTTTAGGGCAGCTTTTATGACATTACGCGAAAATCTGAAATATCTGACTGGCGCAGGGGCTCCTGCTGATATTCGCAACAAGATTGTGGATGAGGTGATGACGGTTGCCGGGGTACTGCGTGTTCACCATGTGATTACTGAGTATGCTGGTCCACAATTGGTTGTTGATATTCATGTAAATGTAGATGGCAATGTCAGTTTAAAAAAGGCACATAGTATCAATGATGCGGTCATTGAAAAACTGGAATCCATTGATGAAGTGGATCGGGCTTATGTACATATTGAACCGGATGATTGGGTGGATTGAGATAAATTTTTTAAAGCGTCTTCGTTGGCGCCACTTTATCTGGATGTTGATTGTGGCAGGTGTGGCATATGTCTGTCTGCCATTTTTTTATGCTGCTTCCTATACATGGGATTTGTTGCATCCTGTTTGCCAGCTTGATGGACAACCGATAGAAGAGGTACAATCCGTGTTTTGGCGAGATGAAGAATATGGCCCCGTACATTTCTTGTATTTGCCGCCACAGAATGGGCGTGTGATTATCATGGTGGGGGGAAGGTGCGGAAGTGTTCAGGATTGGCAAACTGAGATTGATATATTCAAGGAATATGGATTTGGTTTTGCTATTCTGCCGGATCCGTCTTGTATGGAACATCCTGCCAGCTTAGGCATAAAGGAAAAGAGCCAAATCATGGCAATGACGACCTATTTACATACACGAGACGAGGTACATTGGATTGGTGCGGCAGGTTTCTCAGCCGGGGCAAGTGCCTTGGCCTTGGCGATACCAGAGATGCCTGATTTGCAGGCAGCAGTTTTAATGGGCAATTTTGCAGATCTGCAGTCGGAGATTATGTATGCTGATTACCCATTGGGCTCATTTGGCTGGCTGGCACAACGATCCGTTCTGTGCTGGTACAGGGTATTCACGGGATATGCCGCTAATCAGGTAAATCCTATGGAAGCTTATGAAAACTATCCTGCGCTGAAGTTGTTATTGATTCATGGCGAGCAAGAAGCACAGCGCACGCAGGCCGAAATACAATATCAGGTGGCAAAGCTTGGGGGAGCCAAGGAAGTGCAATTGTGGATTGTGCCAGATGCAGGTCATGGTATGTATGAGACGGTTGCAAGTGAAGACTACGTAGAACGTTTGTATAAATTGTTTCTCTCAGAATAAATGACATTAAAATTTTTTCCCCCGCTGCAGAGCAGCAGGGGAAACTTCTTCTCCTACCAGGAAATTCATCCTGATCTAAAGATATTCTTTTAATTGACGTGATCTTCTTGGGTGACGCAGTCGGCGCAGTGCTTTACTCTCAATTTGGCGAATACGTTCACGTGTTAGTCCGAACTTTTCACCGACTTCCTCGAGAGTATATGTGCGTCCGTTTTCCAATCCGAAGCGTAATTTAAGGATACGTGCCTCACGTGGGGGCAGGGTATCCAGCACATCCTCTATTTTTTCGCTAAGCAGTTTGGTGTAGGCACTTTGCGAAGGTGAGGGGGTGATGGTATCCTCGACAAACATGCCCAATTCAGTTTCTTCACCATCCTCATTGATGGGGGATTCCAGAGAGAGGGGCAGCCAGGAGACACGCAGCATCCAATCCACTTTCTTGGCGGAATGCCCGATTTCCACGGCCAATTCCTCCGTGGTGGGTACTCGGCCAAGGGTTTGTTCCATCTCATGTGAAGTGCGGTAAATCTGGCGGATACGGTCCACCATATGTACCGGCACCCGGATGGTGCGACCCTGATCGGCGATTGCACGTGTTATCGTTTGGCGAATCCACCAGGTAGCATAGGTTGAAAATCTGAATCCACGCTGATACTCATACTTCTTGACCGCTTTCATCAAACCCAGATTACCTTCCTGAATCAGATCCAGAAACGGTACGCCGCGACCAATATAGCGCTTGGCAATACTAACCACCAGGCGTGTGTTGGCTTTGATGAGATGCTCACGGGCGATTTCACCATCATGAACCTCTTCTCTTAGTTTCTGTTGTTGTTTCAGGGTTGAATTGCCGTTTAAGCTGTTAACTTTCAATTTGGCTGCAAAGCCTTTTTCAATTCTCTTTGCCAGTGAAATTTCTTCTTCAACAGAAAGCAACGGCACTCTGGCCATTTCTTTCATGTATAAACCCACTGTGTCATCGCTGGAGATGGAGGTAAGGCTATTATGTGGGCCAGGTTTTATAGAAAGAAAATCTTCTGATTCAAAATGTTCAGGTTCTACGTCATCAATAATTTCAATGCCTTTGCGGCGTAAAGAATGCATGATCGATTTTAGTCGATCTGCCTGTCTTGCGGCATCCGGATAAACTTCAATGAGATCATCCGTGGTGAGATAGCCCTGAATATCTGCTTTATCTAGCAAGCTTTCCAGAACTGCCTGTGTGCGTTTCTTTCTGACCGGATCAATCAATATCAACCCTCCTTGATATAGTGTTTCCGGAAACACGTGGTCATTTGGCTGCAAAAACGAGAAAGAAAGTTAATGAGATAATTTCTTTAAAGAGTACTCGTCTTGCGAAAATTGACCAGAATGTTCACAGTTGATTACATTTAAATTGCACCCACATATGGGGCATAAGCCAGCACAGTTTTCTTTACAAATTGGTTTGATTGGAATTTCTACCAATAAGTATTCAATTAATAATGGTTTTAGATCAATATATCCGTTATCCGGAACAAGTAATTCAGAATCTGTTGCGAATTCTTCTTTAAACGCGTACAATTCACTAAAACAGGTATTCAATGTTAGCTGAAAATCGGTCAAACAACGGACGCAAGTTGATGATTTAGCGGCGTTGAACTCCCCCTGAATCAGTAAGCCCTGTTGAGCCCGGCTTATCAGCGTTGACCCAATAACATTGGTAAATTTGCTCTCTTCATCATCGTCAAAAAATAATTCGGGAAGGGTAAACGTGAATTCACGATTGGTGCCTACCGATTGGGCAACTAAGAAACCGATATTGATTCTGAGAAGATTATTTTTGTTGTTCACAAGCCCACATTTCTACAAAGTCAGTAAATTTTAATCAAACCGATTATAGCATACAGCGTATAGTAAGTCAATATAAAGTAATTAATATAATAAAAATATGAAAAATAAAGAAAATAACACCATTTTGCTTGCCAGTGGTAATGCAGGCAAGTTAATTGAAATGCAGGCGTTGCTGAAAGAGACGCCTTATCAGTTGATTACCTCAAAAGAAATGGGCATCCATCTGGATATTGTAGAAGATGGCGATACCTATGCGGAGAATGCCATAAAAAAGGCATTAGCTTATGCAACTGCCAGCCACATGCTGGTTATGGCGGATGATTCCGGCTTGGAAGTGGATGCGCTAAACGGTGGCCCCGGATTATATTCGGCGCGTTTTGCACCGCAGCCCGGCGCTACGGATGCAGATCGGCGGGTATATTTATTAGAGCAGCTTCAGGGACATGCACAGCCCTGGACGGCACGCTTCCGTTGCGTGATTGCGATCGCCAAACCGGATGGAGAAGTACGGACAGTAGAGGGTATTTGCCCTGGGGAAATCCTGCCCGAAGAGCGTGGTATACAAGGCTTTGGCTATGATCCGCTGTTTTTCATTCCAGAAATTCAAAAAACGATGGCGCAGATGAGCATGCAAGAAAAAAACACCCTTAGCCATCGGGCCAGGGCGGTAATGTTTGCTATCCCGTTGATTGAGAAGATGATCCATTAAGTAGTTTTGGAGTAATGCTTAGGTGAAAATCTACAATCGAGATATTGCAAAGACTTTCATGTTTTCCTGGTGCTCTGTGATCATTGCATACCCAATTTTGACCTCGTTGAAATTGCAAATGGTTTTACCAATGGGAATAATAATTACGCACTTTGGCTGAAATCTGAATTTCAGTCATTTTCCCGACGGTTTCAACACCTACGATATGTTCACCCAGCTGATTCTCGATCAGCCGATTTTCAAATTCAACTTTTGCCTTACCGGGTCCAAATATCAATATCGAATCGGCATTCCTTATAAAGGAAATGACACCATCGTAATATTGATTTAGATTTTTTTCAAATTTACGATTGAGCATCTCTTTGGATCCAGACTCATCCTTGTTTTTTGCATCATATGCTTTTGTGGATTTTTTGTTTAACACCTGTTTAGCAGCATTAGATTTAATTTTACGAACGACTTCTACTCCATTTTCAATTGTCACAAAAACAGTCTCACGATGATCAATCCATAATCCCACTTCTTTTTTCATAATTGCTCCATTTGAAATTTTCTTTACCTGTAAAATATACGAATCGGCTGATTATTGAAAATTAATTTCAATCGTATCGGTCACTCACGTGCTGCTTGTTTTAACCGCCGGATATGTTTGCGGGCACCTTTAGATAAACGTTTGGTATTCTTCTTGTTCTTCGGTTTGGTTTCTGCCATGATGATATCTCCTGTTTATTGTTGAAATTGCGAAAATCTATTCATTTTTCCATTTATGGGATATGGTCACCCTATAAACGAATTACCATTTTCTTATGGATGTGAAAATGACCGTATCCAATTTTTAAATTTCTGATTGAATTTTTTTTGCTTCCTAATTTGAGCCGAAATTTGCCAATAGGTTATTCTTTCTCCACAATCGCATGTAACAAATTGCATGGAGGATCCGGTATTATTTGCTGCTTCATTAATAACCCTAAGATTCGTAATTTTTGCAGCACATGCAGGGCATTCTATCTGGTTTTCCATTTTTGTTTTCCTTTTCAGGCATACCTGATCTATTGAATATTTTCATTCAAAAACAAATCACTCAGATGGATATTGGAATCGTGGATACTATTTCAATCCGGAAAATTCAACCTTTATTGTGTGATTTGGGTAAGACGGCTTCTGGTACGGATCATCTCAGGTTGCTCATATGCACGTAACATTACAACCATTTTTTCATGTGCACTCAAAATATTTCGCAAAATGATAGAGGTAATTTTGTCTTTATATTCGACAGAGCATTTTTTTGCATCCTGTCGTACAAATCGAATGATGATTTCATGATCTTCGATTAAGTCTTTGATACTGGGATTTTTTTTGTGTAATTCATTCAACCTGGCATTTCTGAGATGTTCCTCAAAACTTCCAAATGATGGATTCCCTAAACTCTGAATTCTTTGTAATATTTCAGCAGATATAATGTTTAATTGTTTTCGTTGAACATCAAAAAATGTATGCAAACCGAGGAAATTAGGGCCAGTTACATTCCAATGAGCATTGAGTGTTTTATAGGTCAATGCTGCTTCATCTGACAACAATTGATTCAGTATATTGATTACTGAAAGATGGAATATATGCTTTGCATTTATTCTTGTTTGTTTATTCTTCGTTTCTTTGGTACTCAAAACTTGATGCGTATCCCTTTTCATCCTGTATCCTTTCTGTAGATGAAATACATCTACAATATCATCTTATCGGGAAAGTGCTATCGATGTCCCGAATACAACCTATAAAAAACCTAAATATAGTTCAATATAAGCACTCCATATTTAGTTTTCTTTTTTTGTAGAGATCTCCACACTTATGTCTCAATAAAAAGTAGATAATCGAGATACAGCCCAATATTTCAAAGAGACAATTACTATCCAGGCGAATAGATTTTTAGAAATTCTTCTAAAACCTGTGGGTCAAAGTGTGTTCCGGACGAAGCCAATAGATAATCAAAAACTTGTTCTTTTGGCCAGGCAGGACGATATGGGCTATCTGATGATAAAGCATCCCATACATCTACTACGGCAAAAATGCGCGCAACCATTGGGATTTGCAAGCCACTTAGTCCAAGGGGATATCCGCTACCATCCCATTTTTCGTGATGACTATACGGTATATCAAGTGCCTTATGTAAATATTTAATTGGGGATAGAAGATCATATGCAAACGCGGGATGTTTCTTCATCATAATCCATTCGTCATCCGTTAAAGGACCAGGCTTTAGCAATATCTGATCGGGAATACCCATTTTACCGATGTCATGAAGGAGTGCGCCCCAACGAATCTGAACCAGTTCTTTTTTACTAAAGCCAAATTTCTCAGCAAGTTTCACAGTCATTTCTGTTACCCGTTGCGAATGTCCTTCTGTTTCCTTATCCCGCAAATCCAGGGCATGTGACCAGCCTTCGATCGTGGCATCATAAGCCATGCTGATCTCCAGATTGGAGCGCTGCATACTATTAAATAAATTGGCATTTTCAATCGCAATTGCAGCTTGAAAAGCTAATGTATTTAGAAAATCATACCAGTCAGCATCCGGTTTGAGCGAAGAGCGATTGAATACTTCCAGGACACCATTAACTTTTCCTTTTGCAATTAAAGGGACACCCCAATAGCAGGAAAAATTATCTTCAGCCAGTTGAACACTGAAAACATTGTCGACCGGTTCATTTTGTAAATTTAGAATTTCGATTATTTGGCGCTTTAATGCAACCTGACCAGCATAACTTTCACCTAATGTAAGATGTGTATTTTGGATTACCTTTGAACGAAATCCACGATCGGCAGCACATTCCAGTATATTTAAATTTGAATCTAATAATAAAATATCAGCCGCATCAACGCCCAGATCAATTATTGCATGGCGAAGAATTTCTGAAAGGTTTAGAGTTAAATCAAAATTTCCAGCGATAAATCGATCGATTGAGTTTATGGCAGTGAGATATTTAATATGCCTTTGTATTGTCTGTTCAGAAAGTTTCCGATCCGTTATGTCTAATGCAATTCCATCCACACGAATAAGCTTTCCTTTTTCATCAATGGTGGGTTTCATTGTCGATTCAATCCAACGTAGATTTCCATCCGGCCGAATGATACGGAATTCTTGCTTTAAGAACTTTACAGTTTGCAAGGTGGCAATTTCCTCAGTTACACGAGCTTTATCTTCAGGAATAATTATGTCGTGCCATAGGTTCGGATTTTTGAAGAATTCCTCACTGGGATAACCAAAGATACCTTCGTGAGCTTGGGATACTTGCAACATTTTGTTGTGAACGATATCAATGGAAAATATTGCTTGCGGGAGATTATTGTATAGATTAGACAATTGACTTACTACTTGTTCCAGATCTTCTCGAGATTGCTTTTGTTCAGTGATATCACGATTAATACTGGAATATCCGACAATTTCTCCATTTACATCTTTGTGAACAAATGAAGATATCTCAACATCAATGCGCCTGCCATCTTTGCATATTTGATTCGCTTCACCACGCCAACGTCCAGTACGAGCGATTGTGCGCTTCATTTGTTTGGATTGATTTTTGGGCCACTTGGTGTGCAACAAATCCAATCCGTTTAATCCAATTACTTCATTTTCTTTCCAACCATATAGAAATTCAGCGGCCTTATTCCATGCAGTAAGGATGTGTTGTGGGTCCATTGCTACTATGGCATCATTTACGCTATCCAGTAGGCCGGCCTGATAAAGTATTTTCTTATTGGCGTGTTTTCGTGCAGTAATGTCATGAATATTGCACTGAATCTCTGCTTTTTCGCCAACCAAATATTCGTTACTGATGAATTCGACCTGAATAAGCGAACCATCTTTTTTCTTCAGTGGTAAATCACCATATCGAATATATTTATTCTCCCGTAATTCTTTAAAAGCATTTTGACAATTTTTTGTATCTATGAACGCCCCCATTTCCCAAAGGGATTTGTTAATGAATTCTTCACGTGAATAATTGAGCATTTCCATCAAAAATGGATTAACATCTTTAATGAATCCAGTTTTGCCATCCAAAATGAGTATGCCAGTTTGAGAAGTTTCAAACAGGCGTCGATAGCGAAGCTCTGAATCGTTTTTTGATAGTTCGATATATTTTTTCATAGCAAAATAACCTTTTACGGTGTAATACAGTAATTGATACCCGAGTATGTCTGATAACATTTCACTTTAAAAATGAAAAGAAGACACATATCCTGTACTATATGATCGAATCCATATTTTTCTATCAATATCCTTAACATCCTCTCAAAAACCACAAAAATTTTATAATGTTTATTTAGATTCCATTTGACCACTTGCAACTGTGTCTATTAAAAGAGCATATTCTGTTATACCAACAAGGTATAACGCAAGGTTTCTCAATAGTGAAAAACATTGATTATTCCCAAAATAATGACTTACTCATTGAACAAATGCCAAAGTGAGTCACCCTTTCCCTTTGGGTGACCCACTTGTGTACTTTAATCTCATCTTATACGAAAAATAATTCAGAGTACTTAAATTACTTGATAAAGCAGAATTAGAATGATCAAACAGTTTTTTTGCATATAGATTTCTGCAGGTGCAGGGTTCCCCATTGCAGTGGTAAAGAAAGGTACATACTATCTTCGATTTCTCTTCTCAGCCGAAGTAGATTTCACACTACCCGACGACGAAGCTTTCTTTCCAGTAGATTTTGATGCAGATGATTTGTTATCCAATGCAGATGCAACTGTGTTTAGCACACTTGATGTTCCGCTATCACTATTTGTACTTGTTTTTGCTTTAATTTGTTTTGGTTTCTTTTTATTGGCACCTTTTCGTCCCATGATATTCTCCTTTATGGAATATGTATTTATGGTTTAGATATGAAGTGCCTTTGACATGCAGATGTTGATGCATTATTCACTTCATGTAATTGTAATATTTCTTAATTCCAGCTATGACTTACTAATGAATACAGTATCTGTACGATTGCTGTAGCCTGCCCAGAATACATTTCCATCAACGCGATATTCGTGGAAGCTAATTGCGCGCCCCATATCACCAACATATTCGACATGCATTGTTTGATAATCGGGTAATTCAATGATTTTTACCTGATCTCCGATGGGTTCTGAATCGTAGCTGATTTGTTCAATAATCTTCGAAATTTGTAATTTTTCCATGAATACCTCTGTATTCGTATTTGTTATAGGTAAAGTGTTGGTCAAAATCCGGTCCGGGGCGCAATATTACACGCCCCGGCTACCACTATTGGCTAGCTCAGGCTGGATTAAAGATCGCAGCAACCAAGCCATCTTCTCATGAAGGCGCAACGTGCTTACCAATAATTCAAATGTGCCTTCGTCTTCATATTCTTCAGTACATTTTCTGGCATCGCTGCGCAGATTTCTGGTAATGGCTTCCTGATCTGCCAAAAGGCGCAGGATATCGGGCACAATACCGGGTTGTTCCTCTACACGTGTAACTTTGAGAAATTCTGCCAGGCTGCCTATCGCGTATCCGCCCATCACTCTAACTCTTTCAGCAATTTCATCAGAAATGTGGTTAAGTGATTCATATTGTGTTTCGAAAAGCTTTTGATATTCAATAATATCTGCACCTCGAATATTCCAATATGCAGTGCGAGTTTTTATGGTTAATACGGCTTCATCGGCTAAAATGATGTTCAATAGTTCAATTATTGAAATGCGCACATCATTTTCCAATCCTATATTTGGTTGTATATCAATCAGGAGTTTATTGTTACGACTGTCGATATGATTGTTACCCATTCCATTTCCTTTCATCAGATTGATTTATGTGACAATATCAATCTATCCGAAAAGGGCTATCAACGTCCCTAAAAGAACCTGTTAAAACTCTATTAAAATTATTGTTTTCGTTTTGAGTGCAGGTTGTATCCCATACCGGGAACGGTTTCGAGCAACTCCCCGTATTCCCCCAATTTTTTTCGCAAACGACCCAAATAAGTATGCAGATAGTGGTTTGATCCACGGTAATCTGGTCCCCATACACGGGTTAGCAGTTCATCATGTTCTACAATACCATCTAAGTGTTGAGCCAATTCACTAAGCAAAGCATATTCAGTATGGGTTAGGTGTAAATCATTTTCCCCAATATAAACACGGCGTGCTTCCAGATCGATGGTGAGTTCCCCAATTCTGATAATTTCCTGGCTTGTTTTTGTGGGCAGATAATTTCTGCGTAAAAAAGCCCGCACACGTGCCAATAATTCTTCCTGTCCGAATGGTTTGGTGACGTAATCATCTGCGCCTGCATCCAATGCGGCTACTTTGAGATCCTCTTCAAGGATGGCGCTTAATACGATAATTGGCACATCCGAGCGTGCCCTAATCCAGGTACAAATATCCACACCTGAGAGCCCAGGCAGGACAAGATCCAGCAAGACCAGATCGACAGGAACTTCCTGAAAAAGGGCGAGTGCCTGGTGACTATCCTCAGCCTCACTAACTGTATATCCTCTTTTTACAAGATTGACGCGAACTAATTTTCGAATACTTGGGTCATCTTCAATGATTAATATATTCCCCATCACTTAACGCTCCTCTTCTGTTAATTTGAGCAAAGCATCCTTGGAAACAAGCGGAATTGTAAACGAAATTGTTGTTCCAGGCGTATTTTTCTTTCTGATCCATATCCGTCCACCATGAGCTTCCAGTAATCCCTTACAAATTGCCAATCCTAGTCCGGCACCTTGTGCCAGACCGGTTTCTATATTTGTTCCGCGATGAAACGCTTTAAATACTTTTTTATGCTCATTTTTCGGAATACCAGGTCCTTGGTCGCTAACATTAATCTGCAAATAATTAGCGCGCACAATGGAGGTTAGACTGATTTCTGTCTCTTTGGGAGCATAAATGGAGGCATTCCGCACCAGATTAACCAACACCTGCCCTATCCGTTTTGCATCGACGTTGACGAGGGGGAGATTATCAGGGAAATGCAGTGACAATGTTTGATAGTGTGTCAGAATCTTAAATTGGGGCAGCACATCTTCTATGATTTCGGTGATTGTGTGCGGCTCCATAGCAATGGGTAGCATTCCCGCTTCCAAGCGTGAAAGATCCAGTAAATGATCAATTAATTCTTGAAGACGATCGGCTTCATGTTGAATGGTTTGGATGAAATCGTGCTGTTCCTCGGGATCCCAGACCACATCATCTGCTAATAATGTCGTGGTAAATCCGATGATCGAGGTGAGCGGTGTGCGTAGTTCATGCGATATCATCGCTAAAAATTCTGTTTTGATTTCATTGGCTCGTTCGGCTTCATGGCGAGATTCTGCTTCTATCTCGAGCAATTGCAGGTTGTAAAGGGTGATCGCAGCCTGATCAACAAGTACTTTAAGCTGACGTAAGTCACTATGATCAATATGGTGTTTTTGTTTATAGCTAATTAGCAGACATCCACGCCTGTGTCCTGATGTGACCAGCGGAAAGATGACCAGGGTCCTAATTTGATTTTTGGTAAGGAAATCACGTAGTGGGGTGGAAAAACGCGTATCCGATTCAGGTTTACTAAGTACGATCATACGCTCTGATTGGAAAAGCTCCCACAAAGCCGGTTCTTCATAGATATTGGATTCACTTATCCATGGCATAAGGTCTGGATTCGACATCCATATTGCGGTTATTTCAACCCCGCTTGCAGATTCAAATTTTGGATTATCAAAATAAAGCAGGGCAGCTTGTTGAGCAGGACGAAATTCATTGGCGGACATCAATGTTTTCAGAACGGCCTGGGGTTTTCTGGACAGGCTCATTTTATGACTGAGATTAAATTGCTCCCGTGTACGATCAAGGGTTTTACGTAAGGTGAATTCAACCTGTTTCTGATCCGTAATGTCTTGCGCAATGCAAACCAGAAAATTCATTCCATCCGATTTACCCCGGATCATAAATATTTTTGCGGATATCCAGCGTAAGTCGCCATTCGGCCGCAAGATACGATACGCCTGATGATATGGTTTTTGGCCGGGTTGGGAGCGAGCAGCCATGACCTGTACACGATCTTCCGGGTGCACACTCTCGATGAGTATGGATGGGTTTGTATACAAAGCTTCTTTGGCATAGCCCCAGATGGTTTGAAATGCTGGACTAACATACAGAATTTCCTGGGATTGTGCATCCTGAATCCAACAAGCCTGTTCAATATTTTGCATGATTTGGCTGAGATCGTTTTCGGTTTCCACCTGACTTCGAAAATTTTCATTGATTGGTTCAGAGTGAGCTGATTCGGTATCTGTTTTAACGATCCCATTTTCGGTAGTGAGTTCCTGTAGATTGCCTTTTGCGTTCAGTTGCTGTTCTGTCCAGGAACGAACCATAGTCAGTAGTTGGTTTTGCTCATCAGAACTGGCGTGTTGATACGCAGACTGGAAAGTCTCTAAAAGGTTTTCTAACTGGAGATGCTTTTGAGTCATGCTGATCCTTATTGAATACCAACACCATTCTAAAATGGGTATACGCGATTGGAGTAATGGACTAGAACAATGGAAATAAATTCATGTCAAGAAAGTGAGTAATTTTGCTGTACAGTGAGAATTGGAATGAATTTGGAAATAAGGCTAAGTAATGAATATCGTCCCTGAAATGAGAGATATAACCTCATCTACATTATAGTCTATTCCGGGTGAGTAAAATTGAATTGAGAAAGTGTCTGATGATAATCATATGATGGGTTGGCAATAGATTTTCGTGCATATTTCTATTTTTTCTTCCGATAATTCGGAAGTTGATGGCAGAGAAGAGGATGGACGAAATGAATAGTTAAAGCTACCAGGCCTGATTCGTGAAAACAGCTATCCCGTTGATGGAAAAAGGATTTGTTATGAAAAGCTTGTTATTTTTGGGTAGGTTTATTTTTGCCGCTTTAAGGGCAT
>JAEKNU010000141.1 GCA_016838895.1 Chloroflexota bacterium
AATTTTAACAGCCTATGATAAAAATTAATAGGCTTCAGTTCTTTTTCGTTTGCCCCGCTTTATTGAGATGATACCAGATAATCATTTAAACAAAAAAAAGCCTGATATTGATTTACAATATCAGGCTTTTTTTATTTATTATCTACATGCTAATCAGGCAACAATTCTTTCATCTGCTTGTATATAAATCCCGCGGCACCCTTTGGATTCAAGCGATAAAGGAAATCCATAAAACTGGCGTCTGATCCAACCAATACACGATATTTATCTTTTTCAATTGCATCAATAATCATCTCAGCTGCTTTTACAGCAGACAATGACTTAAACGATGATTCCTCGGAATCAGTGTTCCCCTTAATTGTAATACCTGAATTCGCAGCAATATTCGTCCCAATTGCACCCGGAAATACAACTGTGACACCTACATTCGTATTTTTTAATTCGGAATTTAACCCTTCCGTTAATAATTTTACTGCCGCTTTACTCGCACCATAAATGGTCTGTCCGGGAACCGGTAAAAAGCCGCCCATACTGGAGATATTGGCGATATGCGCAACGGGCCGTTTAAGTAGATATGGCAGGAATGCCATTACCATATACAATGTACCGTACAAATTAATATTAAGCACTCTTTCAACAGCATCAAATGGTAAGTCTTTTACTCGTACAAAAGGTTGAATAATGCCTGCATTATTAATAATCGCATCTACTGCACCATGTTTGGCAATCACTTCTTCCGGCAAAGCCTCAACAGCCTGCTTATCGGTAATATCCACTATATGTGTGGAAATGTTAGATTTTTTATCTCCCACCAAAGCTACAGTACCCTGCATGGCTTCCTCATTAATATCAACAGCAGCTACTTTGGCCCCTTTTGCAAGCAGATTCAAAGCCATCTCCCGCCCCATGCCATTCCCGGCACCTGTTACGACAATCACCTTATTATTTACTTTCATCTTGAGATACTCCTGAACATAAAATAATTATATTTTACTAATTTTATATTATTACTCTTATTATTATACATAATTTATATATCAATTTATATCAATATTTCATTAATATAGCTTAGAAAGTTTATTTATATAGAAGTCATTGGAAAAGCAAAGAAGTAGATTTTTGCATACAGCATCTGAACAGCCAGGATTTGTAAATCAAGTAATCCTCAAATCAATCAGCTTGAATATACCCTAATCGCAGATTCCCCTTCCACAGGACATTTATTTTCACAGATACCGCAGCCAATGCATTTATGCCGATCCACAACAGGCAGTAGCACTTCTACTTCATTGCCGTTAGCCTGTTGAAAAGTTCTCTTTTCAATAAAAATCGCCTTTTCGGGAAGCGGGCACATTTCTTCACAAACAATGCAATTGCCATGATCACCCCAGGCAATACAGCGATGATGGTCAATATGCGCCGTACCAATTTTAGTGATTCTTTTTTCGGCCAATGAAAGCGCCGGAATGGCTTCCACCGGACAGTTTTGTCCGCAAGTATTGCATGCATAATCACAGTAACCTGATCTTGGCACTAAAATCGGTGTTGCAACCCCTTCCAGGTCCGACAAATCCAAATCAGCTTGCAATGCCTGAGTCGGGCATACTTGAATACATAAGCCGCAGCGCACACAAGTAGTCAGAAATTTTTCATTGTCAATTGCACCAGGCGGACGAAGCAGAAATAACCTGCTTTGATTTTTGATCCAATCCACACCCAACAACAAAGTACTTCCGATAGCAATACCAACCGATGCCAAAAAGAAGCGCCGGCCTGGATCATAGGATTCCTTTTTGGCTGACAGCCATTTCGGGGCAAACGATATCGCATGTACACTACAGGTATTCGCACAATTCATACACAAAGTACATTCAGATGGATCACTCTGATAACCGTTTCTTGCATCAATGGTTTCCGTCGGACAATCAGCGGCACACAATCCGCAAGCCACACAATCAGCACTCACCCGCCTTTGAAAGAGGGAGAATCTGGAACCAAGACCAAGTAATGCGCCCAATGGACAAAGATAACGGCACCAGAATCGTTCCGCGAATACATTGAGCAACAGGATTGCGGCAAAAAAGAAGCCAAACACCAGCGAGTATTGGAAAAAAGCAGACTCAACAGGCAATATCCGCGGACGCAGCCAGGCATCAAAAGTAAATACGGATTGGCTAATAGAGGGAACTTTGATGAGTAATTTTTCCAATGCGTAGATGCCTTGATCGAGTAAAGGAATGATACTCAAGGTGATTGACCTGACGAATATGGTGATCGGGTCAAAAATAAGGAAAGTCAGGTTTCCGAGAATGGCTGAGACCAGGATAACAATCAGCAGTCCATACTTGAACTTGCGCAGATTTTGCGGAAATGGTTTCTGATGCAGTAATTTTGGAAAACGGAAAATATCCAGCACAGTGCCCAATGGACATAACCATCCACACCAGGCCCGCCCAACCAGTAAACTTGACAGCAGAATGACCAGAGAAAGCAGTGATCCCGTCAAAAAATGCTTATTGCTGAACAACTCAGCAAGCATCGCCAGCGGGCTGAGCCGAACCAGTCCGGAGGTTAGCGAATCGGGGAAGGTTGCTTGCTTACTGAAAAGTAGTGTCAGCACAAACACCAACAGCGAAATCGCTTGCATAACTTTGCGCGCAAGAACCCATGGTTTTGTTTTCTGTTTCTGTGTCTTCATCATATCCACTTGAGAGTTAGACATTAATCTCTTCGATTTTCAATCCGCTTAAGTCGGCTTTGCCTAATCCGCGGTTCTCAGCGGAAAGGATATAGGGAACATCCGCGGGCGTCATATTAAACAAGCGGGTTGCATAGCTGTCTGCTGCTACAATATCAGGCGAGAAGATCAGCGTATTCTGTATCATCACATCATCCAGATTACCGCCTGTAGGTCCATTTGCCATTAGCGTGCGCATGCCGTCGATAACAGTCAGTTGGGGCTTGACCAACATCGCCAGATCAACCAGATTGTTTTCGAAGGAGGGGTGAATTTGAGCACGATTGCGGATGGTTCCCATCAGATTCTTTAATCCCAGGGTTAATTTTGCCATGCTGTGGTGTTTGGCTACAGGAACATTGATCAACAGATCAGCATCCAGCACATCCTGATAGACGGTGACTTTGTTCAAACTGACCGCATTTTCAATCGTCTTTTCTACATACTTTAACCCCTGCATCACTTCCATACTGCCGCCGGCCGCCATAACCTGATCGCCGATTTCACTAACGCGGTAGGCCTGTTCTGCAGGTCCGCCAAAGGGATAATCCATCACACGCACACTGCCCGCTCCGGCTTCAATACACATCTTGACCAGGCCGGCCACCACCCACGGATTGGTTGTTGCGGCATATTCATGCGTATGGTACCCCACGCAAATATTGGGCTTGATAATCACATTGGCGCCCGGCTTCATGAAACGCTGCATACCGCCCAGCGCCTTCATGCCCTGCCTGACCATTTCCTCCGGCTGCTCACCACGAGCGACCACCATATACGGATAATCCTGGGGGGCTGTACTTTCAGGCTGCTGTGTATTTTCTATAAGACTCGCTTCATTAGGGATCAATGCTTCGGTGGGTAAGGTTTGAATCACAGGTGCATCAGGGTTGGCCCTGCATGAACTCAGTATTTGCTGTACTGCCATGGCTGTTAAGCCATAACCGGTCAGGCGTAAAAAATCTCTTCGGGAAAACATTTTCATCAGGTTTCTCCAGGTCATTAATAAATTGACTGCGATGAATCCATAATGGTTATTATGTATTATAAAAGGATTTTCCTGAAAAAGGATAGAAAAGGTTATTTGCTGGCATACAAAATTGTCAACAAATGATTTGCGTAGCAGCAATCTCATCCAGGGTAATCCGATTTTTAGAAAATCCTTCCAGGTTCTAAAAACCTGGAAGGATTCAAAGAGGAACTGGAATATTTATGAATAATTCCTATTCAGTTTTTTCATCCAGCGGTCCGATCCAGGTTTCAGCAAAGGCCAGAAATGCCGTACTTGAATATTCTCCATCCTCTGCCTGCGTGACCTTCACTTGTCCCCCGATAACCCTGTCATTGATTTGAATCGTTCCACGCCGGCAAGGGCATATCACGGTGGTCAAATCAAAGCTCACCTGCCCGGCAGGAAAGCCCGGCCAAATCACCTGCTTTCGATCCAGGACATTTATCCAGGCTAACTCCACCCGCAGGTTGGCTGCCTGACAGAGCACTTCATAGCGTTCGCCATCATATTTATGCCCACAATCTGCCTCGACATACGGCAAAGTCCCCACCGGAATCGTCTCAAATTCAGGAAAATGCTGTGTCAGGTTCTGCACCAGGACGCGTGCCAGCTCGCGATTGTCTGTAAAAATACAGCCATGACCCAGTTCTGCCGTCTCAGCCGCCAACCACAGTACCAACGCATGTCCTATGCCCGCCGGGCTGTCTGTACAGACCCAATAACTGGCTGCTGCGGTAATCTCCCCTGAATCTGGTACAAGCAAAGTCATGCCAGGGTTTTCACCGCTGAAAAATACGGGACGTTTGATTTCGATCATATGTCTTTTACCTTTTCAGAAACGTGTATCGTTTTATTTATCTGCCGCATGATTGCCCACCAACTTCGTTTTTCTCAAAACACATCTTGGAAAATTGCTACTCATACCTGCGCCGCAGGCAGTCGGCTA
>JAEKNU010000142.1 GCA_016838895.1 Chloroflexota bacterium
CAATTTAAAGGGTAAAAAAGTGGCATCACCTGATAGCAATAAATTTAAGCAAACTGATGAAGCGGATAACCAGAATGATATATATGATTCTGTAGAACCAGTTCCCGAAAATAATTATGCAGACCTGTTCCATGAAGAAATTAATCAGAAAAATCAAAACTCATTTACAAAATGGGTTAAGATCATTCTTACAATTATTTTCATTATTTTTATTACAATCTCGGTAATAAATCGATATATATTTTCAGGAACATTATTTACAAATAATGAGATTTCCACTGAACTAAGCAAGGAGGAAGCAGATTTTGTCAACGAAATTAATAATCAGTGGCAAATTTGTGATGATGATTTTAGAAAGCTTAGATCATATCTTAATGATGTGGAAAAATCTCCAGATTTGTTTTATGAAAAAAGTTGGCAAGATGACATGTTGAAAATACTAGGTGATATAAAATTAAGCTGTGCTGCACTGGATGAGATATCTCCAGTACCTCCAAAATTTATTGCAGTAAATGAGTATATTATTGAATCATCAAATGAATATGATCTTGTTGTTCAATATATGACAGAGGGAATTACTGAATCTACCAGTTCTAAGTTTCGTTTAGCCACCGAACATATGAAAATTGGTAGCGAGTATGATAAAAAAATTAGCCAGGAAATTGTAAACATACTTGATCAATAAACTTAATCCAAAAAAAATCAAGTAATTTTGAATTTACTTATTCCATTATTACCCGATATTGTGAAATTAATCCTCCATTCACCTTTCTTCAGTCGTAGGACGGATTGAGCAGAATTCAATAATCTGGAACGGTACTTATTGCGAAATCCGTCGAACGGCATAAGAATCAAATATTTTAGAGATCAGGCGCGATCTCATGTATTACGCCAAAAGCGGTGGGTTCGCAACCCACCCTACAGAAGCTAGATATTAAATAATTTTGCATAGAATCAGTTTACCCAGCGATTAAAATCAGTCTATCAGTAAATTAAAGGACAGATTCATGCATAAAATTCCTAGAATTAGAAAGGGAAATAAAGAAAAGCGAACCAACCATGGCCCCAAATTTGCGCGTGAAATAAACAAGTCATGGTACTGTTTATAAATAGGATTGAATTTATTGAATTTTTTCCAGCGATTTGTTATTCTATCGTAGGCATCCGGGAAGAACCAGGAAATGATCAGCACGCGCAGCACAGAGAGGGTCCATACTGTGGCAAAAATAAATCCGGATAATTCTTCGTTCATTTGTATTCCCCGCAATCATTTTTTTGCGTGTTAACAATTATAAAGGAAAAATGATAAAGTGCTAAGCAACAAAATGCGTATAGACATATATTTATTGCTTTTAGTAGATTTCATAAACCCCAGTTAATATTAAAACAACAAGATTCCCTGCATGGTAGGACAACCTATCAGGCAGGGAATCTTAGTTTAAATAAAGAAAGATCACTCTGCATTATCCTCGACTCTTTTCTTCATTAATTTCTTAAAGTATGCTTCTGCATCCAGCCAGACTTCTTCACTGTACACGGCAGCAATCAAACATAGCAGGAAGAGCATATAGGAATTGGGTTCGTTTTCCGCCACATTGAGTATTGTCAATCCGCCTTTAACTGCCAGAAATATTACCAGTGCAGCACTGGATCCCTGAATGATGATGCGAATGAGGTTATGCGGCTGATCATTTTTTCTGTTATTTTTCCTGCGCAGCAAACTGGATACCGTCGATCCCAGGAAGCCAAACCCTAGCATACCCACGATTTGTGCAAGAGCTAATGATTCTGTTTGTATCAGCCAGCTGGCCACATATTTGAATGGCCCCATATTGCCGCCAAGAGAGGGGCGGGCAGGTATGGTTGGAACAATGATATTTTTATTATCTTCGGCTTTGTCCTCACATTGTTCCTTGATGTTTTCCAATAATTCGTCGTAACGTTCTTTGCTTTCATAGGCATTCAAATTACTGGCCAAGATGGCGGTCTTCGTGGGAGTCATGGTTGCAGTAAATATCGGTGTCGCAGTTACGGCGATAGTTGCTGACATGGTGTATGAGGCAGTCCTGGTTGATGTTTGGGTCATGGTACTGGTTGGTGTTGGTGTGTTGCTGGAGGTGGCTGTGATCGTTATTTCGTCTATACCGAAGAGCTGAACCGTTTCTGGTGTAGTGATATTTGTCGGGATTGGGGTGCTTGTCTTTTTTGATTCAAGTGTTTGGGTGGGGCAGATGGTTTCGGTGATTACAGCATCGGATGTGGGTTTATTGGTTAACTTGAGACTGGTTGCCGTGGATGCAATCATTTCAGTAGCAACCCTCTGCTCGATATTTTCGAGTCTTTCCAATGAGGTGGAAGCCCATCCTACTTCGCTCTGGTGCAGTTTTTCAACATACATGCGGCAGGTTTCCAATTGAAGTTCCTGTGTGGATAAGATATCGTGGAACCAGGCATCAATCAGCAAGAAATGCCGCCGGGTTTCCCGTGAACCGATATGGCTGCCAGAATCTACTTTAAAATTAGAAACGCCTTGATCTAGAAAATCTGTCATATAGGGAAATGAGGATTCGTAAAGTTCCTGGTACTGCTCAAGGCTGTTATCATAATTGCTTTTACGCTCATTTATTTCATTTTGAATATTTTCCAATCCAAAGGAATGTTCCTCCGCAAGAAAGGCTTGCAAATCAGGAAATGGATCTTCCAGGGACAATTCGCGAGCAACTTTTGATTTTGACAAGGTCAGGGCATCGTTTAATTGTTGATCCAATCGCTCCACACTGATATCATCCGTTAATGGGTCCGAGTCTTCCAGAAATGGAATGGTTACAATCGCAGCAATGCTCAAGTAAATGCCCAAAAACAAAATGATGTAAAATAGAAAACTATTGTTAGAATCCGCGCTTATTTTCTTGATCAACACACGGATGATGTTTTTGTCTGCAGGTGGAATATCATTGCCCTGGGCATCTTTTTCATTGGCGGAAAAAAAAGGAATCAGATATTGGGAAAGGATAATCCAAACTGCAAGCATCAAGATCAGTTTGCTGTACGAGATATACTCCGTTCTGAAATAGGCAAGGCCGTTTGAGAAAGCCGTAATCCAGGCATCCAGAAAAGATGCCCATATTTGGCTGATACAGGGTAGTAAATTGCTATCCGCTGCACATGTTATCGAGAGGATATCTGTCCAGTTTGTGACAAGCTGATCCGGGATTTTGATGAATACTTCATGGATAAAGAATAAAATCGAACTGATCAGATCAGTAAATGTTGCGGGAAAAAACAAAACAGCAATACTCAGACTGACAATGCGTGCTTTCGCATTGCCGGAAAGTAATTTATCCTCAGATTTTCGACTTGCAGAAATTAACTTATATATGATGAAAATCAGGAAGACGAATCCCGCCAGGGTAAAAAAAATATAGATTGTAATAATTAGAGGAAGATTGTTTTGTTGCTCAAGTAATAAATGCAAACTTTTAGTCATACGAACCTCCTTTTACATCCAACCCTTATCAAAGCAGGTTTCGATGAAATAACGAAGATCTCGCAATGTAAGTACATTATACAACTTATTTGTCTATACAAGTGCGTTAAGATATGTTTTCTCGGTGTAATTTGCGCATAGCCAATAATTACTAATAGATTTACAACCATTTCTTCTTAATATGCCCTAATCAGTTAAAAAACTTGCATTATTATACAAATGGGTGTAGAATTCTCGACTGTTGTGTAAATTGGGGAAATAAAAGATTGTTATCGTTGTGTTAACAAATTCAATTTACCCTTGACCTGGACCTACCTCCAGGGTTTAGAATTAAGAAAATTAATAAGTACAAACAGTACAGAGGTACAATATGGAACAAATGAGTTTAATCAATAATATCGTAAGTTGGGACCATCAAATGGCCATGTCGGAAGAACGCAAAAATAACCTGAAGGGTTACCCTGTGGAAAAAATCGCTTTGGCCGAGGAATCCCAGAAGTTTGAAAAATGTTCTTCAACAAAACAGATCATCTATCGCCGTCACGTACACAGCACGGCCAATTGCTAGGAATTGATCAGAACCATGAGTAGTGAGATGAAAGGAAATCATCAAGAAATGAAGATACCAAACGTATCAGACATACATGAATCATGGAAATAAGCACCTCCGATGTTGACATCGGAGGTATTTTTTTTAATCGCATTTATCTGTTGTTAACAATATATATCAACCACAGAAATGCTGAATGGAGGGCGTTAAAATGAGTGTTACTGAATTTCGGGTTGCATTTACAACGGAAGATTTTGAACGGACAGTAGCGTTTTTCAGGGACGGCCTGGGGCTGACGGCCGCTGATTTATGGACAGATAATGGAAATGGACAGTTATTCCTCGCGGGACGTGCCGCACTTGAAGTTTTTGACCCGCAATATGCTGCAGGGGTAGATCAGATCGAAGCAGGGGGGCAGATCAGTGGTCAAATCCGTTTTGCCTTTGAGGTAGATGACATTCACGCCGTTTTGCAGCGTGCCTTGCAGCATGGGGCAGTACAGGTGCATGAACCCGTGCTGACGCCCTGGAATGACCTGAACGTACGTATACAGTCGCCTGATGGATTGCAAATTACGCTTTATCAACGAAATGAGG
>JAEKNU010000143.1 GCA_016838895.1 Chloroflexota bacterium
GTAAAACTTGTGTGTTTTCAGATCAAAATCGTGTTTTTTATCGATTTTTTGATTAATTGACGTGGAATGCGGGTAATCAATATCCAGAGATGGATGCTATTTTTGCAGCGAATGATCAAATGGCTTTGGGTGTTTTGCAATATGCCTATCAAAATGGATTAAATATACCCAGGGATATCGCAATTGTTGGATTCGATGATCTCGCTGAGTCAGGTTTTTTTACACCGTCATTGACTACCATCCGACAAGATCAACATCAATTAGGTACAGTTGCTGTTCAGGAAGTTATAAAAATCATTGAAGCCAACCAGAACAATGAATATATTGAACCATCTCGTACCATTATGCTTACACCGACAATCATTGTTCGGGATAGTTCAAAAAAATAATTTTGGAGGTGAAAGAAGAGAAATTCTTAATAAGTTATACAAGTAATGGTGAAAAATTACCTGAGTTAGAATATCCCAATATGCGATCACTATAGTAATAGGTGAATATCTAGTTTGGAAAAATGAGTACACCAACAAAAAATATCTGTCTATAATGAGGAGAATTACATGACCAAGAAAATGCTTTTCAATGTTTTAGCTGTATTAATGATGTTAACCCTTATGCTTTCAGCCTGTGCGCCAGCTGCTGAAGCGCCTGCTGCTCCTGCTGAAGAAGTAAAAACCGTTGGTATTTCAATGCCCACGAAAACTTCAACCCGCTGGATCTCTGATGGTGAAAGCATGGTGAAAGTGTTTGAAGATTTAGGCTATGAAACCGATTTGCAATTTGCAGACGATGATATCCCAAATCAGCTTGCCCAGATTGAAAACATGATTACCAAAGGCGCAGATGTTTTGGTTATCGCATCCATTGATGGAACAACCCTTTCTGATGTTCTCCAACAAGCACATGATGCTGGTATTCTAGTGGTCGCTTATGATCGCTTGATCTCCAAAACTGCTAATGTTGATTATTATGCTACCTTCGATAACTTCGGTGTTGGTGTGATCATGGGCACCCAGATCGAAACTGGTCTGGATCTGAAAAATGCTGATGGTCCTTTCAATATTGAATTATTTGGTGGTTCACCTGATGATACCAATGCATTCTATTTCTATGATGGCGCTATGTCCGTTCTGCAACCCTATATTGATAGCGGCAAGCTGGTTGTTCAAAGTGGACAGACCGGTATGGATAAAGTTTCCACATTACGTTGGGATGGTATCGTTGCCCAGGCACGTATGGATAATCTCCTGAGTGCATACTACACTGACAAACGTGTTGATGCTGTTTTGGCTCCTTATGACGGATTAAGCATTGGTATTCTCTCTTCACTGAAAGGTGTAGGTTATGGTTCAGCCGATCAGCCGATGCCTGTTGTAACGGGTCAGGATGCTGAAGTAGCTTCTGTGAAATCAATTATTGCCGGTGAGCAAACCTATACTGTCTTCAAAGATACCCGCGAACTAGCAAAGCAGACAGCCGCCATGGTTGAAGCTGCCTTAAAAGGCGAAGAAGTTCCGATTAATGACACCTCTACTTATGACAATGGTGTAAAAATTGTTCCTTCTTACCTGTTGATTCCTTATAGCGTTGATATTTCAAATTACGAAGAACTTTTGATTGGAAGTGGTTATATTACTGCTGATCAACTCCAGTAATTAGATGATTCAGAATGTGTGTGAGGACGTATGTTCCTCACACACTTTTCTTGGAACCTGTGCATTTTTATAATTCAAGATTCTGAATCAGCGAGTTGTTTGTAAATTGGAATATGGATTAGAATAAATGCGTAGGCTACTATCAATCAACATTAATATAAATCAAGGATGAGAAGAATATGTCTGATGTTATTTTGGAAATGAGAAACATCACAAAGACATTTCCTGGCGTGAAGGCGCTCGACAGTGTTAGTTTTAACGTGCGCCAAGGTGAGATTCATGCTCTGGTTGGCGAAAACGGAGCAGGAAAATCGACACTGATGAAAGTTTTAAGCGGTGTTCATCCATATGGCTCCTATGAAGGAGAAATATTCTTTCATGGCAAGGAATGTCGATTTCGAGATATTAATCAATCTGAAGAACTTGGTCTCGTAATCATTCACCAGGAGTTTGCCTTAATTCCTTATCTGTCCATTTCAGAAAATTTATTTCTTGGAAATGAATGTGCCAAAAATGGCAAGATCAATTGGAATGAAACAATTTCGAAAACCAAAAGTTTATTGAGCAGAGTTGGATTGCAGGAGTCGCCAAACACCTTGATCACAAACATGGGTGTTGGGAAACAGCAATTAGTTGAAATCGCTAAAGCTTTAGCCAAGGAAGTGAAATTACTGATATTGGATGAGCCAACCGCCTCGCTAAATGAAACCGATAGTGAAAATTTGTTGCAGTTGTTGCTGCAATTTAAGGAACATGGCATCTCTTCAATTTTAATTTCGCATAAATTGAGTGAAGTGTCTAAAGTGGCAGATTCTATTACAATTTTGCGTGATGGTGCAACCATCGAAACATTAGATTGTTTGAAGGATGATATTACTGAGGATCGCATTATTCGCGGCATGGTTGGGCGTGATATTACCCATCGTTTCCCTCCCCGTGAATCAGATATAGGGGAAACAATTTTTGAAGTTCAAGATTGGAATGTGTATCATCCTATACACGCTGACCGCAAAGTAAGCACAGATATCAATTTATTTGTTCGGAAAGGGGAAGTGGTAGGGATTGCTGGCTTGATGGGTGCTGGCAGAACAGAACTGGCCATGAGTATTTTCGGGCACGCATATGGTACTCGTATCAGCGGTACTGCTTATAAATCCGGAAAGGAAGTGGATATTAGTTCTATTGATAAAGCAATTTCGAACGGAATAGCCTATGCCACGGAAGATCGCAAAGCTTACGGATTAATATTGATTCAGGAAATTAAAGAAAATATAACGCTAGCAAATCTAGATGCTGTTTCAGACTCTATCGTAATCAACCAACCCAAAGAAACGACTGTAACAAGTGAATATCGGGATAATCTGAATATAAAATGCTCCAGTATTTTGCAACATGCGGTAAATCTGTCGGGTGGAAATCAACAAAAAGTAGTATTAAGTAAATGGCTATTTTCAAACCCGGATATCCTGATCTTAGATGAACCTACTCGCGGTATCGATGTTGGGGCTAAATACGAGATTTATACAATTATCAATCGTTTAGCCAATGAAGGTAAGGGCATCATCCTGATTTCATCCGAGTTACCGGAGATTTTAGGAATTTGTGATCGAATATATGTGATGCGTGATGGAAAAATTGTCGGTGAAATGCCCGCAAATGAAGCATCTCAGGAATCCGTTATGAAATGTATCATGACACAACAAGAGGTGATGGAATAATGAAAACCTTGGCAACTCTTTTCAAAAACAATGTTCGTGAATATGGCATGTTAATCGCGCTCATCGCGATTATGATATTTTTCCAGTACAAAACAGACGGCATATTGATGAAGCCGGTAAACATTACCAATCTTGTTTTGCAAAACAGTTACATCATTATTATGGCCCTGGGGATGTTATTGATCATTATCTCCGGATGGATTGACCTTTCAGTAGGGTCCATTGCAGCGGTTATTGGTGCTATTGCTTCAGTGTTAATGGTTAAATTACATGTTCACTGGGGTTTAACGATTTTGATTTCATTAATGATTGGTGCTGTCATTGGTGCCTGGCAAGGATATTGGGTGGCATTTGTAAAAATACCAGCGTTTATTGTTACCTTGGCCGGTATGTTAATATTCCGTGGATTAACGCTTGTTATCCTGCAAGGGGAGGCCATTGGACCATTTCCAACGCAATTCCAAAAACTGAGTTCAGGATTTATTCCTGATATTTTCCAGCATGAAGGATTTCATATTACTACCCTGGTGATTGGCGCATTGCTTTCTCTTATATTAATATTCATGGATATTCGTTCCCGAAGAAATGAACAAAAGTATGGGTTTGAAGTTACGCCATTTTACTTTTTTGTAGCCAAAAATGTTGTATTAACTGGTGCAGTTATGGGTTTATGCTATCTGATGGCATCTTATAAGGGACTACCAAACGTGTTAGTCATTCTTTCTGGATTGGTTATCTTCTATTCGTTCATCACCAGTCAGACAACAATCGGTCGGCGGATTTATGCCATGGGTGGAAACGAGAAAGCTGCCCGCTTATCTGGTGTAAATACACCACGCTTGCTATTTTATACATTTGTAAACATGGGAGTTCTTTCCGCATTGGCCGGTTTGATTGTGGCAGCCCGATTAAATACAGCAACGCCTAAAGCCGGTGTTAACTTTGAGTTGGATGTAATCGCGGCATGTTTCATTGGTGGTGCATCAGCCACTGGTGGTATTGGTAAAGTGATTGGAGCGGTTGTGGGAGCCTTTCTGATTGGTGTTATGAATAATGGTATGTCCATTATTGGTATCGGCATCGATTGGCAACAGGCGATCAAAGGCATGGTGCTCTTGTTGGCCGTATTCTTTGATGTTTATAACAAGAATAAAAGCGCCTGATCTTTCTATAAGATTCGGAAAAAGCGACATTCAAATAAGGAATTTTC
>JAEKNU010000144.1 GCA_016838895.1 Chloroflexota bacterium
GATGCTAACGGTTGCGTAGCATAAGCGGAGCACCCCCGCAGCGTAGCGGAAGGGGGAAACACCGTTGTAGCCCAAATTTCCGAAACGCAAACCGGCTACTACCTACCGGATGTACTGGGTTCCGTGCGGCAAATGGTGGATGATGAAGCAACCCTGCAGCTTGCCCATAGCTTCACCCCATTTGGCGAAGAATTAGAGAAATACGGAGAGTCCGAAGCCACCTTCGGCTACGCTGGCCAGCAATTCGACGCCCAAACTGGTCTGCTGTACCTGCGCGCACGCTACTATGCGCCGGGGTCGGGGCGGTTTATTAATAGAGATACGTGGGCAGGGGATAGTAATATGCCTATGTCGTATAATGCCTGGTTGTATGGGTATGGGAATCCGGTGAGGTATGTGGATCCGAGTGGAAAAATTCCTAATTTAGCAGATATTAAGGATGGAAATATTATTTATTGTGATTATTGTGGTTTTCTTGATTTGGGACATCTTAATGCGGGACTTGTAGATAATTTATTAAACCAACTTGCTGATGAAAATAAATCATATTCTGATTCTGAAAATTATCATGAAGTTCGAATTGATACTACTGTAAAATTAGTAAATAAGGAAAACTCATCTATATATGCAATCGTGAAAAAAGGGCTAGATAAATCAACGAGATTATCAGTTGCACTAGGTATTTTTCAATCTCTTAATGAAAAAATAGAAGACAATCAAGTATGGTTTACCCGTTATTCTTTTGAGGATTTAAGTTCGGATCAAATAGGTTTCTATCTTGGTGCAAACTTTGGAAATGTTGACATAAGGAAGGATAATAGTGACGGAAGACCAAATGAAGAAGCTAGAAAAAGGTTATCGGATATATGTGGTTTTCCTATTGATAAGGAAGATGCTAAAGAACGGACAATTGAAGTATATAATGACTTTGTGAAAGGTAAATGGCTTTTCTTCTCGCCAATAAGAATTGATGCTTGGGGAAAATATTTGCAACCGTGTGGAGAAGAAGGAAATGATTACAAAATCAAGGATCTTCCAGAGGAATTTACTTCAATTAGCCCAATTCTACCATCTAGAAATGGAATGTGGTGGATCTATGATAAGAATATTGATTAGGAAAAATAAATTATGAATACTGATAATAAAGTAAGACTTTCAAAATATAGCGACTTTACGAAATCAATTATTAGATTTGTTTTTTTTATACTTTTGATTATTATAATAATAATTGGATACAACAAAATTAATAGAATTAATTTCATTATTGAATATGATAAGTTTGTTCCAAATAACGTTGACGATGGTAATATCATTATTGGAAAGTATAAACTCTCCATGTATGGATCATATAATTTCCAGCGTTATATGGAAACAATACTATATAAAAATATTCCATCTGGTACAGGAGATGCTGAATCATTTGTGACTGGAAACATTGAAAATCAAATAATTACTAATGGATGGCAGAGATCTTCTTTTGAAGATGGCGGCAGTACGGATTGTTATTTTCTGATTCCAGAGTATGAATTACTAAGGGAAAATGGTTATTCTGTATATGCTTATCGTCGTGAAAACTTTATAGCTCAATATGATAATCCTGTTGGAGATTTAATTTGTTTATCAGTATCTTCCAATGAGGAAAAAACTCATATTAATGTAATATTATTAATTGCCAGACCTACAATTATTGAATACATAATGGGATTAATTTCTTCATAACTGGTCATAAAGTGAAACACTCTGATGAGAGCAACATGCTCTCCGATGGTGTCAGTACCTATATTTACAACTATGCCAACCGCTTGACCAACGTGACAGGCACCGACGTAAGCAGCTTTATCTACAACGGCCTGGGTGACAGATACCAGCAAATTGTCAACGGCACCACCACCACCTACCAACTTGACCTGGCAGCCGGATTAGTCCAAGTTCTTGCCGACGGCGAGAACACCTACCTGTATGGCAATACCGTAGTGGCGCAAATCTCCGAAACCCAAACCGGCTACTACCTGCCGGACGTGCTCGGCTCCGTGCGGCAAATGGTGGATGATGAAGCAAACCTGCAACTCGCCCAAAGCTTCACCCCATTTGGCGAAGAACTGGAGAAATTCGGGGATGCCGAAGCCAACTTCGGTTACACAGGCCAGAAATACGACACTCAAACCGGCCTGTTGTACCTGCGCGCACGCTACTATACGACGGGGTCGGGGCGGTTTATAAGTAAAGATACATGGAGAGGAAATTTTGATCTTCCAACTACTTTAAATCGTTGGAATTATGTTGGTAGTGATCCAATCAATAATATTGATCCCTCAGGTCATTTATCTCCAAGTTGGTGTCAATATATGTCTACAGAAGGTATGTATGAATTGTGTGTAGATAGTTATTATGGTATTGAGCCAATGGATTATCATGAATTGGGAAAATATGTCAAAGGTAAGAAAGGCTGCTATGAAGGACCTGCTATGTATAGAGCTCCAGCATATATTGAAGGATTTGGGATAACAACTGCTGCAATCCCAGCTAATTTGAATTGGTTATATGCAATTGAAAGTGTTTATAATTTTGCTACAATGGAGCACGCATATTTTGTAAACGGTACCTTTTCAAAAAATCCTATGCCTGGTGCACCTGGGGCGGGAATATCAGATTTTTCTATAGGTATTAGTGCAGCAGAGTATGCTGGATACGCTTTTAGGCTTAGTTCTCCAGATTCAGATGGGGTTTCGCATTTTGTAGATGAATATGGTGGTCCAGTTGTAAATCTGAATTTAGGGGTTGGAATAGGAACTGCACATGGTGTTGAAGCAGGTTTATCCGTAGGTATTGGAATAACACCATTTGTTTCACCTACAGGTGTAATGGGAGTCACTACTTATTATTCAGGAAGTATAGGATTAGATCCATTGCCTGTTTTTGATATTGGTGTTGGAGCGCTCAGCATGGTAGATATTGGTAGGATAGAGAGCTATGTAGATGATGATCACAAAGTAAATAAAGTGAAACTGGCTTTAGATATCTCATACGGAAGATACAATTTTTGGAGCCAACAATCCGGTACCGATTTACTTGCAATACGCGGTTCTAATGCTGCCCTTGCAATGAATTATGCACAAGCTTACGAGGAATTACATGAATAAAAAATGTTGCTTTCTATTACTTCTGGTAGTTTTAGTTTTATTTTCAGTTTCCTGCGTTCTAAATGAAAATACTGTTATTGAAACAGTGCCTCTTCATGATCTGGAAAATAATTATGAATTTCAAATTGTTTGGGATAGGTTAGAAGAATACAATTATAAAATTATTGGAGGATCAGGGAGGGTAATTATCCATGGACGTGTAAATGATGCTTCTTTATATAAGCTAATTGCATTGGATAGTAGTACAGGAAACACTGTTTGGACGAAATCTAATACAATTGGTGACGTAATTATCCGACAAGATGTTTTGTATCAAGGAACAGCGGATATAGCCTATGTAAAAGCTTTTCGCTTAATCGACGGTGATCTGATTTGGGACACGCGGCTACCATGGGCTCACAGTGTTAATATGATATCTACAGAAGATAATCAGATACTGATTCATACAACAGATTCTCAATGTTTTGTGCTTAATATTAATGGAGAAATCCTCACTCAGTTTAAAGAAACGTTTAAGGTTTTCTTAAAAAAAGACAATATATTATATATGTTAAATGGTTTTGGTATCGAGGCAATGGATTTTTCGTCAAAGGAAAAAATATGGGAATTAGAAGTGAGTCGTTACTTCTCGGTACCAGTTTTTAGTGATGGTACATTATTTTTAAAAACTCATACAAAGAATGGATACATTCTTGCTGTTAACCCCAAAACTGGCGATGTGAATTGGAAAGTAGATCAAAACGTGCTAAGCAACTTGTATGTAACTGACACTAAATTATATTTTGTCAATAAAGATTCTGAATTAGTAGTCCTGGATAAAACCACGGGTGATGAAATCTCAATAACGAAATTCACACCAACCTTTGATTTAGACATACAAAATGAAGAATATTATATTACTGGAGACCCAACAAACAATATATTAGCGATTTCTTTTGGGGATAATAATCAGATTATAGGGTTAAAGATACTAAATCCTTAAGTTATTGGACTAACCTGGAATGGTTACAAAAAATGAGAACAAACAGTACAAAAAGGCGGTAATTTATCACCGCCTTTTTCCTCACAATTTTCCCGTCCCCAGCTGATGAATCGATGCATGTCGTGCAGCCAGAAGTAGCTTTACCACCGACGAGGAACAAAACGATACTACCCTGCAGCTTGCCCAAAGCTTCACGCCGTTTGGTGAAGAGCTGGAGAAGTTTGGAGATGCAGAAGCCAACTTCGGATACGCCGCCCAGAAATACGACGCCCAAACCGGATTGCTGTACCTGCGTGCACGCTACTATGCGCCGGGGTCGGGGCGGTTTATTAATAGAGATACGTGGGCTGGGAATCCGAATAATCCGATGTCATATAATCGCTGGAATTATACC
>JAEKNU010000025.1 GCA_016838895.1 Chloroflexota bacterium
ATTTTAACAGCCTATGATAAAAATTAATAGGCTTCAGTTCTT
This sequence comes from Chloroflexota bacterium, assembly GCA_016838895.1. Lineage (GTDB taxonomy): Bacteria > Chloroflexota > Anaerolineae > Anaerolineales > Anaerolineaceae > UBA5203. The sequence goes on from JAEKNU010000025.1 coordinate 43, forward strand.
TTTCGTTTGCCCCGCTTTATTGAGATGATACCTTTAATGATATAAAAATATTCATCGGAGAACCAATGGAGCGCATACACTTTGTAGAGCATCAAGGAAAAAAGATTTTGATCGAAGATTTTTCAAACATAAAATCCAAGGCTGAATTTATCGAATTACTTAATGAAATAGAGAGAGTAGCTGTGAAAGAGCCAGAAGGATCAATTCTGGCGTTATTTGATGCCACAAATGCCCATTATAGCAGTGAGAGTTTGACCTATTTAAAGGATGTTACAAAAAGGGTTGACCGATACATGAAATCCACTTCCGTAGTTGGGATTAAAGGCATGTTGGTAATTGCATTAAGATCGGTTAGCAAATTTGTAAATCGTAAGTACAATTTAGCAAAAACCCGTGAAGCGGCAATGGATTGGCTGATTGAACAATAAATCTATTCACCAGTTGTTTTCACTCTTTTGAAATAGCTCGTAAAAATTCTATAGGAAAAATGCGTATACAAAATTTGTTGTGAAAGAGTACAAAATCTGTTTAAATGATAAAAAAATATACATGGGAGCCACAATGCAGCGCATATACGCCACAGAACACAAAGGCAAAAGAATTTTGATTCAAGATTTTTCAAATGTAAAATCAACTGCTGAATTTATGGAATTACTTGATGAGACCGAAAAAATGCTTACTTCCGAACCGAAAGATTCAGTCCTGTCAATATTTGATGCTACAAATATGCGTTATTCCAGCGAGAGTTTGTCGCGATTAAAAGGTGTTGTTCAAAGGTCTGATCCACACATGAAAGCTACGTCCATTATTGGGATTAAGGGTATGATGGTGGTTGCATTAAAATCGGCTAGTCGACTGGTTGATCGCCAATACTATTTAGCAAAAACTCATGAAGAGGCCATGGATTGGCTGATTGAACAATAAAATAATCAGGTTGATATTTTCCTTTCAGTAAAGTGAACCATTATAAGTAAATGTTTTCTGTAAATCCATTTATTTTTATGCATAGTTTTATTGATTTCATTTATGTATTATTTATGGAAAAACAACAGAAAAATCTGATAAAACGATAAAATTTATGGAAAATTAGTGGTAAAAGTTAATAAAAACTGCTTTAATGATAATAAAATATACATCGGAGAAACAATGGAGCGCATATACTTTGTAGAGCATCACGGAAAAACTATATTGATTCAAGATTTTTCGAACGTAAAATCAACTGTTGAGTTTATAGAATTATTGGTTGAATCTGAAAACATGGTTGCTACCCAGCCGGAAGGTTCTGTTTTGGCATTGTTTGATGCAACAAATACTCGTTATTCGAGTGAGAGCCTGTCTTATTTAAAAGAATCAGTCAAAAAATCCGACGCATATATGAAAGCCTCATCTGTGGTTGGGATTACTGGGATGCTGGTCTATGCATTGAATTCGGTCAGCAAAATTGTTAATCGCAAGTATAAATTAGCAAAAACCAGAGAAGAAGCAATGGATTGGCTGATCACACAATAGAGATAATAATTTTCATTCATTCATTGGGCAATATCCAACTAAATTGAATTAAGAAAGAATACATATTGACGACCTTTTCAAGGTAAACTATGCTATAGAGAGTAACCGTATGATTTTAAATATCATACGGTTATTTATTAAATAATTTAGCGATAGGAGGAATTATGCCATCATTGGATGAAGTATTAACTGTAATTTTGGGTGGTGGTCGAGGCAGTCGCCTTTATCCCTTAACGCAACAGCGTTCAAAACCCGCCGTACCTATTGCCGGGCAGTATCGATTGATTGATATTCCCATCAGCAATTGTATCAACTCCGGATTTTATCGAATTGCTGTGTTAACACAGTTCAACTCAGTTTCACTTCATCGGCATATTTCACGAACCTATCAATTTGATACTTTTCATACTGGCTGGGTACAGATCTGGGCTGCTGAGCAAACCATGCAGCACACGGACTGGTATCAGGGTACTGCGGATGCCGTCCGTAAACAGCTCTTTGAGATCCGTTCCAGCAGGGCAAAATATGTGCTAATTTTAGCTGGTGATCATTTATACCGTATGGACTATCAGAAATTGATTCAATCGCACTGGGATAATGATGCCGATATTACCGTTGCTGTGCAGCCAATTTTAAAAGAAGAAGCAGGCCGTTTTGGTATTCTGAAGCGTGAGGCGGATAATCGCATTGTCAATTTTGCAGAAAAACCACAGGACGAACAATTGCTTGAGTTGATGAAAAGCCGCGATGATGAGAAAAAGCCTTATCTAGGTTCAATGGGCATATATTTGTTCAAGACGAATGTGCTGATTGAATTGCTGGAGGAGTATGACTTTGAGGATTTTGGCGGGCATGTGATTCCACATGCGATTGGTTCTCATCGTGTATATGGTTATGATTTCGATGATTACTGGATGGATATCGGAACAATTCGCTCATTTTATGAAACCAATTTACAATTGACAGAAGAAGAGTCGCCTTTCAATTTTTTTGAACCTCAACGTCCGATATACACGCGAGCGCGCTATATCCCCGGATCAGTGATTGCGAATAGTCAATTGGAAAATGTGTTATTGGCACAAGGTTGTCGTATTGTTGATTGCCGAATTGAACATTCAGTGATTGGATTACGCAGCCAGATTCAGAGTAATACGCTGATCAAGGATAGTATAATTATGGGATCGGATTACTATGAAAAAAACACCGATGAAATGAATGTACAAATAGATACCCCATTGGGTATTGGCAGAGACTGTCATATTGAAGGCGCAATCATCGACAAGAATGCACATATTGGCGATGGCGTGAAAATTAAACCTTTTGCGAAAGGAACTGATTTTGATAGCCAACAATATGTTGTGCGGGATGGTATTGTGGTTGTACCAAAAAATACAGTACTGAGTGATGGAATGGAAATTGGTCCCGTTGATTAATAATTGGTTCAAAACTTTAAACAGGTGATATGGAGGGAATGCTGAGCTTCAATCACCTGTTAATTTTGCCAAGGAGATAGAGTGTATGACACTGTCCAATTCAGAAGGGAATCAAAAACCTGAAGCTGATGTTAGCATCAGCTGGCATGCCTTAAATCAGGATGAGATTCTTGAAAAACTTGATACAAAACAACAGCAAGGCTTACAAAGTGCGGATATAAAACAACGACAGAAAGTGTATGGCCTTAATGAATTGCTTGAAAAGCCGCGCCCTGGTTTCATGCAGATGCTTTTTGAACAATTTAAAGATTTTATTGTGTTGATGTTGATTGTTGCTGCGGTTGTTTCTGCGCTGTTAGGTGACTATGTTGAAGCAGCAGCGATTATGACCATTGTATTGCTGAATGCCATCCTGGGTGTTGTGCAGGAAAGCAGGGCGGAAGAAGCGTTGGCTGCTTTGAAAAAAATGGCGGCGCCTGAAGCACATGTATTGCGTGACGGACAACGTGTTATGGTTCCGGCGCGTGAATTGGTACCCGGCGATATTGTATATTTGGAAGCAGGAAACTTTATTCCCGCAGATTTGCGTTTACTGGAGTCCTTCAACCTGAGAATTGATGAAGCTGCGCTGACTGGCGAATCGGTGCCAGTGCAAAAAAATGATCAGATCATCAACGTTCAGGATGTTTCATTGGGCGACCGCAAGAATTCTGCATTTATGGGTACTACCGTGACTTATGGGCGCGGCATTGCTGTGGTCGTTAGCACAGGCATGCACACCCAATTAGGGATGATCGCTGGTATGCTGCAAAGTGTAGATGAAGGCGATACGCCACTGCAGCAACGCCTGGACCAATTAGGCCGTACGCTTGGTTATGCCTGTTTGGCAGTTTGCGCACTGGTATTTGGTGTTGGTATTTTACAAAACTTGGGACAGATTGATGCGACAATTTTGAAGGATCTGTTTATGGTGGCTGTTAGCCTGGCAATTGCTGCTGTTCCTGAAGGACTGCCGGCTGTGGTTACGATCAGTTTGGCGTTGGGTATGGGTGAAATGGTCAAGCGCCATGCCCTGATCCGCCGTCTGGCTTCAGTTGAGACCCTGGGTTCTGCAACAGTTATTTGCTCAGATAAAACAGGTACACTTACGCAGAACAAAATGACAGTCACCCGTTTATGGGCGGATGGCGACTTACTGGAAATTACCGGGAATGGATATGAACCCAAAGGTATTTTCCTGAAAGATGGGCAACAAATTGAAATTGATCAATACGCTGCTGCCAAGGACACCCTTTGGGCTGCGGCATTGAATAATGATTCCGAATTAATCCAAAAAACGGATGACGAAGGCAATACTTATTTCAAACTGATCGGGGATCCAACTGAAGGTGCCTTGTTAGTTGCTGCGGCTAAAGCAGGTGAGGTGACTGAATCGGTACAGGCGAATTATCCGCGCACCTATGAAATCCCCTTTGATTCTACTCGCAAACGCATGGTTACGGTTCACGCCATTGAAAAACCTCAACAAGATGATAAAACGGTCTTGTCAGATAAAGGAAACCGAAAATGGTATGCCATTGCTGTAAAAGGTGCGCCGGATGTGGTGCTGAATTTATGTACACAATACCAGACCAATAAGAATGAGCTTAAACCAATGGATGATGCCATAAAGGCAAAAATCCTGGCAGCAAATGATGCCATGACAACAGATGCATTACGTGTGCTGGGTTTTGCTTACCGTTTGATTCCGGTATTACCAAATGAAATTGAAAATGATGCGTTGGAAACCGATCTTGTCTTTAGCGGTTTACTGGGTATGATCGATCCGGCACGCGAGGAAGTAAAACCTGCTTTGGAACAGGCCAGCGGGGCAGGTATTCGCACCATTATGATCACCGGGGATTATCCCAAAACTGCCCGAGCGATTGCGGAAGATATCAAGCTGCTGCGTGCTGATCACAAAGTGATGACCGGAAATGAATTGAACGAATTAGATGATGCTGCATTGGCCGACGCAGTAAAATATACTGATGTTTTCGCCCGGGTTTCACCGGAGCATAAAATGAGAATAGTCAGTGCGTTGCGCAGCAATGATGAAGTGGTTGCCATGACGGGTGATGGGGTTAATGATGCGCCAGCCATTAAATTGGCAGATATCGGTGTGGCCATGGGCATCACGGGCACGGATGTAGCCAAAGAAACAGCGGATATGGTGCTGACGGACGATAATTACGCCAGTATTGTCTCGGCGATTGAGCAAGGCCGTATCATTTACAGTAACATTCGCAAGTTTGTCTATTATTTGATCTCCTGTAATATGGCGGAGATTATGATTATTTTCCTTTCCATGTTAATTACCGGGCGATCTCCATTAACGGCTATTCAATTGCTGTGGTTAAATCTCGTAACCGATGGCGCGCCTGCGCTTTCACTGGCAACCGAGAAAGGCGACCCGGATATTATGCAGCAGCCACCGCGCCCCAGTAAAGAGCCAATCATCAATCGTTATATGATAATGGGCATCACAGTTCAAACAATTGCCATTACAGCAACCACGTTAGCGGCATTCTTTATTGGTTTGTATACCAATCCGGAACATGTAGAATATGCCGAAACGATGGCATTTGTCACGCTGAGTATTTCTGAATTACTGCGTGCTTTTACTTCACGCTCAGAATATTATCCCATTTTGAAAATTGGCTTGTTTGCTAATCGTTGGATGAACTGGGCGGTAATCGCTTCTCTGGGATTGATTGTCGCAGTGGTTTATATTCCATTCTTCAATCCAATTTTCAATACACTGCCACTAAACTGGACGCAATGGAGTGAGATTTTACCGCTGCTGTTGATCCCTTCTGTTGCGGCTGAGGTAACGAAGTATTTCGGTTCAAAACGGTTGCAGGAAAACAAAGACTAAATTGATCTGGTTTCGCCAAGAGGCTGTCTATACAGACAGCCTCTTTTTTATTTATAAAATCTTTTGCCCGTTGACGACTGCTTTTTTTATCTGATACATCAAATCTGGTATCAAAATAGATCCAATTAATGCAAAAAAAATAATACCAATTAATATCGAAGGCTGATTGGTTATAAAGAACTGTTGGAAATCGGTATACTTAAGTATGCGAATTCCTCTGGACAATCAAAGCAAAGTGCCGTTGTACAGGCAGATAGAAAATTATATTCGGGAAGCCATTCAGGATGGCAGCCTGGCAGCAGAAACACGTTTGCCTCCAACACGCAAACTGTCGGAACAGTTAGGGGTTAGTAGAATCACCGTACAAAACGCCTATCTGGAATTGGAAAGTGATGGGCTAATTGCTTCCCGTGAGGGCAGCGGTACAATGGTGCTTCCATCAATTGCTGAATTACAACCACAACAAAGTCGACAACCTCAATGGCCGTTATGGCAGATGGCATTTCAAGAGGAAGAAAATCAACAACCTTTAGTAGTACAGGGTAAAACTGATGAGAATAATCAAATTTCATTTACCGGTGTTGGAGATCCTCGGGAGTATCCGATCCGTGAGTTGCGCAAAGCGATACAGGATGTTATACGTCGGGATGAATCAAGCGCACTTTCGTATAATGATTTTGAAGGTGGTTATCTGCCGTTACGTAGAACAATCAGCCATTTGTTGGCCAGCCAGGGTATTCGCACTCAGGCGGAATCGGTATTGATTACTTCCGGTTCACAGCAGGCCTTATCTTTGATTTGCCAGGTATTGCTCAAACCTGGAGATGTAGTCCTTGTTGAAAGCCCGACTTATAATCTGGCATTGGAATTGTTTGCCACAATGCAGTTACAAATCGTGGAAATTCCAATAGATCACTTTGGTATGTGTGTGGACCAATTAGAATCGATTTTACAGCAATATCATCCGCGCCTGATTTATACCATCCCAAATTTCCAAAATCCAAGTGGGGCTTGCATGAGCAATTCTCGGCGTAGAGAACTCGTAAGATTAGCCGATCAATACAATGTTGCGATCTGTGAAGATGACTATGTGGGAGATCTACGTTATGATGGACGTTCTAAGCCTGCCTTAAAAGCTCTTGACCCGGGAGGGCGGGTGTTATATATAGGCACTTTCTCTAAAATGTTGATGCCTGGTTTACGGGTGGGCTACGTGATTGCTGAGGGTCCGGTTTTCACCCAACTACAAACCCAAAAACGAGTGAGTGATTTAACCACATCACCATTTATTCAACGTGTATTATATGAATTTGTCAATGTGGGGCGCTATCAATCCTATATACGGCGCAGCAGCCGCCTATATAAACAACGCCGGGATGCAACGGTTCGGGCATTGAGAAAGTATTTTGGACATGAATTGGAATTTGCAATTCCTCAAGGAGGTTTATTCCTTTGGTTACAATTACCTCCAGGTATTTCCTCTGAAGAATTATATTCATGTGCATTGCGTGAAGGAGTTGTATTTGCCCCAGGTACCCGGTTTTTTGTGGAAAAGGAAGATGGTATACAGTATATTCGGATAAATTTTGCTCCATTAATACTTGATGAAATTGATCTTGGAATTATAGGTTTACGAAAAGCCTATCTATCCGTACGGCAGATGTAAAAACGATGTGAATGATTTTCTGAAAATTTTATTTTTATGCGATAATAAATATACAAAATCTTTAGAATATTATATTAACTTAATTAGTCTTTATAATAAATATGAGGCTAACCGATGGCGTATAAAATCGAAGTATCTGCGGAGAAGACCTACATTATTTTAACGGTTACAGGGGATCTGACCAACGAACAAGCCATGCAGCAAAATATTGAAGCACACGCCTTAGGGAAATCTCTAGGTATTTCCCGTTTTTTTGTTGATATGGTTGAAAGCCGATTTGTGGGATCCACACTCAATCATTACGAATTTGTAAACAAAGACATGAACGAATCTGATGTGATTAATAGATATGCGCGGGTGGTAGCGTTGGTTCATCCTGATGATCATTCACATGATTTTATGGAAACGGTCTCAAAGAATAATGGGCATGATCTTACCCTATTTCGGGATCGAGAAGCAGCAATTCATTATTTAATTCAGGATCTCTAAGTACAGGTAAGCCGTGATTCAAAATCACATTTGAATAAACAAAAAGTAAATTATTGTTTCATATATATCAGGTCTTCTCATGACTGACGGTGATTTGATGCTTTTATTATTTGTCTTGCTGTGAACACAGCATGCTTAAAAAAATAATAAATTGATTCCTTTAAAAGGGTGATTTCAAAAATTGGTGTGAAAAATTTGTATTGCAGAATAATAAATATGTGATAATAAATTAGCGTTTTCAATCAACTTACTGTTAATGAACAATAATTATGTTCTCTTATATAATAAGGTAGAAGGATGTCATACACAATCAAAGTATCTGAAGATAAATTATATATTATTGTTGTTACAAGTGGTGAGTTAACAAACGAGATATCTATGCAGCAAAGTATTGAAGCGAGTGAACTTGGTGCCAAATTAAGTATCAATCGCTATTTATTTGATCATACAAATTGCAGATATGTAGAATCACCAATTAACCATTATGAGTTTGTTAATAAAGAAATAAAATCGTCAGATGCAGTTGATCCACATGCGCGTATCGCTGCATTCGTGCATCCTGAAGATCATTCACATGATTTTATCGAAACTGTGTCTCGAAATGCCGGAGTAGATGTTACCTTATTTCGGGATCGTGATGAGGCGATTCAACATTTGATTCATGATATTTGAATCTTCGAAAATTTAGTTTAAATACCATTATTAGTATTTAGATGAATTCATAATCGTAAAATCACCCGTTCATTGAACAGGTGAGCGGTTCATTTCGGCATTTTATTATTTCGTTGGTTAAAACACTACACTAAGCAAGAAGGAAGATGCAATGAAGAATTTCTACGATGAGATTGTAAGACTCACTGAAACGAATGGGGGGAGTTGGGGAATCAATCACACAAAACGGTTGATGAAATTGATTGCGATCATTGCTGATGATCAGGTTTACAATGAAGAAGTGTTGTGGATGGCTGCGCATACACATGATTGGGGTGCCTATGCAGGTTGGAGACAAGATGGTGTCGATCATGTTGAGCGATCTCTGCAGGTAGTGGGGTCGTTTTTAGAGGAAAGGGAATACCAGCAGGAATTAATAGTTGAGGTGCTGGATTGTATTGCAAATCATCATAGCGAGCGGAATGATCTCAGTTTGGAAGCGACGTTATTACGTGACGCGGATGCAGTGGATTTCCTGGGCGTGGTTGGGGTCATGCGCAACTTTTCACGCAATCCAAAAGACATGCGCAAAGGTTTTCAAATGGGATTGGAAAAGCGACAAAAATTACCATCAGTCCTGGTATTGCCAAAAGCAAAAGAAATGGCTGAGAAACGAATTGTAGAGATGGATAGTTTACTATCCTTATTTGAATCAGACAGTTGGGGATATTATTAATCCCCTTGAAATCACCTTCTTTTGGGTATGCCATTAAATTATGATAATACTGACCAGGAAAATACCAGGAGGTTTGAGATGGCATCTTCACAAGATACAATAGACTTTTTGATGGATCAGATTTCTTCAGCAGGGGAAGTTTCTGCGCGAAAGATGTTTGGCGAATATGGCATTTATTGTGATGGGAAAATGCCAGCCCTGGTATGTGACAATCAATTGTATATCAAACCAACAGAAGAAGGCCGGGCATATATAGGCGAGGTTGAGGAAGCACCACCTTATCAGGGTGCCAAGCCATATTTTCTGATTTCTGGTGATAAATGGGATGATCAGGAATGGTTAAGCGAATTGATCCGGATAACGGCAGAGGTAATTCCTTATCCGAAAAAGAAGAAAAAAGCTAGTGCGAAGACCAACAAAGCTTGACAAATTGAAGTAGAAATTCTAATATAGGCTAATGATATTATTCCATTATTGGAAACCAGGTCGGAGGAAAGATGGTTAACTCGGTTATGAATCACATGCAAGTTTTTATTGATTCCCAGCATGTGGATTTTTATAAAAACCTGTTCACCTTTTTAGGTTGGTCTATATTATATGAAGATAAAGCTGCTGTAAATGTAGGGGACAAAAATGGCATCAGCATCTGGTTTGATCCAGCCATAAAGGATGTCAAAAATAATTATGACGGTATGGGGATGAATCATCTGGCTTTGTCGGTATCTTCTGAAGAAGATGTGAATAAAACAGTGGATTGGCTGCGAAAGAACAATATTCCGACATTGTTTGGGACACCCTGCCATCGATTGGATTTTGCAGATGCAAAGGATCAGACTTATTATCAAGTAATGTTTGAATCACCTGATAAACTCTTGTTTGAAGTTGTCTATAGTGGTCCATTGAGTGAATAAACAATAGAGGCCTTCCTTCGGGAAGGCTTTTTTTATTCCTCTCTTCTTGACAAAATAGAACATATGTTTTATTATTGGATTGTCAACTATCATTTCATTAACCTGTATGGAGGGAAAAATGAATTCGTTTTTAGGGCATATGCAGATCAATATTGATGTGCAGCACATTGGTTTCTACAAGGAATTCTTTGCATTTCTTGACTGGAAAGTAATATATGAAGATGATTCAGCGATTGCTGTGGCAGATAAAAACGGCAGCAGCGTATGGTTTATTCCGACATTGAACAAGGCCAGGAACGATTATGATGGGCTGGGGATGAATCATTTGGCGATTGGTGTGTCATCACAGGCAGAAGTAGATCAGGCAGTGGTCTGGTTGGAAAAACAGGGTTTGCCGGCATTGTTTGAAACGCCGCAGCATCGCCCGGATTTTGCTGATTCAGAGGATGAGACATACTACCAGGTGATGTTTGAATCGCCCGATAAGATTCTGCTTGAAGTGGTGTACACTGGCCCGAAGCAGGAATAAGCGGACAGAAAAAACAAGGATTAATTCACAGTTGTATTTACGCATTGTAATCAGACCAGCCTGGTTTAAGAAAAATCAGGCTGGTTTTGTCATGCCAATTCATGCCATAAATAAATGTAATTCCATATGCGGAATTATTATTTTAAAATTGCCAGTACTTTTTTTGATTTTCCAGCGAATGTCATCCCTGGGGGTTGGCAGGTTTGTACTAGCGATGAAGTGGGTTTGTTGATTCCTGATTCGATAGCATTATTTTGTTTTTATTTTTGTAGAACGCCTGGATTTTCTATTACTTGCCTTATCAAGGTACATATTTGTATCCGCTTCGATTATCGTTGTGGAGAGTTTCCCTGCTTCTTTAGCAGTAGAAACACCCAATGAGAGACTAAGCGGTTTTCCACTGGGAATCTCATTTTCCCGTTGAATATTTTCTTGAATACGTTCAACGGTTCTGGCAGCGCCGACTTCATCGATGTTCGGAAGCAGAACGGCAAATTCATCACCACCGATACGGGCGACAACATCCTCGGAGCGGAATACTTTATTCAACACTGAAGCAGCCCTTTGCAGCATTTTATCCCCGGCCAGATGCCCCTGGGTATCATTGATGCTTTTCAAATTATCCACATCTACCATGATCACGCTAATGGGGAATTGTCTGCTATGATCCAGACGAGTCATTTCTTCGTCAAAATATGCGCGATTATATAAACCGGTTAACGCATCATGACTGCTGATGTAAAGCAATTTTTTCTCAGTCATAAGTCGTTTTGTAATATCGATCATTGAGATAATTATTTTTGATAGATCATTTTCGTGACCGGGTACAACTGACCATCTAATACTGATATCAATTCGCTTTCCTTGCAGCGTTTGATTAATTCCCTCCCAATTGAACTCGGTTATGCCGTTGGCGATATTTACGATTTCTTCCTTAAATATCTCGTAAGATTCATCAACAAAGATTTTTGTAAGGTTACTAAACATTTCTTCTTTTGAAGTTGCACCAAATAATTCAAGTGTGGCGTTGTTGACATCAAGGATGCGTACTTCTGAGGCGCATTGATGCACGATATCAGGATTATCGGTCAAATAAGTGCGAAAATCTTTTACCCCTTGATTTCTTAAATCGTCCGTGATTTGCTTTACAACAGAAAAATCTTCTTCCCACAGGGATATCGGAGAATTTTCAAAGAGCAAACGATAACGTTCATTGCTTTTTTGCAGCATTTCAGCGGCTGTTTTATGTTCAATTGCCAGGGCAATTTGAGTGGAGATAAATTCCAACAAACTCAGATTATCCTGGTTAATTCGGATATCATTCGAATAACTTTGTACGGCAATCACACCCAAAGTACGACCCTCAACAATCAGTGGTGCTCCTAGCCAATCAACCGGGATAGATTTTCCCAGGAGGATTTTGTCTTTGGCAGCGAGATTTTTCAATTGCTCTGTATTTACCAGGAGGGGTTTGCCGAGCCCCATGACATATTCGGTCAATCCATTTGTTAGTTTTCTTTTTAATGGTGGTTTATCGTATTGATCTATATAATATGGAAAACCGATTGTGTTGGTATTTTCATCAAACAAAGCGATAAAGAAATTATCAACTGGAATCAATTCACCTAAGATATTATGGATGGAATGATACATATCATCAATAGACTCTGTGGATGAAACGGCTTGAGATATTCTAAAAATTACATCCTGTACTTTTTCTGCCTTTTGGTATTTTTCAATTTCTTCTTCCAGCCCCAATAAAGTATGCTGTAATTGAGAAGTCATTTGATTAAACATGTTTGCCAATACGCCCAATTCATCCTTGCTGCGTACGGGAACAATAAAATTTAAATTCCCTTGTGAAACTTTCTCGGCACCTTTTACCAGATCATTTATGGGGGAGGTAAAGAATTGCGCAATGCGCCAACCGATAAATAAAGCAAATGGTACGATTGCCAAGAATACCAGATAGGCGGTACGTTGTATCCGAGATTCATTGGATTGAACGCTTGATGTGTCAATATCAATACCGAGATATCCATCTAATTCACCAAACTGGTCATAAATGGGGGCATAACCGCTTAAGAAATTTCCGGAAGTATCTGTTTGAATATCATCGGTGATATATGGCATATCAATTAACGTTAAGTCAGCCACAAGCTCTGGATTGTCTTGTTGGTATATGGTGCCGAAATGGTTTTCTGTATCTTCAGAGGCATCAACAATATAGATCAGATGTCCATCATCATTAATTCGCAAGGTATAGATTCTTTTGATGATCTTGCTGGTATCTTGAATAGTCTGCAAGCGTACAGCGATAACATTGTAAAAAGGACTCTCTTCATCATCTCCATTACGAATTAATGAATGGTAATCACCATCCACTAATGGTATGGAAAAATTCGCTATATCATAGAAACGTTCCTGAAGACCCTGCCGCTGCATAGCAGATAGTTGAAACATGACACCAATGGTCATTGATCCTGAAACCAATAGAATCAGGAACGCAAATGCAAAGGTCCATTTAATGCTTATGCTCCAGCTAGTCCACTTTTTTAACATTTCAAATCCAAAAATTAATTCTCTTGATTGGCTGGTAATAGCCATTTTGTGTAATACGCCTGCGTACTACCATCTGCTTCCATTTCAGTAAGTAATCGATTAATTTCATTAAGCAATGCTTGGTTTTGTTTATTGACCGCAATACCTAAACTGGCATGTGAGAGAAATACAACTTCCTGATTGATGTCTTTCACGATACTGATGTTTGACTGATTATCCTTGATGTAATAGAGTGTGTTTAGATAATCGTTAAACACTATATCAACTCTTCCTACTTCCAGATCCAATAATGAATCCAGCGTGTTTTTATACTGAATAATGTTTATTGAAATGCCGTGTTGAATTAAATCTTGAGCAAATGATTCACCTGTGGCGCCAATTTTGACGCCAACATTTAGCCCTGCTAAATCATTGGTTGAGTGAATTTGTGAAGAAAGATCTGGATGCGTTGCCATAACCAAACCGGTCATAAGATAGGGCTGCGAAAAATCAACAATGGATTCTCGTTCTTGGGTGATATACATGCCGGCAATTGTTATGTCAATTTTCTGTTCTTCCAATGCAGGAAGTAAATTAGCAAATGGCATTTCAACCCATTGAGGTTTTACACCTAATTCTTGTGCTATAGATTCAGCGATATCAACATCCATGCCAATGAGATGACCTGTTTCCGGATCACGATATTCAAATGGTTGGGTCAAAGCGGTACCTATAACGATCACGCCTTTTTCCTGAATACCTGCCAGGCTTGAGGGTGGATTGGATAAATTATCAGGGTTTGGTGGGGGCGGATTATGCGCATTTGTTGAGTTTGCAGGTGAGGGAGGGGTACCTGAACCTGCACAAGCGCTACAAAATACAAGGAATACTGGGATAACTAAAAACAGGCATCGGAATAGTATATGGTTTTCATCCCGATGCAAATGTAGATTCTTGTGGTTTTGTAAACGTAATAATTTAATAATCATTTCTATAAATAAATGTCTTATAATATATAATTAATTTTGAGTATTCATAGGATACTCTATAGAAAGTAGATTAATCAAGATAAATCGCGTAAAAAATTTCTAATTTATCAGATATATATGCAATTTTGATTGATATGGAGTAAATATTACTGGATATGGGGTGGTTTTGCTTATAATTTCATTGATTTAAAGAGAAGAAAGAAACTGTAGACCCCGGTAATACAAAGAAACAGGATAACCAGAAAGGGCAGTTTAAATTCCATATACAATGCCAAGAAACTAATTAACCAACCAAAAATTAGGGTAATTAATAATACAAATATATGTTGATTGATCATCCGCTTTGTTGATTCATTAGTGGTCTTGCTCTGTAAATTTTCCTGAAAATGGATCAGATCCGAGGTGGCAATTGCAGCTACAGTACCACTTATCAGCCAATGGATAGCGCTGCCGTTCAGAAAGGAAATAATAACTAAAATGAAATAAAAACTCAGTCCAATAGCTGGCACACTGAATGTTGAACGTTTATTCAAAATAACAAAGAATCCCACAATACTCAGGAGAGCGGCAGTATATATAAGCCATTGGTCCACATTGGAAAGGAGAAGGCACATCGCTGCGAACAACCCAAATCCAATGGTGAACAGAAGCAGCTTCTTCACGATTGACTCCCTATTGATTTTGCCTGCTGAAACTGGCGCAGACTGGATTGTAAAACAGAGTTCAGAGGATGTTGGATTGGCCAGTTAACCACCGATACACCGAGTTGGGTCAGGCTTTTTAGACTGATTTGACGATCCAGATTGGCAGCCTGGTTTATCAAATGATCGGTAAAGTCCAAGTTGGATGTTGTGATTATGCTACACGGATCCGGACTGAGCAGCATGAGCGGATACCCATATGCACGTAGTTGTTTGTAAGCTGGCAGATCATTCGCATTGTATGCGCTTACCATGATGATCTGCGCATGGGCAGGGAAGATCCGGAAGGGTAAAAATTGCAAATGATTCAGTGAAATATACGGCCTTTGCTCAACCAAAGCCAAATTGAATAATATCTTGTTGAGCTGGTTCTTTCCATATCCAGGGAAGAGATGTACCAGTTTTTGACCAAATATAAGCAAACCAACGCGGTTGCCCTCATGAAGAAAAATATCTGCCAGAGAGGCAACAGCATGGATGCTTTTCTCAAGCAATTCGTTTTCAATTTCTTCATTATGCCCCAAAGAGCGGGCATTCAATATTAATCCGATATCCGTGATTTCTTCCTGCTCAAATTCATTGCTGTATAACTGGTGAGGATTGCGCGCGATTTTGCGCCAATTGAGCCGGCGAAGCTGGTCACCGGATTGGTACTGGCGTACGCCCCACATATCTGTTCCGGATCCCGCCAGTCGGGCAGGGATATTGCCTGTCAGGTGCAGTGTTTTTTGTGGATGGAGCGGAATATGACGTAATTTGCTGATAGCAGGTTTAACGGTCAGGGTTGCCAGGGCGGGTAGGATCAGATGTTGTTGATAAATATACAATGGGTCACTGACGATGACGTGTGTGTTTTTCCAGACAAGACTGCCGCGAGTAAAATGAAATTGATAAGTCAACGTATAACTTTCACCGGGTGCCAGGAGCAGGTTTTGAGATAATGAACCCTCTGTCAATTGCATGGCAGGGAACAGAGCATCCTGAATTTGCAAGTGCAGGGTTTTCGCACCCTGGTTGTACAGGGTCAGGTCTTGTGTGAAATTACCGTGCGATGAATGTTCAGTTTTATGGATTTGTCGTTCTGCTCTTAGGCTTATTTGTGTAGGACTTAATAAAATACCGCTGAACACATACACCAGGCCGGGCACAGCCAAAATAGCCAGGCGCCCGTTTTTGCTGGTTAATGCGATCAGGAACAAAGCCAATGAGAGCAGGAGCAGGAATGTTAGTTTTCGGTTCATGCTAGGGTGTGATCACTGGTACCGGGATGGTATGTAGAATTTCGTCAATGATGGCAGCTTCTGCATTCCGGGTACCCCACAGGCTGGGTTCCAATATGATACGGTGTGCCAAAACGGGTTTGGCAAGCAGCTTGACGTCGTCAGGGATGATGAAATCCCGACCATGCAAGGCTGCCCAGGAACGACTGATTTTCAGTAGCGCCAATGATCCCCGTGGACTGGCACCCACGACTACCTGACGGTGCAGGCGGGTCTGGTTGACCAGATTGACGATATAGTGCTCAATATCAGCATCTACGTAAACGTTTTCAACAGCCTGCTGCATCCTCAGAAATGTATCTGTATCTACGATTGCTTTTAAAGCCACCGTATCCTGTTTACGATCCTGACGACGCTGCAGCATTTCCTGTTCCTCATACGGTTTGGGGTAGCCAATGGATAGCTTGATCAGGAAGCGATCCAGTTGGGCTTCCGGTAGAGGAAAGATGCCTTCGCTTTCAATGGGGTTTTGCGTGGCGATAACAATGAATGGTGAAGGTAATAATAATTGTTCGCCTTCCAAAGAGACCTGATATTCCTGCATGGCTTCCAACAGCGCGGACTGCGTTTTTGGCGAAGCACGGTTGATCTCATCTGCTAGCATCATCTGAGTGAAAATCGGTCCTTTACGCAAGGTAAATTTCTCGGCTTTACTGTCAAACACATAACCGCCGGTGATATCGCCTGGCAGCAGATCAGGTGTAAATTGTATGCGTTTGAATCCCAGGTCCAATGTTGTAGCAAAAGAATTGGCAATCAAGGTTTTTGCCAGTCCTGGATTGTCTTCCAGGAGGATGTGTCCGCCAGTGGAAAGCAGTGCAGCCATTATTGTTTCGAGTGCATCTCGTTTACCGATGACGGCTTTTTCTATTTCGATAATGATCTGCTCGGTAATTGATTGGATATTAGAAAGGGGAATCGTTTTTATAGGCTGATCCTTCATAGGGTACCTCCAAAGTTTTTTGCAACCAGGTTAGCATTTGGTGTATCTTTTGTTGTTCATGGGAAACCCAAAGCTGACGAATCCATATCGGCAAGGTATGGGAGATGCTTTTAACGAGCCTGGCGAAACGGTTTTTCCAGGTGAATGCTGGGGGTAAAAAATACCGATAAACAAAATCCGGGAAATCGTACTCATATTGTTGCATCCGTTTTTTGACTTCATCCATGCTGCTGCGTTCCTGTTGTGCCAATCCGAAAAGCATCAACTTTTCCAGTTCAAAACGCAGTGCATCCTCTTTGGCGGGATTACCAGCGGCTTCGTATAGCAGCGATTTCCAGAATGTTGTGCCTTTAATTTCTTTGCTATTGGCCTTCTCGGTGTATGCTGTCTGATTTACGGTTTTGTTGGGCATAAAGCGTAATAAGAGAAAGATGGAACCCCAAATGAGTGTTTGCCAGTAGATGTTCTGGTTTACGCTGATCAGCACACGCCAGACAGCCCAAAACAACAATGCGGTGGGTTCAATAATGTTCACCAAAATAAAGGTGCGGAAGACAATCCCTACAGTGAGTATCGTAGATAATGACAGAATGAACATCAATTGACGTTTTCGCTTCATGCTTCAACCGCCTTCGACTGACAATGTGTGATAATTTGTTGCAAACTTTCAAGACAAATTCGTTGGTCTTCCTGGCTGGGGTTTGTGGGACTGTAACGTGCAAATTCAAACAAGCGGGTCAGTTGCTGTACAGCTTGCGTTGGTAAAGTATAAGTTGTTAATAGGGTTTCAAATTCCCGTGCAGTCTTGGCCGCTTCGCGGTTGATGCCGTGTGCTTCATGGATTATGCGGCTCATTTCCTGATAGCAATACAAAATCACTGAGCGGAAATCCTGACCTGCTTGTAGGGATTGCAAAGCCTGCTCCGCCTGCGCTGCAAGCTGTGCTTCAGCACTGATTTGTTTTGGTTTACCCTGTATGAGCAGATAAACAGCCACGCTGATAAACACCAATAGCACCGCTGCTGTGATCCACTGCCAGGCTAAAGGCGGTGACTGCAGCGGTTCGCTCCGATAAGTAAAGGATATGGCATTAAAGTTGGCACCTTGTGGAGCAGGGGTGATTTCAATTTGTTGAGGGTTGATAAAAGATAGGATGAGAATCAAAAGAAGGACGCCAGCCAGTAGAAGGGCGGCGCGTATGATTTGTTTCCAGGTGGTTTTTCTAAAAACAAGAATCAGTAAGTAGATCGCGATGGCGAAAAATATCAGCGAGAAACCCCCTTGCAGAAAGAGCAGGCTTGTGGGTTGAGCTTTGGCGCTCGTTGCAGCCGGATCGCCAGCGTCAATAATAGAATTAGCACTTGGAAAAGGTTGCCCGGTTTCAAAGGTAAGCAACGGCAAACTGGCATTGACCAGGATGATTACAAGAATGCATATTAATAGGGTCAGGAGCAGGTTGCGTTTGTTTGCCAGCGTCATAGGGATTAATTTTCTTTCTTGGACAAGTTTGATTGGTCTGACAATTGCTTAAACGGGTATCCCTATTCTATCGTTATTTGAGTCAGATGCAAAGCTGGGTACAGATTAATTTCTGCACCCAGCTTCATTGTTGAATGATAAGGACGAAAAAACCCCGTTCTATAGAGGGAGTTGTCTGCTCTTATCCCTGATCTGACAGGCAGCAAGGGCTTCCTGTTGTACACGCTCATATTGCTCATTGTTCACCCAATCGCGTTTGGACATCCATGAACCACCAACGGCTAGGATATACGGTTTTTGCAGGTATTCCAGCAGATTGAATTGGTTCACGCCGCCGGTTGGGACGAACTGAATATCCGGAAAAGGATCTGACAAAGCTTTGATAGTACGCAAGCCGCCCATGGCTTCACTGGGAAAGAATTTAAACACGGATAACCCCATGCGCATACCGTTGACGATTTCGGCTGCAGTTACTGCACAGCCCAAAAAGGGGATATTGTTATTTGCCGACCATTGAATAACATCCACCGGTAAGCCAGGCGAAACCAGATAACGTGCGCCATGATCCACGGCGACCTTGGCCTGATCCAGGGTGATGACAGTACCAGCACCGATTAATACCTGCGGCATTTGGCTGGCGATTTCCTGAATCGCATTCAGGGCTGCAGGTGTGCGCAAGGTGATTTCGGCGATGGGTAAGCCGCCGGCTTGCAAGGCTCTGGCCAGGGGAATTGCTTGTTGTACGTGATCAATCACGATAACGGGAATCACTGCGATTTTTTTGAGTGTTTGGAAGAAAGTCATATTTATCAATCCTTAGATGGCCAAAAAACGGGCGGGGTTTTCCAGCAACAGCTGCTGGATGTAATTTTCCGTGATGTTGGCCTGACGCAGCATGGGAACAAATTTCATCAGTAGATAGCTAGGTCCCTTGACACGTGGATTATGGGTATGCCAGGAGGATTTGCGAGCGCAATCGCAAGAGAGCAGGATGCGATTTCCAAAACCGGCTTTGATCATTTCTGAAATTAAACTGACCCGTTCCTGATCCGGCCAGTATTTCTCTTTACCGATCTGGTCAAAACCCAGATAAACACCCAGATTTGCCAGCTTGATATAGGTTTCCATAGGCAGGTTGCGATCCAGATGACCGATCAATATCTTTTCTGGAGCAATACTATTTTGTACCAACATTGTTGCCTGTTCCACAGCAAAGGTGCCGCCTTCGGTGTGCGTACTGACAGGAGCACCGGTTTCACGATGGGCAATGGCAGCGGCTGTGATAATGCGCTGCTCCATTTCGGTAATTTCATTATTGCTGGATGCGGCTTTGATGATGCCAGCCCGAATGTTCGTGCCATCCATGCCGTATGTAATGTCATTGAAAATACCCTCGGCAATTTCGTCTACAGATTGTCCTTGCAATGCGGAAGCACTGAATTTGTCCTTATGATGCCCGCTGGCGGCAATGACATGTATTTCTGTGGCTTGTGAAATTTGTTGTAGATCCAAAGGTGCTCGCCCGATTTCAGAGGTAGTCATCTCAACCAGCGCCTGTCCGCCAGCTTGTTTGAAATAACGCATTTCAGCCACTGCTGCAGGGATGGAATCAAAACCCAGGTCAGGATCTGCATGCGGGGCGTTGGGAACCTGCCAAATTAAATGCTCATGACAGGTGCTGATCCCCAGCGTGTTTGCATCAATATCACCAAGAACGGTTCGTATTTTCATCTGTGCTCCTTCAGGATGCAGTATCTAAAATGGCACCCAATTCAAGCAGACTTGTTTGTAATTTTGATATGGACAAGGTATGAAGGGATTGCTTGTTTTGCAAACAAATTACTGCGGCAACTGCGGCTGCTTGCCCCATGGCCATGCACTGCCCCATGCTGCGTACGGCGGCATGCGCATCATGGTCAGCGGAAAGACAGCGTCCGGCCACCAGCAAGCCATCTACATTTTGCGGTAAGAGACAGCGATAGGGGATATCTACGGTTTGACCTTCAGGCAGATATTCCCAACGGGTGTCCTTGCCGGCGTGATGCTCCTCAATGGGTGCACCGCACATGGCGATGGCATCCTCGAATTTTCGGGCAGCCAGCACATCCTGACGGGTGAGACGGTAAGCGCCAAAAATACGCCTGCTTTCACGTACGCCGATCTGAGTGCTCAAACCGCCCAATGCAGCCTTCTCATATCCGGGGACTTTGTCGATCAAAAAGCGGGTATATTCGAGTGCCTGACGGCGGCCTTCTGTTTCGGCGGTGCTGAGTTGTTCCACATTATTGGGATCTATATTGGTCACGCGCGTCATATTGGTAACCATCACACCATGCAAAGGGCTGATATGCGCACTGCCTTCTTTTCTGGGAAGATCATACCCCTGGGCAGAAGCCATCAACTCGTGCAATTGTGCTTTCTTGACTTGTTTCGCACGGGGAACATCCACATTGATTAGCTTGAAAGTAGTTGTCAGAGATTGCACGGGCTGATCCTGAGCGCTTTCAAATGGCACACCGGCAAGTGCGGCAACGTCGGCATCACCGGAGGCATCAATGATTGCATCGGCCATCAGGCGGTATAATCCGGATTTGTTGACCAGCATCACGCCGCTAATGTGATCCCCGTTTTTGATGACATCGATAACCAGACTATGATAGAGAATTTTTACGCCAACTTTTCGAGCTAATTGCTCCCATGCGATTTTGAGTATTTCGGGATCGTAGGTGATGCCTTGTCCTGCACCATAGGTGTTAGGGCGGTAGATGGCCGCCTGATGATCGAATAATTCCTGAATAATTTGATCCGGGATACCGCCCACGACTTTACGGGGAGATTGGCCGGGTGTATAGAAACCATATATGGTATCCAGCACCTGCGTGCTGATACCGCCCATAAATCCGTAACGCTCTATCAGTGTGACATCAGCGCCCAAGCTAGCGGCGGTAATTGCGGCGGTTGCGCCGGCGGAGCCGGAACCAACTACAACGATGCTGGCTTTTGGAAGATCCTGAAATGTTTTACTGTAAGTTTGCATAAAGCACTTCTTTAGCGAACGGTCCAACCACCATCCACGGTTAATACCGATCCGGTGATAAATTTGGCTTCATCTGAAGCCAAAAACAATACTGCGTCGGCAATATCTGCGGGACTGCCGAAATCTGAGGTGAGCGGCTGCAGTGTAGTAAGGCGGGATTGAATATGGACATCTTCTTGAGCACGTTTACTCATTGGGGTGGCAATCAAGCCCGGACAAATAACATTGGCGCGAATATTTTGAGGGGCATAATAAGCAGCCAGCGAGCGTGTAAAACTGATCGCTGCACCTTTACTGGTAGCATAGGCATGCGTGCCAAAGTCTTCATCGCCGCCGACCAGCCCTAAAACCGAGGAAACAGTAACAATATTGCCAGATTGCTGGACAACCATCTGCTCCAACACGTATTTACTGGTGTAAAACATGCTGTTGAGATTTATATCCAATGTTTTTTGCCAGCCTTCTATGGTGCAGGTATGTGCTGGGCCGTCTCCCCAGCGGCGTCCACTGCCGCCGGCAATATTGACCAGAATATCAATGTGATTGAAAGCATCAATAACATGGGTTACCGCCTGGGCTACTTTTTCAGGCTGGGTTAAATCGACAATTTGAATATCCAGTGCTGATTTGCTTAAGTTGCGGGTTTCGGTTGCGGCTTCGCTATCAATATCAAAAATGGAAACATTGGCACCTTGCTCGGCAAACAACAACGCCGTAGCTTGACCAATACCGCTGCCGCCGCCCGTTATGATGGCTGTTTTCCCGGACAGCCTGTTCATTGGTCACAAGGTCCATAAACTTTTTGTACACGGTTTCGATAATCATCGTAACAATCATCAAAACGTTGTTTGGATGCTTCGCTGCCAATAAAGTAGCTGCTGGTTAATACAATAGGTGGTTTTCCCAGCTTGGTTAGTTTTTGGGCGATAAGGCTTTTCAAGGCATTGGTTACCGCGGCGGCGCCAATAGTGGAGCCAGGTCCAACCGGGTCGGCTAAGCCCGGAATCTTTACCAGTGCATCTCCACCCGGGGTGCAATTGTCAATCAGGATATCTGCGATATCCAGGAGTTTTTTACCGCTGCTGTGCAATGCGGTAGTGGCCTGGCAATGTTCCACAGAAATAACGGCAATCACCGGCATGTGCTGTTTTTTGGCTTCCAGCGCAACATCAATGACAACTTCATTGACGCCGCTGTTGGAATAAATCAGAAAACAGTCCGGTTTGGAGAAAACAAAATTACGCATAATCACCTGGCCGAAACCCTCGACATGTTCCAGATACATGGCCTGACGCTGTCCGTTGGAACCGACCACCAGATTATGAAACGTCAGTGATAGTTCCACAATCGGATGAAATCCGGGGAAGCTGCCGTGGCGCGGGAACATTTCTTCAACAAAGATACGGGAGTGTCCGGTGCCAAACAAATGCACCAGCCCATCTGATGCAATACCTTGGCTGCATAATTCGGCAGCCTTTTCGATGGCATCAGATTGGGTATCTACTATCTTTTGAAGAATCATTTGTGATTGGTGCAGATATTCGTTTGCGGCGTTCATTTGTTTTCCTCTTGATTTGCTACCAATTAAAAGAACATCATTTATTCATCACAACGGCGCTGGGTGGTGCTGTATTCATACTGGTCAGCGCGATAATAGGATGTGGAGTACTCAATCAGGTTGTCATTATCGGTGTATGCAAAAGTTGTCACCAATAATAGCGGGCTGTCTTTTGCTACGTCCAGCAAGTCAGCGCGGTAATCATCGGCGGAAATGGCACGTACGATATGATCAATGCGATCAATAATCAGATGATGATGACTGGCTAACACTTCATAAAGCGAATTTTGTTCAAAATCTGTGGCTTCAATACCCGGACAGCGCTCGGTGAGGATGGTGCTGGTCTGATGGCAAATCGGTTCCTCATCACCAAGACGCAGACGTTCCAGACTGAGATAGGGTTTACCGATCCAGGGCTGCAATGCAGGTGGAGCATCTTCTTCCAGGTTGCCACTTTCAGTACTCAATGTTTTGGTTTGCGGCGTTTTTCCAAGCTCACGCATTTGTTGACTAAAACTTCGGTCAAGAAAAAATTGTGTCAGACTGATCGGATTGCGAACGAAGGTGCCTCGTCCCGCGAATCGTTCAACAATGTTGTCATCCACCAGTCGGGCGATGGCCTGTCGAACCGTTTGGCGTCCGACGTTGTAATCATGGCAGATTTCAACCTCCGGTGGCAGCATGCCACCCGGTTGAATATGGCCTTGCTGAATAATTTGGCGTAAATCCAGATATATTTGATGGTAAAGCGGGATGGGGCTGTGAGCATCAACTTCACTATAGGGGAGTGTCATAATTTCTTCTTCCTGTTTTCACAATTTACCAATCCCAAAAAGTACGATTATTTACTGGGGTTCTCAGAGATGGGGTAAACACCAATCTTTCGGGCGGTCTCAAATAATGTTACAACATTTTGCGCAGGAATATCAGCCTGTAAATGATTTGATGGGGCCAAAATATAACCTCCACCTGCTGATAATTGGGAGATACGCGTTTTCACTTCCTGAATAACGTCCTCGGTTGTACCGGGCAGGGCATGGGAAATATCAATGCCGCCAAGAAAGCTGATGCGTGTACCATAGTCTTGTTTGATTGAGGGAATATCCGTGGCGGGCAGGGGTTCCAAAGGATGCAGTACATCTACACCGATTTCGATCATGTCATCCATTAATTTTGAGATCGCGCCATCGCTATGCAGCATTATTTTTAGATTTGGGTGATCCTCTTTGGCGGCGTTAATCAGACGAATCAAGCACGGCTTAATGAAACGCCGAAACATGCGCGGCGAAATAATCAGATTGTTATTACCCGCATAGTCATCGCCGGGGAGTTCAATCATGTCAAAGAATTTTCCGGCCTGATGCATGTTGATACGGATCAGACCTTCCAGAATGCTGGTAATTTTATCCAAAAGGGCTTCGGCATATTCAGGATTGAGTGACATATCCATAAGAAAATTTTCTGTACCACGCAGATCACAGGCGGTTTGGAATGGCCCGTGTGAGGCGACCATGCGCATGATCACAAAGTATGGACTGTTTTCATGCAGAGTTTGAGCGCGCTCAGCCACACCGGCAGTCCAGATTGGATCAGATAGATCAGGCCATTGAATCAAACGGTCGATATCCTCTACATCATTTGTTTCTTCCAATAATCCCTTACCGGTATAGTAATAGGGCAAGGCACGTTTCCAAATCTGTCCGTATGAATCGAAAAAGGTGTTTTCATCTTCGCCGGGAATCACCGGGCTGTTCGGCAGTAAATTCGGCCAACAGTAACGTGTATCGGTGCCCAAAGTATCCAGCAGGCGGTCATCCATGTAAGAGATACTGTGTCCACTGCGGAAAGGGGGGACGGGGCCAGAAAAACCGAGCAAGTCAATTAATCTCAAATAGAGGTCATCTACTACACCATACGGTCCACCGCCTAGCGCAATTGGCACTCGATCAGGTTCATTATGGCGTAATGCTGTATGTATACGTTCTCGTGAGTTCAATGGATAGTCCTTTTTGGAAAATCAGTAAATGTACGTACAATAAGAATATTCTACATGATTGTTTGATTGTTCGCAATAGTTGACAGCCAGGGAATGTTTTCCTATAATGTAAATGTTCGAACATTCGATACAATTGAGTTCCGCTGGAAGGAGTTTCCCTTATGCACAAAATAGCTATGTTGGGTACAGGTTTAATTGGCCGGTTTTATACCATGAGCCTGACACATTATCGCGGCAAGGATCAGATTGTGGTTGTTTGCGCCAGTAAACCTGAATCGGCAGCCAGTTTTGCAAAAGAGTTCAATATTCCCCGTTCTACCTCGGATATGGCTGAAGCCATTCAGGATCCGGAAGTGGATACCGTCATTGTGGCTTTGCCCAATTATTTACATAAAAAAGCGGTTTTACTGGCAGCAGAAGCAGGAAAGGCCGTATTGTGTACCAAACCCCTGGCGTTGAACGGCCCCGAAGCTTTGGAAATGTTGGAAGCCGTTGAAAAAGCGGGCGTGTTCCATGGTTACCTGGAAGATCTAATGTACACGCCGAAAACGTTGAGTGCGCTGCATTCCACGCAACAAGGTGCTCTGGGGAAAGTGCTATGGGCCCGTTCACGCGAAACACACTCCGGTCCGCACAGCGACTGGTTCTGGAATAAGAAGTTATCCGGTGGTGGCGCGATTGTAGATATGGGCTGTCATTGTATCGAAATTGCACGCAGCTTTATCGGGAAAGAGAATCGGCCTTTGGAAGTAACCTGCTGGGCAGATACGCAGGTGCATCCCATTGACGCTGAAGATCATGCCGTTGGTTTGGTGAAATATGATAATGGTGCTATTGGTCAATTTGAAGTGAGCTGGAATTTCCGCGGCGGCATGGACTTGCGTGATGAGATTTCTGGCACAGAAGGTACGGTATGGCTGAACCATTGGCTGCGCACCGGCTATGAATTATTTACCAATGTGGGCCAGGGCGGTTACGTGGCTGAGAAAGCAGAAGGGGATAAAGGTTGGATGTTCCCGGTGGGCGATGAAATCGGTGCCTTGGGTTACGTGGAAATGTTCATGGATATGTTCAATGCTATGGATGAAGGACGCGCACCGATGGAAACCTTCTATGATGGCTATATCGTCAACACGATTATTGATGCCTGCTACAAAGCAGCCGACTCCAAAAAATGGGAGCCCATTGAAATTCAAACATGGCGAGGGGAAGAAAAGAGTAATACAGAAGGTGCGGCATTAAAATCGTATGATGCTGAACATTATTTAATCAAAGAAGAGCGTATGCCGAATGGAAATCAGAAAATTATTCTGAAGCATAAGGAATCCGGCGAGATAAAGCAGATTATTAACGAATAACAGGAAGGACAGGCACGCTGATTCAACGTGCCTGTTTCATAATTTCGCTTACTTGGTATATAAAATAAACAAAGTTATTAATATTAATAACAAAGAAAGGTGTTGAATAAAGAAAGTAGTTTTGTTATAACTATATTAATCACTATTTCACACAAACATAAAATTTTATATCACCCAATGCGCATCATCCTTTATTGATATTGCTTAACAAGTAGAGATTATGAAAACACCTATCTTGCTCAATGCATCAGAAGCCGAAGTCATTCGTGCTTTGCGAAAAACAAGAAATGTTTCTCGAACGGATATTGCCGAAATAACCGGTTGGTCAAAGGCGAAAACTTCTCAGGCTGTCAATAGTCTGGTAGAGAAGGGATACCTGGTAGATGTAGAAGAAGGTGCCTCTCAAGGTGGTCGAAAACCCCGCATCCTGCGTTTTAACCGGGACATGGGATATATCATGGGCGTTGACCTGGGTGCTACCAGCATTGATATTGCACTTGCGGATATAGATGGCAATGTATTGCAGCGTATCTGTGAACCTGCGGATGTTCGCAACAAACCCGAGGATGTGCTGGGCAGGTGCTGTACTTTAATAAATGAATTAGTACAGTTGCAGGGCTGCCAGGTTGCAGAAGTACTGGGTATTGGTGTGGGTGTTTCCGGACCGGTGGATTTCCACCGAGGTGTCCTGGTTGCCCCGCCATTAATGCCACATTGGGAGAACTTTGATATTCGCTCGTTTTTCCAACAGACTTTACCCAATGCATATGTAATTGTTGATAACGATGTAAATGTAATGGCGCTGGGTGAACAACGTTATGGTGATGCGATAGGACTGGATCATTTTTTGTTTGTCAAAATTGGCACAGGCATTGGTTCAGGCATTATTTCCAACGGAAAAATACATCGCGGTGCCAATGGTTGTGCAGGTGATATCGGACATATTTGTGTGGATAAGCAGGGCCCCATTTGTCATTGTGGAAACCGGGGCTGTCTGGAAGCGATGGCGGCTGGTCCGGCGATTGTACAGAATGCGCTCGAAGCTGTCAAACATGGTGAAAGCCCTTTTATGAGGCATATTATGGAAATTAATGACGACATCCTGACTCCTGAACAAGTCAGCGCGGCTTGTCGTGAAGGCGATGAAGCTGCTTTACGAATTATTCGTAACAGCGGTCAGATGATTGGTGACGTTCTCGCTGGTCTGGTGAATTTCTTTAATCCCAGTCAGATCTTTATTGGTGGCGGTATTAGTAATTTTGGAAATCACTTATTGGTATCTATTCGAAGGGCAGTGCTGCATCGATCCCTGCCTTTAGCGACCACCCATTTGCAAATAAATTTTTCCAAAACAGGATCCGATGCCGGCATTCGTGGCGTCATTGCTTTGGCATTGGAATACTTATTTGTAGATGAGGATAAACCTTATTTAACTGTATGAACAAGCGTTTGTATAGGAGGTGCCGGAAAAGAATATATAAAACCTTTAAACCAGATCAAAAAAATGTTTTTAAACTTTTAAGAAAGTAGGAGAAGAGAATTATGTCGAAAAAAACTTTAATGCTGTTGGTGGCATTCCTAACCATTTTCTCAATGATTTTAGCGTCTTGTGGGCCGGCAGAGGCCCCAGCTACGGCTGAAGAACCCGTTGCAGCTGAACAAGAACAAGCTGCGGAAGAACCTGCAGAAGCTGCAGAAGAACCCATGGCCGAAGGTGATGTATTCACTATTGGTATTTCCAATCCCTTCATCAGCAGCGAATATCGCACCCAGATGATCGCTGAATTGATCGAAGTCAATGCTGAATACATGGCCGAAGGCGTTACCACCGAATTGGTTATCGAAAGCGCTGACACCGATGTAGCAGGTCAGATTCAACAATTGCAGAACCTGATGGCCAAAGAAGTAGATGCCATTTTGGTCAATCCTGGTGATGTAAATGGTTTGAACGCAACCCTCGAAGAAGCCGTAGCAAAAGGTATCATCGTCATTTCTGTTGATCAGGAACTTGAAGTACCCGGGGTATATAACGTAGGTATTGATCAGAAAGAATGGGCAAAAACCAGCGCCAAATGGATGGCTGAAGCTCTGGGCGGCGAAGGCGATATTGTGCAGATCGAAGGTTTCCCCGGACATCCTGCCAATGTAGCTCGTATGGATGGTGTCGCAGAAGTATTAGCCGATTATCCTGGTATCAATGTATTAGCAACCGACACAGGTAAATGGGACGAAGCCACAGGACAGCAAGTTATGTCCAACTTCTTGGCTGCTTACCCAACCCTGAATGGTTATTGGACACAAGACGGTATGGCCATTGGTGCATTACAAGCTGTTATGGCTGCCAGCCCTGCCGAATATCCTGTTGTGGTTGGCGAAGGCCGCTGCCAATTCCTGAACCTGTGGAGTGAAGTATTAGCCATGGATCCCGGATTCGAGACCATTGCAGTTGCCAATCCCCCAGGTGTTTCCCCCACCGGTTTACGCATCGCAGTTAATATGCTGATGGGTAAAATGGTTGATGAAACCACATTGGGCGGCGCGAACGGTCAGTCCTTCGTGATTGACGTACCTGTCATTATCACCCCTGAGAATCTGGACGAAGGTTTAGCCATTTGTGCTGACAAACCGGACGCCTATTTGCTCGATGGCATTATGACCAATGACGAAGTTCTGGACGCTTATTTTGTACATGAAATGGCCGCAATGGAACCCGTCACCATTGGTATTTCAAACCCCTTCATCAGCAGCGAATATCGAACTCAGATGATTGCTGAATTGATCGAAGTCAATGCTGAATATATGGCCAAAGGATTAACCACTGAGTTGGTTATCGAAAGTGCCGATACCGATGTAGCAGGTCAGATTCAACAATTACAGAACTTGATGGCCAAAGAAGTAGATGCCATTTTGGTCAATCCTGGTGATGTAAATGGTTTGAATGCAACCCTCGAAGAAGCATTAGCGAAAGGTATCATTGTCATTTCTGTTGATCAGGAACTTGACGTACCCGGCGTATACAACGTTGGTATCGATCAGAAAGAATGGGCAAAAACCAGCGCCAAATGGCTTGCAGAAGCCCTGGGCGGTGAAGGCGATATTGTGCAGATCGAAGGTTTCCCCGGACATCCTGCCAATGTAGCCCGTATGGATGGTGTGGCTGAAGTATTGGCTGATTATCCTGGCATCAATGTTTTAGCAACTGACACCGGAAAATGGGACGAAGCCACAGGACAGCAGGTTATGTCCAACTTCCTGGCTGCATACCCAACCCTGAATGGATACTGGACACAAGACGGTATGGCTATTGGTGCATTACAGGCTGTTATGGCTGCCAGCCCTGCTGAATATCCTGTTGTGGTTGGTGAAGGCCGCTGCCAATTCCTGAGCCTTTGGAGTGAAGTATTAGCCACAGATCCCGGATTCGAGACCATTGCAGTTGCCAATCCCCCTGGTGTTTCCCCCACAGGTTTACGCATTGCAGTCAATATGCTGATGGGTAAAATGGTTGATGAAGCCGCTTTGGGTGGCGTGAACAGTCAGTCCTTTGTGATTGAAGTACCTGTTATTATTACCCCCGAGAATCTGGACGAAGGGTTAGCCATTTGTGCTGACAAACCGGATGCCTATTTGCTGGATGGTATTATGACAGACGACGAAGTTGTTTCAATGTATTTCCAGTAAATCATGATGAATGTGTCGCTAAGTGCCAATAATATCGTCAAACATTATGGCGGCGTTGTAGCTCTCTCGGATGGGAACCTGGATGTAATATCCGGTGAAGTACTTGCCCTGGTGGGAGCAAACGGAAGTGGCAAAAGCACACTGAGCAAGGTTATTAATGGAGTAGTTGTCTTCGACAGAGGGCAACTACTCCTCGATGACAAGCCTGTGCGTTTTTCTTCCCCACAAGCTGCCAAAGATTTGGGCATATCAACGGTGTTTCAGGAATTGAGCCTGATACCCCAAATGAGTGTTTCAGAAAATATCTGGTTAACCCGCGAGCAATTAGGCCCCATGGGTGTGGTTAATCAGAAAGTAGTTTCACAAAAAACAGAGGAATTGTTATCTCTGTTTGAAGGTTCATTTAAAACAAGAATTACCCCTAAAGATTCGATACTATCCTTACCGCCGGATGAAAAACAAATTATTGAAATTTTGAAAGCGATCAGCTTTGACCCACGCATATTAATTTTGGACGAAGCCACGGCCAGTTTGGATAGTCGACAAGTACAGAGGCTTTTTCAACTGGTGCAAGAGTGGAAAAGCCAGGGCAAAGCCATTATTTTTGTTTCTCATCGCATGGAAGAAATATTCCAGATTGCTGATCGTTATTCGGTTTTACGCAATGGTGTAACTGTTGGTGAGGGGAATATCAATGATGTTACCGAAAATGACCTGGTGCGGTTGATGATTGATAAAGATTCCGTTTTTGGTTTTAAGCGCCATGATAACGGAGAATCCAAAGCAACGCCTGTTTGTTTGGATGTGCAAGATTTACATACCAATGTACTGGAAGGCGTTAGTTTTCAGGTGCATGAAGGTGAATTGCTTGGCATTGGCGGCTTACAGGGTCAGGGTCAGCGGGATTTGTTGTTGACCTTATTTGGGGATATCCCCAATACCGGCAAAGTTGAATATATGGGAAACGAGGTGCGTTTCCATCACCCGCGCGAGGCCATAAAAAAAGGAATCGCCCTGGTGCCGGGCGATAGAGCGAAAGAAGGTTTGTTATACATTCGCTCCATTCTGGAAAACTTCATGCTGCCATCCTGGAAGAAATATGGTTTTCCTTTAAAAATGAAAAAATCCATCAAGGATGCATTGGATGTTTCAAAAAGTTTGAACTTAAAGATGGCTGGCTTGCAGGAACCGGTTAGCAGCCTTTCTGGTGGTAATGCTCAAAAAGTGGTCATCGGCAAATGGCTGGGGCGGAAACCGCAAATGTTTTTACTGGATGATCCAACCAAAGGCGTAGATGTGGGCACCAAGGCAGAGTTTTATGCACTGCTTTCCCAATTATGTGATGAAGGGAAAACGATTTTGTTTTACAGTAGTGATGATGAAGAACTGATTGGTTTATGTGATCGGGTAATTATTTTGTATGAAGGAAAAATCCGCACTGAACTTAAAGGCAGCGATCTGACCAAAGAAAATCTGGTTTCGGCCAGTTTGGGTGTAACGAATGGGGGTGCCAAATGAAAAAGGTTTCCTTGAATTCCCTCATGGCCAGAAATCCGGCTCTGTTTACCTCAATTCTGTTGATTACAGTTGTACTGGTCAATGCGGCAGTGCAACCTAATTTACTGAAACTGGATACCCTGAATAGCAACCTGCGTGTTTTTCTGCCCATGATTTTGTTGGCGGTCGGTCAGACCTTTGTGATGATGGGTGGTGGCATTGATATTTCGGTTGGTGGTATTGTCTCCATTGTAAATACCATTCTGGCGACCCAAGTTGGCTTGAATGGCAGCATGGAAGATATGTGGATGTTTGTAGGAATCTCATTGCTGGCTGGTATAGCGGCAGGAGCAATCAACGGGTTTTTCATCGCTGTGTTGCGCTTGCAGCCTATTATCACGACCTATGCGACCGGATTTATCTATGCCGGGGTTGCGCTGTTTATATTACCCAATCCGGGTGGTGGCATTCCACGTGCAGCAGCAGATTTTTATCGTACTACAACGCCATTGGGTATTCCGCTGGCATTTTATATCATTGGTGCGATGCTGTTGATGTGGTGGTATATCCGATCTACGCGTTATGGGCGCTATTTGTTCGCTGTGGGTGGTAAAGCGGAAGCAGCCTATCAGACGGCTGTGCCGGTAAACAAAGTGCTTTTTAGTACCTATGTAATCTCTGGCCTCATGGCTGCGTTTGCAGGGATTGCCATTACTTTATTGAGCGGCTCCGGCAACGCGGAAATTGGTTCCGCCATGACATTAACTGCAATAACGGCTGCCGTGATTGGGGGCACCGCCATGAGCGGCGGTATCGGTGGTGTAGCTGGCCCGATTATGGGAGCGCTGGTGATCAGCCTGATTCAGAATATTATTTCCTTTGCCAATATTAACACCTGGTGGGAGACCCTGATTAAGGCATTGATCATTGTCGTGGCGTTAGCCATGCCCGGTATTATTAATTTGTTTGGGAGGAAACGATGATGAGAAAAATTAGAATTGCTCCTCCTATTGCAGCATTATTATTGGCGGTTGTCTTGTTCGTGCTATCCGGCTTGCTTCCCAATGGTTATGGCGATGATATGAAGATCGCCTACGCTCAGGCATCCAATATTCTTCGTCTGGCCGTATTCTTGGGTGTTATCGCTGCCGGTCAGACACTGGTCATCATCAGTGGATTTGAAGGCATCGATCTCTCAGCCGGTTCAGTTGTTACCCTGACTGCTATTTTGACCTATGTGATGGTCAGCGGTGAGAATGCTAATGTATTGCCCGCATTTGTTGTGGCCATTGCAGTTGGCGCTCTAATTGGCATGATCAATGGTATGGGCATCACTTTCCTGAAAATCTCACCATTTGTGATGACGCTGGGTATGTCCGGTGTGGTGACGGGTGCCATTATCGTGATTAATCATGGTAATGTCAGCGGAAAAATCGCCCCGATTATGACCCGTTTGATTGCTCGCCCCATTTCACCCAATATTCCTATCCCAGGTGCTATCGTGATCTGGTTGATTTTTGGTGTGCTGATGTGGCTGCTGCTGGAACGTACTACCTTTGGCAAGAATTTATTCGCTATAGGTGTTAATCGTGTAACCGCCCGCTTATCTGGTGTGAATGTTACCTGGACCAATATTGGCGCATATGCATTAGCAGGAGCATTAACCGGTTTTGGTGGTTTCCTGCTGGTGGGTAACACTGGTGTGGTTTTCATCGCATTGGGTCAGCCTTATTTATTTCCTGCTATCGCCGCTGTGGCGGTAGGAGGCACCTTACTCTCTGGTGGCAAAGGTACGTATTGGGGTACCATGGCTGGCGCCATTGTACTTACCCTGCTTACCAGCCTATTAACAACGATGCAAATGCCGGATTCAGTGCGCAGAATGGTACTGGGCGGTACATTGTTAGCGCTAATTTCCATCTATGGCCGACAACGCAGCTTACGACAATAAAACAAAAACAGGCGAATCATATAGGAGGAATAATGGATAAAAAAATAAAAATGGGTATGGTTGGTACCGGATTCATCGCTGAAATCCATAAGGCATCTTTGGATGCATACATACACAACGCAGAAATGGTTGCGGTATCCAGCCCCAATAATGCAGATAAATTTGCGAAAGAAAATGGTGTTCCTAAAGCATACAAGGATTACCGCGATATGCTGACTGATCCAGAAATTGATCTGGTGGATATTGGTATTCCCAATGATTTACACTGTGAAGTCGTTGTAGCGGCTGCCAAAGCCGGAAAACATGTCATCATTGAGAAACCGCTTTGTATTACCCTGGAAGAAGCCGATCAGATGATTGATGCCTGTCAGAAAGCCGGCGTTTTGTTAATGTATGCCGAGGAATTACTTTTTGCGCCAAAATACGTACGAGCAAAGACATTGATTGATGAGGGTGCCATTGGTGAACCTTTTTTGGCAAAACAATCTGAAGAACATCCTGGCCCGCATATGCCCTGGTTCTGGGATGTAAACCGCTCTGGTGGCGGTGTGCTAATGGATATGGGCTGCCATTCCATTGAATATACACGCTGGGTATTGGGTAGGCCAAAAGTGAAAAGCGTTACGTCCTTCCTGGGAACGTATATGCATCAAGGTAGAACACGTGGTGAAGATCACAGCTATGTTGTGATTGAATATGAAGGCAACAAAATCGCCATGATTGAAGATAGTTGGGCCAAAGGTGGCGGCGTGGATGACCGTTGTGAGATATATGGTCAAAAAGGCCATACACGGGCTGATCTGTTACGAGGTAGTTCATTGATGACCTACTCAGAAGAAGGCTATGGATATGCCGTTGAAAAAGCCGGGACCACCCAGGGATATACATTTACCATGTTTGAAGAAAACTGGAATTACGGATTCCCGCAGGAATTACAGCATTTTGTAAATTGTGTGCAGGGCAAAGAAACCTGTATGGTAACCGGTAAAGAAGGCCGCGATGTGTTAGAGATTATTTATGCAGCATATCAATCTGCCGGTGAGGGGCGAAAGATCGAATTCCCATATACTCCTCCAACAGTAAAAATTCCCATCGATTTATGGAAGCAAGGATAAATTATGATGACGCAAGTATTAAGTAGTAAAACCATAACGTACGAACAACTGGCGAAGGTAATCGATCATTCGTTGCTGAAGCCGCAACTGACCGAAGAAGAGGTTATTGAAGGTTGTAAATTGGCCATTGAATACCACACTGCTACGGTTTGTGTAAAACCCTGTCATGTAAAACTGGCTGCTGACTTGTTGAAAGGCAGTGATGTGATTCTCAGTACGGTAATTGGGTTTCCTCATGGCAGTAATAAAACGTCCACCAAGGTTGCTGAAGCTGAATTAGCAATGGATGAGGGCGCGCTGGAACTGGATATGGTGATGAATATCGGACAATTGCGCAGCGGCAAATATGATGAGGTTGAGGTAGATATTAAAGCAATCTGTGATGCAGCCCACAAACGCAACGCCAAAGTGAAAGTCATTTTAGAAAATGCCTACCTGACTGATGATCAAAAAGTAAAAGCTTGCCAATTGTGTGAAAAAGCCGGCGCGGATTGGGTGAAAACATCCACCGGATTTGCCCCCAGCGGGACCACCATCGAAGATTTAACCCTGATGCGTAAAACGGTCAGCGAGCATGTTCAGGTGAAAGCTGCTCACGGTGTACGTACACTGGATGCGATTCTGGCAGTCATTGATGCAGGTTGTACGCGCTGCGGTGCAACAGCGACCAAGGTTATTATGGACGATTTTGCTCAACGTCAAAAAGATGGCGGTACAGGATCAGGTGACGCCAGTATCGGCGGCAATTATTAGTAGAGGGAGTTTTGGCATATGAATGAGAAGTTAACCAAACAAACCATAGGGGTGGGTGTTGCAGGTACAGGGTTTATTGGACCAGCCCATATTGAAGCGCTTGCACGGATTGGTGTAAGGGTGATTGGACTGGCAGAGAATACAGCAGAAAATGCCAAACTGAAAGCGGCCGAATTGGGCATTCCGCGTGCGTATGATACATTCGAGGATATGCTGGCTGATGATGACATTCAGGTTGTACATTTGACCACGCCAAATGTTTTACATTTCCCTTACGCAAAAGCGGCTTTACTGGCTGGCAAACATGTCGTTTGTGAAAAACCATTGGCAATGAATACTACTGAATCAGGTGAGTTGGCAAAACTTGCTGCTGAAAAAAAACTGGTTAATGCAGTGAATTACAATTTGCGCATGTACCCGCTTGTACAGCAGGCACGCAGCATGGTACAAAAAGGCGATATTGGCAATCTGTTTATTGTGCAGGGCTCCTATTTGCAGGACTGGATGCTGTTGGAAACCGATTGGAACTGGCGACTTGACCCTGCATTGGGCGGTACTTTACGCGCAGTTAGTGATATTGGTTCTCATTGGTTAGACCTGATGACGTTTGTTACCGGTTTGAAGATCAAAGAAGTATATGCTGATTTTAAAATCTTTCATCCTACCCGTAAGAAACCATCCAAACCGGTGGAAACATTCACAGGCAAAATGCTCAAGCCGGAAGATTATATCGATCAGGAAATTCATACCGAAGACTATGCCACCATTTTGCTGCACTATGAAAACGGTGTACATGGTGTGCTTACAGTTTCACAGGTTAGTTCGGGTCGTAAAAACCGTCTATTCTTTGAAATCAATGGATCGAAATCATCCGTTGCCTGGGATGGCGAACGCCCCAATGAATTATGGGTTGGTAACCGCGAAACGCCCAATCAGATTTTGATTAAAGACCCGGCGCTGGTTGATGAGAAACCGCGTGAAACCATATCCTATCCTGGTGGACATGCTGAAGGGTTCCCGGACACCTTTAAACAAATGCAAAAGAAAGTATATGAATATATTCTCAACGGAGATTATGATCAGACACCTGATTTTCCAACTTTTGCAGATGGTCATTATGAAATGCAGTTATGTGAGGCCATAGAAAAAAGCGCCAAAGAAAAAACCTGGGTCAAAATTAATTAAAGGAGTTTGAAATGAAATTAGGTTTCCTTACCGCAGCTTTACCATCAAACACATTGGAGCAAGCTGCAAAATGGGGTGCAGAAAGTGGTTTTGAAGCCATTGAAATCGCCTGCTGGCCATATGAAAAAGCAGCCCGCCGTTATGCCGGTGTAACACATATTGATGTAGAAAATCTGGATGCAGCCAAAGCCAAAGAAATTCGAAAAATGCTGGACGGATATGGTATGACCATATCCTCTCTGGCTTATTATCCTAATCCATTACATCCGGATGCAGCACACCGTGAAATGGTTATCGATCATTTGAAGAAAGTGATCGAAGCAGCCGCCTTGTTGGAAGTACCCATTGTGGGTACCTTTGTTGGAAAAGATAAAAACAAAACTGTACCTCAAAACATGGAAGACTATGCCAAAGTGTGGCCGCCGATTGTGAAATTCGCTGGCGATCACGGCATTAAAATTGCCATTGAGAACTGTCCGATGATTTTCTCATTGGATGAATGGCCTGGTGGCGATAATTTAGCCAGTACACCTGCCATCTGGCGTGAGATGTGGGAGATTATTCCGGATGATAATTTTGGTCTGAATCTGGATCCTTCCCATTTTATTTTACAAATGATTGACGGTCCACGTGTAATTCACGAATTTGCTGATAAAATATTCCATGTACATGCCAAAGATTTACATATTGATCTGGAAGGTCTTTATAACCATGGTATATTCTCCCAGGGCATTGGCTGGCAGGTTCCGCGCTTACCCGGCCTGGGTGATATGGATTGGCAGAAGTTCTTTGCTGCACTGACATCAATAAAGTATGATTATGTGGTCAGTATTGAACATGAGGACCGTGCTTTTGAAGGTGAAGAAGAACTCGTAAAACGTGGATTCTATCTTTCACGTGATATCCTAAAACCATATATACATTAGATAGTCCATCGTTTCCTGCATCCTGGTTGAAGGATGCAGGAAACATTTATATATAAAATGAAAAAATTCATTGGATGTGACCTGGGTGGCACGAATATGCGTGCTGCAATTATTGATGTCGAACGGGGCATTGTTGTCAATCAATTGAGTGAAGTAACTTTAGCTCGTGAGGGACATGACGCTGTGATGCAGCGCATGGCTGCTTTATTCTTGCATTTGATTGATGAGAGTGCCTTGAAACCGCAGGATATTGGCGGCATTGGAATTGGTGTGCCAGGTGTGTTGGATTTGGAAAAAGGAATTGTTTTATTCTTGCCGAATTTACCAGGGACCTGGCCGAATGTCCCTTTACAATCCACTATTGAATCGATTACCGGGATTCCGACAGCTTTATTAAATGATGTGCGCTCCATTACATACGGTGAATGGCTGCACGGCGCTGGCAAAGGTTTTGATACCGTTGCAGTACTTGCCATAGGTACCGGCATCGGCGGCGGCCTGGTGATAAACAATGAACTGCATTTAGGTTTTGGTGGTACAGCCGGAGAATTGGGACATATGTCGATTGACTATAATGGCCCAAAATGCGGCTGCGGCAATTATGGCTGTCTGGAAGCCTATGCTTCCGGTCCGGCGATTGCAGCTATGGGTATGAAAGCTGTAGCGCAAGGCTTGACCACAGAGATCGGTACATTATGTGATTATGATTTGAATAAAATTACCCCCAAACTGATTGCTCAAGCAGCCGAGCAGGGCGACGAGATTGCAGCCGACATATTTGAAAAAGCAGGATTTTATCTGGGTATTGCAGCCGCTAATCTGTGTGTGTCCGTCAGCCCGCAGCGCATCATTATTGGTGGGGGTGTGGCGAATGCAGGAGACTTGCTGCTGGATCCGCTGAAGCGTGTCATGCGTGAACGAGTGGTCGTCATGCCGGTGGGAAAAGTAGAAGTTGTAACAGCCCAATTGGGTAATAATGCCGGTGTGATCGGGGCGGCCTCATGGGCGGCATATAAAGTAGGTGCGCTGCTGTAATTAGGATTAAGAATTGCAGCTACATTACAGGTGATGATGAAATCTGAACAGGGCATATTAATTGGCATTGATTTAGGCGGCACTAATGTGCGCGTGGGTAGTTTTTCGGCTGACGGAAATTTCCTACAGGCATTGGATGCGCCGATTGAAGTTGGCAAAGGGCCACAGGCAGGATTGGCAAAAATAAAAACACTGATTGATCAGGTCAGGTTAGCTGAAAACGCAGACTTGCTGGCGATTGGCATCGGCTCGACGGGACCATTGGACCGCGAGCGCGGTTGTATACAAAATCCATATACCTTGCCTGGCTGGGAAGATGTGAACATCGTGGGTACGTTTCATGCTCATTATGATGTGCCTGTTGCCTTTGAAAATGACGCAGATGCGGCCGCATTAGGCGAATTTTGGCAGGGGGCTGGAGCTGATGTGGAGCGCTTATTGATGGTGACTGTGGGTACTGG
Organism: Chloroflexota bacterium; assembly: GCA_016838895.1. Lineage (GTDB taxonomy): Bacteria > Chloroflexota > Anaerolineae > Anaerolineales > Anaerolineaceae > UBA5203. The sequence continues at coordinate 39,370 of JAEKNU010000025.1, forward strand.
TATTGGCACCGGACTGATCTTGAATGGTGAAATTTACCGGGGTATGAATGGTGAGCATCCCGAAGGCGGACATGTACTGGTTGATCCACTTGGCCCGAAATGCTATTGCGGCGCCAACGGCTGCTGGGAAAGTCTGGCGTCCGGTACCGCGATTGGGAAACTTGCTCGAGAACATGCCGATGAAAGTGCCTTTTTGATGGAACAGGGTGCAGGTGACAAAGGAAAAATTACAGGCGGTATGGTCTTTGATGGAGCCCGCGCAGGGGATGGATATTGCCTTCAACTGGTGGATTGCAGCGCAGCGCGTTTGGCCCTGGGTCTGGTTAGTGCGATGATGATGCTTTTGCCGGACAGGGTAGTGATGACCGGCGGGGTGTTGAAATCGTATGTTTTGCTGGAAGAACGCTTTTTGACTGTGCTCAAACAGCATGAAATACTGATTCCCCAGATTATAGAACGCATTCAGTTTGCAGCCCTGGGACAAAACGCCGGGTTGTACGGTGCTGCCCGCGCAGCACAATTGATGTTGGCGCAATAATTACCTGAAATTTCTGGAATAAGCATAAGACCTGCCAGAGATTCCCTGACAGGCCTAACGCTATCTCAGGGTAAAAAATCGTCCAATAATTGAATGAATTCTTCCGGCTGATCCGCAAAGGAAAAATGACTGGCATTGGCAATGCTTTCAACGCGGCTGTTGGGCATGGCGTTGCTATACAAATAGGAAACATTGATGGTTTGAAAATCATCTTCACCGTGGATGATCAAGACGGGTGCTTCCACGGCTGCCAGATCGGGTGTGAAATCATTTTTGGCACCAATGCCAAAATACAAGGCAAAGGGCATCCAGCCGCCGATTTCTTTGCTTTCTGCGGCATTGGATGCAGGAATACTGAGCCCTTTCGTTTCCATTGCCACCTCATAATAGGAAGTAAAAGTCAGGGTGCGCTGCTGCATTTCCTGCTCACTGTATTTAAAAACATTGCCAAAATTAAGATAGTCTTTGATATAGGCCTGATAGGATTCCTGCATCTCTTCCGGCAAATCGGGTAAAACAGATTCATACAGACCGCCTTCGGGTGGGGGCATGATGATCATTTCCGCCGGGCTGATTAGCACCATGCTTTCTACGTGTTCAGGAAATTCGGCTGCGTACAGACTAGCCAGCAAGCCGCCGAAGGAATGCCCAAAAAGAATCAGTTTTTCTTCCCCCAGAATTAAACGGATGCGTTCAATATCGGCCAGTTGGGTAGCCATGCCCAGTTCCTGATTCAATTTTGTAACATTCTCTCCATAATTTTTGCTATCAAAGGTATCAATGGGGTGGGTAGAATCCCCGCAACCGCGTTGATCGTAATAATAAAAGGTATAGCGATCCCCTAACGCATCCAGGACTGCAATGGGCTCATCATACGGCATACCCGGACCGCCGTGAATGATCAACACCGGGCGCCCGCTGCCTTGTGTTTGATAATACAAATCAATGCCTGGTTCCACAGTCCAATAGTTTGATTTGCTTTGTTGCGGAATAACAAACGATTGCTCAGCCGCCTGACCGACGTTGTACATCGGCTTTTGCATCATTTGCCAGACAAAGATGCCACCCACGATCACCAGCACAACGATAATGCCAATGACCCATAGAACTATTTTATTCATAATCAACCTCCACTTTATTCGTGTTATGTGTATTGGGATACAACAGCTTCTGCCCATTCACGAACCAGGTCAATTAATGCCGGTGGCTGCAGGATTTCTACACTGGGGCCAAAACTCAATGCCATGCTGGCTGCCATATGCAAATCCGAGGCGGTAAATTCAACATGGATGCTGCCATCAGGATTTTCAGTGATCACATTCCAGGGGATTTGCACGCTTTTTGCCAGGTCGGCAAAGTCTGCCGAGAAATGCAATTGGATTTTGTATGGTGTTTCAAATTCGAAACTTTGCTGTAAATAGGTCTCAAGATCGAATGCTGTTTGCACGGCAAATGTTTCGCTTGAAATTTCCAGTGATCGTATTCGATCCACACGAAAGGAGCGCATGGCCTGACGTACTTCACACCAGGCTATCAGATACCAGAGTCCGGCACGGTGCACCAAATGATACGGATGCACAATGCGCTGCATACTTTGCGTTTGCTGTTGAGACTGATACAACATTTGCAACTTGTGTTCCTCATGCATGGCCTGCCGAATTCGGATCAGATCGGGTTCCAGAGTCTCCAATGGCAAACGCTGAAATCCGGTGCTGACAAGCTTGCTCTGCGCCCAGCGTACTTCACGTAATTGTTCCTCCGGAAGAACATGTTCCAGTTTACTCAAGGCACTCATGGCAGCTTGATGGTATAGTTCGCCCCAGATTTGGTCGGTAATTTGGGTGCCCAGCACCAAAGCAATGGCTTCCTGCGGACTGAAGATCAGTGGTGGCATTTTGTATCCACGCATGAGAGAAAATCCGCCATACGGCCCTCGCTCGGTGTAGATGGGAATACCCATTTCTTCCAGCATACTCATGTAGCGGTGCAGGGTGCGAATGGAAACCTCCAATTTTTCGGCAAGTGCTTCCGCTTTCTGATTGGGTTTTTCCTGCAGCAGCAGAATCAGACGTAATAGACGAGTGGCTGTGTTTGACATAACTGTTTTATCCTTTTCCAGTATCGTGGAGATATATGTCAGATTATGACATATTTATCAACCAAAATAAAGAAAGCATAAAATGATTTAGGAAAAGTTTGAGAGATAAACATATCTGGGGTATCTTTCTTATATAATGTTTAAGAAGAGTGATGATTCTGAATCCATATGATTGGGCTTTGGAATTGAAGAGGAGAAAAAAGATGAGCGCTTTACAGGAAATTTCATATTATCGCAATATTCGTAATGAAATCCCAAATCAGGAACTTGCCAAAAAGCTGGCGGAAACAGAAGACTTTGAAGGGATTGCGGAAATTGTTGAACATTTACAGGATAAAAACAAGAGCGTAGCCAGTGATTGCCTCAAGGTGTTATACGAGCTTGGTTATTTACGACCGGATTTGATTGCAAGATATGTGGATAAGTTTTTGGCGTTATTGGATTCAAAGCATAATCGTATGGTGTGGGGCAGCATGATTGCCCTGGCGACCATTGCTCCTTATAAGCCGAAAGAGATTATGGCGAAATTTGATTTATTACAGACCCTTATGGAAAAAGGCACCGTGATTACTGTAGTTTGGGGAGCCCGTATGATCGGAAATCTGGTTGGCGCGGCGCCCAAATATGCTGAAAAGGTAATGCCCTATATCACAAATTTGTTGACCACCTGTATTCCACGTGACGTAGCAACACATGCCGAGGGATTGCTACCGATGATCAATGAAGACAACGAAGAAGTCTTTCGTGCAGTATTTGAGAGCCGTATGGATGATATGTCAGCGGCACAGGCTCGCAGAATGCGCAGTGTGATCAAAAAGATCGGTACAGGGTACAAGATCAGTTATTTGCAGGGTGGAAAGTAAGTAAAAAAACTTTCATTTGTATGCAAACCCAAAAAACGGCAAACGATTCTTGTAGTGGTGAGGCATGCCTCACCACTACATATATATGAATTTCCCCGTTACCATTTACAAAATCCGGATTTGGGTATATCATATTCAATATTATGAATATGATACAAGAATCTGAAAAATCAATTCAAAAGGAAGGACAATTATTCAAGGTGCTTTCTCATCCAGCGCGGTTGGCAATTCTGGATGAGCTGCGCCAGGATGAAGCCTGTGTCTGTCATCTGGAAGCCAAACTGGGGGTTCGGCAGGCATATTTGTCACAGCAACTTTCTGTCTTGCGTGATGCCGGATTGATTGTGGATCGCAAGGACGGCTGGAATGTATATTACCGCACAGCAGATGCGGCGCTGTATCAGGTGCTGGATGCTGCACGCACTTTTCTCAATATTCCGGAATTGCAAATTAACATTGAACAGGTATCTGCCTGTCCTTGTCCAAAATGCAGTCCTGAAAGTAAATAAATATAACAGGAGACAAGCCATGATTATTAAAATTCTAGGCGGTGGATGCGCCAATTGTAAACGTCTGGAGCAATTAGCTCGACAGGTAGCCGATGAACTCTCACTACAGGCAGAATTTGTTAAAGTAACCGAGATGGATGACATTATGACATATGATGTACTCTCAACCCCGGCTTTAGTGGTGAATGAAGAAGTACTCTGTTCCGGGCGTATTCCGCAAAAATCAGAAATCGAAACCTGGTTGACCCGCAGCAATCAGACCTTACAGTTGTAGTTATTTTTTTATTAAATCATATTCATTCCAATGAATGTGATCGGGAGAATTTATGGGTGACATTATGATATATGCCGGCAATTTATTCGCTGCCGGTTGGCTTAGCCTACTGGATTATTTGGCAGCACATGTTTTATTATGCCTGGTGCCGGCTTTCATTATCGCAGGATTCATGAGCGCCATGATTCCCAAGGAAATCATAACGCGGTATCTGGGGCCGAAGGCCAGCAAGTGGATCAGTTATCCGGCTGCTGCACTGGGCGGATTCATATTGGCTGTATGTTCGTGTACTATTTTGCCTCTGTTTGCTGGCATCTGGAAGCGTGGTGCAGGCCTGGGACCGGCAGTGACCTTTTTGTTTGTTGGTCCAGCGATCAATATTCTGGCGATTACCTACACCGCCGCAGCCATTGGTCATGATATTGCCCTGGCAAGATTAGGCCTATCGATCTTATTTGGTATTTTGATTGGTTTATTAATGGCCTGGTTCTTCCGCAAGGATGAAGCTGTTCGCATGGAAGAGATGAAGCAGTCCACGATGTTTGATAAGAAAGCCACGGTCAAACCGGCAGTGTGGGCGTTGTTCCTGCTGTTGATTGCCATGCTGCTAGCCGGCACTTTGAAGGTATCCCTATTTACAGGCGTGTTCTATTCATTGGATCTTTCAACCTCGGGGCTTGCCAATCTGGCAGGGATGTTGAACGGTTTGGGCTTATCTTTCCAGGGATTTGTGTTGATTCTGATGCTGGTTGTGATTGGATTCTTTTCCTGGAAAGGTTTTGAGAATATTCATGAGGGCTTCAACGGCTGGTCCATTGCGGCCGTGCTGACGATTGCGCTCACCATTCTAGTAGCCGCCCCAGAAGAATTGCTGGGCAGCTTTGTGATAGGGCTAAACGGACGTTTATTGGCTGAGTTACTTTTGATCATTGCAGCAGGCGTTGTCATCAAACGATCCTTTGTGATAGAAGAATTAACCAACTGGATTTGGGAAACCTGGAAATTTATTAAGCAAATATTCCCGTTGTTGATCATCGGTGTGTTTGCTGCAGGGATTGTCAAAGAATTGATTCCGGCGACATGGGTACAAACCCTGGCTGGCAGCAATACGTTGTTTGCAAACTTTATCGGGGTAACCTTTGGGGTGTTCATGTACTTCCCCACACTGGTTGAAGTGCCGATTGCCAAAATGTTCCTGGAGTTGGGTATGGCACGCGGACCGTTACTGGCCTATTTATTAGCCGACCCTGAATTATCTATTCAATCCATTCTGGTACTGAATGGGGTGATGGGCAAGAAGAAAACCGGAGTGTATGTCGCATTGGTAGCTGTGATGAGCACCCTGGCGGGGTATTTGTTTGGGGTGTTGATCGGTTTGTTTGGGTGATCCCCACCTTGTAGGGATAATTCATACCCTGAAGGGCACATTGAATTATCCCTACGTCAATAAATTAGTTGTGTATTAGGTGTTTGAATGTGTTTTGGCTGACGGTAAGATTGCTACGTATTTCCAGCCATCTGATTATCGCCAGTCATTGAATATTGGCGGTATACTTTGAATCGAATTCAATCCAACTCAACCCAATACGCGGAGCATCCATGAAAATACTTGTTACCGGCGGCAGTGGATTTATCGGAAAGGTACTTGTCAGGAATTTAATTGAACAAGGCCATGATCTTGTACTGATCGTGCGCCCAACCAGTCATGTACATGATTTGCAGGATGAGAAAATAAATCTGGTAGAGGCCTGTCTATTTGACCGGACTACACTGGAACGTTTAATGTCCGATTGCGATTGCCTGATTCATCTGGCAAATGTATATTCGTTTTGGGAAGCTGATGCGTCGATTTATGAACGCATCAATATGAATGCCACTCGAATAGTGTATGAATCGGCTTTACATGCTGGCGTGAAAAAGGTCATCCATGTTGCTTCAGCTGTGATTTGGGGGGATGCAGAGCCTTTACCATATACAGAAGAAACGCCATTTGGAAATGTGGTTTATAGTCAGTATGCCGTTTCCAAACGTAAAGCGGATAATATGGCCTGGCGTTGTCATAAAGAAAAAGGACTACCGCTGGTAGGGGTCTATCCGGCTTCGGTGATTGGCCCAGGAGATGTGAAATCCAGCGGGCAAATGGCTTGTGATATTATCAAACGGCGTTTACCGGCACGCGGTTTAGAAAACAGCCGCATAACCTTTGTAGATGTGCGTGATGTAGCTGATGCGATCGCTAAAATAGTGACACAGAATAACGTCATCGGTGAGCGTTTTATCCTGGGCAAGGAATCCATTCGGCTGGGGGATTATATGCAGCATATCAGCCAGGTTTCCGGCATGGATTTACCACTGATTTCTTTACCGACCTGGGCGGTGAGGATCATTTCCGGATTACTGAGCAGTATGAGCTGGTTGACTAAAAAGCCGCCCTTGTGGGGTATGTCTCTGGATCAGACGCGTACTTTTTCCAATGGTTTTCAGTGTGATGGTTCCAAAGCAGAACGACAATTGGGGGTAAGCTATCGTCCTGTACGCGAGTCATTAACAGACCTGGTGCATTGGATTCAAGAACATCGTTAAAGAAAAACAGAGATTGAAAACCAATCGGATGGTTTCAATCTCTGTATGGAAATAACTTATTCCTTAGCCGATTTTAGACTGCAACAATTCAATCAGTGGTTCAAACAAACGATTCATCATGCGCAGACTGGGATCGCCGGCCTGTTCGGGCAAGATGTTGCCCTCACTATCTGTTGTGGCACCCCTTAGCATAGCGGCATCTCCGTCGGGTCCGCCAGCCATCATTGAAGCATCACCGCCCCCATCCGGTCGCCCGCCTTGTCTACCACCCGGACCCTGAAAGTCTCCACCACCATTTTCTTCACGTTCGGCCTGCATGGTAGCGATTTGCTCTTCAGTCAGGTCAGCGAATCCGCCTTCACCAGGCCCTCCAGTACGGCCAGCACCCAACCCCAGGCTTTCCATAACAGTTCCCATGGTATCAAAACTGATATCCATGTTGTTGATTTGAGCCATCTGATCTGTTGTCATGGCGGCTGCAATTTGTGCATATAAGCCTTCCAGTTCCTGGTTTGTCACCGTTTCACTGTTTTGCAAGACGTTCAATCCTTTCCAGAGCGGTAGCAAAGCAGCTGCCTGTTCGCTGGTGATGGCATTTTCCGTGTCTTCCAGAAGGAATGAACCCAGTAAGATAGTAGCGATTTCGGGTAATTCACCATTAGTGGATGTATCCTGATTGTTGGAGGTATCCTGATCGGCTGTGTCAACAACATCAGGTGCAGATACAGCTTCAGTATCGGTACCTGCATTCTCAATCTGACCTATGTTTACATTTGCTGTGCTGCATGCACTGAGTAAGAGGGTCATTAAAGTTATTAAAATCCATATTTTTTTCATATCGTTCTCCAATAGTTTTATTTAATCGTGTCGTAAGGCTTCAATCGGATCCAACTGGGCGGCTTTTCTGGCCGGAATAAAGCCAAAGAAGATACCCACCAGGGCTGCCGAGCTGAATGAAAGCAAAATACTGAATGGCAGGATGACAGTTCTCATACTGCCAAACTCGCCGAACAAGTAAGAGCCGCCGATGCCGACAATGACGCCAATGGCACCGCCAACCAGGCTGAGTAAAATGGCTTCGGTAAGGAACTGCAATTGCACATCCACGGGGGTGGCGCCAATGGCCTGGCGTAAACCGATTTCACGGGTACGTTCGGTCACGCTGACCAGCATAATATTCATAATGCCGATACCGCCCACCAGCAGGGATACTGCCGCCACCCAGGTGAGCAAGGTGCGGAAGGATGCAGTCGTGGATTCCTGTGTTGCGATAATATCTTCCTGAGTGGTGATGGTGAAATCGGCTTCGTCAGTTTCTACATCGTGCTGTTTGGCAAGCAATAAGGTGGTTTGCAGAATAACAGTATCCATGTCGTAATCATCTTCTACGGAAACATAAATGGTACGTACACTGTCACCGACCACCCGGCCAAAGGGGGAGAAAGTGAACTTCTCAAAGACCAGGGTAATGGGCATATAAACCTGTTCATCAAAGTTTGTGCCGGATACCAGGCCTTTATCTTCCATGATGCCGATTACTGTCACCTTGGTGCTGCCAATGGTGATGGATTGTCCGATAGGATTCAGGTCGCCGAATAATTCTTCGGCTACGGTGGCGCCAAGGACAACTACCTTGGAGCTACGCTCCAGTTCGTTGGCATTAAAGAAACGCCCGGTGGCTACATCCACTTCCCTGACAATGGTATAGTCGGGTGTGGTACCTACGATAGAAATATCTTCCAATGCCGTGCTCTCATATTTAATGGTCTCGGAACTGCTTTGTTCCACCGAGACGCCGGCAATGCCACTAACTTTCTCCCGAATGGCAGCCACATCATCGTAGACCAACCCACCAGAATTGCCACCTGGGCCGCCCATGCCGGGACCACCGCGCATCATGGCGCTGTTGACAAAGAGCAGGTTCGATCCCAACCCATTAATAGCCTCTGAGATGGACGCCTCGGTACCCGCTGAAACAGACATCATCACAATCACTGCTGCCACACCAATGATCACACCCAGCATGGTAAGCAGCGATCTGGATTTATTGGATAAAATATTTTTTTGCGCGACGTTCAATACTTCTGAAAAATTCATTGCAGTACTCCTTCCTGGAGCATTTGCAGTTCATCCGATTCCACTTTACCATCCCGGATGGTAATGATGCGTTCAGTCAATGAGGCGATTTCGGGTTCATGTGTAATCATTACAATCGTGCGTCCTTGCTGATGTAGATTTAACATCAGTTCCATAATCTCTTGTGTTGATTTTGTGTCCAGGTTACCAGTGGGTTCGTCGGCCATGATCAGAATGGGTTTGTTAACCAATGCACGAGCAATAGCCACACGCTGCTGTTGACCACCAGATAATTCTTTGGGGAGGTGAGAAGCACGGTCTTCCAGCCCCACGCTGGTCAGGGCTTCCATGGCCAGGTCATGGCGGTTTTTGATTTCAATTTTATTGTGCCGGTTGTACATCATCGGCAACATTACGTTTTCAACTGCGGAAAAACGCGGCAATAAGTTGTAGGATTGGAAAATGAAACCGATACGTTGATTACGAATTTTGGCTAAATCCTCGCGCGTTTTACTGCTGACAGCTTCACCATCCAGATAGTATTCTCCATCTGTCGGGCGGTCCAGACAGCCCAGAATATTCATCAGGGTACTTTTCCCGGAACCGCTGGGCCCCATGATGGATACAAATTCACCTTCGCTGATGGTGATATCCATGCCATCAACAGCAAGCACAGAGATACCGTTCATTCCATATATTTTTCTTAAGGCTTTTGTTTCAATTACTGTACGGCTTGTTTTCATCAATTTACCTCCACAATACCAGTAGTCACCACGTCGCCAACATTCAAGCCAGAAAGGATTTCGGCATAACTGTAATCCATCAGTCCGACTTCAATCATGGTAAAGGTTGGCTCACCATTAACTAATTTGAAGACAGAATAAGTGTCATCACCGAGATCCCGTAAGGCTTCAATTGGAACGATGATTGTATTCTCAGATTTGCCACCAATAATATCCACTGAGCAGGTTAAGCCGATGGGTAGTGAATTGTTTTCTTCGACATCGGTGAGGGTAAGTTCAATTAAACCCGTCAGTACCTGATAGCCAGCGCCGTAGCTTTGTAAACTTGGATCAATTTGGATGACGGTTCCGATATAGGTTTTGGATGGGAAAGCATCGAAGACCACTTCTGCATCTTCACCGACAAAAACCATATCCAGATCGGTTTCATCGACATAGAATTGGACAGTAGGTTTATCCATTTCAGCGACAGTGATAAAGGTTTTTCCTTCTTCCACAGCATCACCTGCCACGTCATCCACACTCATAATCACGCCCTTGAATGGAGCGGTGAGCGTGGCGCCATCCAGATTGCTTTGGGCTTCTTCATAGGCGATTGTTTTTAATTCAACAATATTCTGAGCTTCCAGAAGCGCATCTTCATCAATACCGTCATTTTCCACTAATTTTTCCAGCTCTTCTTTTGCCTTTTCCAGTGCAGCTTTTGCAATGGTTAGGGTTGCCTGAGATGACATCACCTCGGCTTCGGTATAACCGGCACAATACACATAGGTTGCATACGCCTGATCTTTATCTTGCTTGGCGGGCAGCACATAGTTTATGTAGTATTCCTCGCTAGAGTTTTCTTCTTTAACCAGGCCGTTATATACCTGTAATAGACGGATATACGTGTTGTAGTAAGCATCTACCGCATCTTCATCACAACGGAGGGCATCGCTGCTCTTCTGGCCTTTATAAGCCTCATCGTATGCTTCCTGTGCATCTGCAACAGCCAATTGAGCTTCTGCAATCGCTGATGCACCGTTATTTTGTACATCTTCCAATGTCTGTTTGACATTATCTAGTTCAATTTTGGCTGCATTCACTTTGGTAACCAGGCTGGATTTATCACGGATTTCAGCAAGTGCTTCGCCTTCTTCAACCGATTCTCCGACTAGGACATTGACAGCATCCACAATACCATCGGCAGTGAAACTCAGGTTAATTTCACGGCTGGTAATTAATTCACCGGTTCCGGTTGCAGAAAGGATGATGTCCCCTTTTTCAACAGTGGCAGTGTAAGTTGTGGCATCATCCATGGCAGCTTCTTCGCTAGCGGATCTTCCCTGCCATACAACTGCAGCAACAATGATCAGGATGATTACGAGGGCAATTGCCCCGTAGAAAAATTTTGATTTTAGTTTGTTTTTCATGAGTTGTTCACCTTTAATAATTGGTTTTTCAGTTTGATTCGCTTATTTCGTCAAAGCTGGTAGCAACAAGGTCGCCTTCCTGCAAGCCGGAGAGGACTTCAAAATAGGTATCCCCTTGCACGCCAACTTCTATTTCTTGTTTTTGCGGTAGATTATTGACAAGCAGATAAACATAGGGTGTTCCATTTGTATCCGAGAGGACAGCTCCCGCCGGTACAAGCACAGCATTGTTTACATCTTTTACACTCATGGTGATGGTACCCATCATGCCGTATGGCAGGGTCACATTATCAAAATAAGGACTGTTATCCAGGGTAAATTGGCCTTGAATGGAAGCAAAACCAAAGGTTGAATCCATACCCAAATCTACTCTGCTGACTGAACCGGTGAATATTTTTTCGGGTAATGCGCTAAATTCAACGTGTCCCTGTACACCGGTTGTCACGTAGGTGTAATCACTTTCATCAATAATGAATTGAAGCACAGGAATGGATTCTCTGGCGATCGTGATAATCTCGACAATTTCAGCATCATCATCTACTTTGGCGTTCAGCGTAGTGATCAATCCATCACATGGGGCAGTGATAACCGATCCGGCCAGTTGATTTTGTGCCAGAGTGAGTTTTAGTGCTGCCAGATTGGCTTCGGCTTCCAGAATGGACAGTGTATCTTCATCAATGCCATTGTTACTATTGATCTTCTCTACAATGGTTTGAGCATAGGTTTGTTCAGCTTTTGCTACATCCAATATCATCTCGGAATCTGTAATTTCATCGGTTGTGTAGCCCTGACAATATTGCCAGTTGATATATGACAGACGATATTTTTCCAATATTGGATTCAAACTTTCCAGAATAAAGTCGCGTCCGTAGCCACTGCCATCATCAAGATAGGTCTGCCATACATGAGCTTGATCTTCATATTCCCGCATCTGGAAATAGTATTCCTGAATGGTGGCATCGGAACAACGACCATCACCCGAATAATGTATATCCTTTTCTGCTTCCTCAACTGCCAGATTCGTGGATGCCAGCGTAGCTTGTGCTTCTGCCAGGGCAACTTCGGGGTGAGCAAGTGCGTATTCGTAATTTTCGCGTGCCTGATTGGCTGCGATTTCCAGTGTGTTTACTTCTGCATGTAATTCATCCAGATCAGCTAATTCAGCCAGCACATCACCTTCAGATACAAGATCACCGGGTTCTATATTGATAGCAGCGATTACGCCCTCGTTGAAAAATCCAACGTCTACTTCATCTGCGGCAACCAGAACCCCGTAACCGGAAATGCTGATACTGAATGAACCGCGAGAAATTTGGGCAGGCTCATAGGATGGGCCAGTATCTGGTGCTGCCTGTTGGGTATTGCGCAGTAGAAAGAATGCACCTGTACCCAAAACCAATACCAGTACCAGGCTGAGGATGATGATTTGCAAACGCGAAAGGTTCTTTAAAGATTTCATCATATTTTTCCTCACCATTATGATTGGTACTGGTAATTGAACCAATCCACGTAGATGATGTCACCCTCTTCCAATCCACTTAAGATCTGAATGAAAGTACCGTTGGTTAATCCGACGGTAACCGGCGTCATGATGCCTTCTTCACTGCCATCGGCGAGCAAAACACCGTAGGCGCCTTCATCATCAAGGGCATACAGGGATTCAACCGGTATCATTAATGCATCCTGAATAGAATCCTGGATAATTTCCACGGTGGCACTCAACCCGATGGGTAATACCTTCTCTTTCAAAGCTTCATCGGAATCAATGTTTATGGTGACTTCAACCACGCTGTATTGATCCAAGGTTTGTAATTCGGGATTGATTAATGCCACGATACCTGTCAGGGTAATATTGGGGAATGAATCAAATATGACAGTGGCAGGTTCGCCGACGTGTACAATATCCAGATCGTTCTCATCAATATAGGCAGTGATGGTCATGGGTTCCATGTTAACGATGGTGATAAAAGTATTGGTGGACACAATATCTCCCACCTGTCCGTTGACCGCTGAAATCGTACCATCAATGGAGGCTACCAGCGTCATGCCATCCAGTTTTTCCTGGGCGGATGCTAGCTGGATTTCGGCACTATCTAATTGGGCCTGCAGGAGTGTTACCGCATCCGGGTCAATTCCGTTATTGTCCTTCAACAACTCGTAGTCTTCTTCTGTTTGTGCCTGATTGATCGCAGCGATTTGATATGTGGCTTCGATTTCCTGTTTTTCCAAATCCGTATAAGCTGAGCAGTATTCCACGTTTGCCAGTGCGGTGTCATATTCTGCTTTGATCTCCAGCCATTTATCTGATCCAACGGTTTGTTTGCCCATGCGCTCTTCGTTGCGATCCACTTCTGTTTGATAATTTGCTATGGTTTCAGTGGAACAACGGGTGGAGTTCATGCCTTCATAATCTTCCAACGCATCGTTATAGGTGTCTTGTGCTTTTAGCCAGGCTTGTTTGGCTTGCAGCAGTGTTAATTCTGCATTTAGTTCAAGCTCATCAATGGCTTGCTGCGCGTTTAGAACCGCCAGATTAGCTGTGGCTACATCTGCTTCTAATGAGACGGTATTTTCCTGTTTTGCCAAAACATCACCGATGCTGACCTCGTCACCAAAGGCAACATTGACTTCTGTTACTTCACCGGCAATCGGGAAACTTAAACTGATTTCATCAGTAGTGACCAACTCACCTGTTCCTGTAGCAGAAATAACAATTTCTCCGCGGGAAACAACACTCTTTTGGTTTTGGGTTGTGGATTCTTCTTCAACAGGTTTATTAAATACCAGACCGATAAAAAGAAAAACAAGCAGTAAAACAATGGCTGGAATGAGCCAGGATAAAAACTTCAATTTTTCAGAAAAAATTCCAGCGTATTGCTTACGCCATTTTTGCAATATACTCATCCATCGTACTCCCTTAAATGTTAAATTTGCTCTATTACATGTTAATCTGAAGATTTAAAGAAATGGTTTAGACGCTGTGAGGATTATAGTGAACCCCAAAGTCAAGACCACGAATCGACCAAATTAAGGTGGGGAATTAGCGGGATACCAAGTCCTTCA
>JAEKNU010000145.1 GCA_016838895.1 Chloroflexota bacterium
CTTTCTGGTGGGTGCTGACCCTGATATGGCCTCGTACTCAAAAACACGCTGCCTTTACTTCGGCCCTCTTTTTGGTTTATCCCCTTTTTACAATGCAGCCGTTGGCGGTCACATTTCATCAACAGTGGATGCAGTACCTGTTTTATTTCCTTTCCATCGGCTGGATGATTCTGGGGATGCGTGCTCAGCGTTTAAGATGGGGATATCTGACCCTCTCTTTGGGCATGATGGCTGCCCATCTTTCCATTACGGAATATTTTATTGCGGTGGAGGCACTGCGCCCCCTTATTTTATGGCTGGTGTGTTCCGAAGAGGGTGGTTTTAAACAGACATTGTTTTGGGTACTTAAACGCTGGTGGGGATATGCCGGGCTGGGTTTGGGGTTTATCGTTTATCGGCTGTTTTTAATTCAACTCCCTGGTGATGACCCGAATCAAGTTGTGCTTTTAGATGCCCTGTTTACTGCGCCCAAAGAAACTTTGATTAATTTTACGAAAACGGTCTTTGCAGATACATTTTATGTACTGGTAACACAGTGGCAATCGATTGCGGACATTGGCGTGAATGAGATTTTCCCCTTATTTCCGGATGCCATAAAACTTTCCTGGATTGCAGGTGCGCTGGTTGCAGGACTCTTTTTCTGGTATTGGCTGCGATTGAAGCAAGATGGACGAGATTTTGATTCCAGTCATCCGCACTGGATCTGGCAGATGCTTGGTCTGGGGATGATCACCGTGCTGTTGGGTTGTTTACCTGCCTGGGCTGCTGGTCGGCGCATCTGGTTTGATGCCCACTCCAGTCGATATGCATTGCCAGCAATCTGGGGCGCGAGCATGGTGTGGACAGCTCTATTCTTTTGGGCAGTTCCCAAACGTGTGCCGCGTGCCGTTTTGATGAGTCTACTGTTGGGGTTGGTGGTTATCGCTCAAATACAGAATGGTGCTGCTTATCAAAAAATCTGGGAAGATCAACGCTCTTTTTATTGGCAATTATTCTGGCGAGCTCCCATGCTGCAAAAAGGCACGGCAGTCCTGGCCCAGAATGAATTGTTCCCCAATCAGGGATCGTTCGCCATCTCATCGGCTATCAATATTTTATATGAAGGCTATCCGGCGGCGGGTGAGAAAACGCCTTACTGGTTTTATGCGCTGAATCCGCGCTTCGAGACATCTTCAGACCATCCGCTGGATATTCCCTTGCGCACCCAATTTCGCACCTTTTCTTTTGAAGGCACAACCACAGAAAGCATCCTGGTGGCCTACGATCCAGGCAGAATGAATTGTGTTTGGGTATTGGAAGCAGAAGATGTTGATAATCCCTATCTGCCTGCTCTGACCCGGGCAATGCTGCCTGCTTCCAATCTTGAGCGTATTCTTTCCACGCGGGAAACAAGTCCCTCTCCGGAGATCTTTGGCGAATCGCCTGAACAAGATTGGTGTTATTTTTATCAGAAAGCATCCTTAGCCAAACAAAACCAGGATTGGCAAACGGTGGTTCAACTGGCTAATCAGGTTCGATCTGACCTTGGCTACCATCCCCACGACCAATGGTTTAAAACACAGCAGGAGTGGCTGGTATTTATAGAGGGTTATGCCTTTACCGGGGAGTGGGAACAGGCAGCTGAATTATCCAGTTTGATTGTTGAGCGTGAGCCAGCCTATGGCAAAAGGGTCTGTCAAATTTGGAGTGACTTGGACCAGCTGGCTGCTCCCTTGCGGGAATCTGAAGCGCAGTTTAGGGTAGAGATCATGGAACAGTTGCACTGCGCTGAATATTTTGTAAAATAGAAGTGAAGTAGATGCGCATTTTCTCCTGTGCGGGCTCATGGTGACATGTACACGGGATTGACTGCTGATCAGATTCAGGAGGTCGAATGAAGAGATTCCAATGGATGGTTGTTATATTGTGCTTCTCAATCCTGCTAGCATCATGTAATTTACCTATGGCTCAAGAACCCACAGGTGAGAGCGCAGAAGGCTTGATGACTTCCGTAGCTCAGACTGTGGAGGCCAATTCAATGGCTACCATGCTTGCCGCAGGTACCAGCATGCCGTCTCCAGGTGTGGAGAATACGGCACAGCCAACCACGGCAGTTGTGATTCAATCACCTACCCCACAACCCTCCCAAACAGCTCAACCTACCATGACGGCCAGTGCTACGGCTACCAGTATTCCCTGTGATCGGGCTGCTTTTGTGAGTGACGTTTCTGTGCCGGATGGAACAGCTTTTTTACCGAATGCTGAATTTACCAAAACCTGGCGGATACAAAATAACGGCAGCTGTACCTGGAATTCAAACTATGCCCTGGTCTTTGACAGTGGAGACGCGATGAATGGTCCCACGGCTGTAAATCTAAGCGGAACTGTTGCACCAGGCCAAACCATTGACATATCAGTTAACTTGAAAGCACCTGCAGAAGTGGGTACGTACAAAGGCTATTGGAAATTAAGAAACGCATCCAATGCGGTCTTTGGCATTGGTCAAAATGCCAATAATCCGTTTTGGGTGGAAATTAAATCGCAATTTCTGGTCATGGAAATTATTCCAAATTTGATGTTTATTCTGCCTCGCTACAATTTCGCCGATAAATATTGCGATGCCGAATGGCGTTCAGCTGCCGGCGTGCTGCCATGTCCTGGATCTACGTCTGACGAAGAAGGATTCGTGATCCGTAAAGATAATCCGACCCTGCAGAATGGTACCGCCTTATCGGGGGTAGCATTGGAAACGCATCCGCAATGGATTGATAACGGCATCATCAGCGGAAGATTTCCGCCCTTTACAATCGCTTCCGGCGACCGTTTTATGGCAAAAATTGGTTGTTTGCATGGGGGATCGGGCTGCAATGTGGAAATGCAATTAAATTACAGGGACGGCAGCGGCCTGCACAACCTGGCCAAGTGGAATATGGCTTACGGGGATGCGCCCAAGGATGTTGAAGTTGATCTTTCCGGGCTGGATGGACAATCAGTGCAGATGGTTCTGGCTGTTACAGCAAAAGGATCATCCACGCAGGATTGGGCGATCTGGTATTATCCTCGCATCACCAAATAAAACCCATCAAAAACAGTCCGGGGAATCATTACAGAATTACCCGGACTGTTTTGTTTCCTACAGATTGGATGACCTCAGCAATCAAAAGTCCTGCCAGCCACCCATGGGCAGGTCTAAGGTATGCTATTTGAGCTGGATAGCCATACCTTTCTGATTGATTAAGAGGATACCCATCAGGATCAGGGGCGCAGCGATTACCAGCTGAGTAGTGATGGGTTCACCGAGAATGGGGACTGCCAGCACAGCCGTTACGACCGGCTGCAGAATCATGGTTGGGGAAATCACCGAAGCGGGTAAGTGTCCGCTGGCGTAAGAAAGAGATAGATACCCGATGGTTTGGGCAAATAAGGCCGAGGAGATAAACACCAGGATCGTGTTGAGACTATAGTCCTTAATTGAATTGCCGCAAATCAAGGCCAAAATTGTGAGGGTAAAGGTTGCTGAAAGGGTAACCAGCCATAAATACTCCACTACACGATTCAATTTCCGGCCTTGTTGGGAAAAAATGAAGTAACCGGCGTAAAAAAGACTGGAAATAATTGCCAGTGTATCACCCCAACCAATTTGAGGGTGGTGGATTAGATCCATACCGAAAATTGTCACCGCCCCAATCATAGCCAGGGCCATCCCACTCCAGAATTTCACGGTCAATTTTTCTTTATACAAGAAATATGCGACCAAAGCCACCCAGATAGGCGCTATGTAATTAAACAATATAGCGTTGGCTACAGAGGTGTAGACCAGGGATGAGCTCCAGAAAAAATGGTCAATGGCGGAGAAAATTCCAGCGGCGATTGGGAAGAATAATTGTTTTTTACTGAAAGATCTTAATGAACGCTTTTTCAGAACAAAGGGGGTCAGAAAGAGGGCTGTAAAGGCCATGCGAAACAAAGAGGTAATGGGGTAATAATTATTGAAAATATTCTTCCACCCGATCACCCCATCATTGATTATCCATTTACGATGTTCCCATAAATCAAATCGCCCTCTGCAATTTGTATATATAGTCTCGAAAACAGTAGCGGGGAGCGGATTCGAACCACTGACCTCCGGGTTATGAGAGATTTTCATGGTTTCGGAGCGTTTTTCACTCAGGCTTCGCATTTTAGCTTTGCCTGAGGGACGCTCTTATGAAGAGGCCGGAGGATCTTTGGTTACGAGTTATTAGACGTATGATAGCGACTTTTTATGACAGGGTCAAGTAGTACCCGGATTCCACGTCGCCAAATCAGTCAAATTGCGAAATTTGGTTAATGGCCCCACTTTAAGTGTAATATCG
>JAEKNU010000146.1 GCA_016838895.1 Chloroflexota bacterium
CTCTCCCAAATTGGGCAGGATACCATTCAATGGAATGAAGCAGTTAATTCATCATTTTCACCAAAAAAGATTCGCTATCCATTGTGCGTCATGTCATTTTACTTTTGCACAATCATTCTCTTTCTTGGTTTATACGCTCTTGGCAGAACACGGTTTTATGCAACAATCCATCAAATTTTTGAAGCCAGAAAAGCTACTGCCTATATCCTCACAGCTGTCATTTTTTTACTTATCGCCTTTTTCTATACCGCTGGACGTCTGGGATCAAGCCCATGGAAGTTTATTGATCTACAGTCAGATGCTGCAAATATCGCATCGTTTGCTGCCGCCTATGCCCACCCTGAAAATTTTTCCAGAGATCCTTTTTTATCCAATCCAGCAAATTATCAAGGATATTTTGCATTGCATGTACCCCTCATTCAAGGTTTGGGAAACCTATTTGGAAATTATGCAACAGCCTTTACCGTTCTGCTATTTCCAACGATTCTTGTAACCCTGGCGGGATATTACATCCTTGGCTTAAAACTTTTTAAAAACCGCCTCTTGGCATTTTTGTTATCCTTTGTAACCATATTTCCTATTTCGTTGCCAGTCTATGAGTACTATGGTTTGAGTGGTGATATTCTCCCTCGGTCTCTTTTTCAAGCATTACTGCCATATGCATTATTTTTCCTTTTACAGATTATTAATAAACCCAAGCGATGGTGGCTGTGCAGTTTGCTTTTTACGCTCTTATTCTATGTGCATCCGGTCAGCGGACCCAGTTGGTTATTGGCGCTCTACTTTAGCTTTGCCCTGATTATGCTTCTACAATATAGGCATATTTTCTGGAAACCATTTTTTGTATCAATTTTTCTCAGCATAGTCGGTTTAATCCCATTCGTACGCGCGTTTTTCGTTCCTTCTGGCAACGAAGTCATCGATATCCCTCTCATAAAAGAGATAATGGCGTACCGTTTATCGTCACAAACCGTTAATGTCATTGATTTATATAGCCATTATATTGAATCACAAATCATGCCCCATTCAACTGTCTTAATATTATGGATAATCAACCTTCTTTTCTTCATGGTTAGCGTCGGATTAATCATTCACTATTTGATAACAAAAAAAGATTGGTTCACAAACAAACCTCATCTACAAACAGCAGTGCTAATATTCGCCTGGTGGACAGCCATTCTCTTTGCCAGTATTGGCATTCCTCTACTGGATGAATACTATACCAATGCCACTGGAAATCTACCTGTACTGCGCGAAATACGAAGAAATCTACGCTATTTTATCCCGCTATTGTGGATTACCCTCTTCTGGATCATTGGAACAGCCTTAGCATGGACAAAACAGCTAAAGAACAACAGCATAGGAAAATCATTGCAGACCAATTTGCTTTTTTTCGCCATGCTTCTTGCCGGTGCTTATCTCTATCAGGTGCGACCATTCAAAGATGCCGCGCTTCAAAATGGGATCAGTTGCTTGCGAAAAGGAAAACTCTTCTGCGATGTAACTGGTAATACAGTAGAAAAACTAGCTTTTTACGATAATGTAAGCACAATTGTCCAACCAAAGGAGCTCATCTTCCCAGATCCCTCTCCTGTTTATTTAGGAGACACACTGATTCCACGCTATTACTGTATACGCTCCGTCGCATATACTTACAAAGATGGCAGCAGCGCAGGCAATTCATCCATGAGCTTTATTAAAGACTGGTGGAAAATATCACAGGATATGGAAAAATTACTACCAACAAATGATGCCCCATTAAATCTGGAAGTACTGCAAATCGCAAATGACCTCAATGCGAATTACTTCATTTTCATCAATCCCGATCCACACAATCTCACATTGTTAAACCCTGATAAAATTATCTACCAAAATAATTATGGGGTCCTATACAAACTTCCTTAGCAGATATGGAACAAGCGCCCCCGTTAATTCAACCTTCAAGGATGATAAAATTCAATCAATATGACCAATCCAAAAATTTCAATCATAACCCCCTCATTTAATCAGGGAAAATTCATCAAGCAAACCATTGATTCCATCCTTGAACAAAATTATCCCAATTTGGAATATTGGGTCATTGATGGTGGATCAACAGATGAAACTGTTGAAATTCTCAAAGAATATGGGGATAAATTACAATGGCTTTCAGAGCCAGACCATGGCCAGGCAAACGCGATCAATAAAGGATTTCAACGTGCAACGGGGGATATCATCGCTTTTCTAAATAGTGATGACTATTACCTGCCTAACACATTGCAAAAAGTCGCCGAAGTTTTTCAAAATCCTGAAGTGATGTGGGTTGCCGGAGATTACAAAATCATTAATGAACAAAATATAGAAATCCATAGCTTAATCAGTCTGTATAAACGATTTTTACAATTGTTCAATTCCTGGCCGCTATTATCAGTGGTCAATTACATTAATCAACCCAGCACCTTCTGGCGGAAAAGTATTATTGAAAAATACGGCTATATTAATGAAAATCTGAATTATGCAATTGACTATGATTACTGGATGCGTATGGCAAGACAGGTTCCGCTCACGATTCTTAAAGATAAATTATCTGTTTTTCGTATTCATAGTACTTCAAAAGGCGGTACGGAATTTGTAAAGCAATTTAACGAAGAAGAAATCGTTTTAGAAAAATTCGGATATCCCAGATTGTCCCGAATAATGCATCATTTTCATAATCAGATAATCATCAATGTGTATAAAATAGTAAAATAGCTTTATCGACATTTTATTTGGAGAAAACATGATTAACTCTCACCCATTGCTTAATAAAAGAATACTTGTCACTGGCGGCTCCGGCTTTATTGGTACAAATCTGGTCGCGCACCTCCATGCTCTGGGTTGTACTGTAAAAAATCTCGACATTGCAACACCGAGAAACAAAGAGCATCTTTCTCTGTGGGAAAATATTGATATCTGCAATGAAAATCAATTCAAGGAAGCAGTGCTTGCCTTTGATCCACATATCATCCTGCACTTTGCAGCGCGAACGGACCTTCAGGAAACAAGAAATCTCTCAGAATACTCAGAAAACTATTTACCTGTAAAATATCTCATCCATAGCGTAAAACAATGTAAAAAAATTGAACACATTATTTTTGCATCCAGTCAATTGGTTGCCCTTATTGAGGACCAGACACCAAATGATGAATATTACTCTGCATCCACCCTATACGGAACAAGCAAAGTTGTAGCTGAACAGATCATCAGAAGCACAAATTGTTTTGGAATTCCCTGGACAATTGTCAGGCCAACTTCTATTTGGGGGCCCTGGTTTGGCACACCGTATAAAGAGTTTTTTGAAACAATCAGGAAAGGCTTTTATTTCAATATCGGTTCTAAAAATACAAAAAAACAATGGGGCTTTGTTGGAAACGCAACTTATCAAATCGAAAAAATATTAACCGCACCTATGGAAACAATCCATGGGAAAACATTTTATCTTGCAGATTTTTCCCCAGTGAATTTAAAAGATTTTGCCAATGCAATTTCAAAGGAGTGGAATAACAAACACCTTCCCATCCTTCCTTATTGGATCGCATACACCTTCGCAGTGGCTGGAGATATGCTAAAAACGATGGGTTGGTCAAATCCGCCGCTAACCAGATTCAGATTGCACAATATTGTATCAAATGAAATTCAAAACTTATCATCGTTGGAAAAAGTTGTTGGTCTCTTGCCATATACCCCCATGCAGGGTATTAAAGAAACAATTAATTGGATGCGCACTTCCCACCCGCTCCAATAAAAGAGGTTTAAATGCTCTTAGTTGCTTTATATTTATTATTCTCTATCCTTGGTATTACACTTGTAAAATTGGGCGGTAACAATCCAACCTTTTTTTTCAATATCTTTAATACTCAATTACAATTTAGCCTTGTATCCATTGGTGGCATATTCTGCTATGGAATCAGCTTTCTCATGTTTATGACCATCCTTCCCCGCTACGATCTTAGCTATATCACCCCATTGACCATCGGCATAACCCAAATCCTACTCCTTGTTATTGCTTTTTTTATCTTTCATGAAAACATCACAGCCAGCCGCATTATCGGTATTTTGATGATTATTGCTGGTATATATGTGCTCAACATCAAGTAATAAATGAGCATGACCCGCGGGTCATGCTCATTTACTATGCCCACTTAACATCTTAAACCATGTATAACTGATCTACCCTGAAGGCATACTTCGACTCCGCTCAGTACAGGCACGTCGATACTTCGGCAAACGCAGTACAAGTTCCACTCGATCA
>JAEKNU010000026.1 GCA_016838895.1 Chloroflexota bacterium
TGTGTTCAGCCACAACCATCACCCTTCTGGGGTGAATTTGTTGGCAAAATATATTAGACGTGGAATCCGGGTAGTACGCTCGCCTAGCGACGAATTTACGCCCAACTTTTATTTCTTTTGGTACAATCCATTAGAAACAAGTTTCAGGAGGGAAACTCCCTTGAATAAGCTATCGGATTTAATAAAAACTACGAGCAGCGCATTCTTTGCAGCGCCTAATAAGAAAACACGCTGGTTTAACATTACTTGGTGTATATTGTTGGTATTACTTGGGGCAATACTATGGGCAAAATTTCTCAATTTTGGAAATATCCCTTTTAACTATCACGACTGGGCAGAGATCAATGCCCCAAGACTGGCTTTTGTAAAAGATGCTCTAACACAGGGTAAACTTCCGCTTCACATGAATGATTCTCATGCTTTGCGTAACATTACTGACCGCTATATGAGCATCCCGGACGCGATTATCTCACCACAAATTATCCTGCTGCGCTTCATGAGTGTCCGACAATTTGTGCTTGTAAATACATTACTGCTGTATTTCATAGGTGCCTGGGGGCTGATAAAACTCAAACAACGTTTCAAACTCTCGCCGTTTACATTTGCAGTGATGTTCGCATTGTTTAATTTTAATGGACATATACTGGCACATTACAGTGTAGGACATATCACCTGGGCAGGGTCATTTCTGTTTTCATGGTTTATATATCTCGTCTTTGATCTATTGGACGGACAAAAGAGTTGGGCCTGGGTCACAAAAATGGCATTCCTGATCTTCTTCATCTTTATACAGGGATCCTTTCACCAATTTGTGTGGTGTTTGCTTTTCCTGGGATTCATGGCTGTTTCGTATTGGAAGAGCTTCTGGCCGATTGTAAAAGTAGGTGTGGCTGCTGCGGTATTGAGCCTTATTCGCATCCTGCCACCAATACTCTTGTTGAATGAATTTGATGATGAATTTCTAGGTGGCTATCCAACCCTGCTGGATATGATCAAATCCATGCTGGTTATCGTATATCCCGAGAATGCGCTGGAAGTACGTTCCTTTTTGAGTAATTTGAGCTGGTGGGAATATGACTTCTATATCGGTTTAGCTGGTTTCCTATTTATTGCCATTTTTGGTTTAGGATTCTGGCTGCGCAAACTCATCAAACAAAAAGGATTTTACCCTCAGCTATTATTACCCATGCTAGCTTTGTTCCTGTTTTCCATCGGTCGAATTTACAGGATTATACGCTTCATTCCCATCCCGTTATTCTCCGGCGAACGAGCTAGTATCCGCATGCTGTTGCTGCCCATGCTCTTTTTGATGGTCATCGCCGCGGTGATGTGTCAGAAATGGTTAAATAAACGCGATATTTCCAAAGAAAAAATCACTCAGGCACTTGGGTACAGTACATTATTATTAATTGCGAATGATCTCTGGCAGCACCTGAAAGTCTGGGAGGTGAGTAAAACTTATTTGGCATTTCCGAATACGCCAGTTGACCTAACGATCAAAGTGGTGGCAAATCACCCAGACCCTGCTTACACCAATTCATTAATTGCTGGCACAGTATTAAGCATTGCCGGTATGCTTACATTATTGATTCTGGTACTGCGGGAACGCAAAAATAATATATAAAAACTGCTTCATTTATTCAAACACCCGCAATTAACCATCTTAAACTAGCTAATTGCGGGTATTTATCTTTGGGGGGTTTAACAAAATTCTAATGGGATTTATATGGAATAATTGAGCATATCGATTTATTCTCTGGTAGAATGAAATTAATACTATCAGTTTTATTCTGTTGTATGATTAATGATTTTCTGCCCTGATGTAAGTCGCAAATGATTGCTGCATTCAATCAGGTAGATATTAGGAGGTATGGCCGTGGCTGGAATGGAAAGATTTACCCAGAGAGCACGTCGTGTGTTAAGCCTGGCCCATCAAGAGGCTGAGCATTTCCGCCAGGTAAATATTGGTACCGAACACCTTTTACTGGGTTTTATTCTGGAAGAAGGTGGTGTGGCTGGCCGTGTATTACGAGACTTGGGATTGGAAAAAGATCGCGTACATGAAATTGTTGAACGCGTAAGCGGCTTTGGAGAAGCAGAAAGTGGAAAGTTTGAGTTATCCAGTGATGTGCAGGAAGTATTAGAAACATCCATCTCTGAAGCAAAGAAAATGGGACATCATTACATTGGTACCGAGCATCTATTACTGGCATTGGTTCAAAATGAAGATTTTAAAGCAATGGAAGTACTACGCAAGTTGGGCGTAACTGCGGAGCAGATTCGCCGCCAAACTCGCCGGGTATTGCAGGAGAGCCAAAGCACGGCTACCCCAACATCCCAGCGCCGTGGTGCACCACAGCAGCGTAAAGAAAAAGAACGCGACAAAGATAAAACACCCATGATTGACCAATTGGCAACGGATCTAACCAGTAAAGCCGAACAGGATTTACTTGACCCAGTAATTGGTCGTCAGGAAGAAATTGAGCGTGTCATTCAGATTTTGGCACGCCGCACTAAAAATAATCCCGCTTTAATCGGCGAGCCTGGTGTGGGTAAAACCGCAATTGTTGAAGGTCTCGCGCAACGCATCCTCGATGGGGATGTACCCGCTTTGCTGCTCAACAAACGCGTTCTACAGTTGGATGTCGGATCGTTGGTCGCTGGTACGATGTACCGCGGTCAATTTGAGGAACGTCTAAAACGGGTCATTGATGAATTAAAAGTCTCTGAGGCAATATTGTTCATTGATGAGGTGCATATGTTAGTGGGTGCCGGTTCAGCCGGTTCCTCTGTGGATGCAGCCAACATTCTCAAACCGGCGCTTTCCCGTGGTGAAATTCAGGTTATTGGTGCCACAACCAGCGAAGAATATCGCAAACACATCGAGAGCGATGCAGCCCTGGAACGTCGTTTCCAATCCATCATGGTTGAAGAACCATCATTTGATGAAACCATTGAAATCCTGCATGGTATCCGCTCAAAGTATGAAGAGCATCATCGCTTGTCCATATCCGACGAGGCCATTGAATCCTCAGTTAAGTTATCAACCCGTTATGTCAGTGATCGTTTCCTGCCAGATAAAGCTATTGATTTAATTGACGAGGCTTCTTCGCGCGTACGGATGTATAAGAGTCCGGCTGCCAAAGAAAGCAAAGCCATTCTTAAGGAACTGCGCAACATACGAGAACAATACAACAAAGCAGTAGAAGAAACAAATGATGACGATGCCGCGGCCTTACTGGAAAAAGAAACCGAGTTGGAAAATCGACTTGAAGAGTTGCGTGTCACCTGGAATCGTGATGAAAGTCCGGTAGTTTCCTCCGAGGATATTGCCGAACTGGTTTCCATGTGGACGGGGATACCCGTTATGCAAATGGCGGAAGCAGAATCAGCCCGTTTGTTGAAGATGGAAGAAGCACTGCGCAAGCACATTGTTGGTCAAGAAGAAGCTATTGAACGAATATCCAAAGCCGTGCGTCGTGCACGCTCCGGATTAAAAGATCCGGATCGCCCAATCGGCAGCTTCATCTTCCTCGGACCAACCGGTGTTGGCAAAACCGAATTAACCAAAGCATTGGCAAAATTCCTCTTTGGCAGTGAAGACGCCCTGATCCAATTGGATATGTCCGAATTTATGGAACGCCATGCGGTCAGCCGCCTGGTTGGTGCTCCTCCCGGATATGTTGGCTACGATGAAGCAGGTCAGTTGACCGAAGCCATTCGCAAACGCCCCTACTCCATTGTGGTATTTGATGAAATCGAAAAAGCCCACCCTGAAGCCCATAACATGCTCTTGCAAATTATGGAAGAAGGACATCTCTCGGATGCCAAAGGCTTAAAAGTCGATTTCCGCAACGCCATTGTCGTGATGACATCCAATATCGGTGCCGAAGATATCAAACGGCAAAGCTCGTTGGGTTTCCAATTGTTAAAAGATGAAAACATCGAGGAACAACTGGCATACGACGAAATGCGCAAGAAATTACTGGAGTCCCTAAAACGCGTTTTTAAACCGGAATTCATCAATCGTCTGGATGCCATGATTGTCTTCCGTTCATTAAATAAAACTGACATTCGCCAAATATCCAACCTGGAGTTGAATAAACTTTCAGCGCGCTTGATTGAGCAGGGATTCACGCTCAGTGCAACGGAAAAAGCCCTCAATTTGCTTAGTGAAGAAGGCTTTGACCCCGATATGGGTGCCCGTCCACTGCGCCGTGTTATTCAACAACAAATTGAGGATCAATTATCCGATGATTTACTTGCCGGAGAATTCAAAGCGGGGGATAATATTCTGGTAGATGTAAATGAGGACGGCAAATTCGTTCTCAATGTAAAACCTGCCGAGGATGAACCAACACTGGAAGAAGACCCGGCAGCGGTCGCATCATAAATCATCCCTGTATACTTATAGGGGAAGATTAAAATTCTGATAAGGTAAAGGCGTTTTCCGGAAATTCCGGAAAACGCCTCATTCAATACAACTATGGCCAAACAAATTTCTCAATTCGTATGTCAGGAATGTGGAAAAGTAAGCCCAAAATCCATGGGGAAGTGCCCCCAATGCGGTAATTGGGGCAGCATGGTGGAAGAAATTGTTCAATCCACCACCAGCAAAAAAGGCAAGGCTGTAATCAGAAGCCTGAGCAATGCAGAGCCTCATCGTCTGCATGAAATCAGCGGCGAAACCGAAAAACGCATTCCCCTTTCCATTGAGGAATTCTCACGTGTGTTAGGCGGCGGTATTGTCCCCGGCTCGATCGTTTTAATCAGTGGCGATCCAGGCATAGGAAAATCCACACTGTTACTGCAAATGGCCATGGAAATGACCAGCGGCGGCACCGTGCTCTATATATCAGGGGAAGAATCCGAACATCAAATCAAAATGCGTGCCATGCGTGTTTTACAATCCGGCACATCTCATGAGATTAGTGAAAATTTTTATTTACTGACCGAAACCAATCTGGATGCGGTATTGGAACATGCCCGCCAGTTAAATCCGGCTGTGATCATTATCGATTCGATTCAGACAATGACCTTGTCCGAACTGGATTCATCTGCCGGTACGATCACCCAGGTGCGTGAAGGGGCAACCCGTTTACGTGAATTTGCCAAACGCAGCGGTGTGGCTGTATTCCTGATCGGACACGTCACCAAAGACGGCAATATCGCCGGTCCGCGGGTACTGGAACATATCGTGGATACAGTCTTGGTGCTTGAGGGCGAACGTTATCAGGCTTTTCGGCTGCTGCGCTCGGTAAAAAACCGCTATGGGGCAACATCCGAAGTGGGTGTATTTGAGATGCGTGACGTCGGTATGAAGGAAGTACGCAATCCCTCAGAAGTATTTCTGGCAGAACGGATGGTTAATGCCGCCGGATCGGCGATTGCTGTCTCCATGGAAGGCACCCGTCCGATTCTGGTTGAAGTGCAAGGACTCACCAGCCGCAGCTTTTTGAATAACCCGCGCCGTACGCCCAATGGCGTTGATTTCAATCGTTTGCTATTGGTTACGGCTGTCCTCACCCGTCGTATGGGTATGCGCCTGAATGAACAGGATATTTTCATCAATGTGGTTGGTGGCATGAAAATCAACGAACCCGCTGCTGATCTGCCCATCGCTGCGGCAATCGCTTCCTCCTATCAGGATGTGCCGCTGCGCGCCGATACCGTGCTGATCGGTGAGATCGGCCTATCCGGAGAGCTGCGCTGGGTCAATCAGATGCCCTTACGCTTACGCGAAGCCGCCAAATTAGGCTTCAAACAAGCCATTATTCCCAAA
Organism: Chloroflexota bacterium; assembly: GCA_016838895.1. GTDB lineage: Bacteria > Chloroflexota > Anaerolineae > Anaerolineales > Anaerolineaceae > UBA5203. The sequence goes on from JAEKNU010000026.1 coordinate 5,783, forward strand.
CCAATACATAAGCCTGAATCCTGGCCAAAAGATATTCAGATTTTTGAGGCTCGCTCTGTCAAGGAAGCACTCAAATTCGCTTTCAGTGATTCAACTACTACTAATCAATAAGTTTCGATTGAAAAAGGTTTGTTACAATTATCCAATGGGATTATTTTCCCTTAGAGGTATATATGTTTAAAGATATTATTCGCATGGCGCATCATCCTGTATCAACAATACGTAAAAACCATGCTTTGGAACACGCCACCCTGCAAGTATTGGCTGAAAAGGGTACGCCCAGCGGCAGGCTTTTCGGCTATTCAGATATGAATGGTTTCTGGGTTGTAGGAAACGTAGGCACACAAGCCTTAAGTGACGCCTCACAAGAGGCATTACAGCGTTTACAAAGCGGTGAACGAAAACTGGCAATCCATCCCAATTGCGGCACCAATATTGCCACCAGCGGATTAGTTGCCGCCTTTGCCGCCTGGATTGCCATGGCTGGAACAAGAAAAGGATTTCGTAGTTGGCTGGAACGTTTCCCTGTCGTGGTCACCTTTGTCACCATGGCCCTTATGCTCTCACAACCCTTAGGGCTGCGGGTTCAGGAGACGATGACCACCGATGCAAATGTCGGCGCAATGAAAATTGCCCAGGTCATGCGTTATGAAGGACGCGCCTTACCGGTTCACCGCATCAGTACCTATACGCAACCTCAACTTGGATCGTAAATGAAAAAAGGGCAAAGTGTAAAAAACAAACAGGTCATTATCCTGCACGGTAATGATGAGCAAGGGATAGATGATATCCTGCGCGCGCAGGTTTTCTCCCTGCCGTCAGCAGACCCCGCCACGGCGGAGCTGAATACCGTTCAACTGGATGCACAAAAAACAACCCTATCCGAGCTGCAATCCGCCGCACTTTCCATGCCCTTTTTATCTGAAAAAAAATTGATCGTTCTGCGCAATGCCCTGATATTAGCCAAAGGCAAACAACAGCAAACTGCTCTGCAAGAGGCGTTAGAATCACTGCCGTCTTATATTGTGCTGGCATTGATCATCCTGGATGATGGTAAAAACCGTAAAAACAAACAGGGACAGTGGGCCTTCACCTGGGACACACTCAACGAAAAACATTGGCTGAGCAAATGGCAAAGTGAACATGACGATACAAGTGCATTAATCACCTGTACCCTACCCACCCAGGATTCGCTGCCGCAGTGGTTGATGGAAAAAGCCAAAGAGAAAGGCGGCAAACTGTCCTCAGCCGCAGCCTATGCCCTCTCACAGGCCGTGGGAACAGATACGCGCACACTCAACCTGGAACTGGATAAAATGCTGTTGTACGTTAATTATGAACGTGAAATTAACGATGAAGACGTGCATTTATTAACCTCCCAGCAGCAACACACCAACGTATTTGATATGATCGACGCGCTCTCCAATCGTAAATACAATGTGGCATATCGTTTGTTACACCAGATTCTATCCGATGAAGACGGTATACGCGTTTTTGGCATGATTACGCGCCAATTCCGCTTGCTGCTGCAAGCCAATGAATTGCTCTCCGAAGGCGCCCGCGACACCGACATCGCCCGCGAATTAAAGCAACATCCCTTTGTGGCCAGGAAACTCAGTCAGCAGGCACGCAATTTCAAGTTTGAGCAGTTAAAGGGGTTATATAATCAATTGCAAGCCTATGACGCCGATATCAAAATCGGCAAGATTCAGGCATCCGTAGCCATGGAGATTTTTATCAGCCAACTCTCAGTGGTGTAAATTGTTGGAGGAATATGTCTGAAAGAAATATTGGTTTGGAAATACTGGAAGGGGTACAGTTTTTTTTGTAGGGTGCGTTGCTAACGCACCGCTTTTGGCATTTATCTAAAAATCCCGAATGATTCTTTCCATATAATTCATTTACGTTCCCATCTCTCATCTCGTCAAAAACCTCTCTAGGGAATTGAAATCTTATGAGTACATTTTAATCACAATTACAAACTGCAAAGACTGTCGTGTCCCATAGAAATCCTTTGAACATGCTTGAAATATATACGGCAATGCCGCATAATTTGTTTAATCATGGAATTCATCGAGACATCAATATTTGCCAAATATATTTATAATTACCTCACTGAAGATGAATACTTTGGTTTGCAATGCTACTTATTTTTATATCCAGAATCAAGAAAAATCATCAAAGGCACAGGTGGTGTTCGGAAATTACGTTGGACAATGCAGAATATTGGAAAAAGTGGTGGCGTTAGAGTTATTTACTATTATAAAAACCAGCAGAACGAAATCTGGCTGCTTACAATTTATAAAAAAAGTGAGTTGGAAATTATTCCCGCTCATATTCTGAAAAGAATTGCCGAGGAAATAAAAAATGTCTGAAAGAAATATTGGTTTGGAAATACTGGAAGGGGTACAGGAAATTGATGCCTATAAGAAAGGGGATATCCATTTACGTACACAAACATTGAAAGAGCCTGCCCCGCCGCAAGTAATCCGTGCAAAAATGAAGTTGTCACAGGCAGCTTTTGCAGGTTTAATGGGTGTTAGTGTACGGACAATACAGGATTGGGAACAAGGTCGCCGCAAACCCAGCGGCCCAGCCAAAGCACTATTACGAATTGCTGATCAGCAACCAGCAGTGTTTTTGAAATTGATGTAATTTTCTTAGTATCCTGAAGCGTAATTAAGTCCCCAAAAATTATATGCGCAAAAATATTCACAATCAAGAAACGTAGTGGCGATCCATGCATCGCCACTACAGGTTATCGATACGATTCCATTGAATTGCGATCATCACAACTGGAAGGTGAAGGCTTCACGTAAACCGAATTTCTCCAACGCCATCCACTGCCCCTGATCATCCTGCGCACTAAGTTCGGTATGTGCGGCGCATGGACATTTCGCATCCGTAGGTCGTGTGCAGACATCCATGAGTTCCTTCACCTGCTGCACTCGTTCTGCATCAATTTTATACGCCACATGATGAAATATTTCCTTATCCAACCCACCGCGCCTTGATTCCTGATATACACCCAGCACGTTAAGCTGACAATGCTCGCACTTGAGCATCTGTAAGGTAATTTCATCCCAGCGCGAATCTCCTGCCAGTTCCATTGAAGCGACCACATATAACGATTTTTGTACTTTGCAGTCCGGGCAGTAGAATGGCATGGTGTTGGACTCCTCTTATACATGATTTGGATGTTAATAGTATAGCATCGGTCGCGTGAGAGGAGGAAATATAAGGTGATAAGAAATTAATTATGGTTCTATTTATGAAAGTATTTTCTTAACCGACGCTTCAATTACAATCGTATGCCCCTGAATCTCGATCTGATCCACCTGGAAACCATGCTGATTCAAAAACGCTTCGTATGCCTTATCGTTCTTGAAGGTCACAAATTCATACCATTTCGAGCCTTCCGCTGGATAGCCATTAACAATAATCAACCTTCCTGCTGGCGCCAGTACACGCTTAATTTCACGCATTGCCACATCATAATCCGGCCAGAAGTTAATCGTATCAAAAGCTGTGGCAACATCAATACTGTTATCTGCCAACTCCAATTGATCAATCGAGTTTTGCAATATCTTCACGCGCCCTTCATTCACGGCCCTACGATTGGTCTTCATGGATAATTGAACCATTTCAGCGGCGTGATCAATACCATATATGGTTGCATCCGCAAATTGACCTGCCAACAATTTGACCGCAATACCGCCGCCGCAGCCAATATCCAGCACAGCCTTCACGGGAGCATTTGTATTCTTCCCTATCTCGTTTACAATGGATCGGTATTGGTTCCTGTGTATCAAATTCATCAACCTGCCAGCCAGCAGCCCCATAAAACCAACCGGTTTGGCACCAATTTGTTGTTCCGTACTCATTCGTATTCTCCTAAACAAAATCTGAATTGCATTTTTTGAAACAATGCAATTCAGATATTATAGTCCAATTAACAGCTTTCTCTTGTAAATTAATCGCCTATTGCAAAGGTCTTTATACAAATTCTCAGCAGAACGCCTGCCAATTCACCCCACATACCCCGCCGCATGAATCAGGCGCTTGATATCACGCATACCAATCTTGCCTTTGTAAAATCGTCCGCCTTCATTCACCCGATTGAGCCCGGCAGCCAGCTCATCTGCATCAGCGGCGGCCAGTTCAGCCGCACTGCTGTAACCGCTCAGGATTATCATGCGTGCCGTATTGGGGCTGACCCACTGCACACGCGTCAGATTGACCAGTTTGCGAAGTTTCTGTAATATTTCCGCATCCACATTGGTAGCAACTTGCAATGCGCTTGCATCCGCATCAGACATTGTTGCTTCATAAAATGCGGCACTATTATTTAAGCCATGCTCCACCAATTTCTGAATCTCCTCTTGGGGCATCCAGGTAAATTCTGTTAGTTTAAACGGCTTGGGGAAATAACTCTCAATTTCACGGCGCAACAAAACAAGATACGCTTGATCAATCTTGCTTGCTGTAGCCAATGCATTCAGGCGTTTGGGGTTCTTCAATTCATAGCGCAGTTTGTCAAAAGTACGTATACCTTGTGTTTCAAGCAATTCGAATTTCTCAGTAATTCCATCCAATAAAGCCACCCGACTGGGCACCAGATCATTGCTCTCGATTCTCTTACGCAATGCCGTAAGCGTCACTTGCTCATCATCAATATGATAGCTCATCTCTCCTCCCATTTAATGAATGATGCTTTCCAAAAAGGTAAATATCATATCGCTGAATTCATCCCGCTTTCGCGTTTCAAAAAATTCCGTGCCATGCACCGTACCAACAAAAGTTTTTAATTCCTTCGGTTGCGGGGCGGCTTCGTAAAACAACATAAACTTGGGCAGCATTTCCCCGCCCCCAGTCGGGTCAGATTCGGAGACAATAAATAATTTTGGCATCTCCGCATTGGTAAAATCATTGGGGTCCTGCTTGGCTGGATCCTGCGAACCAATGCCGGAGACCGCCACAAACCCGGCCAGATCACGATCAAAAGCAGTTTCAGTGCAGGCGCGTGCGCCCATGCTGGCCCCGATACAGATCACCTGATCAAAGCCCTCTTCCAGCATAAAATCCACCGCGCGGTTGATATCTCGGCTGAGAATCAGGAAACTATCTTCCGTACTGGAAGCACATTCTGATTCGCCGTAGCAGCGGAAATTAAAGGTTAAGGAACTATAGCCTTTCCCGGCCAGCCTTTCTGCAAAAGGCATCCAGTTTTCCTGATCATTAGGCCCGGACATATGCGCAAAGACAATACCGGTTTTTGTTTCCTCACCCAGATAAAGCATGCCTTCCAATGAAAGACCATCATCCGTTTCAAAATGCACGACCTCTGTTGAATACGGTAATAGTGGTTCAGGGATTGCAGTCTCGGTGGGTACAGGTGTTGCTGTTGCAGTGACAAAAATATTACGGTCACAGGAACTTATTATTAAAGAACAGAGAATCAACACCAAACTTATTTTTTTCATTTTGCATCTCCTGCTGATACTATTCAGATCGTCACCACTGATTATCGCATACCTACACCAGGTAGATAAAGGTCAAATAATATTATTTCCGAATGGTGCTTTCTTCAACTATATCAAAAAGTCTCATATTTGAAAAATAAATCACCTGAAAATACAACCTATTGTGATGTATATTAGCAAGAAAGTCATGTGACCAGGTCATAAAAATGAGCAAATCTTCCAAAAATCTGCTTTCCTTTGCTATAATAGTGTCAGACTTTTGCAACAGGTGCTAACTTTCATGGAAGATCATCAAAACGAAGTAAAACAAACCTCATTTTTCCCCAGTAAGAATATACTGCTCCTTCCAATTACCCTATTCATTTTGGGAATAGGATTACTGGTCTTTTCCTTTTTCAATAGACTTGTTGCATCTTCCGAAACCAGGATTATTAGTTGGGGTTTTATGATTGTGGGACTATTTGGTTCTACGATGGGTTGGCTGCACAGAAAAAGATTCTTGTTGTTAATCAATGGAAACACATTGACTTATATTCCTGATCAACAGTCGGAAGTAAAAAATGAAATCCGTTTTGATCAAATTAGACGTGTTACAACACAGCAAACAGCCATTGGCAGATTCTTGCGATACGGTAATGTACACATCCAATATGATGAAGGTGATTTATATATTCAAGATATTGATTCCCCAGATCAGATAGAAAAGCTTATTTCTGTTATGTAATAACACAGAATTAAGTTTTTTTTTATGTGCGAGTCATCATAAGGTTTTTGAATTTATACATAAATAGACAGGAGATTGTTCGGTGCAAAAAATAATAATCATCACAGATTCAGATTGTAGTCTCTCCCCTGAAATGTCAGCGGAGTACAACATTCGCCAGGTTCCCATCAACATTCATTTTGGCGATGATACCTATGAAAGCGGTGTTGATATCAATGATAAAACTTTATTCGAACGTGTGGATAAAGAAGGCAAATTACCTACCACTGCCGCCCCTGCTCCAGGCAAATTTAAGGAGGCTTTTCAGCAAGCATTTGATGATGGTTGTGAAGAAATCATTTGTTTTTGTGTAAGCAGCAAAATCAGCGCCACAATCGCTGCTGCTCAACAAGCCAAGGAAATGCTGGATAGTGATGCCATTACCATTATTGATACGGAAACGGTTTCACTTGGGCAGGGCTTCATCGTGCTCGAAGCCGCAGCCCTGGCAAAATCCGGAAAATCAAGTAAAGAAATTATTGCAGCAGCAAAAAACGTACAAGATAACATGCACCTCTTTGCAGCCTTATCCACACTCAAATATCTGGCGATGGGCGGCCGTATCAGCCATCTACAGGCTGGCATGGCAGGCATCATGGAAGTCAAACCCATTCTAACCATTCAAGACGGCAAATTGGAGGTTTTGGAGCGCATCCGTACCCGCAAGAAATCACTCAGCCGTTTGCTGGAACTGGTGGAATCTTCCGTCGGCGATGCCCCCATCAAACGATTGGGAATCATCCACTCCAATTGTCCCGAAGAAGCTGATGCCTTCCATAAAACGATTTCTACTCATTTTTCAATTGAAGGCGAAGTGCCGATTGTGGAATTTACCGCTGGTTTGTCGGTACACTCCGGTGCCGGATTATTAGGTTTGGCTGTTTATACCGCCTGACAAACCAAAACTCATAATCGGATCGCTTTAACGGTTCCTTGATTTAATTTAAGCGCTAACCTGCCATTTATTAATTGAATTGTCCCGATTTCTTTCTGACATGCGGGGCATATCGCTGGCAGGTTAGTGTTTTGCGTCACGCCAACATAATCCTTGCGAATATGTTCCAAAAACAATTTTATCAATCGTCCGCGAGATGATTTATAATACTTGAATAATTTTGTACCGCACTGGCAATCAACATTAATAACACGCCCGTTACTCATGGCTTCTACCTGAAATAAAAAGGAATTGGTTTTTGAATATGAAATATATTATACGCTCTGCACGTCCTCAATTTTTAATATTAGCACCCATTTGTGTTTTTGCCGGTTTAGCTGCCAGCCTGGTTAGCGGCGCTCCTTTCAATGGGATACATGCACTATTGGCATTTATTGGCGGGACCCTGGCGCATGCCAGTGTCAATTTACTGAATGAATATGAAGACTTCAAAACGGGTCTTGATAACCTGACTATTAAAACCCCTTTCAGTGGTGGTACAGGCAATTTACAAGAAAACCCTGATCAGGCGCAAAAGGTACGTACTGCCGGATGGATTGCTGCCGGGTTAACATTGTTAATCGGCATATTCATTGCTTTACAGTCTGGTTGGGGCATTATACCGATTGGCATTTTGGGCTTGCTCATCATCTTCATCTATACTTCTTTTCTCAATAAATTTCCCTGGCTGTGCATCATCAGTCCGGGTTTGGGGTTTGGCCCATTGATGGTCATGGGTAGTGAATATGCCATCAGTGGACAGTATACATGGACGGGTTTTTTGATTTCATTGGTACCATTCTTTTTGGTGAACAATCTATTATTACTTAATCAATTCCCTGATCTGGAACCGGACCAGAGCATTGGGCGAAAACATTTCCCCATCGCATACGGCAGAAAGAACAGTGCCATTGTATACACCGTTTTCCTGGCTTGCACATACTTGGTACTAATTATCGGTACAGCTGTCCAGTTATTCTCCTGGGGCGCGTTATTTGGCCTGGCGACCGTATTTATCGCCATACCTGCTCTTAAAATCATCTTCAGTTCACTGGATGATATGCAAAAACTGGGTCCTGCCCAGGGCATGAATGTGCTGATCAACTTGCTTACACCATTACTGGCCGGTATCGGCATGCTATTGATCAAGTAAAAATCATCTGATTTAATAAATGATCAAGTCATTTCCTGACAGAAATGACTTTTTTTTGTGTATAAAGTACAATTCTATTATTCATTTAGGAGGCAGCTATGAATATCCAATACCGCCTTGCCCAATCCGATGATGCCCAAGACCTGCTAACAATTAAGCAACAAGTCTGGCCTCAAGAAGCGTCAAACCTGCAACAGATTCAAATGGTACTCAACCTATCAGATCATCTCTGCTATGTCGCTGAAGTCAACAATCATGTTATCGGTTTTATGGATTGTTTTCCTACCAGCAATCAGGGGGTTCTGCGTATGGACATGGACTTACTCGCTGTTTTGCCAGCCTATCGAGGAAAGCGCATCGCCTCAACGTTGATCCAGCGCTGTTTGCAGCATGAAGAACTAGACAATACCGCCATAATTCGGACACTGATTCAAGTTGATAATATTGCCAGCCAAAAATCTTTCCAGCATAATGGTTTCATTTTACAGCCTGAAATTATCACGCTTTACGTCACCTCCGCTGAAAATGGACCACTACCCATACGCTATAATGGGTTCTCTGGCCATTTACTACCCGTGCAAACCCTAAATTACAGCGGCTTCTGGATCGAAGCCCCTTTCTCAAGCACTGACCTGGTAATTCCACAGCATTTTCAAACCTTGGGTACATTGCTGCCGGAAAATAACGAATATCATGAGCAAGTCAGCCAGCTCGGATTTGAGAAGATGAATCAATATCAGTGGTGGATCTTGCCCACCAAGGAAAATTAATGCAATACTTGTTTCCCATTCTAATTGGTACCATCGGTGGCGCAGCCATTGGCTTTCAGGTACCTTTATCCAACATCACCGGCCAAAAGCTGGGTACGTTGAGCAGTGTCTTTCTGGTACATTTCTTTGGTACACTGGTTTCCCTTGTAGCATTAATCATCAGTGGTGGAGAAAATGTGCGCCAATGGCGCTCCATTGCTCTTTATCCAATCATCGCAGGGGCTTTGGGGTTGATTATTATCAGTGCCTTTGTCTTTACCATTCCACGCATCGGTACGACTGCTGCCCTGGGAATATCCATCGCAGCTCAGTTGCTCATCAGTGTGCTGGTTGATCATTACGGTCTTTTTGAAGTAACCACAAGGCCGCTTTCTATCCCCCGCTTGTCTGGCATTGTACTTTTACTGGTAGGTGCCTGGATTGTGCTTAAAAACTAACAACAAATTTATCCAATATATGTATGGAGAAAAAGATTGAAAACAAAAGTACTTGCCCTGATACCAGCCTATAATGAGGGTAAACATATTAAAAAAGTTATTGAAGAAACCCTGCAATATTTACCTGTCCTGGTAGTGGATGATGGTTCCAAGGATGATACCCCGCAAATTGTTCAGGAAACAGATGCAATATTGCTGACTATTTCACCAAATCGTGGAAAAGGAAATGCCTTAAAAACAGGTTTCCGTTGGGCGCTAAAAAATGGTTTTTATGATGGCATCCTTACCATAGATGCCGACGGTCAGCACGACCCCCATGAAATTTCAAAATTTCTAAACTGCATTGAAGATGAAAAACCGGATTTAATTATCGGGAAACGCGATTTTTCGAAAATGCCTTTTTCCCGCAAAGCAGCCAATCGTATTGGTCGGGTTTTATTCAGTTGGGCAATGCGTCAACCCATTGAAGACAATCAATCCGGCTACCGTTATTTAAGTAGAGCGTTACTAGAAAAAGTCATATTGACCAAAAAAAGCGGCTTCGAATTTGAAGTTGAGAATATTCTAACCTGCCTGCAAAATGACATGAAATTATCCTGGGTACCGATAAGGACCATTTATGGTGATGAAAAAAGCCATATTCATCCGTTCAAACATATTTTTGGCTTTATTGCGCTGATATTGCGTGTTAGAGAAGCAACTTCCTGATCTGTTTTTCGTTATATACACTGAATAGACGAAATCAACTGAAGGAATCAATATGACCACAAAAATGCTTATTACCTATGGCTCATGGGCCGATTCAACCTGGGAAGTTGCCGCCAAAATGGCTGAAACGCTTAAAGCTAATTTGAATATTGATATTGATGTATTACCTGCAAAGACAGTAAAGGATATTTCTACTTATCAGGCAGTTGTTATTGGTAGCAGCATCCGGGCAGGCATGTTTCACCCATCCATTGGTAAATTTATCAAACGGCATCGCAAAGTGTTATCCAATATACCCAGTGCTTTTTTCATAAGCTGCCTAACGATGAAAGAAGACAACGAGGCAAATCGGAATACAACAGCAGCCTATATGAATAAGCTTTATAGTAAAGTACCCGAATTCAAACCAATTGAATTGGGTTTGTTCGGTGGCGCGGTCAATTATGAAAAATTACCTTTCCTGTTTAGAAAAATGTTCGAAAAAAGCGAGGAAATGGCTGAAGGCGATTTCCGTGATTGGAATGAAATAAACCGTTGGATTGTTGAGACATCGAATAAACTTCTTCTCCAAACAAGTTAGTCTACGAACGATCTGAAACTTTTCCTCATCCGCGAAACAATTGTTTCGCGGATTTTCATTTGAATCAACTATAATTAGATATCAATATGGGAAAGGAATATCAAATGAAAACAATTGTGATTACTGGAAGTTCGCGTGGTATTGGCTATCACCTGGCAGATCAGTTTCTGGCAAATCAATGTCAGGTTGTTCTTAGCGGTCGCTCAGTCAATTCATTGTCAGCTGCGCAGATCAATTTAGTCGATAAACATCCAAACACACAGCTAATCACCGTACCTTGTGACGTCTCCGAATATGATCAAATTGAAAACTTATGGCTGAAAGCTGTTGAACAATTCGGCAAAGTCGATATCTGGATTAACAATGCCGGCCAGGCACATAGCCAGGCCAAAAGTTGGGAACAACCGCAAAGCACGATGCTGAATATCGTACAAAGCAATGTTTTGGGCGTCATGTATGGCTGCAAAATTGCTATGCAAGGAATGCTGAGACAGGGTTATGGTGCCATCTATAACATGGAAGGTCTGGGTAGTGACGGCCGTATTGTGGAAGGTTTATCCATCTATGGCAGCAGCAAATCTGCGGTACGGTACTTTTCGCGCTGTCTTGTCAAAGATAGCGCTCATACATCCATTATCGTTGGCACACTGAGTCCGGGCATGGTGATGACGGATTTAATACGCAAGCAATATGCACAAGATCCTGTCGGCTGGCAAAAGGCAAAACCCATTTTCAATATATTGGCTGATACCCCTCAAACCGTGGCTGGTTGGTTGGCGCCGCATATATTGAATAACAAAAAGAATGGCGCACATATTGCCTGGTTGCCCCAATGGAAAGCGCTCTGGCGTTTTATCAGCACGCCATTTATAAAGCGGAATGTTACCGATTAAAACTTACAATCCATCAATTATTTGCAGATCATTAGTATTAATGCGTTCAAGCAGAATATCTACTGCTGGTTTTCCGATCCGATATGTATTTTGCATATCCACATTAAAAATATGATGTACAGCCTGAATAGCTGTTTTTTTCCCAAGCATATGTCGTTTCATGAGCGTATGCCAGCGTAAACGCTCTCCTGACCAAATGAAACAGGTTCCATCCAACTTCGGCTTGACACTTCTCCAGGGGGATTCATTCAATAAAAGATAATTGCCTTCCAATAAAATGGTTTTATGTTCAGCAGTCACTTCCCCGTGATCAGAAACCGGTTCATGAAGATTGCGGTCATATCTGGGAAAGTGAAGATTATCTCTCATTTTTACATTGGATACAAAAGCAGTGAAACTTTCCCCATCAAAAGATTCCGGTGCGCCTTTGTATGCTTTTAACGGAATGGCCTGCCCTTTCCTCACCAGGATTTTTTCTTCCAATAATTGGTTAGCAAAATGCCAACCATCCATACCAATCACAATGGCAATATCACGCCCTAGCATCTCGTTTATCAATTGACATAGGACAGACGCAAAATGTGTTTTGCCGCTGCCTGGCGGTCCTACAATGCCAAACACAATCCGCCTGCCAGTTTCCTTTTGACAGTTAATAATATACTGGGCAACAGGCATATAAACGTCATGCAGTTGCCCATCGCCCATTTGAAATTGTTGTGATTTACCGTCAGGTTCAATATTAAGGGAACGCATAACCAATTTCACTTGCATGTGCGATAAGGAAATCCTCAAGCTGAGTTCTGGTTGGGCTGCCTGCCCTGCCGCCGGGAACATTGGCTTTCATCGCGGCAGCCCCACTGGCATACTGTAAACACTTTTCAACATCAAACCCTAAACAAAGACCAGCCAGATACACACCATGAAAAACATCGCCACAGCCTGTTGTGTCCACTACCGGTACATTGAAAGCAGGCATATGTTTCATCTCTCTGCCTTGTACCTTCCACCAACATCCTTTATCTCCGATGGTAACTACACAGCTAGCGGGCTCATGTTTACTCAATTGCAGTAACATTTTTTGCGGATCTGTTTCACCACTTAATTGGGATGCCGTTCGTTCACTGATAATCAAATGATCCAATTGGGGAAGAACGGTCTTTAAGCGCGGATCTGTATAGCGCTCAATATCTGCCAATACCGGTACACCCTTTTCTTTGGCAATCACAATAATCTTGGGCGCAATACCCAACACCGTATGGTCCAGCATCACAGCGCCTGCCTTTTGAATGGCAGATGCCACTTCAGCAGTAAGCTTTGGTTCCATCACACCATGCTGATCATATAAAATTGTTCGTTGCTGTTGTGTTTGATCAACCAGCACCAACGAGTGAAATGGACTGGCTTCTGGTGCATATTGCAATAATGAATAATCCACATTTTCTTCTGAAAAGGCTTCTTTGGAAAATGTGCTGATCTCATCATCCCCAAACACACCACAATAGGACGCAGAAACACCCATGCGTGAAGCTGCAACCAATGCCGTGCCGATCAAGCCACCGCCCTGACGCTGCCGACTCAGCACCGGAATTTTTTCTTCTGGATGCGGAAAACGATCCAAAAATACCAGATCATCCACAGCCACCGCACCGAAACCTAATGCATACTTGTTGGTCGTTAGATATTTTGACATAGCTCGATTGTACTCAAGATCAACAAGTTTGCAAGGGAGTCAGTCGGAAAAATCTTCAATTGGTCTGATTCAAATAAAGGATGCTGTCATGCCTAAGTATTCTTATCCGCTTTGACTCAATAAAAATAGCTGCCCCGAGAAAATCAGGGGCAGCATCCTCATTATGGAATAATGTCGCGCTTTTTCTTACTTTGCAATTCCTTGATGCGTTTATCTTTTTGGAATAGTAAATCACGGACGATATCACCTAATGATATAACCCCAATTACTTTATTGTTTTCAACCACCGGCAAATGACGGAAACTCATTTTCGTCATCACTTCCATGCACTCTTGTGGAGTTTGTTCGGGGTGTGCAGTGACTACCGGCTTGGACATAATCTCCTCAACGGTTGTCTCTTTTGATGCACGCCCTTTCAAAATTATCTGACGCGCGTAATCGCGCTCAGATAAAATACCCAGTAATTGCTCGCCTTTCATCACCAGGACTGCACCAACATTTTTTTCTTCCATTAATCTTAATGCGTCATACACTGTGGTAACTGGTGTAACACCCCAGACACCATAGCCTTTTACGTCAAGTATTCGGCGAAGTGAACTCATCATACACCTCTCTTCTTCTCTATGTAATAATTTATATCAAATAGAACCCATCAAAAGCTATCAAGGTGCGTCTGAAGAACAGGCTGTTATACAAATTTTCGGGATTGTTCATTGGCCTTGCGAATGAGGTTTTGCCATTTGTCGGGATCCTTTATAAAGAAACCGATTTTATCTTGCTCACCATGCTCATCCGTATAGAATATGCGTAAAACAGGTTTGATGTTTCGCTTTCCTAAAAACGAGGATACCTGATCTACCCTGATAATTTTTCTTAAGACAATATTAACTCGCATTTTTGGCGCAAGACGCTCAAATAATAAAAAGTGTGATGAAAGCAGTAAAAACCCATTGCCTCTCACCTGCCCCATTCCCTTAGATTCAATACCCACAAAGTTCGCAGCCGATGTGTATGCCAAAATGTTTTCTTCTTTGAACTCTTCCAGAAGAGTATTCGCTTGTTTTACCTGTTTTACACGCACCTGCATCAAAACAATATACAGGATAACAGCAAAAACGACTGTTGCTATCAATACACTGAATATGATTTCCATGTTTATATCCTTGAGTAGATCTTACTTCTATTGTATTCGATTTTGGACAAGAAAATATCTATTCAAGGAAATGTTTGCTCGTTTGTTGATAAACGCATAGTTTGTTTGCGCCGAAGTATTTCATTGATAAATAATGAAATTAACACAATCAAACCTCCTAACAACAACGAACGCCAATCGGTTGATTCGCCAAAGAAAAGCAACGAGACTGCTGTTGCCAATGGAATTTTCAGATTATTGAAAATGGCCAATGCACCCACACTGGCTTTGCGGGCACCCACATTCCAGATAAAGAAACCAACGCCTGAAGCTACTACCCCTAAATACAGTAGGGTTAGCCATTGCGTATTACTCAGGGTCAGGTTTGCCCAATCCGTAAATATCAGAGAAGACAGCAAAGTTAATGCCACACCACCCATATAAAGGAATCCAAAAACATGTGCATCTCTCACAGCGGGTTGCTTTTGCATTATGCGTTTATACTGTACCTGACCAATCGCAAAAGCAATGTTTGAAATCTGCATGATCAAAAACCCCATCCAGAAATTGGATCGCTCAATATCTTGCCAGACCACAATGGCCGTCCCCAGAATCGCTAGTATGGCTGTGAGGATATTTAACCAGGATATTTTCTTTCGCGTTATGTCGTACCAAAGAGCGACATATAAAGGTGTAAAAATGGTAAATAAAGCCACTTCATACGCTTTTAGAAAATTAAATGAGTAAATATATGCGATATACATTAATCCGTACTGCAGCATACCAATAAAAAATAATTGCCAGGTAGTTTTTCTATCCACTTGCTTCTTTTTCAGAAAAGGTAAAAATACCAATAAGGAAAGCAGGATTCGCAGAAAAGAGACAAAGAAGGGGTCAATTCCGGTTAATACGCCCTTGATCAATCCAAATGAAAACGCCCATAATATAGATACAAACAATAAATAAAGCATACTTTGTACTCCTGAAAAAAGGATTCGGGAGTTAAAACACAAAATCATGCTAAAGGGTTTGAATTTTCTCTGTGGGTCTCCCGTAAAAAAAGCCGCCCATTTTTCAATGAACGGCTTTGATGTTTTGTACTAATGAGATTACAGGAATTGTTCTGCCTCATGGCAGGCAACTCGATGATCCGGGCGCAATTCGCGCAATTCCGGAATCTCCTGCTTGCAGCGTTCAGTAGCATATTGACAACGTGGATGAAAACGGCAGCCATTAGGTGGATTGAGCGGTGAAGGCACATCCCCTTCCAACATGATACGTTCTCGTTTATGCGTCGGATCAGGAATCGGAATCGCCGAAAGCAAAGCGATGGTATAGGGATGTAATGGATTATTAAAAATATCGTCTCGCGATGCAATTTCGGCAATCTTGCCCAAATACATCACAGCCACCCGATCCGAGATATGCTCCACAACAGCCAGGTTATGGGCTACAAACAGATAAGTAAGGCCCAGATCACGCTGTAAATCACGCAAAATATTCAATACCTGCGCCTGAATAGAGACATCCAGAGCGGATACCGGTTCATCCAAGACAATGAAATCAGGTTCCAAAGCCAGTGCTCGGGCAATACCGATACGCTGACGCTGCCCACCCGAGAACTCATGGGGATAACGCATGGCATGGTAATCCTCCATGCCAACCCGCTTCAACACCGCTAAAACCTTCTCGTATCGCTCCTGATTACTCCCTATTTTGTGGATTTTTAATCCCTCAGCAATGGACTCTCCAATCGGTAAACGCGGATCAAGCGATCCGTAAGGATCCTGAAATACAATTTGCATACGCCTGCGCATGGCTTTTAATTCCGCTTGTGAAGATACAAAGATATCCTTATCTTTATAAATCACAGATCCAGAAGTAGGTGCGAGCAGCCGTAACATGGTATGGCCGACTGTTGTCTTTCCACAGCCGGATTCACCAACCAAGCCGAGTGTTTCACCTTTTCGAATTGAAAAACTGACATTATCAACCGCTTTAACCTGTCCGATAACCTTTCGCAAAACACCCCCATGAACCGGGTAATATTTGACAAGGTTTTCTACTCTTATCAGATCCGTTGAATTGTCATTTGGTTTCTTTTTTTCTGACATTGATTCCTCTTTACCATCGCACCATTATTTCGTTGTTGATTTTTTCAATGGGGCTTTATGTTCATCACTATCCTCATACAGCCAACAACGAACAGTATGCCTATCTTCCCACGAGATCAGATCAGGTTCAACGTGAGTGCAAACTTCAAGATTATACTTCTCCCGCAGTATACAGCGCGGAGCAAAGCGACATCCAGCTGGCAGGTCGATCAAATTGGGCACATTCCCGGGAATTGTTTCCAGGCTATCTTTTACTACACCCAGAATAGGCACTGAAGCAATTAAACCCTGGCTGTATGGATGAATTGGATTCTTGAAAAATTCAAGTACCGGGGCTTCTTCTACCACACGCCCGGCATACATAATTGCAATCCTATCAGCCATCTCAGCGATAACACCCAGATCATGTGTAATCAGAATAATGGATGTACCAGTGCTCTCCTGCAGATCTCGCAATAAATCAAGAATCTGTGCCTGGATGGTTACATCCAATGCAGTCGTTGGTTCATCAGCAATCAAAAGTTGCGTATTCAACGCCAGACCCATCGCAATCATCACACGTTGTGCCTGTCCACCGGACATTTCATGAGGATAGGCATTAATTTTTTTGTGCGGGTCAGCAATACCTACTTTTTCCAGCAATTGAATCGCTTTTTCTTTTGCTTCTTCTTTACTGATATCACTGTGAATCTGGAAAACTTCAACAATCTGATCTCCAATTGTAAATACCGGATTCAAACTGGTTTGTGGCTGTTGAAAAATCATGGTGATGTGTTCACCACGCAGTTTTACCATTTCTTTCTCGGAAATTTTCAGCAAGTCCTTGCCTTCAAAGAAGATTTCACCTTCTTCGATTCTTCCCGGTGAATCAACCAGACGCATCACGGAAAATGAAGTAACACTTTTACCACAACCAGATTCACCGACCAGGCCAAGTACCTCACCGGGATACACGCAAAAATCAACGCCATCCACAGCTTTTACAATTCCATCATCCGTATGGAAATATGTTTTTAGATTTTTTACTTCCAATAAGGGTTCACTATTGTTCTCTGTCACGGTTACCTTCTTCCTTGGTTGGAATTTTGATTCAAACGATTCATTGACATCTTTCACCTAGTCCGTTTGATTCAGTCGCGGATCAATCGCGTCCCGCAAGCCATCACCAAGTAAATTGAATGCCAGCACAGTTATCATAATTGCAATACCGGGGAAAAATACCAGGTGAGGTGAAGTAAATACCTGGCTGCGTTCAGAACCAAGCATCTGGCCCCATTCCGGTGTTGGTTGCTGTGCGCCAAGTCCCAGAAAGGACAGTGCAGCGGCACTCAAAATTGCATCTGCAATACCCAGTGTTCCTTGAACAATAAGAGGGGATACAGCATTAGGCATTACACGATTCCAAAGAATATGGAGTGGACCGGCACCTAAAGCACGTGAAGCAGATACATACTCGTTTTCCTTCACGGAAAGCACACTGGCACGAACCACACGAGCATAAATAGGTATAGTGACAATGGCAATGGCCAGCAGCGCATTTTCCAGTCCCTTGCCAAGGATACTAACAATTGTAATAGCCAGCAATAGGGAGGGAAAAGCCATCAATACATCCAATATACGCATAATAATGTTATCTAGCCAACCACCAATAAAGCCAGCAATGGCGCCCAAGATAGTTCCCACAATTATCGCAAAGGAAACCGTTGATAAGCCCACAAATAGGGAAACACGGGTGCCATAAATAACCCTGCTAAATTCATCACGCACGTTGCCATCAATACCAAGGATATGTTGCGGTTGATCTTCTGAACAACCGAATAAATGAATACAGGGGCCTGAACGCTTTTTTACATCCTCCTCCCCAATCAATACAAATGTCGGATCATATGGCGCGATGACAGGTGCAAAAATCGCTACCAGAACCAACACCAACAGAATAATGGCCCCGACAACAGCAGAGCGCTGCCGCAAAATCCTGCGCAAGGTTAATCGCCACAGGCTGTTTGCCCGATAATCTTTTCGGTTTTTTTGTAAAGAATCAGCTGTTAGTGCCATATGGTCTACTCCAATCGAATGCGGGGATCAATGAACACATAGGAAAGATCCACCAACAGATTTACTAATACATAAAAAGCTGCAATGACAATCACGAAACCCTGAATAATCGGGAAATCGCGAGCTGTAATGGCTTCATACATTGCCGTTCCTACACCTGCCAGGCCAAAAATGGTTTCTGTCAATACTGCTCCAGAGAACAGCACACCAATTTCAAGACCAATAATGGTAACAATCGGCAGCAATGCATTTCGCAAGGCATGTTTCAAAATCACCAGGCGTTCAACCAGCCCTTTTGCACGTGCTGTACGGATATAATCCTGCCGAAGAACTTCCAACATGCTGGAGCGCGTCATGCGAGCAATCATCGCCAATGGAATGGTACTCAAGGCCAGAGATGGCAAAATGAGATGCTTTATTGCATCTTTGAGCACTTCCCAATTCCCTGTAATAATGGAATTAAATATATATAAGTTCGAGATAAACTCAAGAAAATAATATTTAAATGTTTCTTTCTGCACATCCCAGTTTAACAATTCATAAAACGGAGTGGCAGCCAAACCAGCGGTTAAGCGGCCAGTGGGAGGCAGCCAAAATGGGGTGTCCTTCAAAACTAAAGCAAAGAAATAGGCAAGCATCAATCCCAGCCAATACACAGGCATGGAGATACCAATATTTGCCCCAATCATTACCATCACATCCCAAATTGAGTTGCGCTTTATTGCCGCCAGTATGCCAATTGGGATACCTATCAGCACCGCCAGGATTAAGGCACTGATACCCAATTCAATGGTCATGGGTAAGCGTTCCATCAAAATTAGAACGACAGGTCGGCTAAAACGAATGGAATCTCCAAAATTTCCATGGAGGATATCATTCATATAGATGCCAAATTGAACATAAATCGGTTTATTAAAACCGTATTCTTCGTTAAATCTTTCGCATACTTCAACAGTAGCTTTTTCACCGAGGATCGCTCGACAGGGATCTCCGGGAATCATACGGGCAATCACAAAAGTAACGACTAAAATGCCCAGCAATACGGGTATGGCAAGCAAAAGACGTCGTAGGGTATATTGTGTCATAAAACGTTCACCGGTTTCTTTCAAATAACAGCACGCGGGAAAGACAAGACATCATATCCTGCTTTCCCGCGTGTATTCGTTTAATATACTTTCTCAATCTTTGCTGAATTATTCAGCAGCGTTCAATAAGTTACCCCAAAGATATGAGAAGTAAGAAAACTGACCGGTGTTACCGACATGCAGAGGATTGGCAGCATCCCACGCGATACTCCAGGACATGACAACGTCATTGGCATCCAGTGCGGAACCATCAGAGAAGGTTACGCCTTCGCGGAGGCTACAGGTCCAAACGGTCAATTCATCATTTGGTTCACATGCGGTGGCCAAACCAGGTAATACATCGGTGCCACCAATTTCATAAGCTAACAAAGCTTCTACAACCTGTTCACATGCGCGCAGTGATTCACCGTCGGTTTCGTCTGCACAATACAGGGAAATCGGTTCAGCATTCTGCATCCAGACAAAAGTATCTTTACCGGGATCCATAACTGCAAAGTATTCGTTGCCTAATGGGCTGGCATGTGCGCCAGTTACCTCAGCACGATATGCGGCTGCAGAACCACCATGAGCAATCGGAACCATCGGTACGAATTCTTTGAGTGCATTATTAGCTTCAATATACAGGGGTTCAGCTTCAGCAGGATCTGCAATCTGGGCTGCGGCAGCCAATGGCTCATACACTTCGGGAATCGGATCACCGAATTGAGGATTGGTTGCACTAAAGTGGAAATCGAGGAAGTTGGTGACGTGCGGGTAATCAGCGCCCCAACCTAACAGGTAGATACCATCTAAACGGCCAGCATTTGATTCTTCAATGAAGGCACCGGATTCCATAACTTCGATTTCAGCATTGATACCAACCTGGGCCAATTGGGCTTGCAGGTCAGTGGCTACAACACCAGGTTCTGGCAAGTAGGAACGTACAACATCACGATAGTAGATGGTAGTGTCAAATCCATCAGCATATCCGGCTTCAGCTAAGAGTGCTTTGGCCATATCAGGATCAAAGGCCATCCATTCATCACCTACACAACCATTGGGGATTGCACATGGGGTGAAATGAGAAGCAACGGTTGAGCCTACTGGGTAGAAGGTGTCAACAATACGATCTCGATCAAGAGCATAGGCAACTGCCTGGCGAACCAAAACGTTGTCGAATGGTTCAAAGGTATTGGTCATAGCTACATAAAAAATGTTCAAAGCTTCACGTTCATACAGGGTTAAATTTTCATCTTCTTCGACTACAGCAAAATCATCGGGAGATGGGTTATCGATACCATCAACTGTACCAGCCTGGAGTTCGAGCAAACGGGATGCAGCTTCTGCACTCCATTTGAAGACCAGCGTATCGGTGATGGCCGGGGTTCCCCAGTAGTTTTCATTTTTCTTGAAGACAAGGCTGTCACCACGGTTCCAGGCATCTACATAGTAGGCACCGGTACCGATTGGCATTTCAAGAATTTCGCCACTTGGAATAGCGGATGCTAACCAATCAGATGATTGAATACCAAAGACATTGAAAGCAGCTTTTGAAGGGAAAGCAGGATCAGGAACACACATGGTGAACTGAACGGTGCTTGCATCAACAGCGGCGATCTCTTTGATCAATCCACCATACTCACAATCAGGAGCGGTTACAACCATCAATTCTGCTTCTTCAGCAGACATTTCGGCTGCAGGCTCTTCAGCAGCTTCTTCAGCTGCAGCAGGTTCTTCTGCGGCGGCTTCTGGGGTGGCGGCTGGTTTGGGTTGACATGCAACTAATGCAAGGCTCATAATCATTAGTGATGCCAATATAATGTACAAAAATTTAGTTTTCATTTTCTCCTCCGAAAATTCATAAAGCATTGTTGGTCTTTTGACTTTTCAACACTTTAAATCACAAATTTATTAAATGGCGTATGCAATCTATTCTTCTTGAAACTGATTTCAGTATTTCTGTACTTCCGTATTGTTTATGTTGATAAACATATTCAGTGATGTCTTCTATGTGGCGAAATGCTTTTTGCTCAATTACCATCTGATAGATTGTTTTCTTTTTCTTCTTTCTATCTACTCTTGAAATCCAATTGTTGTGTGCATTTTATATGCACATCCCGCAATGACACGAATCACATATGGTCGAATTTCGTCCTCTTGCTGATTATTTACCTATGATTTGCGAACATTAAATGCGGATAGTCGCATAGCGTAGCTATCATTATAAAGGACTATATTTTAATTTGTCAACCCTTATTAAGAAATATCACCATGTACTATGATATTTTAATGAAATATCCACAAAATGATGAGGATAAATCACCCTTTTCCTATCATCCTTTAATAGCATACCACATATTTTTCCCTAACAAAACGATTATACATGCATATGCTTGGCAATAATATCAAATTTCCTGCGGGTTGGTTCTACACCAACACCCCGAAAAATATCAACACAAGTAGCGAACAAGTCACTTGAGTCTGTACTCTCTTCATAGTGGGCTTTACTGCGCCAAACAGATATAATTCGCCAGGTTTCTTGATCCTTTAAATCCTGTACAAGAAATGTTTGGATCAGATCCTTTGGAATTTTATGAATCCCTGTGCGATAGGATTCTTCCAGCTTCGCCCATCGTTCGCAAGAAACTTTACCTTCCAGAATGGTAATCATTTTGCACCTCTTTCCTTTATAAAACGAGGACGCTGATCTACATCATCTCTGATAATATTGCTTCTGCTTTAACTTTATTATACAGTTGAATCAATTGATTACCAAGCATAGTAAGCAATGAAAATTTTAATGTCCTTATTATATGTACCAAACAAAGAGAATGATATTATGTGCTTTTTTATTGATTAACATCATACACATAATTTGGCAAATTCATCTGATATACTACGCATATGTCATCAGTAGATCTTATTCAATATTTTGAAAACCAACGTGATAATACGTTGCAGCTTTGTCTTTCTTGTGGGATTTGCTTCCAAAATTGCTCAATGTATAACGATACAGAAACACAAGAATCTCCACAATCAATACAAAATCATATTCTTTCATTTTTACAAAATCCAGCGGAAAATAGTATTGCATATGCAAGTGCATTTTCTTGTTTGCATTGTTTCAAATGTATTAAAGACAGTTGCCCAGTCGGTCTAGTTCCCATGTACAACAATATATTGATTAAATGGGAGTTTAGGCGAAAAGGTATCCATATAAAACCATACGGCAATCCTCAAGCAGATCATTCAGCACAACGAATTCTTTCTAGCATCCAATTAACTGAATCCGAATATAAAACCATTTTTCATAAATCAAATAAAAAACAAGCAAAATTGGCTTTTTTCCCCGGATGCAATGTTTATTTTCAGCCTGAAAAAATCCTATCTGCTTGTGATATTTTGGATTTATTAAATATTGACTACATGTATATCCCCGGGCTTGATTTTTGCTGTGGTAACACTCACTTGTTTTACGGAGATGTTGAAGCAGCCCAATGTGCCATAAATCAATTGCTTGATGAATTAATCAGCAATCAGATTGACACATTGATCCTATGGTGTCCAACATGTTTGTGTGAGTTTACAACAATCATTGCTCAGCTTACGGATATGCCGTTCTCTGTTATTTCATTTGCGCAATTTGTAGCCAATCATATGGAGAATTTACCAATTAAACATGCCATTAATAAAACGGTAACTTTACACGAACCCTGTAAATTGGCTTTTACTGGTTTTGATGTTCTTGGAAGCCGTACAATACTCAGTCAAATACCGGGCATTGAGCTAATAGAAATGGAACACTCCGCAAAAAATACAATGTGTTGTGGTTTAGGCGCACAACTTTTTTCGCACAAATTGGCTGAATCAATTCGATCCAGACGATTTCAGGAAGCAGATGATACCCATGCCGATATTCTGGTCGATGTTTGCCATGCCTGTCATGATTTTTTTGTAGAAGATGAAGCAAATCTTAATTTTAAAATCATGAATTATGTGAGTATCATCGCAAAAGCTTTAGGAATTGAAAGGGAAGATAAGTATAAAAAATATATTCAACTAAACAATCTTCAAGCAATTCTCAATGAGGCAAATACAGCAATCGAAATATCCCCATATAAGATAGAAACCATTATTAGCGCCATTGAAGAAAATATAGTAAACCGATAATTTTCAGATATGCAACCCAGATATACGAGTTCGTACCTTGCAGTACAAATAAAATTTGAGCGCGTCAAATAGGAATTAATTTATGTGAACCATTCAAGAAATACAATCTGCATGGTTTATTCATCCAATGCAATATCTTTATAAAATTCAATCGTTTGGCGCTGGGTGATAATAATATCACTCACTACATCCCGGCTGGATATAACCCCAACAACTTTTTCCCCTTCTACTACTGGTAAATGACGTACACGGTGGGCTGTCATTAATGCTCTGGCAGTTTCAACCGTTTGATCTGCATCAACAGTATATACGGTATCTGTCATAATATCACCGACCGACGTACTATCTGCGGAGCGCTTTTCATATGTGATTTTCCTGGCAATATCCCGTTCGGATACAATTCCCGATAAAATATCATTATCCATCACAAGCACTGCACCAATATCTTTCTCTACCATTACATTAAGTGCATCGCTAACCCAATCTGTTGGCTTAACTGCCCAAACCTGGCCTCCTCGACGCTTGAGAATATTCTTCACGGTATTCATTGTTCCTCCTCATTGCATTTCCAGTATATAATGCAAATGGTTAATCCTATTGTAGAGAACATTGCTCAACAAATCAACTGGCCTGAGATTTATAGAGACTATTTCCTTTGTGTTATTGTCTGATACAATCACCCATACTACTTATATGGATTAGAAAATGAACAAACTCAATCTATATTTCAATAAGTTTCGTCAGTCTCCATTACCCTTCATTTTATTTATCTTTATCATTTGTCGGCTGATTCTTCTATTAGCTGCCTGGTTTTCAGGTTACTTTCTACCAAACCCATCCTATCAACATTTTGTAGATCAGGGTTGGTTCTTATCCCCTCATTTCCTGATTGACATTTGGTCGCGTTGGGATGCTGAATGGTATTTAAACATCGTTAATAATGGCTACTATGTAATTGATGATATCCAATCCACTTACAGCACAGTGGCATTCTTTCCACTATTTCCACTGCTGGTTAAGGTAATATCTTTGCTTGTACCAAAGGCGCTGCTATCACAATCCATGTTTCTATTAATAGGATTAGGTGTAAATAACACCTTATTGGTGGCCGCCCTTTATTTCCTTTATCGATTTACTGATGAATTTTTCCATTCTGAGATATTTAACAAAGCCATCATTGTTTTGTTTTTAGCGTATCCGGCCAGTTTTTACTTTTCCTGTTTTTATACCGAGAGTTTGTTTTTATTCCTATCCATTTTTTGCCTGTGGGCTGCAAAAAAGGGGCATTGGTTCAGGGCTGCAATTTTCTGTGGTTTATTGAGTATTACCCGCCCACAGGGAATCCTGATGGTATTACCTATCGGTATCCTGCTATTACAATCCATGCAGTGGAAGCTAAAGAATTTTCCGCGCAGTGCCTTCTGGTTACTGCTTATCCCTGTACCTTTATTGCTGTATTTAACTTATATGCAGGCCCTTACCGGTGATTTTTTTGCACCGATTACGGCCCAGGCAGCCTGGGGAAAAGAAACCAGCAATTTTAAAATAAACTTCATTGATATATTCCTGACACCAGAAGCCAGTGTTTACAAAATTGACGCTGTTCTTTCTTTTATTTTTATTGGTTTGTCCATATTGTCACTATTCAGTCTGCCCTCCCCCGCTTATGGCGTATTTGCGTTATTGATCATCCTTATGCCGGTGATTTCAGGGACAACCGTATCCATGACGCGCTACATCGCTGTAGCTTTCCCGGCATTCATTGCTCTTGTAAAAGCCGTGAAAAAAGAAATCCTGATCTACAGCGTTGCCGCCATCTTTTTTGCAATTCAAATTTTCTATTTCGTTGGATGGGTAAATTATTACTGGCTGGCCTGAATTTCAACTCCACACGCTTTCAAGGCAGCCAATAATGGCTGCTTTTCTTTTTCTCTGGCAACATGCTCAACAACGATGCGTTCGCAACCATTAAATTGCATCATTCCTTTTAACCGTGGAGCAAAGGAGTGATAGAATTCATCCCTGGGTTGAAAGGTTTCTTCAAAAAACAAACTGCGAATGATGAAGTTCTTCTTCTTGCGGTCGGCTTTAGGGTCCAATCTGGCAATCAGATTACTGCCATACAGTATTGGCATGACATAATAACCAAACACACGTTTTATCGCTGGCACATAACATTCCAATGTATAGGTAAAATCAAACAATTGCTGAACCCGTTCTCTCTGAATAATTAGATTATCAAATGGACTCAGAATGGAAACTGCCTGCTGATTAATAACTGCATCATTAATGTTATCCGTTAGCACATAATATACCTGATCAGGCTGCGTTTCTATCTTAACCGACTGCACGATGCCCGCTTCGAGCTGCGCTTGCAGACCAATTCTAACAAGATCTGCGGTAATTTCATGGAACAAACCACGGATATCTTTTTCGGTGGCGATTCCATAAGCGGTTAATGCCTGCTGCACGATATAGCAACCAATTTCCTCATCGGTTGGATACTGCGTGTTTACCCAATCTGGTAAAACCCTTTCGGTTAAGTCATATACTTTTTGGAACCCTTGCCGTTCTGAAACCATTAAATCTCCACGCCAGAGCAATAATTCCAGAACAATTTTTTCCGGACGCCAATCCCACCAGGTTTTAGGTGTATTGGTTTTTTGCGGAGTAAAATCACGGGACTTCATCGGTCCTTCTTCTTTTACCCGCTGATAAACTGCATCAAGCAGATGTCCATATTTTTCATAGCGCTCTTTCGCCCATTTCCCTTCCCGATTATGAAAGGATTTCATGACAGGTAAAAAATAACGATAATCCTTCATCGGCACGTAGGACATGGCATGTGCCCAATATTCAAAGATGCTGCGTTCTTCCCGCTGAGTGGCATATAACAAATCAGCAAAGAAAGCATTATTTCTTGTCCACAAGGTATGTTCATGCGTACGAGCTACTACCGAAATCGTATCAATTTGTAAATATCCCAATTGACGAATGATCTCATATACGGTGCGGTCCTGATCAATGAATTGCAAATTCAAACCTTGTGCGGCAACTGCCATTTCTTTTGCTTCAGCGATAGAATATGTTGTCTTCATAAAATTCATACCTTTTAATATATTACTGAGAATCTCGATTGATGCCTATATGATTCCATTAGTAACCAACGAATTGTCAGGTCAAACCAGCCATCTTGCGGTTGGGCAAACCGCAGAAAAAGCACTCAATACTGATTTATATTCATTTTCTTTATAAATCAAAGGCATACGTTTATTCATACTTTTCAATCCAGTATTATTGTATCGAAAATGAAACCTTGCGTATGCCTTATTCAGGTTAATTTCAGGGGAGTGTTTCCTCCACTCGTCTTTATTGTTCCTGATGCTGCACAATTGGACCCAAAGGTTGCGGTGTTTCGTCAACAATTTTGAAACCGCCTTCCGGCATGGCTGGGCCATCATGATCACGGAAGTATAAAGGCAATCCTTCACCAAATCCATTTGGCCATTCCCCAGGATCAATACGCTGTTGATGAATATGAATATGCGGTTCGCTGGTGTTTCCTGAATTTCCACAAGCACCAATTACCTGGCCTTCCTTTACCATCTCCCCTTCAGATACCTCAATACTGCCAGGAATCATATGAGCTATTAATAAATAAGTATTCGTCGCCATTTTAATCACTACAAAATTGCCGCGCGGATGTTCAACATTATTTGATGCTGTACCGGGAACCTCATCGGGTTCGCCATCATGCACCAGGGTGATTTCACCATCAATCGGGGCAACCACTGGAATGCCATAGCAGCCGTAATCTTCCAAAGCCGTGGAACCCGATAGCGCCGGTTCAACTACAAAATCGTATGCCCAGCGCTGGTCCGGCGAGACGACATGATAATTCTTATCATAGGTATCTCCTCCCCAGATAACCAACAAGGGTTCATTGGCTGGCAAACGTACCGTAGCAACCGGCTGCGCTTTACCCAATGAATATGGATATGCAATGGGTACGATCATACTCATCGCTGGGAGAATTGCCAATAATGACAATAACAAAATGATTGTCAATCTTCTTGTAAAACTGCGCTTGCGAATAATTTTAATACCAACCACAATCAAATAAATTATTCCTAACAATGGAATGAGCAATTGCAGTGTATACCAGGCAAATTCACCGGACAAATCACCGGAAAAAACCATACTCCACAGCGTTAGCACCAGTACCAACAAGATTACAGCTGGTGTCCAGGCCAGAATATTTTTGAAATCAATTTTAGTTCCGTTCACTTTTTCCTCCTAAAACGGATATATATATTGAACCATCTCCAATATTTGGAGAATATTGATCTTATTTTATGGCTTTTGCTGACTTATCTACTTTGCTATAATTAGACTGACTAATAAACAGTAAATAAAAAAAGGAGTAGGTTATGATCACAGTTACTGATTTGCTAAAAATTAAAGGCCATGATGTATATACAGTCTCTCCTGACACACCAACATTGCAGGCATTAAAACTAATGGCTGAAAAAAATATCGGAGCAGTACTCGTATTAGATGGAAAAAAAATGGCCGGCATTCTCTCTGAACGAGATGTTGTGCGTCAGATCGCCGCACAAGATAATTGCAATCTCACTCAGCCTGTTGAGCAGTATATGACAGAGCTATTATACGTTGTTTCACCTACCCAGACCATCGACGACTGTATGGAAATGATGACAAAAAAGCATATCCGCCATCTTCCGGTTATGGAAAACGAAAAACTGATGGGCATGATTTCAATTGGTGATGTTGTCAGGCAGCTTATTGCTGATCATGAATCAACCATTGATAATTTGGAAAAATATATTACCGGCACAGGATACGGGCGCTAGTTGTTGTCATTACGCATCGCAGCCACATTTCCCCCGACACTTCCCAATCATTAGGCAAGGTTAGCGAAAACGACCATCCGAGCTTTTGGTCACAACAGCATCTTTACGTTCCTGCAGCCAGCCCAGACGTATACCTGATAAATCACCATCAAAATCGGGGACGTAAGGTTTGATATCCAATAATGGCGAGCCATCCAGCATATCCACGTTTTCAATTTCGAGGATATTCTTATATACGCTTTGTAACCTGACAACGGATAGTCCAATCGGGTTTGGTCTTTTGGGTGCACGGGTAGCAAACACACCATGGGGTTCTGCATCCAAAAAAGGTGTTACTGTCAATTGGCTTTCTTGTACCTTATGAAAATAATACAACAAGATAATATGAGAAAATCCTTCCAGATCTTTTAATCCTGGGAGGAATTTTTCATACAGATCAATACTTCCCTTAATTCCTGCAGCACCGGCAGGCTGAATAGGCATATTTTCAATGGTTTTAAATGGCGTATGAATCATGCCAATTGAATCTAACGTTATTTCCATCTATCCTCTCACAAAATCTATTTCCAATGTTTAAGAAAAAACAGGGCAGCATTCACTACCCTGCCCATTATAATCACATCTGACCTATTGCGGTTTATTTTCCAGAATATCCTCAATACGGTTCAGCACATCATCTGTCAATTGAGAAATAACATCCAACGATTTTAAATTATCCTCTAATTGCTCCACTCGACTGGCACCAGTGATAACGGTACTGACATTCGGGTTCTTTAAAATCCAAGCTAACGCCATACGATTCAATGGCACGCCCAAATCATCAGCCACAACCTGCAATTTCTTCACTTTTGCAATCGTCACCGGATTGGTCACGTGTTCATGCAGCCATTCATACCCTGGTAATGCCGCACGTGATCCTACCGGGATGCCATTGTTATACTTGCCAGTCAACATCCCGGATGCCAATGGGCTCCAGGTTGTGCTGCCAATGCCATAATCTTTAAAGATACGAGCAAACTCTTTCTCGAATCGTTCACGGAAAAACATATTATATTGTGGTTGTTCCATGATGGGTTTATGCAAATGATGCTTTTCTGCGATCTCGATTGCTGAGGCAATTTCGGCTGCTGACCATTCCGAGGTGCCCCAATACATGGCTTTTCCCCATTCAATCAGGTTATGCATTGCCCAAACCGTTTCCTCAATGGGTGTGTTTGGATCAGCGCGATGACAGAAAACCAGATCCACATAGTCCAGGCCAAAACGCTCCAACGAGCCATTCATACCTTCAATCAAACGCTTACGATTAAGCGTATTCTGCTCATTGATATTTTTATGTAATCCCCAATAAAGCTTGGTCGATACCAGATAACTGCCACGCCGCCAGCCTAATTTTTTTATCGCCGCCCCCATTACCTCTTCGGCTTTTCCGCCAGCGTAAGCTTCCGCATTATCAAAGAAATTGATTCCTGCATCATAGGCTGCCTGCATAGATTTTGCTGCTGCATCTACATCCACCTGATTATGAAAGGTAATCCATGAGCCATAAGAAAGCGCACTTACCTGTAATCCACTGCGCCCTAAATATCGATATTGCATTTGTTCCTCCTTGCTGAAAAATGCCATACACATACTTTGATTCTATCAAAGCGGGTATGACGGTTTCAAGTTTTCCAGGAGGTAGATTCATAAGACTTTTGTTAACAAGGCGGGCAATATACCCTTCCCGGATAAAAATTTTTCTGTTCAAATCGTCTTATAACAATTGGGGATCGCCTTGTATAATGAGATTAGCTATTTGTTCTGGGGAGACCATTGCCATGAATGCTGAACAAGCTATCACACCTTTTCAAATTATTTTTGCCAGCCTGATAGTTCTTTTCATCCTGGTCGTTGGCGTTTATATTATGCTGCAAAGCCGCAAACGTGCAAAAAATGACCAGGTGCTGTCTGCCACGCTGGGATTTCAACCTCTGTCAAAACTGCCCCCTGATGTTTTAATGCGCGTCAAGGGAGCCTATCAAACATCTACGCGTGTAAAAGTATCCAATGCCGCGCAATTTAAATCAGGAAATGAAGAAATGTACTTGTTTGATATTTCCTATCAGAATATGCGCGCCGAAAATGGCGAAGTTGAATATCGAACCATTTGCATGTTAGTACCAAATATCAATCTACCTTTTTTCTTAATGCTCTATAAATTTGAAAACGTATACGGCCAGGCTGGCGGACTGATTAATAAAATGTTCCGTATGGCGATCCGTTTTTTGGACATGAAAAAAATTGATTTCAGCCTGCACCCCTTATTTGATAAAAAATATCAGCTCTATGGATTTAAGGAAGAAAATATTCGGGCCGTTTTCACCCCACGTCTGTTGATGGATTTATCTGGCACCGATCAATGGATTATCCGTGCAGAAGGGGATTGCGTTTGTTTCAATACTTATGACATGCGCCGCGGAAAAATGATCACCCAGCTAGAACTGACTCAACATATTCAACAGGCTCGCAAATTAGCAGGTTGGCTCTCGGAAAATTAAAATCTCACCTTTGATACACACTAAATTTTCGAAATCCGACAGCACTGACCTGCTGCAATCGTTCAGAGCCTGCACTGAGCAAATAATCCTTACCGTTGCGATGCAAAATAGGGATACGCCACCTTCTGGAAAGAAATACTTCACGCATCTCGGCAGAAAGCACGGCATAGCTTTCCATCTCATCGGGCCACATGTCAAATAAATGGTCAAACGCTGCCACAAATTCCTGACGGTAGGTGGGTAATACCATGTCCAGGTTGTTAATCACCCAACAGGTCTCTTCAACTGTCCACTCATATGCCAATCCAATAAAGCGATAATCATCCGTAATATATGGAAAAAAAGGAAATTGGCGGCAGCTCAATGCGCGATAATTTCGCTGGCACTGTCTGTGTCCCAAACAGGCACCCAACAGCATATACGCGGGCGTAGCGGACTTTAACTCAACAATACGTTCAGCACATTCAGGACATTCATTGCCCTGCCATAACGCCCATAAATCCGTATTGACGTGCAGGTAATGCCACTCCGCGTCATATAACGCAGGAACAGCCTGGCAAATATCACAGCAAAAAGGTTTACCGCTCGGGTTATGTTGAGCACATTGCTCGCCACAATCCAGATGGGTAATGGCAGCATTAAATTGATCATACAATTTACGGAAATGAACCTGGGGCATCTCATTACTCATGGTTTCTATTTTAACCGATCCTACAACAAACCAGGCAAACATTTTCCTTTTTCCCACGAAACAGGGAATTCATAGTATATTCTTGGGTTGAGGTATAGCGCATGGCGATGATCAGTTTGCAGGATGTCAGCCTGGGTTTCGGCGGCTTTGACCTGTTAGAAAATGTAAATTTACAAATCGAAAAAGGCGACTGGATCGGTTTGCTTGGCAGAAACGGCATGGGAAAATCAACCTTGTTGAAACTCCTGCATGGCGATCTATCCCCACAAAGCGGCAATGTTAGCCGGCAACAGAAACTGACTACAGCCTATTTACCGCAGGAAGTCCCGTTAGACCTAAACGGCAGCATTCAGCAAATTGTTGAAGATGGTTTGCCCGTACAAATTGCACCTCTGGATGATGAAACAGCATGGAAGCGCCAACTCAAGGTTGATAAAATACTTTCCCGTATGCAGCTTGATCCCACATTGGATTTCACCACCCTCTCCGCTGGCATGAAGCGCCGCGTTATTCTTGCGCGCGGGTTGGTAAACAACCCGCAGTTATTGCTGCTGGACGAACCCACCAACCATCTCGATGTTCAGACCATTCAATGGCTGGAGAACTTCCTCGCTCATTGGGGGGGTACTTTAATTTTTGTCACCCATGATCGTGTCTTTCTGCAAAAAATGGCCAATCGCATTATTGAACTGGATCGCGGAAAAATATATGACTGGGATTGTAACTACTCCACTTTTCTGGAACGTAAAGAAGCCATGCTGGAAGCAGAATTAACCCAACAGGCTTTATTTGACAAGAAACTGGCCCAGGAAGAAACCTGGATTCGTCAGGGCATTCAAGCGCGCCGTACCCGCAATGAAGGCCGTGTGCGCGCCTTGATGCGCTTGCGGGATATCCGTGCTGAACGTCGTGAACAATCCGGTAAGGTAAATCTGCAAATTCAAAAAGAACGCCGCTCCGGGAGTCTGGTGATCGAAGCGCAAAACATTTTCTATCAATATGAGCAAATACCCATCGTAAATGATTTCTCTCTGACGGTGCAGCGCGGCGACAAAATCGGTATCGTTGGCCCAAACGGCTGCGGAAAAACCACTCTGTTGCGATTGTTAATCGGTGATTTAAAACCTCAATCGGGTTCTGTACAATTGGGTACAAATCTGGAAATATCCTATTTTGACCAGCTGCGCAGCCAATTGGATGAACATAAATCCGTATTGGATAATGTCGGTGAAGGCCGTGATACCATCACGGTGAATGGGCATGATCGCAATATTATCAGCTATCTTGAGGATTTCCTCTTCAGTCGTGAGCGAGTACATGCACCCATCAGTGCCCTTTCAGGTGGTGAGCGAAACCGCCTGCTGTTAGCCAGAATTCTGGCAAAACCAGCCAATTTGTTGGTGCTGGATGAACCCAGTAATGACCTGGACATTGAAACGCTCGAGATACTGGAAGATTTACTATTGGCCTACAGCGGCACATTGTTAATTGTCAGTCATGACCGGTCTTTCCTTAATAATCTGGTTACCAGTATTATTGTGCTGGACGGTAAAGGAAACCTGACACTTTTCAATGGTAATTATGAGGATTGGCTCCAGACTCAAGCAACAACCCAGGAAAACTCACTTTCTTCAAAACATGAAAAATCAGCTCCAAAAGAAAAGAAAAAACAAAATGATATACCTCGTCCACGAAAACAGAGCTTCAAGGAAAAACAGGAACTGGCAGCTATACCGGAACAAATCGAATCCCTGGAAAAGGAACAAGCTGATCTAAATCAAGCGATCACTGATCCAGCTTTTTATCAACAGGAAAGTGAAACCATCAGCACTGTTGTTGTTCGATTGAGTGAAATAGAAGCATTATTGGCCAAAGCATATCAACGATGGTCCGAGTTGGAAGAATAGTCATACAATTTATATGCTAGTAATTATGGGGGAGAAACAAAAAATAATTTCATCCTATCTTTATTGCATGCGGATTGAAATGGGTGTTTAATAATATTAACCCATTGAATTGAGATTTTCCTATGTCAGATTTATTGATAGCACGGCAACCGATTTTTAATAGAAACCAGGAAGTTGTAGCATATGAATTGCTATATCGTTCTGTTAAGCATAAAAATAATGCCATCTTTCTGGATGGTGATTTTGCTACAACTCAAGTGATCGTGAATACTTTTTCAGATATTGGTTTAAAAGACATCGTAGGAAATAAAATTGCCTTTATTAATATGACACGCAATTTTCTAGTTGGCAATATTCCCATTCCTTTTGCTCCAAATCAGGTGATTTTAGAAGTGCTTGAAGATATTGAGATTGATTCAACTGTTATTCAAGGTATTACAGCGTTGTCATTGGATGGGTATTCTATTGCGCTAGATGATGTGTTTTCCGAGAAACAAATCGCTCCTTTATTGGATATTGCCAATATTGCCAAAATTGACCTGATGAAAGTAAATCATGAAGAATTACCTCGATTGGTAACACGATTTCAGCAACACGGTTTGAAAATACTGGCAGAAAAAGTAGAAACTGTTGTCGAATATGAAATGTGCCATCGGCTTGGTTTTGATCTATTTCAAGGATATTTTTTATGTAGACCTAAAATCGTTAAAGGCAAAAGACATGATTCTTCTCGCCTGATCTTGCTGCGCTCATTAGCCAAATTACAGGATCCAGAAGCAACTTTTGAATCGCTGGAAGAAATTATAGGTGCAGATATTAACCTCGGCTACAAACTATTAAACCTGGTTAATTCGGCTTATTATTTTATGTCTCACGAAATAAAATCAATTCGTCAGGCGATTGGCATTATTGGTTTTGAACAGTTACGGGGCTGGATTACTTTGCTGTTGATGATGTCGGTACAAAATAAACCCCATGAATTAACTGTCATTGCATTGCAACGAGCACGGATGTGCGAATTAATTGCTAAAGCAGCACATTATCAATATCCGGAATCATACTTTTTAGCTGGTATGTTGACAGTATTAGATGCGTTAATGGATATGCCCATGTCTGAAATTATTGAGAAGCTGCCATTGAGCCAGGAAATTGTAGATGGATTGTTGTATCGTGAAGGGCGTATTGGCAAAGTATTGGATGCTATTATGTCCTATGAACGAGGGGAAATGGGCGCAATATTTGCAACGGATATCAACACTGCAATCATTAAAAACATCTTTCTCGATTCGATCAAGTGGGTAAATGAAGTTTTGGTAAAAGTCCAAGAATAAAACATAATAAAAATTTCCTGTTTGCAATATATCACATTTCTATGTATAATACATCTATATTCGATGCATAGAGGAGTGTGGTATGAATATCAAAGGCACTTTACCCTTACTAATCATGCAATGTGTTTCCTATGAAGCCAAACATGGCTATCAGATTGCCCAACAAATTAAACAGAAATCTGAAGGTGTGCTTGATTTCAAAGAAGGCACACTGTACCCTACCCTTCATAAGCTCCAGGCAAATGGTTATCTGAAATCATTCTCCGAAGAAATAAAAGGCAGAACACGTCATTACTATCAACTGACCAGCAATGGTGCCAAATTTTTGGAAGAAGAACGCAAAGAATGGAATCAAGTCGTCAAAGCAGTTTCTTTGGCCTTGGAGCAATCCATATGAAATCAAGTAAACGACAAAATGAATTCAGTCATTGGTTGGATCATGTCACTGACAATATCATCGAACCCGCGCGAACCCAAACCCGCCAGGAATTAGAAAACCACTATCTGGACACCACTGAGGAACAGCTAGCTCGTGGAGTTTCCGTACAAGAAGCCCATATCTTAGCCATGGCTGCCCTGGGTGATGCCGGAGAAGTCGCACTGGAAATGCAAAGTGTTCACTTTTCAGCACGCCGCGCACTGTGGGTGTTATTTGCCTGTTTGGCATATCCAATTTCTCTTTTTGTACTCCAGTCTATGTACAAATTTCTCTCTTTTCAAATGATTACCATTATCGCCACAATCATCACATCGATCATCATTGTGTTTGTTGTATTATCAATAAAAAAATTACTGCAGCCATTTCATGGAGATTTAGACCGCCCAATACAATTACTTTTTTTCAGTCAGGTGATGTGGGCATTATGTCCAATTATCAGCTATATAATTTATGGCGAATTGCCATTAATGAACAATCAGGGAGGAGTGTACTTGAACATGTCTACGCTGGGGTCAGCTATCTTAAATGTTGCCATGTTAATCTCAGAATTACTGAGCGGCACTGCCTGTATATGGTTGGGCGGCAAACTATTACGTCAGCAGTCTAAATTAATTTTTGTCAGCGGGATTGTATTAACCATAATTGGCCTATTTACGATCATATTGTGCGCCATGATTGTGATTAACAACCAGTTGGCTGCAGCAGTTATTTCATCCTTAAACTATGTGCTGGTAACCATTGTTCTTTCTTTGTTAGGTTTTTTCTTCTTCAGAGTCTTCAGTCATGGATATCATCCACCAATGGAGACTGCTTCATAATACGAACTAGCACAACGAAAAACCGCCTGAATAAATCAGGCGGTTCTTTTCTTAACTGTATCATTATTCAATTTCGATCAGATCAACAACCATATTGGTGGCGTCTTCCACCATTTGGTGACATTTTAGAATTAACTGGTTTTCGTTGAAATGAGCCTGCCCCTCAGGCGTATTAAAATCCGAATGCACCAGCGCTGCACAACATGTGGAACCATATTTTTCCGTGAATTGATTCAAGAAAATCTTTTCAACTTGGTACAGTTTATCAACAGGTTGATCCGCCTTTTGGCGGCCACAAGCTAATCCCAGCCCTAAAACACCTCCGGCAACTGCGCCGCATAGTCCGCCAGTACGCGCCATGCCGCTGCAGAAACCACTGGCAATTGAGGGAATCAGATCACTTTCAATGCCTTGTTGTTCTGCCACAGCCAGTAAAACACTTTCGGCACATTTATAACCGGACAAGAAATGTTGACGTGCATTTTCACCTGTTGTTGTCATAAAGCACTCCTAAAAAGTTATGGACTAGGCTTCTTGAACAGCGGGAATATAATCATTAATTTCCTTTTCATCGAGTTCTCCATCATTACTGGTGATGAAGCGCTTTTGCTTTCCCAATCTACCATGCAATACAACAAAGCTAAGCGCAGCCACTGCACATAAGAACCCACCAATATACCATAAGAAGTTCGGATTATAATTATCCAGAATAATACCAGCCAGTGTTGGGCTGACAGTTGCAGGTATCATCCAGATCAGACCAAAAGCTGCCATATAGCGACCGCGCATTGCTTCAGGAGCAAAATTTGCAGCCAGAGTCTGCATGGTAGGCATATTAACCATCTCTCCAATGGTAATGATCACAACTGCAGCAATAAAGAACCAGTAATTTGAAAAAATACCAAACATGGAAAAGCCAATCATATAGAAGAATGTACCTAAGGCCATCATCAAAAATGGCGGGCGTTTCTTAATCACTCGCGTTGTATAGAACTGGAAAATAATAACCGTAATTGCGCTAGAGGTTAATAAAAATCCATATCCTTGCGGGGCAATATTGTGTACATCGCGGAGGTATACCGAAAGCGAATTGTACATTTGCTGATAAACCATACCCATCAACATACCCGCCATGAGAAATGCCACAAAAGCTTTATCTTTCAAAACCTGACCATAACCGACAAAGGTTTGCAGTAAACTCTGGCGTTCTTCGTCTTCTCTTGCTTCCGGTTTGGTTTCTGCAATAAGTCGGTAGAACAGGAATGCGACGAAACAACTGATTACTGCATCGGAGATAAATAGAACCAGGTAAGAGCGGTTGGCCACAAATCCACCTATGGATGGTCCGATAATCCAGGACATATTGGCAACCACGCGCAAAATACCAAACCCCTCCTGGCGCTGTTTTTCATCCAGTATATCGGCAATCATGGCATTATGCGCCGGACCGGCCACATCAGAAAGTAATCCAATAATAATTGCTAATGGGATTAGCATGGCAAATTCATTGACAAATGCCAACGACAAAGTACTCAACGCAGAAAAGACCAGACCGAAAATGATGATTTTTCTGCGGCCAAATTTATCAGTTAAAGCACCACCAATAAAACCGCCAATTAATCCAAAGAAGGCAAATAAACCTAGTACATATCCAGCTTCAGTCATACCCACACTAAATTTCTCGGTAATATACAGTGAGAAAAATGGAAAAAGCATGGTGCCGCCAATACGATCAATAAAAGATACGGCAACAATGAGCCAGAATTTTCGCGGGAATTCATTGTAGATATTTTTTAGTCGCTGAATAACCCTGAAGATAGGTGATCCAACTTTGTTCTGCATATTTTGATCCAAAATAACCTTCCTTTCCACACATCATCAACAATGATGTTAGCTGCAATTTATGAATGAAATAAAAGCTGTATCATGGTACAGCTGCATCGGCATTTTAACCTGTTTCCAGAGATCTTAATATAACAAACCTTCTGCGGAAATCCTACCCGTCTTTAGACTGGTTTTTTCTATATAAAGTGGACAGGTTGATGATTTTCTCATAATATCTGGAATAATTCAAATTTACCTCCATAATCCTTCCCGAATTAATTCACATTTCGTTCACAATTGTTTGGCAAAATACAAATAGACAAATAACGGTTTGCTTACCGTATAAGCAAAAGGAGTTTGAATGAGTAGCAAAATTTGGTTTAGAGTCTTAATTTCTGTAATATTATTGGCTGCACTGATTGGCGCTGGCCTGTGGGTGTACAACATGGGTGTTGTACAAGGTGCGGCAGTGGATTTTGATGGTGAATTACCTGCAGTATTTTCCGGACGATATATGCCACATGGTGGCATGATATCCGAATATGGACATGGCGGGATGTTCTTTTCTCCCTTCCGCTTTCTCGGAGGCATTATCTTCCTCTTCTTTATCCTGGCTGGTTTCCGCTTGCTGTTTTTTGGTTTTCGAGGGCACGGCCATTTTCGTCATCACCGCTATGGAAAATGGCAAGAATGTGGACCTGATGGCGTTCCCCCCATGGTAGAAGATTGGCATCGCAAAATGCACGAAAAAGAAACCACAGTTTCAGAAGAATAGAACCTTTTCAACCGAATGATCGAATGAAATCAATTTCATTCGATCATTCGAACGGGATAAAAAATGGAAACACTAAAACCA
This sequence comes from Chloroflexota bacterium, assembly GCA_016838895.1. Classification (GTDB taxonomy): domain Bacteria; phylum Chloroflexota; class Anaerolineae; order Anaerolineales; family Anaerolineaceae; genus UBA5203. The sequence continues at coordinate 45,009 of JAEKNU010000026.1, forward strand.
GAAATTTCTGTTGTAAATAGAAACGGATTGCAATATATCAAGAAACAAGGAAAACTGATTCAATATAACCCATGGTTAGGAAATCATTTCGGGTTCATATACGACACAATGATGAAACATGAAGTATTTCCGAAAACTTTTGGCGGTAGCATTGAAAAACATTACAGTATTCTTAATCGCTTATTATCTGATGTTCACCAGCAACATGTCCTTGAATTAGCAACCGGCACAGGCAGTGTCATCCAATTCTTAGCCAATGATAATCAATATACCGGAGTAGATGTCAGCCCGGATTTGTTAAAAAGAGCCGGGAAACGCTTGCGATCATCCGGCTTTACAGAGACAAAACTGTATATTGTTAGTGCAGATGATTTACCATTTCAGGATCAACAGTTTGATTTATGTTTATGCATATTGGCATTGAACTTCTTCACCACTGCTGAAGCCGTTATTAAAGAAGTAAAACGAGTTCTTATCCCCACGGGCAGTTTTATATGTTGTGTGCCGATTCCTGAACGTAATCGACTAAACAAAATGATCAATGGCACACTGTATCCCGAAAAAGAACTGCGCAGATTATGCCAGAATTACAACTTGAGTATGCAATCCTATCCAGATGAAAACGGGCCATTATTATATTTCAAGGCCGAAAACCATGCCTAGCGCAGGTCAACATCTGCTTGAAACCAGTAGCGGAAACATTCAATATCGGTTTCTTATCATCCAAACACATCGTAAATTTTTCAATGCTATACTAGGAACATATGAAGAAAATTCTTGTCGTCGATGATGAATTAAAAATATTTCAGATTGCCCGCGATTATCTAACCCATGCCGGCTATGAAGTGTTGCACGCTTCTGATGGCCAGGCGGCCTTGAATGTTTTTCGAGCTGAACACCCCGATCTGGTTGTGCTGGATCTGGGTTTACCCAGAATGGACGGGTTGGACGTAACCCGCACAATGCGCAAAACCTCCAACGTACCCATCATCATGCTCACCGCCCGCATAGATGAAAGTGATAAATTAATTGGTTTGGAAATTGGCGCAGATGATTACATCACCAAACCTTTCAGCCCCAAAGAACTTGTTGCCCGTGTGCGTAGTGTATTGCGCCGTATGGAGAGTATGCAGCCTGAAGCAGAGATCATTCAATTTGGCGAGTTGGTACTGGATACACCGCGCATGCGTACGATCCTGAAGGGCAAAGAAATTGAATTGACCAGTACGGAATTTCAAATTTTAACCGTGCTCGCCAAACAACCCGGACGCATCTTTACACGTGCTCAATTGCTGGAAGCCGTACATGGCGTGGCAATTGATTCGTACGAGCGTGCCATTGATGCACATATCAAAAATATTCGTCGCAAAATTGAGCCCAACCCACGAGAACCACGTTATCTTCTAAAAGTATACGGTGTGGGCTACAAATTCAATGACAAACAAGCCGATGCATAAAAATCGTAGAATCCATCCCCACTTCAACCATCCACCACCCTGGTGGCCGGAAGACGAACAATGGCCTCCTCGCAGGAGTCCTGCCAGCCGTCGTTGGCATAGTGCACGTAAGAGCATCATTCGCCGTGTTGGTTGTGCCTTTGTGATTCTATTTATTGCAATTTTCATCATCGGGGGGAATCTAATTGCCGATATCATCAGGCGAAAAGCTCCACCGCATATGGGTACAATGATGGAAAATGTGCCTATCGGGGTGCGCATTTTCAGTTGGCTTATTTTCCTGATTGTCATATTCGGCATTCTTTATCTGATCCGTTTTTTTCAAAAAGCAGCGCTTCCAATGGTTGAAATGCTGGAAGCAGCCGGAAAAATCGCTGATGGCGATTACAATGTACGCGTCCCTGAACACGGTCCGGGAGACCTAATCTCCCTATCCAAAGCGTTCAATAATATGGCTGACAAACTACACGTAAATGAAGAACAAAGACGCATGCTGCTGGCAGATATATCACACGAATTGCGCACACCATTAACCATTATTCAGGGCAATCTGGAAGGTATGCTGGATGGCATCTACCCCGCTGATCCGCGCATGCTGCAGGCTGTTTTGGATGAAACTCATACCATGGAGCGTATTATCGAAGATTTACGTACACTAACCGTTGTAGAAAGTGGCACACTTAAATTACAGATGGAAATGGTAGATCCCACTGAATTTTTGGAAGAAATAATATCCACCTACCAAACATTGGCAGAAGCCAAAGGGATTGCCTTCTCTACATCTATTGCGCCAAATCTTGAAAAAATGGAATTTGACCCAACCAGAATACGCGAGGTGCTCTCGAATATCATAACCAATGCAATTCGTTACTGCCAGACAGGTTGTAAAATTTGTATGCAATGTGTTCAAAATTCAGAATATTTAGAGATTACGATAACGGATTCTGGCAGCGGTATACAGGAAGAAGATTTACCGCATATTTTTGAGCGCTTCTACAAAGGCCGTGATTCCAGCGGTAGTGGATTGGGGCTGCCAATTGCCAAAAGCCTGGTGGAAGCACATGGCGGGAAGATCAGTGCGCAGAGTGAAATAGATCAAGGAACAACAATCCGTTTCACAATTCCATATACCCAATAATAATACGTAGCATTGCAGTTTGTATCCATATATAATATCAATATACAAAATATGAAATTTTCTTCCGGAGGGATATGCAATGCTGGAAATTCCAGAAGCAGCCGTGATCAGTAAACAATTAAACGAAACCATATCAGGAAAAACGATTCAATCTGTGATTGTCGGCCAATCACCTCATTCATTTGCATGGTATTCTGATGTACCTGAAGCCTATGCCGCTTCCTTAAATGCCAAGACCATCCAACATTCAGTAAATCTGGGCGGTATGGTAGAAATATTCACCGAAGATTCATGCTTGTTATTTTCAGATGGGATCAATCTGCGCTATCATTCCTCAATTGAAGATCAACCTGCCAAACATCAATTGTTAATTACCTTTACTGACAATTCCATACTCAGCGCATCGGTTGCCATGTATGGCGGGTTAGTTTGCTATCCGATTGGGGAATATGAAAATAAATATTATCTTGTTGCGAAAGAAAAACCATCCCCCCTAACCGATGAATTTGATATGAATGCCTTTTTATCGCTCTTCGAACCTGGATTGGAAAAGAAATCATTAAAAGCCTTTTTGGCAACAGAACAGCGCATCCCCGGATTTGGGAACGGTGTATTGCAGGATATTCTCTATTTAGCTGGCTTACACCCAAAAAGAAAGGTTTCCAGTTTGCAAAACAGCCAAAAAGAAGTGCTCTTTCATACCATCAAAGAAACACTACAAACCATGACAGATAATAACGGCAGAGATACCGAACGTGATTTGTTCGGATCTCCCGGCAAATACTTAACATTGATGAGTAAAAATACTAAAGGCAAACCTTGCCAGAAATGTGGCAGTATCATTCAAAAACAATCTTATATGGGTGGCAGTATTTACGTTTGTCCCCAGTGTCAAACAATTTAAAAATCGCTGTTATTCCATTGAATGATACGAACCCATTAAATTATGGAACACCTGAATAAGGAGCGAAATATGAAAATCACCTGGTCTGTTTTGATCCTCACCCTCATCTTGAGCGCCTGTACATCGCCGGCACCTGTTGCTACACCAACCCTCGCACCTGACCCATCCACAAAGCGCAGTGGCTCTTATTTCGGTGAACCCTTGCCCGGAGATGAGCCGGTTCAATTTGGTAAGGGATTTCTGAATGGTTCCTATCATTCCTCCCCTGTTTTTTCACCAGATGGCAATACCGCCTGGTGGGCAGGGAGCTTTAGCTCGGCAACCATTTACACCAGTCAGGTTGTGGATGGTCACTGGAGTAAGCCTGGCAAAATTGAATTTTCCGATGAAATCAAATCCTACCGTGATCCGTTCATCTCTCCGGACGGCAGCAAATTCTACTTCATCACTACAGCCGCGTTACCTGGTGAAAGCAGCGGCGGCAAAGAAAATATCTGGATGATGGAGAAACAAGGCGACGACTGGGGCGAACCGCAGCCCTTGCCTGATGTTGTGAACGCCCTCAAGCTGCATTGGACAGTCTCAGTGGCAAACAATCTTAATTTATACTTTTCCGCCGAAGATCGAGGAAAAGCGGATATTTATCTGTCCCGCTATGTAAATGGTAATTATCAGGAACCTGTGCTGCTTGACGCTCCCATCAATACAGATACAATTGAATTCACCCCCAACATCGCCCCCGATGAAAGCTATATCCTGTTTTCCCGCCTGGCTGATAACAATAGCCCGGCCTATTTATACATCAGTTATGCGACTGAAGCTGGTTGGTCAGAGCCGCAAAAAGTAGAAAACGTCACCAATTGCATCAGTCCTATCATTACACCCGATCGTCAGTATCTACTATACATGGATGGTCCATCCATCCTCTACTGGCGGGATACCTCGTTCATTGAAGCATTGCAATAAAAGGAATACATCTCTTCACATACCAAACCTTCCAGGTTTAAAAACCTGGAAGGTTTTATATTTATTAATAAAACTCAAACCATATGTCAAGCGACCTTGACATTATATGTAAAGCTAGCTATACTAATAATGTAAAGCGCGCTAAACATTTCAGGAGGTGCCTGGTTGAATAATATCATTCAGGAACTACGTAAATCGCAAAAAATGACTCAGGAAGAATTGGCGGATGTATGCGGTGTTACCCGCCAGACGATTATTTCACTGGAAAGTGGTCGCTATAACCCCTCCATTTTGCTGGCTCATAAAATTGCTTCAATTTTTGATAAACACATAGAACAGGTTTTTCTGTTCGAAGAGGAATCATGATACTAAAAAATAGAAAACACAGCTTAACATCATCTATTGTCATCACGGTTGTGGGCATTAGCGGATTACTCTACGCCATTTTTTGGCTCCCGCGTGATAATTACCAACAAGGACTAATTTATGGCATCACCAGCGGGCTCCTGCTGACAGGCATCATCGGGATTATCTATAGCATTTACCTGCTGCGGCACCCGGAAAAAGCCAAAGAAGCCAGTATCCAAAAAGATGAGGAACGCACCCAGTTTATCCGTATGAAAACAGCCAGCAGCACCAGTCAGCTTGTCCTGTATGCGGAAGCTCTCGCCTGCCTGATTATCGGATTTATGGGAAATAAAGAAATATCCATGGTGATTGCGATAATTTTACTCAGCCAGTTGGCTATTGCTACGATATTTTCAACCTACTATTCGAAGAAGCACTAAATTTCTTAAAACAAAAGAGGTTAATCAAAAGGAGGATTAACCTCTATACAGATCATTTTTAGATCATATAAAAAAGCATTGCATGATTATCATATAAAGAGACTCATACTTAATACCAGAAGAGAAATCAAAGATGAAAAAAATCGGATAATGTTCAGATAGAAAAATTTTTCTCTAATTGCAACCCAATTTTCTTTTTCTGAAATCTCATTCCAGTTGACCACTTCATCATAAATTGGCAAATTTTGAAATACTGTAACTAGAAAACAACCTGCAAAAAATATTAAACCTGAAGCAAACAATAATGCTGAATTAACATTAATAAATTTTGTTCCAAAAATTGCAATTCCAAAAGGCAAAAGAAATGAAGTGAAAGTAAGTACACTCACAATTATGTTTCCCTTTGCAACCTGTAGAAATCCTTTGAAATAGACAAGATATTCGATTCCAACCATTTTATTCCACTGCTTTTGCAAAATCGCAATAAGTGTTAACATAATGCCGGAAAACAATCCGATGGATACAAATGCAAAAGAAAAAAGGGTAACAAATATTATTCTCATTTTTCACCTTGAATTGAATCTGAATTATGATTATCATATAATCTACTTAAGTAGAGTATTTAATATAAGATATATTTTTCTTTCAGGGAAGATACAGTTTTCAGATTCTGTATAAAATTCAACAAACAATGGGAAATGTAGATGGACAATAACTCGGTTGATTTTCGTGTAAAACGAACAGAAAAAATGTTATTGAATGCCCTGTTTATATTGCTTGAAAAAAAAAGCATCAACAAAATTACTATTAATGATATATGCGTAGAAGCTATGATTCATAGAACCACATTTTACAATCATTATGTAGATAAATACGATTTACTCGAATCAGGATTTCAAATCATTTTTGATGAGTTGACCACTGATATAAACACAGTGCAAGAAGTAATAACGGAACATACGATTGATAACCCGCCACCTCACTTTGTTCGCATATTTCAGCACATACGTCACAAAGAAAAGCTTTATTCATCTCTTTTGGAACATAAAAGCAACAACTTATTTATCCCAATTTTAAATGACTATCTATCAAAAAATATTATGGAAAGATTGAATTCTCATATTTCTACACCAGGCTCATCAATCTCAAACTCATTCATTGCCCAATTTTGTGCTGGCGCAATTGTAAATATCATATGTTGGTGGATTGATCAAAAATTCATGACACCACCGGAAACAATGGCATCACACTTATATGGTTTGTTATCAACCGGAATTACACCCATTTTACAAAACAATACTAATTAAGGATAACCGTAATCTACTTAATCTTAAATTCTGTGTCTTAGAATCTAGTAAACAGGTTCGGGAATCAATATTGCATCCGCCAAATACAAATACACCATTTCAATATTACCATTCTGAATCATTTCAGTAGCGCCCAGCAATGCATTGTACTCATTATCCTCAATATCTAATTTTAAGAGATCAATTTTTGATACTGCATTATTCTTACATAATCATCAATTGTGGTTATTTCCACACATTCTTCAAGCGAAAAATCAATTACAGAATGGTCAAGTTTACGCATGGATAATGAGACCAGTGTCGATCCTTCTTTATCATAATACAAATTTACACACCCCACTTCCTTTCCAATCGCAAGTTGATTGAGTTTTACCTTTAGATTATTTTGAAATCTCTGCAATTCAGAAAATGCGCTTTTTGTTGGCTCAAAGCAATGTTTTTCAAAAATGGCATTCTTCATTTTCGAAAAAATAATTTCAAATATTGCCCCTTATTACAGCCAATATCAAAAAAAACATATGGTCGATGAGCATTTTTTATCATCTGATCTACCGCAACTTTCTCACCACTATACGCAACACTTCCACCAGATCCAATTCCCATCAAGTAATGACTGCGAATGGATAATTTCTCTAATAATTTTTGGGCATTTTTAGACTTAACAATCCATAAAAGAATTTTTTTTGCCCCCATAATGTTTATTTTCTACAAATAAGAAAACATAATAAATGCATTACTTTCTTAAATGACTCTACTGAAAAAACATGCTACTTTTCAGTCTAAATTTTGCATACAAAGCGAAATTGGCCTTTTCCAACCGTT
>JAEKNU010000147.1 GCA_016838895.1 Chloroflexota bacterium
TACGCGCTTCTCAAATTAATTTGGGTTGGTCTTTTCCTAAATCTTAGCTCTACCCCGTTTTATTGAGATGATACTTTGCTTTCTTAATAAAAAAGATATACTTATCGCCGTCTTGTTCTGACCCTACCAGTTCATGCCCAGTTTTCTTGGTCCATGCATCCATATCACTGGATGATCCCGGATCGGTGGCTATCATTTTTAATACCTGACCAACATCCAGACCATCTACAGCCTTCTTGGTCTTTAATATTGGCATAGGACAGGCCATTCCACTACAATCCAATACTTGATCTGCTGCTACTGACATATAATCCTCCATTAATCATCTTCATTAGTATTTTGAAAAACTTTTGGTCGAATTGCGCTTAATTCAGCTATACGCTGTAATCGATCCATAAAATCAGATCGCTCACATAAAATGGATTGTACGGTTGCGGCTACTTTTGGTGTCCACTCCTGTACCTGTATCATTTGCGCCTGTTTAAGATGTGGAATTTTTTGATGTGCTGATTTCAATTCTGAATATGAAAGATTGTGCTTATCAGCCAGGCTGCGGATCTTGATATCTTCCGTTTCTTGATTCGTTCCATTCACTTGAAATTGACCTGCAATCAACCATGCAGTTAATTGGTCGTTGAATTCAATCGGAGATCGCAGATAATTTAAACCGGCATGGCATGTCATAAAGGGCGGCTCTACTGCGGATTGTTTCACCATTTTCTTCCATGCTTCCTGACAGGCTTTTTTTCCTGACGGACAGGCTAGCATCATTTTACAAAATGGATTAGAAAAGGTTACATCCGTTAACAGTTCACCTTGTAACGTAACCGTAATTGCGCCAATGCCAAGAATGCCAGCAAATATTCCCTGTACTTTGTAAACACACTCAGACGGAAAATCAGTCAGATCATCTTCACAGGGTTCATCTTCCTGTTCAGTAGGGTCCTCACCCAACAATCGATCAATTTCACTCTGTGGAAAACGCCACTGATTGCCAATTTTCACCCCCCGTAATCGACCGCTACTCAACATCCGATAAACCGTAACTCGATCTACCTTTAATAGGTCTTGCATTTGTTTGGTCGTCAATAATTCTGCCATATTATGTTCTTAATGCTACTTATTGTTATATATTGCAATAGTATCATTTTTTTGAAACGGTATTCAAGTGACTTTAACGTAAACAGGACGTGACATTTGTCATATAAAAGAATGCCTTGTTGACATCAACTATTATCAGAATGTGTACTCGGTGTAAACTGGTTTAAAAGGGTCACATATCCATTATGCAATATCCCCTATTGTTGCTAAAATTAACCACATGCCTACACACAAATTCACATTGATTTTGTTCATTGTTTATATCGTCCTTTTCTGTCTATTTATATTCATACGATATCTGGTCAAATCGGGAAAAATAAAGAATTGCAATAATTTCATCTCTTCATTGAAAACAGGCGCAAATCATTTTCAAGCCTGGCTGCAAGCCATAGTACTAAGAAATGAATCCGAAGTATGCGAACCTGAAATTGATGACATTGTTGCTCATAAAACACCCGCCTACTTGTTATTCGCACTATTGATTGCATCAATCGGTCAAATCGCATTTTCCATAAAAATCATCTGGTTGGGTATTCTTCTTTATGGTATCGCTGCCATTTTTACATTTCTCCATATATTATGTTCGGAATCTTCAAATCCTCCTAAGAATGCGATTCGTAAACGCACAGAAATGATTATATTAATTTTCATTATTGTCATTGCAGTTTTTTCCAGATTTTACTTATTAATGGATAAACCATATGGTTACGAAGCAGATGGTGCAAGAGTTGCTGGACACACCTATTTTGCTTATTTTGCTCACGAACCAGGCGAAATGGACATACACTTTGATTCGCAACCCACTGCCTTTTTTATGCAATACCTGGCAATGTTGATTGGCGGTATTTCATTTACCAGTACAAGGGTATTATCTGCATCGATGGGCAGTCTTTCTGTTTTTTTGTTCTTTTTCATCTTGCGTAGATTATCGGGGTCCTTTACTGCACTATATGGCACCTTTTTTTATGCAGTTGGATTTACCGCACTTTATGCTGCCAGGCAAACCCATATCGAAACAGCAATTGAATTTTGGGTTCTGCTTACATATTTCTTACTCATTGAAGCCATACACCGCAAAAAAAGAATCTTTCTTTTCCTATCCAGCCTCTCAACAATTGCAGGTATGCTCTGCTTTGAATCCTATTACATGACCCCCATCATTGTCGTATCCTTTTTAATTTGGATCACTTTTAAGGAAAAACAGAAAATAATTGCCCTTGTAAAAGATCTAGCTTTTTATATCTTGCCGATGTTACCGATCGTCCCACTCGTTTATGAATATAGCATGAAAAGAGCGGATTATCATTTTGAGCCCATGGAATTCCATGCTGCTGGTTTTAATCTATCACCATTCTTGTCAAAGTTAGCTTTTATGTGGGTTAGTTTTTTAGAATCTATGCAAACGCTTTTCTATGAAATACGCTATACCGACTCATTATTGATTTGGCCAGGTCCAATGATTAATCCAATATTATTACCACTATTTGTCATTGGGTTCATCCTGATCATTTCAAAGTTCAAGAAGAACAGTTTTATTTTTCTGGCAATTTGGTTTGTTTTGCAGTATTTCCCGTTTGCAGTATTAGGCGCTCCATATCCACGAGTTCTCTATCCTGGGCTTATTCCGGTTTATGGATTAGCCGCTTTTGGCTTATTTGCCATTATTCAATCCATTTCCAAATTTAACTGGCAATATTCTTCAATCTTTATATCATTTTTACTGCTCCTATTTACCGGTTCCGGCTGGTTTATTGATCAAAATATCTTTTGGACAAAAGTATTTGATCCCGAAGGTCGCCAAAAACGACACGAACAATCAGACCTGATTATGGAAGGATTGCAAACATCGCCAGTTTTATACCTGCCATACATACCCAATACGATTGATGATATTCCCAAAGATAAAAGTATAAATAACATGTCTGCCGGGGCTGTGGTTGGCCCTGAACACGTTCATGATGCATTACATCTTTTACCGATGTCAGAACTGCTTGCTGCAATCAGTACAGACAAGCCATATACCTCGGTAAGCTTTCTTTTTGAGAAACATGCTGTTGAGAAAGTAGAGCAACGCCAGATGGCGCTATCAACGTTAGCGACATGTTATCCTGAACAATCTGTACAGAATGGACGATTCTTTGATCTGATAACAATATATTCATTGAATCAAAATGTCTGTTACAGTTTGTATCCTGCTACTTTAATAGGGCCTGGACTCGATCTCGAACCATCCGCTGCTGTACCCATCACTTTTATATGGCAATTTTCATCTGAGAATTCGCTCTCTTATCAGATCGCAATCGAACAAAAACCTCCAGCAGCAATTTGGATCGAAGCAGAAATCATGACGGATCATGGTGGTTGGTTTAAAGACACGATTTTTGTTGATGATTACTCCGGGATTGGTTACCTGACGGATTCATGGCAATCAACCGAAACTGATACATTTTTCACTGTGAAAGAATCAGAAACGTATCATATTTGGGTAAAATCTTACAAAAGAGTAAGCAATGATCAACAAAATTTCCTGGCAATTGATCATCAGAACCCATTACCTTTTGCTTCCGGAGGTGAGGATGTATTTTACAAATGGATTTGGGAAGATATTGGCCAAATGGAACTGATCGAAGGAGAACACGATTTGACCCTTAGTCGTACATATGGAAATGACAATCATTTTCAGGTATTCATCGATGAGATCGCCATATCATCTGATCCTGATTTCAACCCCAATCTGACCGCAGAATGGCAGCCAGGTTATCAGACGGAGACACTGCCCAATGCAGCCGTACAATCCTTTGATTTACCACAAACACTAGAGCCGGGTCATTATCGCTGGAACCTGACATTAATTGACGGTGATCAATTGGTGGACTGGCAAGGCAATGTTGGGGTAACCTCTCCATTTATGGAATTTATTATATCCAGATAATGTATCATCTCAATAAAACGGGGTAGAGCTAAGATTTAGGAAAAGACCAACCCAAATTAATTTGAGAAGCGC
>JAEKNU010000027.1 GCA_016838895.1 Chloroflexota bacterium
TTAACAGCCTATGATAAAAATTAATAGGCTTCAGTTCTTTTTCGTTTGCCCCGCTTTATTGAGATGATACCAAAATTCCATATAAAAATATTGATAAGGGTAATATTCGACTTGAATTAATTAAAATACATGCAAATCTACGGGAAGAGCTCTCAGATGAAATTGAACAAACATACCTCAAATATTCAAATGGAAGCTATAATATTGCCGAATATACGCAGCAAATTAATGACTTGCTTGAAAAAATAACTCCAACTGGCAAAGCTGATTTAGCCGAATATATTATTCATCGCAAGACAATTTTAAAATTATTTGAAACTGATCTAAATATTAGAGGTGATCAAACCTTTGCTAAGGAAGATGTAATACATAGTTATATATTCCCTATCAAATCCTCTACTGACAATATTACATATAATGAACATAATCTTTGGCTACTTGACGAACGATTAGCGTATAACACTTATATTGCTTCTGATAAATCTTTTGGTCAAATCCCAGGATTCAGTGATCTTGAAGACGGCGAAAAGAAAAAGAGGCCAGATATATATGCATATTCTTATGCTACTGTAGAACCAAATGATACTTATTCACCGTATAAATCACTTGATATATTTGAATTTAAAAGACCAATGAGAAATGATTTTAACCCAGACGATAATCCGCATTCACAGATAATAAAATATTTAAACATAATTCGTCGCGGGAAGGCGAAGAATAAAAATGAAAAAGCATTTTCCGTAGTTGATGGTGGGTTGATAAATTGTCACATAATTTGTGATTTTACTCCAACCCTTATCAATATGTTAACTGACCAAGATTTTAATAGAGTTGGGAGTGAAGATTGGTTTATTAAGTTTCACAAACATCACAACGCTCTAATTGAAGTAAAGAGTTTTGATTTTATATTAAGCAATGCGATAAAGCGTAATCAAATTTTATTCGACAAATTAGGTATCGGTTAAAAATCATCGATTAATAGAAATAGATTGCTTTTTTTTTAGTATGATTTGCCATTAAGCTTATTCCTGCTTCCTGTAAGGAAAAAGTATACTGTGATGCTAATTTTGTTTTGAAAAGTTATTGGTTGTTTCATTCATACTTACAAAAAAATAATTTTTGAAAAATTAATCACCCCATCACTACCCAAATCCCCTCACCCCGACTACAATACTGGCATGGAAACCCAACAAATCCTCGACCTGCTCAAGCAGGTCAACGACCCCGAACTCAAGGAAAGCATCGTCGAACTGGGTATGGTACGCGACGTCGCCTTTGCCGACGGCAAAGTGACCTTCACCCTGGCCCTGACCATTCCGGGCTGCCCGATGAAGGAGCGCATGGCCGCAGATGCGCGGGCTGTTTTGTTGGCGCAGGACACGATCAACGAAGTTGAAATCATCTACGGCGCGATGAGCAAGGACGAGGTTAGCGCCCTGTTCAACAAGGTCAAGAAGGATAGCAAGCCCTCCTTCCTGGCGCAGATGAACCGCGTGGATAAAATCATCGCCGTGATGAGCGGCAAGGGCGGGGTGGGTAAGTCCTCCATCACCGGCATGTTAGCCAGCTCTGCCGCGCGCATGGGCAAAAAGGTCGGTATTCTGGATGCCGACATCACCGGACCCAGTATCCCCAAGCTATTCGGCCTACCGCCTGGCGGTTTGCGCGGCGGGGACGCGGGTATGATGCCGGCTCTCACCCGCGGCAGGATCAAAGTGGTTTCCACCAATTTGCTACTCAAGGAAGAAGATACGCCCACCGTCTGGCGCGGCCCGCTGATCGCGGCCACCATCCGTCAGTTCTGGGAAAAAACGCTCTGGGGGAAGCTGGATTTCCTTTTTGTTGATTTGCCCCCAGGCACCTCAGACGCGGCCATCACCGTCTTGCGTAATCTGCCCCTCAGCGGCGTGATCATGGTCACCACACCCCAGGACCTTTCCGCACTGGTAGTCAAGAAGGCCATTCACATGGTGCAGCAGATGAATTACCCCATTCTGGGCATCGTGGAAAACATGAGCTATTATCCCTGCCCGGATACTGGCAACCTGCACGAGATCTTCGGTCCCAGCCACGTGGACCAGATCGCTGAGATGGCCAACGTGGCACTCAGCGCGCGTCTGCCGATCACTCCAGAGATCACCGCTCATTGCGACGCCGGTACGCTGGAGTCCCTGCAATTGGACGCCATCGATCAAATTGTGAAGCAATTAATCCAATAACCCCCATATATACGGGCACATTTTAATAATTTTAAGGCTATATGTAGGGGTCTCAGGCGTAGATACCCCTGTCTGTACTATTTAATATACATTATGTGTATCCCTCCCCCATCGCAGATGGGGGAGGTTAGGTGGGGGCTTTTACGTTTCGACCTTGCTCGGCACATGCATTGAGCCCAGTCAAAGTGTCCGCCTCGCGATGCTCGATGATCGAATGATCAGGACTGTAAATAAGATTTCAATCGATCCCGTTTTCGCACCAGATGGACGATGCACATAATGGTCGCCCCATAACCGGCCAGATCGTGAAAGATGATCAGCGGCACATGCAGGGCATGCATGAGCATGCCCGTCAGGGCAGTGTAAGCCAGACAAAAAAACATAACCACCATAATCCACAGGTCCATTTTATTCCTTTTCATGATATTCCCTGTATCCCTTAGGCAAAGGTTGAAGCCAAGGAAGCCGCCCAGCCCTTGATCGCATCCCAATTCCGATAATCACCCTCTTTTGTCTTTCCACCGGCGGTTAACGGCCATATCAGGCGAATGGCTAACGGCAGCTTGCTTAAATCCAGCACCCCGGCGAAATGCTCCACGCCGACCGGTTGTACCTCGGGGATTTCCTCACGCACCACATCCAGAAAACCATCCACCTGCTGACGAACCTCTGGAGCATCCTGCGCGGCCAGTGTGATACTGTTGGTAAAATACGCCACCGGCATCGTACTGAGCGTTTCTCGATATGTTTTCACAAAATCCACGGCTGCCGGAAGCCACGTATTTGTATGAATGGCACTGCCAATCACCACAGCCTGATAGCCGCTGATATCCCGGATATCCTCTATCCGCTGTACATCCGCCATATAACCAGACCCACACAGGGTATTCCCGATTTCACCGGCAATTTCCCCAGTCGAGCCGGCCATGGTGGCATAGGCAACCAACACTTTTTTACTTTTGCTTTCAACCTGTCCACAAGTTGAGTTGGTATATTCAATTTCCGGTTCCTGAATGGCGAATCTTGCGCCGCCAACACACAGCGCAGACGCACCCAGGATACTTGCCCCTGTTACAAGAAATTGACGGCGGGTAATTTTTTTCTTCTCTTCCATTTTCCACTCCTAAAATCTTCTTTTTTCTACAATTTGAAAGATAGCAAACAATTGTGAAGGAAATGTGAAGACAAAATGGAGACAAATCGGAGATGTACAAATTGCTCATTTTTTAACAATCAAACCTCACAGGAGAGATACCTGTGAGGCTTATTCCAACGTAAATCAAACAAATTCCTTTATTTCACCAATATCACCGCCAGCATCACTGCAGCAATCAAAACGGCAGATACCCCGCTCAGCCAATTGATTCCCCAGCTGAGCCCCATGTATAACAACATGGGCGCAATTAATCCACTGATCAGCAAAATGCCTTTTCTTTGTAAACCTGATCTCTTCTTTTGATTCTCTGTCATGATCTTCATCTCCACCAGGTGATCATATCCCCGTGCTGATTTTCAAATAAACAAAACCAAATAT
This sequence comes from Chloroflexota bacterium, assembly GCA_016838895.1. GTDB lineage: Bacteria > Chloroflexota > Anaerolineae > Anaerolineales > Anaerolineaceae > UBA5203. The sequence goes on from JAEKNU010000027.1 coordinate 3,754, forward strand.
GGCCACAACGATAATCGGAATCATGCCATACAGGATAATCTTGCCCAGTACTTTACCTTCCTGACCCGCCAGACCCACAGTGCTGCAGCCGACAATCACCTTGGCAGGCGCAAAGACACTGCCCAATGATCCGCCTGCTGTTTGCGCCGCCAGAATCAGCGTAGTGGGGATACCCAGCATGGCAGCCGTCTGCATTTGTAAAACGGCGAAAAGCACGTTGCTGTTGTTGTTGCTGCCGGTGATAAACGCGCCGACCATGCCAATCAGCGGGGCTACAAGCGGATAATACGCCGCAGAGATGCTATCACTCAAACCCTGCGCTAAAAGCTGTGTCATGCCGCTGTGTGACATCACCATCGCCACACTCACCATGGCTAATATACCCAAACTGGAAGTGACCGCACCTGTAACTACACTCTTCATGATACGTGAAACATAACCAGATTTATAGGCATCCAATCGCGCATAAATCCACATGGAAATCAATGATGCCGCAGCCAGTATGGCGCCCGGATGACCGAATAGACTGATTGGGCGTGTTTCTCCGCCAGGTGTGATCAACCCTGTTCCAGTGACAACTTCAGGCAGGGTTAAGGACAACTGCACCTGATTAACAAACTGATTGATTGACGGAATCATAAACACACAACTGGCCAGACCAACCAGTAATATATACGGAAACGCTACCCATCCCAGCGAGAGTCCTTCAGGCGGTTTATTTGATTGTTCATTTTCTTGATTTCGCCGCCGAATTTGCAAATAAACAACCGTCACCAATAATCCACACAATGAAGCAACTGTAGCGCCCAACGTCCATAAATGATGTGTGGTCAGGAAATACTGCACAACTGACATCAAGGCAGCCAGAACCACGACCAGCGGGGAATGTTTCAATAATCCTTTCCAGCCACCCGAAAGCCAGGCGACCAGCAAGCCGCACACCAGGCTGGATACGCCCAGAAAAATAGCCGAATCCGGCGCTAACACCTCACCGGGGATGCCTGTCACGGCGATCATCGTCTGAAATGAAGTTGCCATGGAACCAAAGTTTACCGCCCACCCATGCCCGATACTGGCAATCAGCACCGCCTGTACGGGCGAGAATCCAATACCAATCAATAAAGGCGCGACAACGGCTACTGGTACGCCAAATCCGCCAATGCCCTGTAAGAAGGAAACAAACAGCCAGCCCAATACCAATCCCTGTAAAGTGCGGTCATGGGTCAGGCTGTTTAGGCGTCCACCGATCATCTCGATTACGCCAGCTTCATTGGAGACATGGAAGAACAGCAACGCCATCCAGATGATGTACAGTACATCCAGGGTGAGCATCAAGGCTCGTATCTGGGCATAAGCCAGCACTTGAAAACCGGCTTCAAAAACAAACACAGATAGGACGATCGCTAAAAACCAACTGAATGCCCCCGCTTTACTGCCCCCCCAACGCAAGGCCAACATCAGTATAACAATAGAAAGTATAGGCAATAGTGCAAGTAACCAGTTCAATATCGTTAATTCAATCATATAACGCTTCTTTGTTGATGAAATGTACTCAAAAAAATATTATACAGCGTTCTGAACATTTTTCATGCTCAATACGCTCAATCCAACAAAATAACTCATGAAAATTGGTGCTTGACATTTTAGTACAGTTGTTCTATTATATAGAACATAAGTTCTGAATCTTGATTTTGCTTTCTTCAAGGAGATACGCCATGAATTATGCTAGTGCTCGTTCTAATGATTTTTCCAAACTTTCATTCTGGGAATCAACCAGAGCCAATCTATCCAGAGGCGGATTCTGGTTTGCAGTAATTATGTTATCCGCGTTGATCGCCTTTGAAGCCTTCAACTATTCCACCACCGATTTTGCCTTACGTGACCTGCTCGGTGACCTGAGCTTTATCGGTATCCGTTGGGGAACAATCCTCTCCGTTGCCTTCTGTGGCATTGATTTTGCCGGTATCGCGCGACTCTTCACGCCCGGCCTGCAGGATGATGAAACCCATGAAATATGGTATTTATTCGGTGCCTGGCTCTTAGCCGCCACGATGAACGCCTTCTTAACCTGGTGGGGTGTTTCAATGGCGATCATCAGCCATAATGTGCAAAGCGCCGCCGTGATCGATCAGGCAACTTTATTAACCTTTGTACCCGTTTTCGTGGCCGTGATGGTCTGGGTCATTCGCGTCTTGATTATCGGTACATTCTCCGTTGCTGGCGGCAAGATTATGGAAAGCCTCAAAGGGGAAGAAAGTCAGCCTGTACGCCGCAGCAATCGCCAGAGCAGCCCATCCCGCTCATCCCAGCGGCCTGCGACTGCTGTCAATTATGCCGCATCTGCCAAATCAGCGGAACCGACCTATACACCAGTCTCCATGCATCCAAAACCGGTGCCAAAAAATTCAAACGCTGCGGCCCAATCACGCCGTTTCTAATTCTCCAACTCCCTCTGATTAGCAGCAGAGGGAGTCTCTTTTTAATTAATCAGGAATCGGCAATCGAACCGTAAAAATCGCACCGGTTTCATGATGTTTGTTTTGCACGGTGATATCCCCGTTGTGTGCCTGAACAATATAATAGGCAATAGATAAACCAAGTCCAAAACCGGTGTCCTTGGATCGTTTGCGTGATTTCTCTCCGCGGTAGAAACGATGAAAAACATGCTGTAAATCAGACTGGGGGATTCCCGGTCCGGTGTCCTCAATTTCTATTTCCACTTCATTTGTGCGCTTGCGCAGCCGAATACGCACCTTCCCATCTGTTGGCGTATACTTTACCGAATTATCCAACAGATTGATAAACACCCGTTTTAATCGATCTGCATCCCCCAATATTTCAACTGGTTCAATCTCTTCAATTGACAATTTGACCCGTTGCTCCCCCATGATGTGAATTTGATTGATTACATTCAGTAATAATTCATCCAGCGAGATCAGGCTCAATTGCATCGCTAAATTCCCGGATTCCATTTGAAAATGCAGTAATAAATCACTGACCAAACGCACCAATCGATCCACTTCAGTTTCAATACTGGCCATGGATTCTTCATCCAGCACATTCATGCGACGCATCAAACCCACATTGCCTTTAATGACAGTCAGCGGGGTTCGTAAATCATGGCTGATATCTGCCATGAATCTGCGTTGGCTATTAAATTCAGCTTCTAATCTTGATAAAGTGTTATTAAAGGCAAAGATCAACTTGCCTACCTCATCATCCGGTAGTCGGGAGATGGGTATTCTGCGCTGTAAATCATCAGCATTTACAATTTGGGTGGCAACATGCGTCATTACCATGATTGGTTCAAGAACCTGCCCGGTAAAGATCCAGGCAGCTACGCCAGCAAGAAACACTGAAAATATGGAAAAAACAATCAGCAAAATTGCCAATGTTTGTTTTACAACATCCACTATGAGTAAATTCTCAGCCACCTGCACCATGCCAACCATACCTCTCGTAGAAGTGATGGGTACACTGATAACCCGGTAATGGCCATTGTTTAATTGCACAGTATTCAGCACTGGCTCGCGAGATACTTTTCCGCCTTCATCCAAAGATGCTGTAAAGCTAATCGGCCTGGAGAATTGCAGTTCACGATCCTGCCCCCAAACCTGAAATATCAAATTGTCACTGGTGTTGAATTCCATAATCGTACGGGAATTGATTTGCCCATAGGTATTGACGTACAACTGATCAATCAATTGATTTCCGGATTTGATCAAGGTTTGGTCAATTTGGTCCATCAGCGCCACACCAACCAATCCATAAACCATGCCGCTAAAAACCAGTAAAACGCCTCCCAGAATGAAACTATAAAATATGGTAAGACGTAAACGTAATGACATCAGGGATTTTCACGCATGACGTATCCTACACCACGTACGGTATGTAGAATACGGGATTCTCCACTGAATTCCAATTTTTGGCGCAGATATCGGATATACACATCCAGCACATTACTTTCGCCCCCAAAGTCGTAACCCCAAACACGATCAAAGATAACTTCTCGGGTTAATACTTGTCTTGGATTACGTAAAAATAGTTCCAAAAGGTCATATTCTTTAGCCGTTAACATAACCTCTTGATTATTGCGATATACTTTTCGGGCTGCACTTTCCATGACTAAATTTACAAAAGCCAGAACCGGTGAGCGCTCCTGAGAGGTTCTACGTAATAACGCCCGAATACGGGCCAAAAATTCATCAATCTCAAAGGGTTTGACCATATAATCATCTGCACCTGAATCCAATCCTTCTACACGATCCTGAATGGTATCCTTGGCAGTCAGCATTAATATGGGAATTTTCTCCACAGCACGCAGCCGTTGGCATACTTCCAAACCGTCCATGCCAGGCAGCATCCAATCCAACACCACCAGGTCAGGATGATGATCACGAGCAGAATCCAACCCGGCTTCACCATCTAAAGCTGTTTCAACATGATAGCCTTCATACGCCAATGTTCTACGTATAATTTTAACAATCGCCTCATCATCTTCAATGAGCAGAATTCGTTCGTTCATAGCGGCCTCCGATTACAACCACCCAGCATCATCTTCTATGGGATGTCTGCTCAAAAGAAATCAATCGAAAATTGCGTTAATTAATTTGGAAAACGCATCCATCAAACATATTTTATCCTATTTGCCGAAAAATTCCCCGTGGTTTTATCATTTAATGCGCTATAATTTCCACTATGATAAAAACAATGATGACGCCAGCTGAGTGGGTTGACACTCCTGATGCCTTAGTCAAGGCTGTAAAGGATTTTCAATCCGAATCCATACTGGGTATTGATACGGAATCTAACAGTCTCTATGTTTACAAAGAACAGGTTTGTTTAATTCAGATATCCACCCCCGAGAATGATTATTTGATTGATCCTTTGGCAATTAAGGATCTTTCTCCTTTAGCGCCTATCTTTGCCTCTCGGGAAATTGAGAAAGTATTCCATGCTGCAGAATATGACGTCATCTGTCTTAAACGTGATTTCAAATTCGAAATTAATAATATTTTTGATACCATGCTGGCAGCCAGGATTTTAGGACATAAAAATACGGGCTTGGGTTCCATTTTAGAAGAGAAATATGCCATCATTGCAGACAAGAAATATCAAAGAGCAAATTGGGGCAAACGCCCTGTCAACAATGATATGCTCAAATATGCGCAAATGGATTCCCATTTCCTGATTGAGATTCGCGCTCAATTTCATCAGGAATTAACTGAACACAATCGTATGGCGATTGCTCAGGAAGACTTCTCTCGCTTATCGAATATTGAGCCCCCCAATGCGGCTTCATACGAACAAGATGCCTGGAAAATAGCTTCAGGGCAGTCGTATCAAAACAAACAAATTTCAGTACTCATGGCTTTGTGTAAATATCGTGATAAGCTGGCACACGATCGCAATGTACCATTATTCAAGATTTTTCCCAATCACTTCATCCAAACGCTGGTTGAAAACATGCCGGTTAACAGGGAAGATTTCTACAGTATGGGGTATTCTCCTATCAAACGCGTAGAAGGATACATGCAGCCCATTCTTTCCATCATTATTGAAGCCAAACAAAATAAAAACAATTATCACGTCCAGCATAATCATCGGCCTGAATGGGATTTCTTTAAACGGCTGGATGCCATGCGTGCCTGGCGAAAACAAAAAGCCATTGAATTAAAGGTAATGTCCGATATTATTTTGCCCAAAGATGTATTAATGGAAATTACCCATCAAAATCCTGACACCCTGGATCAGTTAGCCAGCATCATGCAAGAAATCCCCTGGCGATATGAAAATTTTGGAGAACAAATATTAACCGTAATTCATGAGTAGGAGATGCTATGAAAATCCATTTCAATGGTGCAGCCCGAACAGTTACAGGCTCGCAACACCTGTTGGAAATTAACGGGAAATTTCTATTATTGGAATGTGGTCTATTTCAGGGCCGTCGCAGTGAAACCTACGAAAAGAATCTAAACTTTTCATTCAATCCGCACGATGTGGATGCCATGATTCTTTCACATGCCCATATCGATCATAGCGGCAACATCCCCAACCTGGTAAAAATGGGCTTCAACAACCCCATATACGCAACCCATGGTACAGCCAAATTGGCTGAAATCATGCTGCAAGATTCCGCGCACATTCAGGAATATGACGCAAAATACGTCAATAAAAAACATGCCAAAAAGGGACTTCCTCCTGTTGAACCACTCTATACCAAAGAAGATGCCCTGGAAGCCATTGAGCTCTTTCAGCCGATTGAATATAAGCAAGCCTTTCAGCCGATTGAGGGCGTGGTGGCACATTTTTATGATGCCGGACACATTTTGGGATCAGCCTCCGTCGTATTGGATATCACCGAGCGTGGACGCCAATTCCGATTGTGGTTCTCGGGAGATATTGGACGTTTGAAGCTGCCATTATTACGAGACCCTGTTCTACCATCTGATGCCGACTATCTGATTATGGAAAGCACCTATGGGGATAAAGCCAAGCGGGATCCGATGACAGCCTATGAAGAGTTTAAGAAGGTTGTTTCTGGAACGATCAAACGAGGCGGCAAAGTAATTATCCCTGCCTTTGCAGTTGGCCGAACACAAGAATTAGTCTATTGCATTAATCAAATGATCAGCGAAGGCAGCATCCCCAAAGTCCCCGTATTTGTAGACAGCCCCCTGGCCGTGAACGCGACAACTGTTTTTCGGCAATTTCCGCAATACTTTGACGAGGAAACATACGAATTCATCCGTACTGAAAAGCATCCGGCATTAATGTTTGATGGATTACGCTATACACAATCTGTGGATGAATCCAAGGCATTAAATACGCGCAAAGATCCAATGATTATTATTTCTGCCTCAGGTATGGCTGAAACTGGTCGCATTGTGCATCACATCAAGAACAACGTTGAAGATCCGCGCAATACAATTTTGATTGTCTCCTGGCAGGCACCACATACCCTGGGCCGCCGTCTGGCGGATAGGGTCAAACAAATAAAAATTTATGGTGATACGTATAACGTTAGAGCACAGGTTGAAACCATAAACGGCTTATCTGCACATGGTGGACAGGATATGTTGATGAATTATGCCCGTGCGTCTAAGGATAGCCTGAAACAGATCTTTCTGGTTCATGGAGAAGAACGCGGCTCTAAACCTTTGATGGAATTAATTCGACAGGAAAAAATCGCCACCGTACTCTATCCGGAAGCGGGCCAGATCGTGGATTTATAAAAACATTCCTGCTATAATTACCGCGCTTGATGGAGAGGTGCCAGAGTGGACGATTGGGGCGGTCTCGAAAACCGTTGTGGGTTTCGGCTCACCGAGGGTTCGAATCCCTCCCTCTCCGCCATTAAAAAAACAAAGATAAGGGTTCAAGCAACCCATTGCGCAAGCAAAAAGCCTATTTTTTAGGCTTTTTTTGTTGCTCCGAAATATGTATAGCACCATCTTTTTGTAGGGGGAATTCATGAATTCCCCCTACAAAAAGATGGGTGCCGTTGGGTGTTTCTCATTTTTACTTGTTTCTTCCAATCAGAAGCCCGAATTTATCGGGCTTCTTTTCATACTCAGTCAAAATACATTTTCAAAATGGTAAATTCAATTTTTTATGCAACCACCTCAAATTCAGCATGCAGCGTGGCCTGTGAATCGGACCCAACCCACACATCGAAAGCAGCAGTATCCTGTATCCATTTACCAGCATTGGTGCTCCAGTAGGTCAATTCTTTCTCACCCAGCTCAAAACGAACGGTTTTGCTTTCACCTGGCTGTAAGGTTACACGTTCAAAGCCTTTCAATTCACGAATCGGGCGGGAATCAGTGCCCCATTTCTGGTGAATATACAACTGCACAACTTCATCACCGGCAACTTTGCTTGTGTTTTTCACTTCAGCAGTAACGGTTAAAGATTTACCTGCTGCAATTTGTGCTGCCGATAAAGTAAGATTGGAGAATTCAAAACTGGCATAACTTAATCCATATCCAAATGGATACAGCGGCGTGGTTGGGCTGTCCCAATAGCGTGAGCTGTATTGAGGATGACCCTCTGGCTGATGGCTGAGCGTATGTCCATAATACATCGGTGCATGATTACCGTTGCGCGGGAAGCATACCGGTAGTTTGCCACCCGGATTTACATCTCCGAATAAAATATCCGCCACGGCATGGCCGCCTTCCGTTCCGGGCTCCCATGCCTCTAAAATGGCTGGCACATTTTCAGATGCCCAATTGATGCTTAATGGACGGCCATTCAGTAACACCAACACCACCGGTTTGCCCAAGGCACAAACAGCTTTGAGCAGTTCTTCCTGTTTTCCAGGCAAATCCAGTGAACCGCGGCTGGCTGCCTCACCGGCCATATCGGCATTTTCACCCAGCACCATTATGATAAGTTCTGCATCTTTTGCAGTAGCCACTGCTTCAGTAAAGGCAGCTTTGATCTCTGCTGGTGTTTGTTCAGGTATTTTGGATTCAGGAAACATTTCCTCAAAGAAGGATGGAAAATCTCTGCGGATCGCGGGACCAGGCGCAAAGGTTACCTTTGCTCCTGATAATTTATCTTTGATACCCTGTAAAACGGTCACGGCAGCAGGTTTATGCCCAAAGACCATCCATGAGCCTTCCGTGGCTGCCATCGAGTCTGCTACCGGCCCAATCACGGCCACATGCTTCAACTTGTCTGAGAGGGGCAATAAATTATCTTCATTACGCAGTAACACCATGGAGCGCTGTGCCGCCCAACGTGAAGTCTGCTTGTGCTCAGGTCGTGAAACAACTTCATCAAGCAAGCCTTCATCCACATATGGATTTTCAAACAATCCCATTTGCGCTTTGATGGTCAAAATAGGCCGCACCATTTCGTCAATCAGGTCCATGGAAAGTGTGCCATCGTTTACCAAATCAGCAAGGTTTTCCGTATAGGCATTAGCAGCCATATCCATATTCATACCAGCTACCAAAGCTCGTTGGGCAGCATCTCGATTATCCCGGGCGTGGCCTTGAACAACCAGATTTCCTACAGCCATCGCATCACTGACGACAAAGCCTTCAAATCCCCATTCCTCACGTAACACTTCCCGCAGCAGCCATCGACTGGCACTGGCAGGAACATGGTTCAAGTCCATATAAGCGCTCATGAAAGTCCCTACACCGGCCTCAACAGCAGCCTTAAAGGGTGGTAAATATGTATTTCTCAATTCAGTTTCAGATAAGAAAACCTCATCATAATCTCGTCCGCCTTCTGCGGCACCATAACCGGCAAAATGTTTGGCACAGGCCACCACACGTTCCGGATCTGAGATATCTTCCCCCTGAAAGCCGCGTACCTGCGCAGCTGCCATCGCCGACCCAAGATACGGATCTTCACCGGCACCTTCAACTATACGACCCCAGCGTGCATCCCGCGCGATATCGATCATTGGTCCAAAGGTCCAATGGATGCCAGCAGCACGGGCTTCTTTTGCAGCAATAGCCTGCGATTTTACTGCCACTTCCGGGTCCCAGGAAGAAGCCATCGCCAATGGAACCGGAAAGATGGTACGGTAGCCATGAATTACATCTAATGCAAAAAGGACAGGGATACCCGATGGGCTCTCATCAATGGCAATCTTTTGCAATTCATTAAACCGCTTGGTGTCATTCAACCAGAGCAGCGATCCTGCACCGGTTTTACGAAGTACCTCTTCAGCGTCCGGGCCTGGGACAAAATCCGCCCCACTGATCTGTGCCAATTGGGCAACCTTTTCTTCCAGGCTCATTTTGGCGAGCAGCACATTCACTCGTTCGGCGATTTCCTTTTTCACTTTAGAGGAGGCGCTCTTTGTATGATTTTGGTAATTGTTCATAAAATCTCCTTATTATGGGTGTTAGCGTCGAATAAAAAAAGTGATTCCTTAAAAACTTTATCTGTCAGTGCAATCGATTGCAAGCGTTCTTAAAAATTTTTGTTTCATGTTGATTCTCGTTTCACCAACTCCACTGGTAGGGTCACCGTGGTTATCACACCGCTTTGAATATTTTCAATAAGGTTTTGTGCCAGTAATTTGCCTGCCATTTTAATATCCTGCCTAATTGTGGTCAGTGACAAATTGTTATACTTTGCAATGGGCAAATCATCAAACCCGACAACCGCAACATCTTGTGGAACCTGCCGACCGCTTTGTTGAATAGCCTTGATCGCTGCAATTGCCATCAGATCACTATTGACGAAAACTGCATCCAAATCCGAGGTTTGTGCCAGCAATTGATTCATTGCGGAAGTCCCGGAATCATAGGAATAATTTCCATAGGCAATCAAACTGGAGTCAACGCTTATTCCTGCATTGTTTAGTGCATTCTTGTAGCCTTCAAAACGTTGTTCAACAGTTAATTCTCCAACAACACCACCCAAAAATGCAATTCTCTGCCGTCCAATTTGAAGTAGATGACGAGTCGCCAGCTCTCCCCCCAGAATACTATCCCCGGTTACAGAACAATATTGATATTGTGGTAGATGTGAACCCCAAGCAATGAATGGCGCATCCATCGCCACCAGGATCTGGATAAGATCTTCATTGCAATTCGACCCCATAATAATAAACCCATCCACTCGTCCGCTATCCAGATAATGATGAACCCATGTCGTATCCCCGGGCGTTACCTGAATTACCAGCAATTCATAGCCCATGGCATGCAAGCCGCTCCCAATACTACCCAAAAGGCTCAACCCAAAAAAGTCATCCGCAGATAGAAATTCAGGGTAATTCATCGGGGTAACAAAGGCAATCGTATGGCTCTGCCGTAAACGCAAATTTCTTGCTGGTATATTTATTTGAAAATGATGTTTCCGGGCAATGGCTTGTATACGTTCTTTTGTAGCCTGATTAAGCAGAGGGCTGTCGTTTAAAGCACGAGAGACGGTTGATTTTGATACATTTGCCAACCGGGCGATATCTTCAAGGGTTTGAACAGTGCTTTTGCTCATATGCTTTGCAATCGATTGCATTATAGCATATTCCACTACTCAAGAACAACCGCTCGGGTACAGTTATACTCGGCCTCAACACACAACCTTTCCCAGTCACTGATCCAGGCAGCCTGGTGATTAGAGGTTTTGGTAAATAAATACATTGAGTATCGTGTCTGCAATCAATATTTCTTGTCCACCCTCAACGGTTACAACAATTGTATCTCCCTGTTTCACCTGCATATCCATTACTGCCAGCATATGTATTGCATCTGCGGACTTTTCCCCACATGATAATGTTATTTTTGAATTCTTATAAGGCATGGCAATTCTAGCAATGAGACTTACGGGGCGAGCATGCAATCCCACTGCGTCCTGGATCGTATATTCACGCCTTTCCATGTTGCTTCTCTCCATATGGATCATACAAAATGATAAAACTTTTGATTGCCAATAATTTTGCCTTATTGAAAGCCTTAGAAATTAATACATCAAGATTCAAAGTACCAAATGCATTCACTAACCATCTGTTCAACGTTCCCGACAATTTCATATGTGCATACCATATCGGAACATTTATCTTCAGTTTTCAAAAACCGGTCATTGTCAAAACCCAACCATAAAAGTGAAAGGTTGATACGTTACCGATAGGTTCAAAATTATTGTTCACACCAGAATATCTTCAAAAAAATGGCTATCCAAATGGGTAATTTACAAATATCATTTATCCATTGGAATACATACCAATGGGTTCCAGGCAATGAATTGTGCCAGATACATCAAATTTTATTTGCTCCAGTTGATCTGAATTGGCCACGGTAAACATAACCGTTGCCGGATATCCTGCTTCATGAATTTTACTAATATTAAAGCTTAACAATTTCTGCCCAAACTTGACTGATTGCCCTTGTTCCACATAACACAAAAATCCATCACCTTGCATTTTCACCGTATCCAGACCAATATGAATCAGCAATTCGATTCCGTCATCGGTGGTAATGCCAATGGCATGATATGTATTCGCAACCACGGTCACAACACCTTCTGCGGGAGACATCACGATACCCTTATCAGGCTCAATACCTACCCCTTTCCCTAGTATTCCCTCTGCAAATGTGGCATCTGGAATGTCTTCAAGTGGAATATAAGCACCGGATACCGGCGCATAAAGTTTGCCATGTTCATATTGCAGCTTTCTTTTTTGAAAAAATCGTCTAATAAATTTCATAAATTACCTTTATCATAAATTATCGTATGTTACGAGCTGAATATCTTGAGCATTCAGCCAATGTTTCACTTCCGGGTCTGTCAGCATCGCCACTTCCAAAGGACGCGGCATCGTCATTGATGAATGTTTCAAAATATATGCATCCAGATATCCTGGATGGCAAATAAAGACCTCGCATGCATCTTCGTGAGCATGTTCAACAACCTGTTTAAGTGCTTCAAATGGTGCGTAGTCCGGCTTCATGCTTTCCATGTTCATAAAAACTACAGTATTTCCAACCCGCATGGGTTCCCCGGGACCTACAAATCCCGAATATTTTAATCCGTGCTGCCTGGCAACAATTTCCAGACCATTAAGCAAGTTTCCACTAAAGACCGCGTGACCTTCAAAATAATGCGGCTCTTCTCCTGTTAATTCGAGATATCGTTGATATTGTGCTTCAATTTCAATGATGACCTCATCCAGGACAATAATATCCGTACCGGCGTTATTATACTCTTTCGATGACTTAAATTCACCATTCGAACGAACAAGGCTGGGAATAGCTTTGGGATCCGAAAGAGGCATGCCAATGCAGATATTGGTATGCTGTCCCAAACAAACATCTTTTCTCATCAACATATTTAGCCCATTTTTTGCTTCGGGCATATTGGGCATTACGCCAACGCAGCGAATTAATCCATCATTTACAGTTTTGGCAATCCCACAATTAACAGCGTCAGAATATCCAAGATCATCTGCTCTAATTAATAAACGTTTCATCATAACTATCCAAAATACAGAAAACTAATCAAATCCAACAACAGGTTAACCGGCGCTTGAAACATTATCAGCGCCGGTAAACTACATTCATACCGTTTATTTCACCGTTACAACAGTATTATCAGCTTTGAATCCCCAAAAGTATGTAGTAATCGTTGCTACGCCAAAAGCAATTACTGCGGAAATCATCCCATTTACTATGTTGGCAGTACTTCCACCAAAATAACTTGTCAGACACAAGAAACTGGCAACCGGGACAATTGCATAAGCAGTAACGTGCGTAAGCGCAGCATACAAACCACCGGCGGCCCCGCCAATCATCATTCCAATGAACGGTCTTTTATACTTAATACCAAGGCCATATAGTCCGGGCTCTGTGATGCCACCAATCAAACTGGCAATGAAGTAGCTATAAGCCAGGCTACGCTCTTCTTTATCTTGAATGCGAAGTGCACTGCCCAAACACATACCTGCAACAGCAATACTCGCGCTCACTGCCGCCGGAGTAATCAACGCCTCGCTTCCCGTCGCAGCAAATCCGGAGATTAAGAACGTGATAAATACCATGTGCATACCTGTGATGACAAAAAATTCCCACAGTGCTGCTACGATGACAATCATAAGAATCTGAGCTATGCCACCAAGTGATCCTAAAGAATACAACCCAGTGCAGAGAAAATTACCGAGTATTGCTCCTGCAGGTCCCAGAATAATCAATGCAATGGGCAGCATGATCAAAATGGTAAGACCCGGAACAAACACGATCTTCAGTGTTTGCGGTAATATTTTCTTGAAGAATTTTTCAACATAGGACATCGCGAATGTAGAAAGCAATATTGGCAGAATAGTAGAGCTATACGTCTGTATAGAGGCATTGATGCCAAACACTTTAAACGGTGCACCCTCTGCTGCAAGACCAATCAGTGTTGGGTGAATCAATATTGCTCCAAGTACTGCACCGACCATCGGGTTTGAACCCAGTTTTTTCGCAGAGGTATAACCCAACAGCACGGGGATGAAATAGAAAGGCGCATCACCAACGAACGTGAACAATGTATACAGATCAGATTCCACAGGAATCCACCCAAACATATCTCCACCTACGGAAACAACCATTTTGAAAATAACAGCAACCATCAGGGCAGGAATGATCGGTGAAATGGAACCGGCAAGAAAATCAAGAAGCTGCCCGCCTAACCTTTTCATTGTAAATTTCTCTTTGGGGCCATCCAGATTTTCATTGATTGCAGATTCTGCGGCAAAACCGCCAATCTCACAAACTTCTTTGTAAACCATATCCACATGGTTGCCGATAACAATCTGGAATTGGCCACCTGCTTTGGCAACACCAAGGACACCTTTCACGGATTTTATTTTTTCTTCATCCGTTAGGCTGAGATCTTTCAGATTCACCCTTAGCCTTGTCATACAATGTGTTATTTGGGTAACATTGTCTTTTCCGCCAATAGCCGCTAACACGTCCTCGGCGATTTGTCTGTTACTTGCCATAATATACTCTCTCCTTTCGATTTTTATGCATCTTTGTTATTAAAATTGAAACCTCCAAAGATACAACAAATTAATGATGTGCTCTTTGAAGGTAATGCCCGAATGGTTACAACTCTTCTATTGAACAAATAATATTCGATTGTTTGCACGCTGAAAAAATGCCCAGATGGCTACTTTTCTTCTTTTGAATAAATTCTATTCAGGTGCAATATTAAGTACATTTTTTCTTCATCTGCTAATGTACATTTTAACTTTTTTCCAAAATAATCGCTTATCTTTTCCACACAATGATTGACCTTTGTATATTGCTCCCGGATCATACCATATACACTTAAATTCTCTGTTTCTAAACTGATGCCTTTGCACAGGCGGCCATACAAATGTTGCAAGTGAGAAGAAAACCGTGCATATCCGAATGTGTATCGATCAATTTTGTGATCCAGTTCCTCTTCAATAATCGCTGTGATATCTTCCAGTACTTCATCAAATTGATGCTGATCAAGCTCTACTTTTTCTGAGCTGGTTTTTTTATCCATCCGCGCATTGACGATGCTAAGCGCAATACCAGAGGCTTCTCGAGGATTTAACTCTACGTTAAATTTTTTCTCGATTTCATTCAGGATCGTTTCACCTAATTTAAGTTCCAGTGGATAGGTTTGTGCAATCTCATACTGTAATGGCATTTGCACATAAATATCTCGCTGGTGACGCTCCAGACAAAAAGCAATATGATCTGCTAAAGTGAACAAATAATTAGGTGTAAGCTCATATGGCACCTCGTTGCGTATTGAATCAATAATCCTTCCAGTAAACACAAAGACGTTTTCTGGTATATCAGCAATCGCCTCAACATAATTGCTGCTGATATTGTAAAAAGTTCTTTCGATTTGTTGAAGATCGGTAATTTCATAGGGCATCTCATGAAACCCGATACCTTTTCCGAAAGCAACAAGTTGATGTCCATTTTTATCGACACAAAGTGCAACGTTATTGTTGATTTTTCTTACAGCGCGCATATGCCACCTTACACAATAACTTGATCACTTACTAGTCTTAAAATAAAAAACTCTTCTCAGGCAACCCAAATTAATCGGGGGTAATGCCTCAAAAGAGTTACAATCCCATGTAGAGTATCATTCTAGCATTTCCATGCATGAATGTCAATTCCATTTATTCAGGAAACTCTTCTACTGAGCATCCATTTGATGAGAAATAGAATCCAATCCAGGAAACAAAACAATTATAGCATTACAACGAGTGATGACCTTGATTGTTACAATTTTTCATCATCGGCTTACTATCAATCTACTGTAGGTTTGGTTGCCAAAACCATTGGTTAGTTTTCCCTTTGCCTTATCTAATCAGGTATTCTATGTGTGGCCCATTCGTTAAATTTTGACTTACAAAGAGTTTTAAAACACAAGCAGGATTTAATGCATTATTTTTATACTCCTACCTGATTCTCCAGGAGAGCTGCCACTGAAAAGCAAAGTTTTTCAATTTCACTTTCTTTCATGTCCCCCACAAATGTGGTCAATACAAAGTGAATTTTGCCATTAATCATACAAACACCAACCGTTTTCTCTCCTGCAAAAGCATTTACCATCGGTCCATATATAGCATCAATCTGATATGCAGGTCCACTTTTTGTTGGATTGACGAAGTAACCATCCAATCGCCCCATATTGGATATCGAAAAATCATAGTCTACCGGAAAATCGGGCACGTTGAAGGTTTCTCCATCAGGTAATTTGGACTGCCGCTGATACATAGATTTAAAAAACAATGGCATATCAAAAAATGTAATTTTGCTGCGTTCCTCATCCATCTGTTTTTTAACCCGGCGGGCATTTTCCCAGAAGTCAAAAGGTCGGCTAAAATCAAGTGCAGTAACCACAGTGGAATAGAACATACCGGCACAATCCTGCGTTTCGGTTGGTAATAAATCACGTAAACTGACCGGTGAGGAAACGCTGCGTAATTTTGGATTTTTATCCAACTGAGCTGATTTATTTCGATCAATAAGAAACTTTTGTAATGACATCATCCATGCAACACTGATGGCTGCATGTACACTGGTCTTTTCCTGTTTGCAACGGGAAATAAAGGCTTCGCTTTTCTCCGCTGACAAATCAAATGCCTCTATCCGATACCGCCAGACTTCTTGTTCCATGGGTTGATGGCGCTTTCTCCATTTTTTGAAGTCCAGATACTTCATAAACAGTGCCAGTCGAAATTTACTGAACACATTTTGTTGTATGGCTTTTGGTAATATTTCCCAAATGGCAGGTGGAACGGGTAAGGCCGATAGTTTCAATTCGAGATCATTCAACAGGATATATAAATCGCGCAGCAATATAACACCGGACAGACCATCACAAACTTGATGATCAAAAACCATCACCAGATCAGAGCCATTTCCTTTTTGAAGAAGTTTACAGCGAATGTATGGTCCATCCGCAGGAAATGTTACGGAGAGTTCCTCAACAGATATTTCCTGCCATGATTTATCATGGCAATCAACAATTTCCATCATTGGAAAAGGCCTGCTTTTCAGCAGTGCCAGCCCTTCAGCCAGCCGTAAATTGCCATGTTCAAATGCATAATGGCGTCCCTCTAATCGGTGAAGCGCGTCTTGTAATCTCGCAAACTCAATTCTTGCCGTAAATCGTGCCAGAATAGCAAAATTGATCGGTCTATCCATTCCTTCTTGTGTATTTTCGTTCATCGTTATCCCTTACAAACTCAGGAAGCGGTTTCTTTTACGCCAAGAGAAAATATCTTCAAAAACACCTTAAAGGTTGCTGCCATATCCACCTGATCAGGGTCCAGAAGCCACTGAATTTGCATTCCATCCATCATGGCCATCATGATCATACTGATATGTTCCACATCAATATCCTTGCGGATGTGTCCTTCGTCTTGATATTTTCGCATCAGATCAATGTATAGACCTCGGTAGTTGCGGTAGCGCTCAACAAAAAATTCATGGCCTGGGTGATCAAATGCGATACTTTCCGTAACCAATATTGTGAATAAACGAACCATTTCGGGCGCAGTTTGGTTATATTCAACCAATGTCTGCAACGTCTGCAATGTCTGATTTGAATCCAAATTTCCAAACAATTCCTCAAGTCGTTTCTGATCTGTTTGATCACGATTTTCCAAAACCGCAATTAACAAATCTTCCTTACAAGAAAAATGATGCAGCAATCCCGGGCCGGTTAACCCGGCTTCTCTGGCGATATCCGACATACGCGTGCCGTGAAATCCATTTTCGCCAAATATGCGGTTGGCTTCTTTGATAATTTTGGCTTTGCTCAATTTTGTACGTTCGGCCTGTGACCGTCTGGGGGACAATTCGTTTTGCATAATCACATCTCATTTATTTACTTACTTTATTTTAGGTAACTTTATTGTATCAGATTTTTTTGGGGAAACAAACCATCTCGCTTTGTTTTAATCATTCTGCTTTGTCATAACTATCAATTGTGATTGAATAGATCAGAATCACGCCCTGTCCTAGCATGCTTTTAACGCAAAAGGGATCGGCATAAGCCGATCCCTTTTATATCCCGGTCCAGAAGTTCTTATTGGGTGGAAATCAATAGACTTCGTCGAGAACCGGATGCATGATGCTAAGTATTTTCTTTTCTTCCTAGTTCAACAGGAAGTTGTACCATGGGTCAACATTGTAGTTGTTCCATTTTCGGATTTCGATCCGATCCGGATATGCTTCATACAAACCTTTGACCTCCAAAACACGGCCGGGAGAGCTACGCAGTGCATTTAATACCCATTGCGTTTTCTCGGCAACCACTGCTTTTTCACCAAAGTAAAAGGTTCCCAAGGTTTCGTTGGATTGTCCAAACACCACGGATTCATTATTGCGATTCTGTACTAGCATGACCAATTCGATGCGATCGGTATAACGCAGAATCTGAGTGGGTAATACCGTAACACCATTTACGGTATCTGCACCTGCTGACATGGTTTTGAAATCAATCAGATTATTCCAATTCAACAGCCATTCATTGTTCTCCAAGCGAACGACCCAAACTGCTTGCACGGGTGTGCTGCTTTCAGATGCTTCATCCTCGCCTTCAGCTTCCGCTACTGGTTGGGTAGAAACATAGGCAACAGAAATCAGAATGGATTGATCATCAAAAGCTTCCACATTGTTTACTTCTAAAGCCGACCAACTGATTCCTTCAACCTTTTGGGTCTGTAAGGCACTCACAGCATCATCACGGGTCATTTCAAAGACCATCAAACTAAACCGTGAGAGATACTCCGCGGCCTGGTCACTATCGCCATTTGATACAGCATCAAAATATGACCGCACGACTTCTTCAGCCTGATCCAGATTTTTTTGCATAGGGTCTATTGTTTCTGTTGGTTCCGTTGTTTCAGTCGGCACAACAGTAGCAGTGGGTTTTTCCGTTTTTATCACCACAGTTGCTGCAGGCTGGTCTTTCGTATCAGTTCCCTCTCCCGGTACGGGCTGAGGTTGACAGGAACTCAATAAAACTGCTGTCAAAATTAAAATTGCTATATATATTGTCGTTATTTTCTTCATCATTGTTCCTCCCGGAACCTAATTATTCATGCCGTAAAGCTTCCACAGGTTGTAATTTTGCGGCGTTATTTGCTGGGAATATACCAAAGATCAAGCCTACTGCTGATGAAACCATGGTGGCCAACAATACAGCACTCAAAGTGATTTTGGGCTCAATGACAGTACCAGATGCAGCAAAGATCATTCCGACAATTGTGGCCAGCACCCAGGCTAATATTATGCCAACAAATCCGCCTAGTAAACTCAACAGAACGGATTCTGTGAGAAATTGAATTAAGATATCGCGTTTCTTGGCGCCGATGGCTTTACGCAAACCAATTTCCTTGGTTCTTTCAGTAACAGAGACCAACATGATATTCATAATCCCGATACCACCAACCAGCAAGGAGATGGCAGCTACACCACCTAGAAATAAAGTGATTACACCAGTTACAGATGTGGCTACATCCAGAATGGAATCCTGAGTGAAGATGGTGAAATCGTCTACGCCAACTTCCGTGCGATGACGTGTACGCAATATTTCTGAGATCTCCTCTGTTGCAGGGACAACGCTATCCGCATCTAATGCTTGTGCTTCAATCATATCCACGCTATCACGCACACCGCGGTGCATCAAACGTACCTGTGCTGTGGTAAGCGGTACTAAAATGCGATCATCCTGACTGCCAAAGCCTGAACCACCTTTGGCTTCTAATACACCAATAATTCGAAATGGTGTTCCGTCGATTCGAACGGTCTCACCGGTAACACCTACAGATCGTCCAAGCAAATTTTCTGCCGTATCCGGACCAATGACAGCCACGGCGGATTTCGCCACGATATGATCATCAGTAAAAAACTCACCTTCGGTCAGATTTTCATTACTAACCTCTGCATAGGATACAGTTACACCACTGATTGTCACCCGCTTACTATCTAAAGCGGTGGAAACTTCCATGCTGCTTTGTAAAATAGGTGCAACCAACGCCACTGAAGGTGCAGCCAATGGATCTGCCATCGCTTCGGCATCCCCCATGGTTAATGGTTTTGGATTGCGAAGCTCTTCTGTCTCATTTCCGGACATAACAAAAATTAAGTTCGTACCGATATCAGAAATCTGACCGGTAATAGAGGCCTGTACTCCTTCACCAATGGCCATCATCGCAATGACCGAAGCCACACCAATCACAATGCCGAGCACGGTTAACATGGAGCGCATTTTATTCGCCATCAAACTTTCAAGGGCTTCACGTACTACCTGAAGGATACTCATTCGTCCCTCCCAATGACCAAACCGTCCTTAAGTTCAACCGTGCGGTTGGTCATCTCACCAATACGTGGATCATGGGTAACAAAGATCAAAGTGGTACCAAATTCTCTGTTCATATTTAATAACAATTCCATAATCTCTTCACCCGATCGACTATCCAATGCACCGGTCGGCTCATCAGCCAGAACAATAGCAGGATCATTGACAATAGCACGTGCAATTGCAACACGCTGCTGTTGACCGCCCGATAATTCATTCGGTTTATGATGAATGCGATCCCCTAAACCAACCTTCTCTAATGCGGCTGTTGCTTTTTCAATCATCGCATTACGATCCGAACCGGCATACCGCATGGGTAAAGTCACATTCGATAGTGCAGTTTGTCGGGCTAGTAAATTAAAACTCTGAAACACAAAACCCACTTTTCGATTTCGAATAGAGGATAATTGATCATCATTCAAGCTAGCAACACTCTCACCATCCAGTAAATAGTCACCCTCCGACGGGCGATCCAAACAACCCAACACATTCATCAGCGTAGATTTACCCGAACCGGAAGGACCCATAATGGAGAGCACCTCAGAGCGGGCAATTTGGATATCTACACCACCTAAAGCGTGTACATCAAATTCACCCATTCGATATGTTTTGGTGATTCCACTGGCATCAACTACCCATTCGCTCATTGCATGCCTCCGCCGCCCATACCGCTACTTGGAGGGCCAAAGCCCTGTAATGTAGCTGGCGGATTCAAAACAATCATATCGCCTTCGCTAATATCACCACTGACAATTTGGCTGTAGGCATTTGCAGATGCACCAAGGGTAATTTCTACCGGCATGGGTGAGGTGCCTTTCATAACATATACAACACGGTTATCATTCAGCGTGCGTACTGCCCGGCTGGGTACCAATAAAACGCCTTGCAATTGTTCAACTTCAATATTTACAGCGGCAGTCATACCAGGTCTGATCAAAACAGTCGGATCATCAATCTCAGCTGTCACAATAAAATTGACCGAGCCAGTTGTATTGGCACCAAACATGGAAATATCTGTTACCACACCGTCAAATATCTGATCCTGAATCGCATCAAACGTAATTTCAACAACCTGATCAATAGATACCTGATTGATATCCACTTCGGATACTTCTACATCAACCAACAAATGAGAGAGGTCATCCAGTTGAAAACCTTTACTTCCTGTTGAAACTAGGTCACCGACTTTATTTTCAATATCAGTAACGGTGCCGTCAAATGGTGCTGATAAATTGGCCATATCCAAAGCGGCTTGAGCTGAATCGACACGAGCCTGTGCTGCCAGCACATCTTCTTCATTGGGGCCGTCTTTTACTTTTTCCCAATCCTGCTTGGCGGTTAAATATAATGCCTTGGCCTGTTCCAGCTTGGCATTTACTTCTTCTACTGTCAGGGGATCAGGCAAATCCTGGACAAATCGTAAATTATATTCCGCACTTTGTTGATCTTGTCGGGCTTTTGCATACTGGCTTAACCCTGCAGCATAAACCACGCTATCTTCGCCGGAACCTCTGGTGCGCTCATAGAGATCTTCTGCCTTATCCAGGGCATCGTTGGCATTGATCAAATTTGCTTTTGCAATGTCAATCGTTTCCTGGCTGGCGCGTTGAAATAATTTGCTTGCCGATTCATCTTCAGCATCATCTAAAGCCTGTTCGGCTTGAATTAATACCAGGTGTGCATTCGCACGCGCTTCACTGTTGTTAATCGCTTTATCAAGTGCCTCTTCAGCAGTAATCAAATCAACCCGTGCAAGAATAATATTCTGCGATACGGATGTTGACGCTAATTCAGCTAATATGGCATCCTCTTCAACCAATTGTCCTTTTGCCACATGGATATCAGAAACTTTACCACTGGTTTGCCAGATTAAATTCGCTGATTGATTGGCTCTCACTGCACCTGTGGCACTGACCATAATACTAATATCCCCAATAGATGCTGCTTCAGTCTGATACTCCGATTGGGCTGCATTGTTTGCACGTATTCCGTTCACAACAATGATGCTCACCACTACGATAATAATGGCTCCAACAATGATTCCAATGCGAAGATATTTTTTCTTTTTCATGGATAACGACTCCTTCTATATCCTATTCATAATAACTATCGTCAAGGATAGTTAATAATTTCAAATTGCTGTAGTCTCCCCGGTCATTGACCCGAGATGACCCCGGTCACTTTCAAAACCTGACTCAAATCATTTCAATGTATGCCGATAATCAATGGAGACTCTTTCCTGTTCATGTTATGATGAAAAAATGAAATCCAAAATCATATTAGAACCCGGCATCATTAAGTCATTCCGCATTTTTACCGGTGTTAGAATCGCGCTGGTTTTATTTTCAGCAATCGAGTTTCTGCGTGGGAGCGAATGGATTATTAATTCTGATTTTATCTTAATTTTCATTGCTGTGCTTGATGCAATTCTATTATTTTCATTTCTCAGCATTCCACGCCTAAAAATCTGGTTTAAACAATATCATTTTCCAATTGCGATTATATGGGCAACCATAGGCCCAATCCTGCAATTGCATATCTTTATTTCGTATTACATCAATCATGCGCCGGATCGATCGATATTAATGTTTGTTACACAACCAATTCTGGTCCTTTTCATTCCACTGGTATTGATCAGTTGGCAGTATAACATGCAGGCAGTCAGTTTTTTCTGTGGTTTTACCTTTTTTACGGATTTATTACTAGCCTATGCCAGTTATAAATTATTGGGTATACCAATTCTCACACCAATAATTGGCATGGCTTTCATGCGTACAGTTATGTTCCTCTTGGTCGGTAATATGATTGGCAATCTTATGCATGTTCAAAGGGAGCAACACAAACATCTTATTTTGGCAAATGACCGCCTGACCCGATATGCAGCTACGCTCGAACAATTAACAACCAGCCGTGAACGAAATCGCATGGCCAGAGAGCTGCACGATGTATTGGCGCACACAATGAGTGGTGTAGCGGTTGAACTGGAGGGAGTGCGCGCCTTATTGCACAGTAATCCTGAAAAAGCCGAAACCTTATTAGGGCAATCCCTACAAGCCGTGCGCGAAGGCTTAACCGAAACCCGCCGTTCCTTGCAGGCATTACGCGCCTCTCCATTAGAGGATTTAGGTTTAAGCCTGGCCATCTCGAGTCTGTCAGAATCCATTACATGTCGTTCAGAAATAAAAATCAATATTGATATTGATGAAAATATGCGCGATTTCCCTGTAGAGGTACAGCAATGTTTCTATCGTGTCGCACAGGAGGCGCTAAGTAATATCTCTCTGCATGCTCAAGCAAAACAAGTAGATATCGCATTAGCCTTTAAGGAACCAAATCTTGAATTAACAATACATGATGACGGTATCGGCTTTGATATGAATCAGATTGATCTGAGCCAGAAATATGGGTTATTGGGTATGCGAGAACGTGTAGAAATGATTAATGGTACATTAAATATTGTTAGTCAGCCCGGTGAAGGTACTACAATCAATTTGCTTTATGGAGAACAATCATGACAATCAACGAATCCAGTATTCGTTTACTGATCTGTGATGACCAAAGTATCGTCTGTGAAGGGTTGCGAGCCATTCTTTCCAATGTATCTGAAGTGAATGTGATTGGCACTGCATCAAATGGCAAAGAGGCTATTGATCTTATCCCTGGTATGAATCCTGACATCATTCTGATGGATTTAAAAATGCCAATCATGAATGGTATTCAGGCGACAAAAATAATAAGGGAAAAATACCCACATATTCATGTACTGGTATTAACCACATTTGATAGTGATGATTGGGTGCTGGATGCCATCCGCAGTGGTGCCTCCGGATACTTACTTAAGGATACCCCAAAAGAAAGCCTGGTAGCAGCGATCCTGGATACCATACAAGGACGCAGTCATATTGATCCGCAGGTGGCACCCAAGGTGCTCTCTCATGTTTCCCATCAACCCAAGCTTTCCCAACCGGATCAGAAATTACTCAGTATGCTAAGCGAGCGTGAGCGAGAAATTCTGCAACTGTTAGCCCGGGGCTTTAGTAATGCTGAGATCTCTCAAACCCTCTTTTTGTCGGATGGTACTGTAAAAAACTATATGAGCACCATTTTCTCCAAATTGAGCGTCAATGACCGAACTCAGGCAGCATTGTTCGCAATGCGGGCCGGATTGGGCGAATAAGAAAACAAAAAGACCTGCTTGAAAAACACAGGTCTTTTTATGAGTCGTGTATCCCCTTTTTTAAACTTCCGCCAGTGCTTCTTTGAGCATGCCTTCCAAGAGGTACTCTAAAGCCATGGTATGACTGCATCTACCTCGCGACTGGAAAAAATCACAATCACATTGCCATTCACCTTGTTCATATGACACTTTATGTGGATTATTTGCACCTTCCATCGTTACTGTAAATGATTTAAATGCAAATCTTTCACGCTCTTGCGCATATCGTTTGGCTTTTTCCAGTTTGCCGATCATCCCATAATCCATTTTTAGCTCTCCTTTCGAAGGTATTTTATATAAAAAAGGGCACGTGAAATTCACGTGCCCTTTATATTACTTTAGAATTTTCTCCAAGCCATTCATATCAGGGTTGCCTCCTGGTTACTACTATATTATATACAAATGCTCAGAAAGTCAACTGATAGATTTTTTTTCAAAGACAAAAGCATCTTCGTTCAGGTAATAATTTGCCCAAACCCCAACCTGTTGGTATCCAACCTCTTCGTACAAGCGTTGTGCTGATTCATTTGAACGCCGCACACACAAACGAAAACGTAGCGCAGTGCTTGTCAGCTCATGCACTGCCAATAAGCGTTGTGCAACGCCCAATCGGCGATATTCAGGATCGACACCAAGTGACAATATCCATGAAACGGCTTCATCATTTGGAATCTCACTGGCAATAAAACCAATCATTTTACCTGTGTTTATGTCTGTCGCTTTAAAGCGCAGGATTTTTGGTAACGTTAAAACACCCAGGCTGTTTAGCCATGTCCAATCAGAACCAAAGCAACCTGCAGCAAGAAGATGAAGCTCGGGAAAATCCGCCTCGCCTGCAGGAACAATCTGTAATTGTATGTGGCCCTTCAAATGATCTCCGTGTACCATAAATCCTTCCAACTTCTTTCAGTTGTGTATTTATTATATTAACAAATTTGGCCGACAGATACAATCCTGTCGGCCAAAGGTTGTTCCAGTAAAAAATTGACTATACTTTATTTTTGTTAATAAAATCACTCAGCATGCTGGTAAACTCCATGGGGAAAATGAATTTACTTGAAGCACCTTCACCCATCTTTTTCAGGGTTTCAAAGTATTGCAAAGTCATGGTTTGCTTATCAACCTTTTTTGCAACGCTATAGATTTTATCCAACGCATCCGTATAACCTTCAGCACGTAATAATTGTGCCTGACGTTCACCTTCTGCTACGAGAATGGAAGCTTGTTTCTCACCTTCAGCTTTCAAGATGGAGGATTGTTTCTCACCTTGAGCCACATTAATGGCAGCTTCTCGCTTACCAGTGGATTCGGTCACCATGGCACGACGTTCACGCTCAGCAGTCAACTGCCGATTCATGGAATCCTGCACATCACGCGGCGGGGTAATTTCGCGAATTTCAACATTGGTTACTTTTACACCCCAACGCTCTGTTACTTCATCCAAACGGGTGCGTAAAGCACTATTGATCCGTTCACGTTGTGAAAGCACATCATCCAACAGGATACCACCAATGACGGATCGCAATGTCGTGGTAGCAATACCCTGGGCAGCCAGCTCAAAATCACCAACGGCCAGCACACTTTGCACCGGATCAAAGAGTTTAAAGTACCACAAGAAGTCAATGCTGATTGGAGCATTATCCAGGGTAATTGCTGTCTGTGTTGGAATTTCACGAACCAATTCACGCAAATCCACTGAAACTGCTTTATCTAACACCGGGATCAGAATGATGATGCCAGGTCCTTTGGCGCCGATACAACGACCCAATCGAAAGATAACCAGGCGTTTATATTCTGGAATAATGCGGATTGCTGATATGACAAAAAATATCGCCAGTAATGCAATGATTGCAACGACACAATTTGCTATTGAAAAAAGACTATCCATCCTTATTTCTCCTCTAGGAATACACCTAACCTAAATCTGCTGAATTATTACCTTCAGCAGGCTCAACTAACAATACCAGACCATTTCTCCCAAATACACGCACCATTTTGCCTTCAGGTATGGGTTCTTTGCTGCGTGCTGTCCAATCTTCCCCATTGATATGTATTGTTCCCTCCTCAAAAATATCAGTTAATGCTACTGTCTCCTGGCCAACTAATTCATTCAGATTAAAGCTGGGGGCAATACGAATGGCTTCAATGCCTTTGATGGCAAATAACCATAAAAGCGTCACTGCGATCAAGTCAATGATCACAATCAAAACCAGATTAGCCTGAGCAGCATTTCCGTCTCTACGAAAAATAAACAATGAGCCCACAACCACCAGGATGGTTGAGGTGGGTATTAACCATTTTCTATATTCCTTTTTCCCGGAAAAGATAAAGGGGATAAAGCCTGCTATCATAATGGTAATAGCCCATGAATTCACCGGTAAGTTGACTAACCCATAAATTGCAAGTGCGACTGCGAACAGCGCCCCCAGTTCAATGAATCCCGTTCCTGGGGAAAATATTGCAATAATGCCCATCACCAGACCACCGATGAACAGAAAATATATAATATTCGGATCCAGCAGAACATTCATTACGATAACCATCCTTTGTTTAATAACCTAATAATGATATTATACATTTTCCTATATCTTTGCGCTATGTAAAATCAATCATATTCGTTTTGAATCTTGCGAAAATAAAACAAATCAATTTGTGCAGCTTTGCAATGTATAATTAACTGACAACGCATTTCTATAGATGTGACCCACATGATAAGCAATATTAATAACTCACTCATGACAACACTAAAACGAAACATGATTGCACTTGTACTGACAATGTTATTCATAATTTCCACAGCCGTACAAGCCGCAGAATCATCTGTATTAACCATCTTATCATTGGATACCAGTCAATTCCCAACAATTACATTTTATTTGCAACCATTTGATGCCAATGACATTTTCATGGATGACCTTCGTACTGAAGACCTTCGTATTGAGGAAGATGACAATATTTTGTCTGCAGAATCTGTGCAAAAAATAGAACCCGGTGTCCATTGGATCACTGCTATTAATGCCGGACCACGTCTGAAAGATTTAGCCGGTGGGGCATACCGCATAGATAGCCTACGTAATCATTTGCTTAATTGGATACAATTTCAATCGGCATCTTCACCAAATGATTACAGCCTGACAACCAATACCGGCGTTCTGATCTCACATGAACAAGATACACAAGTCTGGAGTGAAGAATTACAATCATATCAACCTGATTTTATTTTGTCGCAGCCCAATCTGGTAAGTTTGTCCCAGGCACTTGATCTGGCCGCTTCATCGAAAGATGAAGTACCGCAAAAATATGCCATCCTCTATATTACGCCGATGATGCCGCAGGAATTTCGCGATCAGTTGCCCGGCATGGCTGAACGAGCCAAACAGATGGATGTGCAGGTGGATGTCTGGCTGGTTGGGGCAGGCACGTTAGTTAATAGCAATGGGGAAATTCCATTTAAGCAATTAGCAGAAATCACCGGGGGTTCTTATTTCTTTTTTAGCGGTGTTGAAGATTTACCAAACCCATCCTCTTCGTTGGAAAAATTACGCTGGTTGTATAAAATCCAATATCACTCGCGTATGCAATCCGGCGGTATCCATACTTTGTCTCTTTCTTTACTGCATAATCAGGAATGGAAAGATAGCAATATGCTTTCCTTCAAATTCGACGTCCTTCCTCCAAATCCGATTTTTTTCTCCCCGCCCAGCGAAATTATTCGCCTTCCTATCAAATCCGAAAATCGCACTGAAGAAGATACGTTGGAACCGGAAAATACTGAAATCAGTATTCTGGTTGAATTTCCCGATCAATATAAACGCGAACTGACCTTTGCTCGATTATTTGCTGATGACGTACTGGTTGCCCGAAATATGGACCCGCCTTTTGATCGCTTCCTATGGGATCTTACACCGTACACAGAATCTCAAACCGTAAATCTTAAAGTTGAAATTCAAGATGAAGCAGGTTTTTCAGCATCCACAATTGGACTGCCTGTCCAAATTACCATCGCAACGCGCAAGCGAACCTTTTTTGAGTTGATCATTGATTATCAAGCCTGGATTATCGGTGCAGCAGTTTTACTAACCATAACATTGCTTACCACAGCATTCTTCACTTTCCGCGGAAAAGGAAAATATTTATTCGCCAACCTGCCTTCCCGCAGAAAAACAATTGATCCTTTATTCCAAATGGTAAACATCAAACAACTGGCGCCAATAAAACAGGATGGCTTGCAAAGTGTTTCACCTGCTGCAGCCCAATTAGCAGATTCATCAGCCCCTACTGGCGCAATTTTAGTACACCTCAGTGATACATTAGAGGAAATTGAAAGTGAAACCATTCCGTTACCGCCAATTGATGAAGTGATATTTGGCAGGCACAAAAATCGAGTCACGATCCATCTGGATGATACCTCAGTCAGCGGTGTGCATGCACGTATTTGTACACAAAATCAAAAAGAATATACAATCTATGATGAAGGTTCAGTGGCAGGAACATGGGTAAACTATGCTCCAATTTCAGTGTTAGGTGCAGAATTGCAGCATGGAGATACAATTCAGTTTGGCCGATTGACATATAGATTCAAAATTCTATACCCTGATTCACAACCCGAAATTATTCTTCTGCCGTATAATGAAAAAACGAAATGAAAAGAATTCAGGAATCTGCATTCCCCGTTATAGCTCGCAGCCATCCTGGCAGTACCGGAAAAAACAACGAGGATCGTTTTGCTGTCTCAGCATATCAATCTGAACGACATCCTCACATACCGGTACTCGTGGCAGTAATCTCTGATGGTATTGGCGGGCATCGAGGCGGCGAAATTGCGTCAGAAATGTCTGTAAATCATGTAACTCAATTTCTTGCGCAAGGTGACATTCACACGCCGTTGAAATCACTGTGCGAATCCATAAAATTCGCCAGTAATAAAATTTTTCAGGATGCCGAATCTGAAAATGGAATTCGTGGTATGGGGGCAACGGTTGCTGCAACCTGGATTATTGGAAAACGTCTTTACACATCCCATGTAGGCGATTCACGTATTTATCTCATCCGCGACCATCATATTCATCAGCTCTCTCTGGATCATAGCTGGGTGCAGGAAGCCATTGATTTGGGGATTATTGAGGAATCCGAAGCCAAACGTCACCCGAATGCGCATGTCATTCGCCGCTACTTAGGCAGCCCTCAACCACCTGATGTTGACCAGCGTTTGTTTTACATTGATCATCAACCGGATAACATCGCCCTGCAAAATCAGGGGTTTCCTCTTTTACCGGATGATCGCATTTTGTTAACCACCGACGGCATTACTGATTTAATCGTCAATAATGAATTGCTAGACCTGTTTGAAAATGGTGATATCGAGGAAGCTGTTTCCCGAACCATTGATCTGGCTAATCAACGCGGCGGTTATGACAATCTCAGTATCATTGCCATAGAAATTCCCCCACAAAGCGTTGTTGGAAATTGGTTCAATGCCTATTGGCCAAAAATTTTGATGATCCTTGGACTGACCCTTTTATTATTACTACTAGGTAGCCTGATCTGGTTGATCAAGCTCAGTGTCTTTAGCCAGATGATACCCGAAAACACCCTTGAAATCCTTTCCCTTTTTCTCTGATTTAAAATCATTTATGTATTTCAATCCGATAGCCTCACTTTGAGGTGGCTATCCATTTAAAATTAAATTCATCCCCAGCAACTGGGGATGAATTGCCTATTTTCTGTGGATAACGCTACAAATTCCTGTGGATAACTTCGTAAATCAGTTGATAACGCCGCCAGCTTTCGCTCGTTCAATGACCCTTTCAGCGTTGCGCACGATGGCTAAATCCACCATTTTTCCCTGCATCGCAAAAACACCATCCCCGTGAGCGACATGTTCAACATAGGCATTCAAAATGAGCTGTGCATCATTTACTTGCTTTTCTGTGGGATTAAATATTTGTTGTACCAAATCAATTTGGGCAGGATGAATAACTTGTTTGCCCTGATATCCCAGCAATAATCCCTGCCGTGAATCAACTTCAAGTCGTTCCATATCCTGAAAATCAGGACAAATCTGATCTATGGCCTGTAAGCCAAAGGCTGCCGCGTGCAAGACAACCGCAGAACGTGCATGCAGCAGCTCTGTGCCTTCAGGTGTACGCTGAACGCCCAAACTTGCAGCAAGGTCTTCTGAACCAAAGACCAATGCTCGCAGACGTTCATCCGCTGCACAAAATTGTGCCAGGTTTACAATAGCCCGTGCACTTTCAATTTGAGCAATAAGGACAATCGAACCCGCTTTCCAGCCATTTTCATCTTCATACATTGATATTTGTCGGCTGACCCATTGCAATGAGCCGGCTGATTCAACCTTGGGGACAATGATGCCATCCGGATGTGCCGGTAAAATGACCGCCAGATCGTCACTGGCATACGGAGACTGCACTGGATTAATACGCACCAGACGTTCCCGTGACTCGAATGTCAGTGTGGCTAAAGCTTCAGCACTGGTTTTT
This sequence comes from Chloroflexota bacterium, assembly GCA_016838895.1. GTDB lineage: Bacteria > Chloroflexota > Anaerolineae > Anaerolineales > Anaerolineaceae > UBA5203. Next base: position 34,789 of record JAEKNU010000027.1, read on the forward strand.
CGTGCATTTTCCTTATCATTCACCGTTATGCTGTCTTCCAGATCCATACAAACAGAATCCACCGTTTGTTGGGCGGCTTTGATAATTTTATGCATGTCATTACCGGGTGTATACAAAATGGCTCTTCGTGATCGCATAGGGTCCTCTTTCTATAAAACGTGATTAATATATGCATGTAGTATAATCTCAAACAGAGTCGGCTACAATTATTTTTTTAGAGGGTAATCCAATGATTGAAGAAATCCACCAAACAGCCACGCAAAATTTACCAGAAACATATCAATCGATTGAGGTGATTGACATCGCCAAGCAAACCGGATTGGTCATTGGTATGAACGTGGTGGGATTACTGCTATTCTTTGGCTCATATTGGATTTTCTTCCAATTGATAAGCCTGATAAGGTCAGTAGATGTAATACCCATTTTCGAGGTCGCAGGTTTATCTCAGATATTAATTATATTGCTGGGCGGTATTCTATTTATTGTCGCTTTGGTGATCCTTCATGAAGCTGTTCATGGCTTATTCTTCAGATTGTTTACCGGAAGCAAACCCAAATTTGCTTTCAAGCTTAGTTATGCCTACGCTGCTGCCCCGGATTGGTATATTCGGCGCAATGCATATCTGGTAATTGGAGCAGCTCCTGTTGTTTTGATTACTATTGTGGGTCTGATCTGCTGCTGCTTTGTACCGCAATCCTGGCTGGCTGCCCTGATTCTATTCATCAGCCTCAATTTTTCCAGCTCAGTGGGTGATCTGTACGTACTCTTGCGTTTATTCAGCTTATCCCAGGATATTTACATCCGGGATGAAGGTGATAAGATGACGTTTTATAAAATGGTTTTCGAAGATATTCCCCTATAAATTAACTCAATGCCTAACAAAAATGAAAGCTGCTTGACTTTGAATGTCGTTTTTTATATACTTATTTACAGTTAGTAAGTAACTTTATTCGGTATATACCCCGCTATTGGAGCTTGACTTATGTCATTGCAGCAAGTCCATAAATCTAAAACCATTGCTCAAGCTGATATGCGCAATATCAACCGCTCCGCTGTGCTGGAATTTTTACGGCAAACAAAGTTGACATCCCGCACGGAGATCGCCAAACAACTGCAGATCAGCATGCCAACTGCCATGCGCATCATTGAACAACTCGTCGAAGAAGGCCTGGTGATTTACACCGGTGAAAAGGAAAGCGGCAAAGGACGTTCACGGAACTTGCTTTCCCTCAATACAGAAAATAACCTGGTGGTCGGCATCAACCTAAGCGGAAGCCAATTGGAAGGCTGCATCGCTACCATTGGCGGGGATATCATTCAACTTTTTAACGAGCCTGTTACTTGGAAAACTGCTGAAGATAATTTCCAGTTCCTTGTCCATTTCATTGAGCAAATATTACAGCATCCATTGCAGAACGAGCAACGTATTTTGGGCATTGCCATTGCAGTACCAGGATTCATCGACAGACTGACTGGAAATATTCGAGTAGCTCCCAGCCTGGATTGGTATAATTTACCCCTTCAATCCAGGTTGGAGCCTCTTTTTGACTTACCGCTGGTGATAGAAAATGATGTCAATCTGGCGATTCTGGGTGAGTACTGGTTCGGTGCTGCCGGAGGGGTTGATGATGTGGTCATGCTGCTGGTTGGCACTGGTATTGGTGCTGGCATCCTATTGGACGGCAAACTTCATCGCGGATTCCATGGTGCCTCAGGTGAAGTTGGATATCTGCTTCCTGATATTCATTCGCTCAATCAAAAATATCCCGGATTTGGCGCACTGGAATTAATGACCTCGGAAGAAGGTATAGTCTCCCGTGCCAAGGCAAAATGCCAGCAGTACGGCTTATTAATAAAAGAAAATTTTTCTTCAGACACTGTTTTTGAAGCTGCCCGCGAAGGTGAAGGCTGGGCATTGGAAGTCGTCGCAGGCACAGTAGATTACCTCAGTATGGCGATTGCTAATATTTCAGTTTGTTTTGACCCTGAGCTTATCTTGTTGGGCGGACATATTGCCAGTGCAGCCGATTTATTGCTTGTCCCCATTCAAAACCGTTTACAAGGGGTTATTCCACACATCCCACGGATTGAGAAGTCTCAATTAAACAGTCAGGCTGTTCTTCTGGGCAGTGTCGTGCTTACCTTCCAGAAAGTAACCGAATACTCAAAAGTGTTCACTGCCTGATTGCTACGATTCACAGGTTTTTTCGCCTTTACCTGAAAAGGAGAAATTCCATGAAAAACAACCTCAAATTCAATCAATCACTGCTGGATTGTCACATACATTACCCAGACATGCACATGAAGGACAGCTTAATCAAAGCATGTGACGCACTGGGCATCCAGAGATTGAATATCGTTTGCACACCTCATCAGCAGCGTCTTAGTCTGGTGCCGGATGCGTTGCATCTCAAGGACCATTTTCCTGATCGTGTGTTCGTTTTTGGCGGATTGGATATCTCTGCTTATTTTCGTGAACCACAACGAGCTGGTGAAATTCTGGCTGAAAATGTCACCTTTCTTTCTCAAATGGGTTGTGATGGCATTAAGATGATCGAGGGCAAGCCTGAAATGCGAAAAATGCTGCCCATCCCGGATTTTGACAGTGATATTCTTGCTCCGTATTGGCAAAAAATGGACGAATTGCAAATGCCGCTGCTCATGCATCTCAATGACCCCGAAGAATTCTGGAATGCAGAACTGGTTCCCCATTGGGCCATTGAACGCGGTTGGTTTTATGGGGATGGTACTTTTGTCAATAACGAAGATCAGTATCAACAAATGCTCAATGTGCTACAACGCCACCCTTCCTTGAAGGTGATTTTTGCTCATTTCTTTTTCCTTTCCAAACAATTACCACGCCTGGCAGCATTTCTGGATGAATTTCCGAATATGCATATTGATCTCGTACCTGGTATCGAAATGTATCAAAATTTCAGCGCTGATGCGCAGGCGGCCCGTGATTTCTTTATCAAATATCAGGACCGCATCCTCTTCGGCACAGATATCGGTGCCAAAGCACTGCTGGCTACCCCCGAAAAAGGCATTGAATTACAGGAAAGCAGCGAGCGCGTAAACCTCATTCGTCATTTTCTGGAAACAGAGGGCGCATTTGATTTGACACCTCAGAGTGGCTTTTTGTTTGGCAAGCCCAATGAATCCTTTACAGGTATTGCTTTGCCAGAAAACGTTTTAGAGAAAATTTATTTCCAGAATTTTGAAAAATTTGTTACTAAAAAGCCCAAACCGATTAACAAAGAACTGGTCATTGCATTTTGTATGCAGCTTGAACAGATGATTAAGATTCAAGGGTCCAGTCAACCCGGCATACCGGGAGACCCATATGTAGCACAGAAAATTCGTAATTACTTCCAAACAGTGTGATTTTTTAGCCTTCAGGTTGTTAGTAGGAGAGCCAACATGAAACAGATTAAAAAATGGCAAGAACCGATTTATGCAATCGGCGGATTTGGTCCGGGATTTCTCTATCAATTAGTGATTACCTATCTATTGTATTATTACCGGCCGGCACAAAGCCTGCTGGAAACCGGTGCGGTCATCCTGGTACCCGCCGCCGGATATGCCATTGGCATGTTCATTGCCCGTGCATTGGATGGCCTGATTGACTTACCCATTGCCAGTTGGACGGATAATATGAAATCACGTTGGGGACGTCGCAGACCATTGATGGCGCTTGGGCTGATCCCTACGGCAATCTCCTTCGTTCTGCTCTGGTATCCACCCATTACCGGGAACTCCCTGGGAGCAAATGGTCATTGGGGTAATACCATGTATGTAGTAGTGATGAGTTCCATATTCTTCTTCTGCTATACCCTGATCACCGTACCCTACCTGGCCAGCCTTTCCGAAATTGTCAAAGACGAGCAGTCTCGCGTACGTGTGGCCAGTTGGCAGACGTTTTTTAACACGGCCGGTTATGTGCTGATTTACGTGCTGGCACCGATCCTCTTTGATAAATTTGGTTTCCGTGCCACCACCTGGATGTTATTGCCTTCTATTCTCTCCTTTATCGGCCCTATTCTGGTCATCAAAGAAGGCTCAACGAAAACAGAGGATCAATCCCAAGAACAGCAAAGCCTGGAAGCCGATATGAATATCTGGGAAAGTGTGCGCATGACGCTGCAGAACAGGACTTTCCGTATTTACATCGCTGCGTTGGCTACTTTCTTCTTTGGATTACAATTTTTCCTGGGTGGTATCGCCTTTATGGCATTGGATATGATGGATCTCAGCCAATCCCAATTGGGTACCATGAACGCTGCAGCCTTTGCACCGGTACCCATCATGCTGCTGCTCTTTAACTGGCTCAGCAAGAAGAAGGGTGTCAAATGGGCTTTTCGCCTGGCACTATTGATTTTTGCCGGAGTGATGCTCTGTTTCCCCCTGGCTTCAGCCCAATTCAATTTGCCGCTCTCCCCCTATCTAATCGGTATCATTTTAGGCGGTATTGGCAGCTTCTCCATCGGTGTGTTTTTTACCATACCGTACGCCTTTCCCTCCCATATTGCGGCCGTTGAAGCCCAGGAAACCGGTAAAGACCGTGCAGGAATGTATTTTGCCGTTCAGGGACTTATCAATCAATTCGTTGGCAGCCTGGCCGGATCCATTCTCGTAGTGGTACTTTCATTTCAATCCGGCGTTATGTGGATTGGACCCATTGCCGGCCTGGCCTGTATCGCTGCATTTTTCCTGATTAAACCCTATCCATTAGGACAACCCATCAAAGCAACATCCTGAATGCGAACTTGCAAACAAAGTAACTTTCATTAAGGAAAACATTAATTGGTAGCAACACATGAATATTATTATTAAGAATAATGCATTTGAAATCAATGAATATGCAGCCAGCATGGTAGCAGCATACGTACATAACAACCCACAGCGCGTTTTGGTTTTTCCCACTGGCAATACACCGCTTGGATTATATAAAAACCTGAATGGCTTGGTTGCCCGCAAAGAACTGAGTTTCTCATCCTCCTATCTGTTGGAATTGGATGAATATCTGGGCATCGCCGCGCATGATCAAAGAAATCTCTTTCAATGGTTGAAACGTTCATTTATTGATCAGGTAGATTTCCCTGAAGACCATTTATACCGATTCCAGGCCGATGCTGCGGATATTGATACTGAAACCCGCCGAATAGAACAGGTTATTAAGAAGCACAACGGAATCGGCTTACTGGTATTGGGCATTGGTCCAAACGGACACCTTGGTTTCAATGAACCTGGCTCACCTTTTGATTCTCGCACCCGTGTCATTGACCTGACCCGCGCTTCTCTGGAAAGCAGTGCAAACTACTGGGGCGATATCTCGGTGGTACCCACCCAGGGACTCACCCTGGGCATGCAAACCCTCTCCGAAGCACAGCAAACCATCATGATCGTGACCGGAAAACACAAAGCAGACATTTTATACCAGATGATTAAAGGCGAAGTCACCCCGGATCTTCCGGCCAGCTTTCTGCGCACCATGAAAAACGTAACCATCCTGGCGGATAAAGACGCGGTATCGATGTTGTAAAACCCCAACAGGCTGCCCGACTGGGCAGCCTGTTTTTATATATCCTACTGTGTGGGCAAAAGATCGATTGTTACTGAGCCATATTGAAAGTCAGTCAGGTAATTTCTCTAAACTGACAGCATTATCTTTCGCCGATAATCTACCTTATGGCACATGTCGATTTCGCTTGATCATCCCGTCAAAATATTTCTATGCATAAATAAACACCCAATAGCATGAAATAAGATCACGCTAATTTTCCTTTGAATTTATATAAACCTCTAATAAAAATTCCCCTCTTTTCGCTTGTATTCCACATCCCAACCCTCTAAAATTAGAGTTATAGGGTCTTATCAGTATATTTTAAAGTTACTTGTCAAGTGAGGGAGATATGAGTATTTATATCGTTACCGACAGTACCAGTGATTTACCGCTGGATATCATTAACAAATACAACATCACAGTGATCCCCTGTTTCGTGAATATCAACGGGGAAAGCTATCTGGATGGCGTCGAAATCAGCCGCAAAGAATTTTATGAGCAATTACCGGATGCAAAGCAGCCCCCAACCACATCCGCCCTGGTCCAGGTGTATTCCTGCAAACCTATCAATCCCTGATTGAGCAGGGCGCCACGGCAATTTTTTCGATTCATATTACACAAAAATTTAGCAATATTTGCAATGTAGCTCGCCTGGCATCAGAGGAAATTCATGATGTGCCAGTACATGTCATTGATTCCGGCAATCTCACCATGGCGGAAGGGCTAATTGTTCTGGCAGCCGCCCAGGCTGCGCATTCAGGAGCCACTGAGCAGAAAATTCTAGATATCATAGAAAAAGCCATTGAAAAATCACAGGCTTACGCCAAACTGGATACGGTGGATTATTTGCAGCGTAGTGGCAGGCTTTCCAATATTCAACACGGCATTATCAGCTTGCTGGATATCAAACCAATTTTGAGAATGAACAACCATCTAGCCAAGATGGATATTGTACGTACGCGTAAAAAGGCATTTGCTCGCGTGGTGGAGACGGCTAAACAAATGGCACCAAATGCCAGTTTGTTCGGCATCACCCATGCCAATGTACCTGAACAGGTTGAGGAACTCCTTAAACAACTCAAGGATGCCATTCCCAATCTCAAAGAACCAATGATCAGTGAAGTAACCCCTGCGCTGGGTACACATGTGGGGCCAGGTGCATTGTGTTTATCCTGGTTACCAGAATAAGGAGAAGAATTATGAAATGGGTTAAATGGATTTCAGCCGTAGGGGTTCTGGCCATGGCAGGTATAATTTTATACGCATTTATCATTGGGAATTTCTCCGCGGAAGGTAACATTTTATTGGCAATGCCCTGGGGAAAAGTATCCATGGTGGATTTGTATGTTGGTTTTACGCTATTCTCCCTATGGATTGGCTTCCGTGAAAAATATTGGCTATCGACCTTGATTTGGGTTTTCTTCATGATGACCCTGGGCTTTTTCACTGGCGCTTTGTATGTGTTTGTGACTGCCTCCACAAGTGATGGTAATTGGGGGCGTTTCTTCTTGGGAAAACGATATGCAGACCTGATTAAATCAGAAGGAAGTTGAGATGACAAAAAAACAGCTTTTCAATATTCTGGCAACCGTATTTGCATTAGTGATTAATTATCTGGCCAATGCCCTGCCAATCAACGGCATCGACACCGGCGAAATTAGCGACAATATCCCCTCCCTTTTCACCCCGGCAGGTTACGTCTTCTCTATCTGGGGCATTATTTATCTGGGGTTGATCTTCTTCACGGTTTATCAAGCATTACCCGCACAAAAAAATAATCCGCGCTTTGAAAAGATTGGTTATTGGTATGTACTTTCCGGCATCTTGAACGGCGTATGGATCTTTCTCTGGCATTATGGGCAAATGGTATTTTCCGTGCTGGTTATGCTGGGCATTTTACTCTCGTTGATTATGGTATATACACGAGGTGGCATCGGCAAAACCAAACCCAAAGGAATCGAACGTTGGGCATTTGATGTACCTTTTGGCATTTACCTGGGCTGGATTTCGGTCGCCACCATTGCCAATATCGCCGCTTTAGGTGTAGTGACAGGCTGGGGTGGTTGGGGACTCTCACCACAAACCTGGACAATCATCGTCATGCTGGTCGCCATGCTGCTTTCCATCGCCATGATCGTACGCCGCAAAGAAATCGCCTATCCCTTGGTGATTGTATGGGCATTCATCGGCATTAATGTTGCACATATGGATGTTCCCATCATTGCCTGGGTAGCACAAATATCTGCGGGGTTCATTTTAGGATTTCTGGTACTCTTTTTTATCATTACCAGTCGCAAAAGAAGTGCCATTTGAGTGCTGTACCGGCACAAAACAATTTATTGAGACTGAATTTTCATTAAAGGTAAAACAATGAAAAAAGTTTTAACGCGCCCTTTGATGCTGATTTTGGGCTTCGTTTTTCTGGATTTGCTGGGTTACAGCCTGATTCTGCCTTTGCTGCCCTATTATGCGGAAGGTTTCGGCGCTACCATTTTTATGGTCGGTTTGTTGGGAACAGTTAATGCTCTGGGCCAATTGATTGCGGCGCCCATCATCGGACGCTTATCCGACCGCTACGGCCGCCGTCCTTTGCTGATTTTTTCCATTGCAGGCACCTTGATCGCTTTTATTATGCTGGCATTCTCGCAAAGCCTGTGGATGATTTTCCTCAGCCGCATTGTGGATGGGTTGTTCGGCGGCAATATGTCGCTGGCGAAGGCCTATATCACCGACATCTCCGAACCGAAGAACCGTGCCCGCAGTCTGGGTCTGATCGGCGCTTCCTTTGGATTGGGCTTCATCATCGGACCAGTGATGGGTGGCGTGCTGGGTAACATTCAATTAAATTTACCCGCTATTGTAGCCGCAGTACTCTCATTGATCAATCTATTAGCCGTGATCTTCTGGCTGCCGGAATCCCTGCCTGCTGATCAACGTGGAAAGGCACAAAAGAAAGCACGCACCAGCCTCTCATTCAACAATCTGCTTGAGGCATTACGTCGCCCTTGTGTGGGACCTTTATTGAATATCCGTCTGTTTTACAGCCTGGCATTCACTCTTTTTCAATCCACGTTCTCCCTATATGCCAAAGAAACATTGAATTTATCCCTCAACCAGACCGGTTTAATCCTCACCTATGTGGGGGTACTCTCCGTGCTGGTGCAGGCTTTGGCCATTGGCAAACTAACCCAGCGATTTCGTGAAAGAGACCTGACGTTTTACGCTGCTGTACTGATCACTGTCACCCTCATCCTGTGGGGATTTACTAAAAATGTATGGCTGCTGCTGGTTGTCCTGGCGCCTATTGCGCTGGCTGCCGGCGTGCTCAATACCGTGCTATCCAGCCTATTGACCAAATCGGTTGAAAAAGAAGATATTGGCGGTACCCTGGGCCTGGATAATTCCATGCAGACCTTTGCACAACTGGTCAGCCCCGGTTTGGGCGGTTACCTGTTAGGTGCTTTTGGCTCACCAGTTTTAGGATTGGCAGCAGGTGGATTCATGCTCTTTGCCACCCTTACCGCACGCAGCAAAGTGATCCGTCAGGCTGATTTAGCAGATGATTGTTACAGTGATGAAGAAGAGTAATGCGCTTGGGAACGAAAAATGAAACAAAAACTTGAAGAACTTGGAACAGAACTGAAAACGGTTTTCAGTGGAAAAAATAATACTCTGGATACAATCCTGCCACCCTTGATCTTTGCAATCCTGCAGGCAGTTATCGGACTCAATCCGGCGATTCTGATCACGCTGGCAGTTGCACTGCTTATCATGATCTGGCGAGTAACCCACAAGCAATCATGGGGATATGCTTTAAGTGGTGTGCTACTGGTGGCTATCTCTGCAATGTTTGCTTTGTTTTCCAAAAGCGCCAGCAGCTTCTTCCTTCCGGATCTGATTAGTAGTGCGGCATTATTGCTGGTCGCCATTGGTTCAAACATAATCGGTAAACCATTGGCCGCCTGGAGCAGTCATCTTACTCGCGCCTGGCCACGCAATTGGTATTGGCACAAACAAATTCGTCCGGCATATACAGAAGTAACCTGGTTTTGGGCTTTGTTTATTGCCTTGCGTCTGCTAATGCAGTGGCTCTTATATCAGAATGCCTCTGCCGTGGCTTTGGCGTGGGGAAATGCATTACTGGGATGGCCCGTCACCATTGCGGTGCTGGTACTAAGCTATTTATACGGAATGTGGCGTCTGCAGAATCTGGCAGGTCCAAGTGTTGATGAATTTGAAAAAGCACTACCACCTCCCTGGCAAGGTCAGAAACGTGGTTTTTAATAAACCGGAGTATGGTTTCAGACAGCGCAATCAATTCTTGTGTATCCACAATCAGCGGCTGGACAGGCACTTTGCTGCCATTTTTTCAAATTTTTGTCTGTGTTTTCACAATCAATACTGAAAAACTGTAAGGATGGCGAGGTTTTCAAATTAATGAAAACAGGGGATAATTGAAAAGAAATAAATTCACATAAATTATGCTTGTGAGAGGATGTTCTGCATGAAGACACGCCAAATTATTAATTTTACAGGGCTGCTATTCATGCTGTTTATAAAAATTCTGGCTGATACTTTGCCACTTAATAACCTGACTGGCACACAGGTCAGCGCTGCCATCCCGGCCCTGTTTAACCCGGCTGGTTACGTGTTTGTCATTTGGTGGTTCATCTACTTGAGTATGCTGGCCTTTGGAGTTTATCAACTATTACCAGCACAAAAAAATAATCTGCGTATACAACAGATGGGCTACTGGTTTACTCTCTCTTGTGTATTAAACAGTCTTTGGATTGTATTCTGGCATTACGGCCAGATCGCAATTTCTTTGCTGGTCATGCTTGGATTACTCTTCTGCCTGATCAAGATATATATTCGCAGCGAAATTGGCAAAATCAAGCCAACCAAACCTGAACGCTGGTTGATCGATACGCCCTTTAGCATATATCTGGGCTGGATTTCCGTTTCCACGGTCACCAACATCGCTGCACTGGATTTTATCAATGGCTGGAACGGCTGGGGGCTATCCTATGAAGGCTGGACAATCCTGATGATCCTGGGCATCAGCGCATTGGCTATATGGATGATGTGCCTGCGTCATGATATCGCTTTTCCCATGGTGATCGCCTGGTCATTATCCGGCATCTACATTGCCCGCCAGGAATACCCCATGATTGCTTCTACATCTGCAGTGATGGCGATCGTGATCGTAATTTTCCTACTCATGTTGTTGGCTGGTCTGCTGGAAAATCGCGAATTGCCAGAATCAGGGAACAAGGAATTATATAGCGATTAAGTAGTGTTTCATGTGCGCACCACAACCCACCCTTTAAATTCTTCATCTGCTAAACCCACTATCAACTCGCATGCAAATCCTTTATACTGGTGATAGAAAGGAGCAACACATGTCATCAATTGAAATGAATACACCAGCACCGGATTTTTCCCTGGAAGATTTTCAAGGGAAGCAAATTAAGCTCTCAGATTTTCAGGGACAGAAAAATGTGGTTCTGGTGCTGAACCGAGGTTTTGTCTGACCCTTCTGCCAAAAGCATATGGCGCAGTTGCGCCATGACCAATATCAATTTATCTCAAAGAAAACTGAAATTATTATCATTGGGCCAGAAAATGCCAGCGCTTTTACGAAATACTGGCAGGAAAATCACCTGTCCTTTATCGGCTTGCCAGACCCCACACATAGTGTTTTGAAACTGTATGGACAGGAAGTGAATCTATTCAAACTAGGGCGCATGCCAGCCCAAATGGTTGTCGATAAACAAGGCACACTGCGATTTATTCACTATGGGCACAGCATGTCTGATATTCCCCAAAATGCGGAATTACTGGCTTTACTGGAAAAAATCAATAGCGAAACAGAATAACCAGAACTAACTATTAATAGGTTCAATATAAATGGGCAGGTGTTTTTTCTGAAGAAAACACCTGCCCATCACATATCGTGACAAATTCGTTTATCAATCTGTAGCAAAGAATTCCATAATTAATTCATTGGATCTATGCGCTTTTTCAACACCAATCAGATGTCCAGAATCTAAAACCTCGATTTGAATATCAGGTGTACTTTCTGCCAGATCAATCACCCTTTGTGGATCACCAGTTAATGCATCTCGCGTACCGATCACCAATAAAACAGGTACCTCAATACCCTGTAATTCCTGCGGGGTAGAAGTTGGCGGGCGTGATTCTCTGGGAATGGTACTGGTAAGCACTACCCTGAACCAATCTTCAGTCTCTTCAAGTACATAGGGATCATCTCCCAATGCCCAGCTTACCGTACTATTTTGGATGGATTTAAACGGATAAAGCTGTACGAACATAATGCGCAGGGCGGTCATTGTTGTTTGAGGTGTCATTCCCATTGGTCCAAGCAAAGCCAATTTCTCGACCCTTTCCGGATAATGCATCGTATAAGCAGTAGCCATATACCCGCCAAAGGATGCTCCAACCACATACGCCTTTTCAATACCTAATGCGTCGCTGATCTCGACATGGAAATCTGCATATGCTTTTCCATCAGGTGGATAAACTAAGCTATCCTTGAGTTGGCTTTTGCCAACTTCACCAATCGTATCTATGGCATAGGTACGGTATTCAGTATTAAATTCTCCCACATTGTACAACCATGACCAACCTGACATGGCAGCGGCATTGAGTAATAACATGGGTGGAGCATCTTCTGGACCAGAAACAATCACATGGGCTTTTCCATAGGTTGTGTCCACATACACATCTTCAAATGCTGTCGGCCACTGCTCCATTTTCTGATCATAAATTTGAAGATGTTGTGTCCTGATTTCCGGTGTGGCATACACGCCTTCAAACCCGCTTGCAACAATCATCAAGACATAAAAATACACAAAAAACGAAGCCATTACAAGGATACTCCGTGCCCACCAGGGGAGAGTAAACCCAATCAGGGAATGAGCATAATTTCGGATGGGCGGCAGTAATAATAGCACCGGAAGCAAAGCAATCAACCCGGGAACAAGCCTGCCAGCCAACATGGAAAAAACAGCCAATCCCAAAAACAAGAGCCCAAAAATCCAGCCAAGTATGGTTACTAACATCTTCATTTCTCCTCACTCCTCAACATCAACCCGATTTACTGCTATCAGGGTCAGGCCAAGATTACTAATTTGATTCAGAACACCATGCAATGCGGATTGATCCAGCAAACCACTGAGTATGGTAGTACCATTCGCTTCACGACGGATTTCCAATCCCTCAAACTGATTCTCAAGATAATCGCTGAGGTGTCCCTTGATAAGAATTTCGTACATTTCAGGTGTGTTCACCATCATGCACCCCTTTCACATCTACTACATTCCTTCAAGATACGGATGTTTCACGTTTGCTGATCCATTCATCCAGCGTGATGGATGGTGTACCCAATAAAGCGTTTGCCTGCGCAGGATCACCCAGTTCACCAACCTTATCGAAATAACCGGATAGCTCTGCTCCAAAACGCATTAATTCATTCTTTGTCAAACGGGCGATCAACATCGCTAACCAGACAGGCAGCTTGGAGACTTTTGCAACTTCAGGATGAAAGACTTTACAATAATGCATCAACGCTTCATCGAAAGGAATGGCCTGCGGGCCGTGGATTACAAAACGCTTGTTTATTGCCTGATCCACTTGATATGCCGTAGACACCATGCGAGCCAGATCATCCAGTGAAAAAAAGTGGAACGCATTGGTTTGTTTTCCAATCAGGGTTGGTAGGCCGTTGCGGGCATAACGTACCAGCATTTCCATCGGCCAGGAGGGAGCGAAAATCGTGTATGGAATGCCACTGGCTTGTAATGCAGCTTCTGCCTGCAGTTTGGTCTCTATCAATGGAAACCAGCGATTTTCTTCCACTGCCGTACATCCGGAGATATATGTAACCCGATCCAATTTGGTTCCGTCAGCGGCAGCAATTACATTTTGTACCGCAGTTAGCTCAGCATCCCCGGCGATTGTGCAGTGCACACCCATACAATCCTTGAGTGCCGATTTTACATCATCTATTACATTGGCATCCCCCTGTATAATTTCAAATCCATCAGCAAATTTTTCCTGTGCCTTTTCCTCGTTGCGTGCCATTATGCGAATGGTATATCCATCCTCTTTCAATTTACGGGCAACAGGTTCCCCCAGAAACCCTGTCGCACCTATGACCAGAATTCTCTTTACCATCATTTTCTCCTTATCCTTAGGGAATGATCTCAGTGGAAGGCCAATTCAGCATAAGAATGCCGACCAGAGCAGCAATATTGAAGGCAATACAACCAACTTTATTGGGGAAAAACACTGCAAAAGCATTCCAGAATACGGCCAGGGTAATTAGTGAAACAATCGATGTTACGACCAGAATCATGCGCCAATTTCCGGCAGTCACCTGCCAGCCAAAGGCACCAGCACCAGCGGCAATAAAGCCAATCACGGTAATGCTCCACAAAATCAACGCGATAATGCGTGTAGTGGTATCGCCGAGCGCATTGGTCAATAACCAGGATCGTGAGTGCCAGGTTTCAGTGCTGATCACTTTCAGTGCTGTCAAAATGCCCATGATATGGCCAATGCCGTGAAATATAATTGCCAATGGGATAATCAATTGAATGGTTTTGATAGACATGTGAAATCTCCTTTTCTATATCAGTGCATGAATAAGTTCTATTTACATGCTTATGATAGAAAAGTCGGGCATATCTGTCGCCACGCAGAGGTAGTATTTTATTATTTAAATATTTTGAATGTGGGATTACTCAAAGGTAGTAGACGAACTAGACCAATTCAATTTCCCTGGCTTTTGCAATCGCCTGAGTACGACTGGTCACATCCAACTTGCCATAAATATTGCTGGTATGTTTCTTTACAGTATTCACGGTAACAAAAAGATGCTCGGCTATTTCGGCGTTTGAATGTCCCTGACAAATCAGCCGCAGAATGTCAATTTCGCGTTCTGTAAGAATGGCTGATAATCCGGATTCGGTATCCACAGTTTCAAATACGCCATTGCAAAGGGTTAGCACCTCATTCAGGTATATTCTTTTTTGATCATCATCCGATATCAAAGGACACAATCGAACAAGTGTTCCGCAAATTTTCTCCCCAGTATCCAGCCAGGTGCGGAAAAACCCATGTGATCGTCCAAGCTCAATGGCGAATATCAATGATTCCCTGGCTTCTGTTTTCTGTCCCATCTCTTCCAGAATAATCGTTTGCAAATTGCAATATCGCAGCAAATCTCCCTGCAAACCAAATGCTATAGCTTGTTTTTTTCCATTTTCAATCATTTTTAAAGCATCTAGGCGATGATTCTCTTGCCAGGCCACCACAGCTTCCAGCCAATGAATTGAACCCTGTAACAACGGGTGTGAAGTCTGCAAATCATCCAGCTGCTGAATGGCCTCATATCGCTGTCGAACAGCATCCATCTTCCCAAGCTGTATGTGGATCTTTGCCCACTCCAGGTGCATTTCCGCAATGGCATAAGTTTCCTGGGTGGCCAAAACAATACGCTCAACATCCTCCATAATTGACAAAGCCGAATCTGTTTCGCCCATAGCCAAATTCAATCGCGCTCGGATGGTGCGGCCATAACGTAGGGCTTCACTAAAGCCGCCCCCTTTTTCCACCCATGTGTAGGCAGTCTCAATTTGATTTTTTTCCAGTGCAATCAAGGCCTGTGCCACATATAACAAACCAACTGCGGGGAATTTCTGTAATCCGTCTTGTTCACCTCTATTGAGGAACTGTTGAGCGTGCTGCATGGCTTCATCCAGACGCCCTTGCCGAATCATATATACCGTCGACCAAAATACTGCTGCAAAAGCACTGAGGAAATTTCGTGCCTGATAGGCAATCTCAATTCCATTTTGGTAGGCTTCCACACCACCATTAATATCCCCTACGCTGGCTTTTGCTGCTCCAAGCAGATTCCATGCCGGCCCTACGGCAATTCCCATATCCTGAGGTACACAGGCGATAGCTTTTTCAGCATTTACCAGAGCATCCTTAAAAGCTCCCTGACTGATCTGTAATGCCGAGCACATCATGAAAATCTGGGAATGAATAAAATCCAGTTCATTTTGAGTCAGGCCACCCTCTTTCTGAAGACGTTCAAAATCCTGCTGGGCAGCATCCACAAAAGGAGACATGGCGGCGGATTGCCCGGTTAGATAACGTGCCCAGCAATTGGCCAATGCCAAATTCGCATCCTCCTGTGTCATCTGCGGGGGTAAACGTTTCACCCACTTTAACACATGCGTAACCCCACCCTGATGCAGCATATCATTCCAGCGCTTTAGTACATAGGCCTTGGCGGCCTGCATATCCCCGGATTTGTATGCATGCTCAGCAGCAAGATCAAATTGCCCATGTTCATCAAACCAGTTCATCGCCCTGAGATGCAAATCGCAAATATCACCTACCATATCCCGATGCAATAATGCACGCAGCAATTGAATAAACAAATGATGATAGCGATACCATTTACCTTCTAAATCCAGGGGAATGACAAATAGATTGTCCTTTTGAAATGTTTCAATAATTCGCTGGCTATGCTTGTTATCAGTAACTGCCTCACACAATGCAGGACAAAATGAATCCAAAATGGAGGTTTGAATTAAGAATTCTCGCAGTGACTCTGATAATTGATTAATCACCTCTTCAGTTAGATAATCCAGAACATATCGATGGCTTCCCGAAAAGGCATCAATAAAGGTGTCATAATTTTCATGATGCTGCAAAGAAAGTGCCGCTAACTTCAAACCAACCACCCAACCCTCGGTCCGTTTTTCCAGAGCCAGGGTCTGTTTATCAGTTAGCTTTAAATTCATTACCTGCTTGAGGAATATTATCGATTCATTATGAGTAAATTGCAGATCTGAGGCTCGAAGTTCAGTCAGTTCTCCTTGAACACGCAATTTACCCAATGAGAAAGGAGGATCAACTCTGGTAAGCAAAATAATGTGAATCTTTTTGGGGATGTATTCCAAAAAGAACGACAGGCTTTCATGAATATTTGCCGATTCAATTAAATGATAATCATCCAGCACCAAAGTAAACTCAATCTGCTGCTGTGAGATTTCATTTAGCATGCTAACCAAAACAGGCTGTGGATTTTGCACCTGCGGTGAGCGGATGATTTGCCCGGCATCATGACCAAATTGTGGATTGATGGATTGAAAAGCTGCCAATACATATTGCCAGAAAATATGCGGATCATTGTCATTTGAATCTAAAGATACCCATGCAGCTTCAATCTGACGATCCTTAATCCAACTGGAAACCAATGTTGACTTTCCAAATCCAGCAGGTGCCGAAATCAACATCAGTTTTTTATGTAATCCAGTATCCAGTTTAGAATAAAGCTGAGAGCGTTCGACAAGAATGCTTATTGGCAATGTTGGGATAAACATTTTGGTTTTAAGAAGACAAATAGCCATAGGTTCTCTCTATAAAATATTATACAGAAAAAAATAAACATTGTTTTGGTATCATCTCAATAAAACGGGGTAGAGCTAAGATTTAGGAAAAGACCAACCCAAATTAATTTGAGAAGCGCG
>JAEKNU010000148.1 GCA_016838895.1 Chloroflexota bacterium
GGAATCCGGAACGGGAGGTGGGGCTTGCACAACGGCATTCACATACAGGGAAAATCCCTGACCCAATCCATCCGGCAGGGCGCCATTTTCAGCCAATTCAGCCAGATTCAAATTGCTTGTATCAATCGGGTTGCCGCTGGAATCCTGATAGTTTTGCAGCATTTCAGCCAACTGTTCTTCCTGAGCGCGGAAATTACCTGTCCATACTTCGCCGCTGGTTGCAACAGCTTCATAATATTGATTGGTGATCTGCGTTTTGGCCTGAATCTTTGCATACTGGGTGTCTGTTACCAGTTGGAAATTCGATGCAGACGACTGTACGCCCTCCACCAATGCGATCAATTCATTATATTCATCCGTGCCCGTCTTTGCGACATTGGTAAGCACGCAGCTCGCCATAAATACCGTTTGCAAAACCAATATTGAGGCAATTATCCAACGACTAAGTTTATTAATTTTTTTCATTTTCTACCTTCTCCAAAACTGAACATTAATTACCGCGATGGGAACGGCCGCTGCCGCCGCCACCACGCATTCTGGGCGGTCTAAATCCACCTGACCCGCCAAATCCGCCACTTCTGCCCGAAGTTGGGCGCCAAATCGTTGGGCCACGTCGAATGACAGGTGGAAAATATCTGCGACGTCGGCCAAAACGGGAAAGAATCATGATAAACATCACCAACACAATCATCGAAATACAGCACAAACAGGCCAAATTAGCCCCGGAAAAACCGGCAATCTGCATTGGAATGCTATCTGTACTATTTCCATCCGTTGTTGATCCATAGGAATCAGATTGAACTGGACCGGATTGTGATGTAATCGCCGGATATTGCTCCCGGGCATAATTGGCATAGGCATAAGCCATCGTTAATACGGCCTTATCCATGCTGCCAGTATCCGCATAGGTATCCTCTCCCAGGCGGTTTAAATCTGTCAGATTGTGTGCCGTCAAGGCCGGTAACCCTAACCCTACACCGTAATGCACATCAATATCCTGCTCTTCCACAACCACCAGAAAAACAAAACCGTTATCCTTGCGCTCGCCGCTGGGTTGGCCTAATTGCATATAGCGTAAAAAATGCACAGCACAATTAACCCGATTACCTACCTCATCAACAGGTTTGAACAGGATCATGGTCTCTACAACCTGATCTGCTACCAGTTGATCAAACAGTTTGTCCAACTCATCAATGGTATCGCTCTCCAGGTAGCGCTCGCCATCCACCGTCCAGTGATATTGCTGCAAGCTGTAGTTAAAGCCATAATCATCCACTTCGGAGCCGTTGCCGCACAAATCCGCATATTCATTTGGCAACCAGGGTGGTTGATCAGTTGCTGCGTTGAGATTTAGCGGTGCGGAAGCACTCACCAATATGGATAACAATATTGCCCCCACTACAAATAACCAGGTTTTCTTCATCCCTTCCTCATAGAGTGCCTGTGACAAACAGGCCACATGTGTTTATTTTACAACGTTCGACTTTTATTTACCACTACAATATACGATTTTATGTACTAAAAGTTGCACTTTAACGCATCCTGTGTACTATATATGTGACACACCTGTTCAGCATAATCAACAATTGTTCTTTGCAATACTTTGGGTGCCAGTACCTCAACTGCAGCACCCAACCCCAGCAGTCGATAACGCGCTTCATCCATTGAAGAAAAATGCAATTCTGTCTCCAGCCAATCCGGCAACGATTCATTGTAAAAATCTTCACTATGTAGCAGGGATTGCTCTGAAAAGATTTGGTTAAACAGCAGCAGAGCATGCTTGGCAACTTTCAAACGTACTTCGTATTGCCCACGCTCCTGCAAACTTTTTTGACACCACGCCTGCCAAAAGTCCTGCAGGTCAAAATTTTCTACACGCTCGGCGGGTTCCTCTAACACACGCACATCAATAATGGATGAAAAATCACGCACGGATATTTTTCCAGCCATCTGCCAGACAACATACCAATTGTATTCTTTAGTAACCAAACCCAGGATATTCACAACGGATTCATTGACCATCTCACGAATATATCGATAGCGCACCCAGCATTTCCTGCCCTGCTGAACGGCATCCAGCATATTTTGCAATATGGATTGACCGGCACCTGTATTTTTCCAGCCAGACGGATCGAAATATATGGCCTTACGGCTTGCCTTTGAAACTGTACCCTGCATTACATTCAATTTTTGCAAGGCCGAGCGCAAATGCTCTGCCAGACCCAACCTTTCGAATTCTTGTGGAATACTCAACATGCCTAACGCCTGAATTTCTTCCTCGGTCATATTGACCAGGTCAGCCTGAAAAGTATCCACCATTGCGATGCCACCACCCGGTCCTTTCTCGGTATAAATGGGAATGCCAGCCGTACTCATCGCCACAATATCCCGATAGATGGTGCGCTCGCATACTTCCAGCAAACTGGCCAGCTCACGGGCAGTCACCTTTTTACGGCGTTTCAGGCATATTAAAATCGAAATCAGACGATCTGCTCTCATCAGGTTATTATACCTGACAATAGATGTCAGGTATAAGTCTGTATACTATTATTAAATCATCGATGATTAAATTTTCTTTTGAGGAGCATCAGATGAAAGCGCTAGACATTGAATTTGTTTCCCTGCCCGCTTACCGCGTGGCTGTTTTTTCTGGATTCGGTCCGGAACCTGAGATGATTGCCCTGGGCAAACTGATCGAGTGGATGAATGCCAACAATATACTGCCATTGAAACCCGAAACCCGCATTTTCGGCTTCAACAACCCGGACCCTTCTCCTGGCAGCCCCAATTACGGTTATGACTTCTGGGTCACCCTGCCGCAAGATATGCAAGTCAGCGACGCAGAGGAGTTGGCGTACCCCGGTGGGGAATATGCCCGCACTTCCTGCCCTGGTGTGGAACAAATCACGGAAACCTGGCAAGCCCTCAACCAATGGATTGAGCAAAGTCCGTATATCTATGGCAAATACCAATGGCTCGAGGAAATGTTCATTAAAGACAATAACCCTCTTAATTTCGACCATCTCGATTTATACATGCCCATTCAGAAAGGTTGAATTGCTTCCTATAAAAAACCACAAATGAAATTTCCAATCAACCTGCCAGGTTTTCAAAAACCTGGCAGGTCTCTTTTGTAGGGTGCTTCTCGATAGAGCACACCCAATACGCCGATCATATCAGGCTGCCCATATTAAAAACGATTCCTTGTCCGGCGTTTTGGGCTGCCGTAAAGGCGGCCTCTACTCATTTTCGCTGGATTGCTTTTGGTAGGGGAATCCATCTTTGCTGATCAAAATAATTTCACAACAATCTCAATGATGTATCATCGCTAGCGGGTCTATATGATCCATTCAATAAATATACCGTAGTGCGGCGATCTCCACCCCATATTGGAATATCAACACATTTGCAGCCCAACGCAACATTTTCGTCCAGCGCAATATCCCACAGTTTTTTGTTGGGTGCCATTGGGCCATATCATATCAACCAAATAATTCATACATTTTTACATTTCATTTCCGAATTCAATATTCATATACATATTAATTGGTACAATTACTCCAATTAATGTATCATATTCTTGGGGGAAGGGAACTTTTATAAATATCACTACAGCTAATTACTGGTATCAAGGTTGATTAACAGTCATTTTTTATATTAATCATCGAAGAGAAAGATGCCATGAAAAAAAAATCACAAAACTTCAGAAAACGCCGCATCAGGATGTTCCTTCTTTGCATCACGCTCCTTTTGCTTGTCGCTATCCCCTCCCAAGTGTTTGCATTAACCTTCTTTGGCACACCCCAAACGCTGGATAATGCGGGTTGGGTTGGCCTATATACTTCCCTGGCAGTGGTGGATGGCAATCCTGCTATCAGTTATTTGGATTATGCCAAAACAGATCTGAAGTTCATCCGTGCCAAAGATGCCAGCGGCACTTACTGGGGCACACCCCAAATCCTGGATAGTGCCGGACAGGTTGGCGAATTTACTTCCCTGGCAGTGGTGGGGGGCTATC
>JAEKNU010000028.1 GCA_016838895.1 Chloroflexota bacterium
TCCTGTCACTTTTTGCCTCCACAAGCTCTATTAATTTTACCTTAGCTTGTGGTCTAGTTTTTTGGGGTCATTATATAATCCTTTTGATTTCATTCGTACATTAATACCGATAAACTCCAATAAACACGTTGCAGCTCAATGTATTTTGAGTGGTATAGATGGTATTCCCAGCGACCTTCTTCGTGAAGTAGCTGAATCTCTTCGGGCAATTGTTGGAAATGAGTATGATGGACGTGAGTTAAGGCGAGACAATTGCGCAATACTATTAAAAGAATTGATGGATGATCCATCGGATATTGAAATAATATTACAAGGTATGCAATGGGTTCCATATAGTTTACGATATGGGATGGCAGAAACGATTGCGCTATATGGCTCAAATGGTGTTGAGATTTTGCTTGAAAAAATGGAGATTTTCCATGAACAAGATAAATATCACATTGTTCTGGCTCTTGGGTGGATAGGAGATCAAAGAGCAGTAGAATCCTTGAGAAAGCTAATAATTGCTGAGCAAACCAGCAATTATACTCGCATATTAGCATTGGCAATCTTGGTAACATGCTTTGAAGATATCTACTCTAAATCGGAATTCTTACCTTTTCTATTATTTCAACGAGACAATGAATCTGGAAAAGATGCTTGGTGGCAATTAAATAAACTCGGTGAAGAGGCTGTTCTTTGGGGGGTAAAAGAAATCATGAGAAAGATTGATATAAGATCAATGCAGTGGTTGAATGCATCAGATATGTGTTTAAAGATATCTATAGGATTTAGGAATAACCAATTATTGGGAAAATTTTTACTTAAGAAGTATGAATATGCAAATAATGTTGATGAAATTGTTTTTATCTTTGATATATTTGGAGCAATAGCATTTGAAGAAGCAGAAAATATTTTACTCGAAGGCCGATCAAATCCAAATTGTAAAATCAAAGCGGCGGCTATAAATGCATATAGTAAGTTATCTGGTTTTAAAGTTGCGACATTAATTGATGCGCTTAATGATAATAAGGATATTCGCAATGTTAGAAATGCGATTTCAGCCTTGGGTAAATTGGATTCGCGTGACAAAAATATTTCGATTGCAGTCAATGGTCTTGCTAGAAGATTATTGGCTACAAAATTAAATGAAGAAAATGAACGCTGGATGTTTGATCTTTATCCTACCGCCATGCTAATTATAGATGCTCTGATTTCAATCAATACCCCAGAGGCATTGCACAAAGCAACCGAATGGTGTAAGGCACAATTGGATAGTGAGCATTCAGCGCGATATGCTGGTTACAAGTCGCTTTCAGATGTGGCATATTTCTATCTTCAATATAAAATTGAAACAGAAGAAGCAGAAGAAATTGCAAAAGAGTGGGGTAAACAAAAGTTGGAACAGGTTAGATAAAATTTTAAATTAATATTGGAGAGAAATATATTTTTCCCCCTGGGATGAACTACCTCAACTCGGTAAACTCAAGAATATAAGTTAGAAATAACCATTTACCTAAATCGTTGGCCGAACAAAACCTACTGGTTTACTGTTCGGCCTTTTTTTATTTCCATCCATGAAGGAGTATCTCATGAATCGCCTCACTCAATTTGTGATTGGCCTGCTCGCCATCGGCCTGGCCCTTGGCGCTGGGTATTACGGCCGTACCCGCTATCTCAAGGAAGTTTCCACCTACCAAGTACCGGTACCGATCCAGTCCATCCCGGCATATACCATTTTAGATGTCGATATGTTCCAGCTACGTGAGATGCCGCGCACCATGGCATCTTTGCCCTACCATCAGTCGATTCAAGAGCTTGAAGGACTGATCAGCACCGTATCCCTGCCGGCGGATCTACCCGTTGCCCAGGCCAATGCCGTGCCTGCGGAGCAGTTTCGTCTGGCAGATGCCGACCTTGAAGTGTTTTCCATTCCGGTTGAACCTGTCTCGGCTGTGGGTGGGCAGATTCGTATCGGAGAGCGGGTTAATTTGTATCAGGTACTGCATGATGATAATAAAGCATTAGGTGTAGGTATTTCTATCGCTGATCCAAATGAATTCAATGTAACGATCATTGCCAGCGACATTCTGGTGGTGGATGTACGCAATGCCCAGGGCGTAGCGGCCCAGGCCAACCCGCAAAACGAGGCGAATTCCAGTCTCATCGGAAGCACTCAAAATGAACAGGTACAAATCCTGACCCTGGCCGTCGAACCGCAAGCCGTGGATGTTATTCTGCAGGCCGTTGCGGCCAGTAAAAAACAAGGAGGCTTATTATGGACAACCCTGGCGCTGCCCTGATGCAGCCTCCTACCCCTCCGAAAATTCAACCTTTAACCACGGCCGATCTGGCGCTAATCGAAACCGTACGTGAAGAATTGGTCCTGCGCGGGATTAATCCACCCAGTTGGCGGGAATCCACTGCGGATCAGCGCCGGCGTTTCTATGACGAAGTACGTGCCATCTTAATCACCCAACCCGAAAATCGCAACGACGTCAATCGCCAAGCCCAGCTCATCACAGATGCCTTATCCGGGGTGGGGCTGCTGGATCAACTGCTGCGTGACCCATACATAGAGGAAATCTTTGTGCGCAATGGCGAAGTGGCCGTGGAATACGACGGCAGCTTTCATCATTTGGGGAAACTGGCCGATGACCGTTATTTCGAAAATCTGGCCGTGCATGTGGCCGACCAGGGCGGAGCAACTCTGCGGGGGGATCGTCCGGCGGTGCTAATCGATCTGCCGGGTGGGGAGCGTTTTACCGCCATTGTCCCGCGACTGTCTACCGAAGGCACGGCGATCAATATCCGTACCTTTGGCCGGCGGGTGCGCACTCTGGAAGAGATGGAACAAAGCGGCACCTTCGCCGGTCTTGATCCGGTTGAAAAGAGAATCATTCAATTGTTTGATGCGACAGCAGAGAAAAACACACATTCCGACATGCCCCAACGTATACAGGAACTGAAAGACACCCCGGATCGCTTTCTGGCCTGGCTGGTTTCCAGCCTGTCCGGCAGCCTGATGATCGCCGGCGAGATGGGTTCCGGCAAAACGACTTTGCTCAATGCGCTATCCGGGTTTCTGCCCATAACCGCACCCATCGCCGCCCTGGAAACCTTTCGCGAGCTGGAAATTCAGCATCCCTTTTTGCTTCGCACGGTGGCGCCGGCGGAAGTGCCCTCCGGGACACCCGGGGTGACCCTGGATTGGGTCTTGAACGTGATCTACACGCGCATGAATCCGGCCGCCATCCTGGTGGGGGAGGTGGTGGGCAATGAGGCCTTGCAGTTCCTCAAAGCCACCTGTCTGGGTCGCAAAGCCCTGACCACCATCCATGGCGGCACGATCGAGGAAGCGCTCATGCGCCTAGAACAACTGGCTCTGGCAGCCGCTCCGGAACTGGGCCTGGCCGCCGTGCGTGCCATGGTCGCCATGGGACTGGATGTGGTTGCGCTGATGGGCCGCGTCCAGCAGGGTGAACGCGTGGAACGGAAATTACAGGCCATTGCTTTGCTGAAGGGTCTGGATGCAAACGGGAATTATTGCCTGGACTATCTCTATCGAGCCACCCAAGCAGAACCACTTGCGGGGCTGCAAAAGGCTTATCTGAAAATGGAGCAAAACCAATGAAGAAAAGGTATATCGTACTGATTGTGGGCGTGGTTTTCCTATTACTGGTAAGCTGTCTGGTCTTCATGATTCATAACCTGAATGCCTTAATGGTGCCCCAGACCGTCCCAAAGGTTGCCGATCAGCCGGCTGAATCAACCCCAATTATACTGGAACAACTCCAGGCGGCACCCTGGCAGGGTTTGCGTTACCTCAAGGAAGAACGCACCTGGCGCTTTTACGGTGTGGCAGGAGAAAGCAGGCAGATCGACCTGATTTACCCGATCACCCTGATCAAGGTCTTTTATCTGGGATTGCATGATGAGATCGGCTTCACCTGGGTGGCCAGTGCGGTCGAGTTTCCCAATCAGAAGGTCGTTTCCCTTGCGCATGGATCGTTGGTGGAAGGCCAGTTGGTTGCCGTGCAAGTGAGCGGCGCGTATGTCGGGCCGGATGGGGTGGATTGGCAGGCCTGCGACTCGGACTATTGCCGATTGGCGGAACAGATTGACACAATCCTGGTGCTGGATGATCAGGGTACGTGCATCTCCAACGGCTTCATCCGCTACGGTTGGGCACCCCCGACCTATCCTACCTATGGCTTCCTGTGCTGGCAGCTTGAACCGCTAACGCCAGATTCGAAGTCGCTCCTGATTGCACAGGGGAAAGATTCATAGATCATCGTCAATAATGCGGGTTACTTGGGAACCAAAACCCCATGAACCATTGAGTAACCGCTTGAAGGGAGAAAACAGCATGCAAATGGGTTCGAAAAACACAAAGCAACCTTTCGGGATGAGCTGCCCATTTTGTGATGCGTCTCTGGAAACCCCGCTGAGGAATCCTGCTCACGCTCGACCAGCATCCAGGAAAGGCAGGCGCCTCAATAGAGGAGCGTACAACATGGATGCAGAGGAGTTACAGGAATTGCTTGGAGAGTTTTCACTCAAACAGATAGCCGGATGGTACGGCGTATCCCAGAGAGGGATTGAAAAGTGGTGCCGGACTTTGGGGATAGCAGGTGCATCCCGCGGCGCATTTACCTGTACGGAATGTGAAAGTATTTCAACGGAGGAACAGAAATGATTTTTTTTCGATTGCTGCTAAATGGCGGAACCCTTTTGCTCGTCGCTGGCATCTTTCTGACCGTGTACAACACGCTCCTGATGATCATCGAAATTGCGGTCAAGACCTGGCGCAGCATCTTTGTCACCTGGGCGGGTCGTCGTCTGCGCGAGATGGGTGTGCTTCAGGAAAGTCCATACCAGACCAAACAGGCATTGGACTGGAAACGCCTGGCCCTGGTCATCGGCATGCCGGGCTTTGCCCTGGCCGTCCACGATTTCATGCTCTCGCCCCTGGTGCTGATCATCGGCATCAGCATCTTGGCCTGGATCAATTTCCAGCAAAAACAAAGCGAGCGTGCTCAAATCAATGAAGACGCCGAAGCGGTGGCGCTGCAAATGCGCTCTTTGATGAGTGTGGATCATTCCCTGCTGCACGCCCTGATGCAGGTCAACCTGCCCAGGGGGGTGATGAAACGTGTCATCGAGCAGGTCAGCAGCCGTTTGCGTATGCAGCAGCCCCCGAATCAGGCCGCCCAGGCGCTGAGCGGATTGCCAGGTACGGTCACCTCGCGACTGGCGGCCTTGATCATGCATAGCGCGCAGCTGACCGATGAAATCCAGAATGAATTACTGGTTTCCCTTGAGCAGGAAACCCACCGCCAAAAGTTGCTGCGTTCCAAGACGCGCCAGACGCTTTCCTTGGTGCGCGGCACCATCCGCCTGCTGCAGGGTGTGGTCGCGGCGACGGTCTCATTTGTGATGTTGTCCCCGGCCTGGCGTGATTTTTTCCTGCAGGACATCTCCCATCGGGCGTTGTTGGCCGTGATGATTTGCGGAATTGTTCTGGCCAGTCTGTATTTCGAGTTTGAAGTGGACCAATTGAGTTACGGGGAGAGTGCCTGATGGAACTTTATCCCCTGGTGCTTGGATTGGGTCTGGCGATAGGAGTGGGTCTGCTGGTGCATGCGCTGCTCAGTTTTATTTTTGCGATGGGTAAAAAACTCTTGCGGTTCACCCAGCGTGGACGACTGCATGTCCTTGGGCTGAACCAGGGCGAATCCGTCCAAGGCAAACAAACCCAGGATGCCGTCCTGGGACTGGATCATATCCCCTGGCCAAGCCTCTATGCCGCAGCAGCCTTCAGCGGACTGCTCCTGCTGCTAACCCTTGGTCCGCTGCTGCCCGGTTTTCGGCTGGGCTTTCTGGCATTGCCTGGGCTGATCTGGTTGGCGAAACGCTACCTGATCCAGCAGCGCAAACGCTTCATGCCTGGCCAGATTCGTCAGTTTCTGCTGGATGTGCGCCTGCACATGAGCCTGCAAGGCTCACTCTTGCTGGGATTGGAAAGCATCGCACGAACGACCCTGGAAACATCGGCCGTGTACCGCTGCTTGCAAAAGCGCATGCAGGGCAGCGTGGCTCGCAGTGGACTGGATGTACTTAATCAATTGGCAGATGAATTAAAGACGGATTCACTCCTTCGGGTCGTGCAGCGCGTGCAAGCCGCCCAGCAAACCGGCGGGGTTGCCGATGTCGATCAAGCCATCGCCAGTGTCATTGATGAACTAAATGAAGAGATTAGCTATCAGTCCGAAGAAGAGATGCAGCGCCTGCCGCTGCGCATCACCTTGCTGGCCATGCCGTTTCTGCTGGGTCCGATTGTGATTCTGTTGTTTTACCCGCTGGTCGACCGCATCCTGAAAACGCTCTCGGGTGTCTCGATCGGGGGTGGGTTCTGATCAATTTTATACAAGGCCTCATACCATGCTTGAGAAAAGCATCGACGGATTCAACATTCATCCCGATCAGGGAAAGGAGTTTGATTATGGTATCTGATAAAACCGCATCTGAGATTCCCCAATTTGTCGTCGTTCTGGCGATCGCGGTTGTGCTGGGCGCGGTGGCCATTTGGGCCATCCTGAGCAATATTGGCACCCAGGGCAATAGCATCGCAGGCTGGATCAACAGTATTGGCGTTCCGGCAGCGCATCCCTAATGGTTTCACCAGGTCTGGCGGTTGGGTCACCAATCGCCAGACCACCATCAGCACTCAGACATGGACTGGCAAAGGAGGAAGCATGTTACATGATCGCAATGGGCAGACAGTGGTTGAGTATATCGTTGTCCTGGCAATCTTTATTGCCCTGGTGGGCGGCGCACTTTGGGAAGTCTTTAGCACCTTACAGGTCAAATTCAATGATGTCAACGCAGAAATTGGTTCTTAAAGCTGATCATCGCGCTCAGGCAGCCGTGGAAGCCTTGCTGGTCTTGATGATCTTGGCCCTGGTGATCTTCGGCGGGATTGAACTCAGCCGTGGCGTCGCCATGCGCCAGGCTCTGGATAGCAGTGCCGGCGCCGCGGTGCGGGCTTTGTCGCTGGATCCAGCCCAATGGAATTATGCACGCGACCTGGTGCAGACGGCCAGCAATCAGAACGTGATGGGCGCGGAGGTGCAAACCACTCTGCAAGTATACGATGCAGGTGGCACACAACGCAGTTCAGCCTGGCTTTCGGGTAGCCCCTTTGGCACGACCTTCATACTGGAGGCATCCGCCCCGTTTCAGGCGAACATCCCCTTTCTTGCTGAGCCACTGGTGACCATTCGTGTCCAACATTGGGGCATTGTGGAGCGTTATCCATGAGACAAATTCATATAAAGATATTTAGAAGTATTGGGGTGACCCCATTTCATAAACAGATTTTCGGAAGTGGCGGAATGATCCCATTTTCTAATAAACCCTTCCATAAAAATGGACTGTTCATAGATCGCAAAGCGCAGTCCGCCGTGTGGGGATTGCTCAGTATCCTGGTATTGGTGATTATCACAGGCGGGTTGGTGGATATTTACCGGCTTTATGCGGCGCGGAATTGGGCGTATTCGGTTGCACAGGAAGCTGCCCTGGCCGGCGCATCTCGGGGAAGGGAGTGGAATACGATGCTCACCTCTGGCACGGTACGTCTGGATGAGGATGTGGCCAGCGAGGCAGCCCAAGAGATTGTCCAATCCGCCATGCATATGCGCGGCATCACGGGATACCAGGTTTCGATCCATGTGCTGCCAGACCCTTCGGGCGGCACGATTGCTGGTTTTCCACCTCGTCCGGTACGCCTGGGAGAAGACTTGAGCGATTGGTCCAGCGATGAACCGGCTGTCGGGGTATACCTGGAAGTTCCCGTGCAATGGACAATTTTGAACAGTTTCGGGATCAATCAAAAAGAGGTGCGCGTGTTTGCCGCCGCAGGAGTTGCCCAGTGAAGAGATTGCATTTATGGAAAAAGATAGGTCCACGTATTAGCGGTTTCCTCCTGATTGGTTTGGCGATATTTACTTTTCTCCAACCCGTTTACGCGGACATCAGCCCGCAGTATCTCAAGAATGGGCGCACCTATGATCAGGAGCGCGACTATATCCAGTGGAATGGATCGGTTGCCTATGTCAATTTATACCATCGGGATAACACCTTGCTACCCCCTTCCGAGGGTGGTGCCAGTTGCAGCAATGGTTGCACTGAAAATGTCACTCGTATCTATAATGGTGGCTCGGTTTCCGGCAATTTTACTTTTCTAAAAACCTTCAGCGTGCAGCTGGCTTCATCCGGCAGCCGGTCTGTGGGCACAGCCGTGATCCGAGCCTGTGGGCAGGTTGTTTACACGGTCAATATGTATTTACCCGGCGCAGGTGCTCCCGGATTTAATAATTTCCCCAATCCAGCCTGGAATGTACCCACGTCCGGGGATTGCACCTGGTCGATCACGGCCACGGGTGGCTATGTGGATTTCCGCGCGGTGACAACATCCTTTCGCTTGAGCGCTGCACCCACAGTGGATTTGAAGGTGAATGGCTCGGATGGGCCTCTGACGATCTCTCCACCAGGTAGTTACACACTCAGTTGGATGAGCAATAACGCCGCCGCTTGTACCGCCAGTGATGCCTGGAGCGGCGCGCAGGCAACCCATGGTACACAAGCGTACAGCAATGTCAGGAGTGGTTCATACACCTACACCCTGACCTGTACCAATCCAGCCGGCAGTGCCAGTGATTCAATCACCGTGGATGTCATGGCGCCTTTGAGTGGAACTATTACAGTAGCTTATGGCCGATTACCCCTGTATGCACCCACGCTTGGACTGCCGGCTCAAATGTTGACCGGGACGTTATCCGGTGGAAATCCACCTTATGTCGTGCTGGTGCAGATTCGTGAACCTTCCGGAAATGTGATTGCTTTATCCCGCAATGCGGCAAGTTGGTCTGTGACCCCGGAAAATAGCGGTGATGTCAATTTGGGCACTACCCAGGAAGGCACCTGGATTGCCTGGGCGGAGATTGAGGATAGCGCTGGGGTGACGGTTCATACCGCCAGTGTGAGTTGGGAGGTGGCATGGTATCCCGTGCATGGTCTACCCTGAAATTCATTCCATTCCTGATGCTTTTATTGTTCAATACAGCCGGCAAACCATTGCAGATCGCATCCGGCGAACGCACAGGTATTTGCCAGGCTGCCTATGGGGATGGGCAACCCTCTGTTCCAGATTGGCTAGAACCGGCACAGTTCAATATGAATTTGAGCACCAATCTGCGCTATGATCTGCTGGCTGGCAATCTCTTACGGACAGGCTTGGTAGATGGCAGCAATTGCCCGGCGGGCGGGTTGAATGCAGACGGCTCTCCGGATGCCTGCGGCATTGCGTTGGCCTGGGATGAGAGCATGACCTGGCAAAACCAATATGATGCCCTGATTCTCGTAACCGCGCAAACCTACGATCTGCCCCCCAAGGTGCTCAAGGCCCTGATCGGGGTGGAATCCCAATTCTGGCCGGCTTCGAATTGGCGCACAGGCGAAATTGGGTTGGGTCAGATGACCGAAATGGGCGCCGATATGCTCCTGACATGGCATACGGAATCCTATCAGCGCATTTGCCGGCGGGCGTTTGGACTGGATGGCTGTGATGTGGCCTATCATGAACTGGACTTCGCCAATCAGCGTATCTTACGCGGGTTTGTTTTGCAGGAGATTGATGCGACCTGTCCAATCTGTCCGGGCGGCGTTGATCCGGCAAAGGCTGACCGTTCCATACAACTTTTGGCGGAAACCCTGCAGGCCAGTTGTCTGCAAACGGCAAGCCTGGTCTGGGAATATTCCGGGAAACAGCCGGCGGCGCTGATGAGCTATGAGGACTATTGGCGTCTGGTGCTGGCCAATTATCATAGTGGCGCCGGTTGTACTTTGCAAGCCATCTCACAACTAAAAATGCAACAAACGGGTTGGGCGTGGCGGAACATCGCCAACCAATATGCCGGCGGTTGTGCCAGTGGCGCGATCTACATCCGGCGCATTGAAGAACAGATCAAACCATAGGTTATAAGGATGCTATATGGATTGGGTACTTTTTGGATTGATTTTAATTTGGTTGGGGATCATTTCCTGGTTTGATATCCGCAAAAACGAGATACCACATAGCGCCTGGGTTGTTTTGCCGTTGATGATCGCATGTGTTTACCGCACCTGGCAGGGAGGTTGGGCTTTGGTTTTACTGGCGGTCGTGGTCTCTATCATTAGCGAAAGGGAGCACCTGGCTCAGCTTCTCAAGATGGAAGGGATAGGGTTTGTGCTGACCTGGACGCCGTTGCTCTTTCTGGGGCTATTCTTCGCAGTGCAGAGCTCACCTATAGCCGCATTGGCCATCCTGGGCTTCTGGCTGGCTTGGGAATTGAAGTGCTGGGGTGGGGCGGACGCGATTGCGGCCATTACTGTTGTGCTTCTCTATCCTGAGATGGATTTCCTGGTCGCGTTTCTGATTGTCCATGGTTTCACAGCCATTACCCTATGGATAGTTTCCATAATCAAGAAAATGGAATTTAAGACGCATCGAGTCCCTGGATTGCCATTGATATGGATCAGTCTTGTCCTACTTCCCTTGCTACAGAAAGTAATGATTTTTTAATAGAAGGGATAAGGTGATTTTTAGGGGGAATATGTGCTATCAGAGGGAAATATGCTGGCATTAATTTTTGGTTTGCATATATTAAATGTAGCGCGATAGCTTGCCCCCCTCAAGGTGTCGTGCAAAAGAATCGGCAATTTGACTGATGTCAAGTTGCTGGTTTTTTATCATAATATGAAAAAATAATTAGGTTCTACCCTCTTGTCTTGAGATATATTCCTTTTATGCATTTCACTTAATGTTTTAGTACATTCGAAGGAATAGTTTGGGCGATATGATGATAGAAACTCCATCATTTAAAAAGGTTAATCCCATTTCCACATGGATGGATTCCATTTGCTACCCTTTGTTCCCAATTCAAGAATCGGATTAATGAATAACTGAAGTCTATGATAGGCTTCTTCAAGTGAAATATCATTCATGCCGAGTTCTTTTATCATTTTTAAATAATTTTTCCCCCAATCTTTTGGAGGAGAAGGGAAGGAGATTGGAACTGGATGTGTTCCTGCACTATTAAATGTTGCGTGAATTGCATTATTCAATTCAGATTTCTTTATCTCCCATAATTCAGCAAACAACAAAATATCTACAAAATCTTTTACTCTTGAACTAGTTCCATATTTTCTCGGACGAGTATAGGCATGTAATTTCTCTGCAATTTGCTGAGAAATTGGATAACAAGGTACTTTAATGGGTCTAAAATCCGCAAAAGCTAATAAATCAGAAGTAGGAATTTTCTCAATTTTACCGATAATTGGATTGCCAACGCCCACGTCAACATGAAAATCTTCAAAGGTTCTCCCATCTAAACGAGATTGTACAAAATAGCGATATACATCCGATTCTGTCTGGAAGGTGTTTGCTGCAGGAGAAATTTCAAAAGTGAACCAGTCACCTAAATCTAAAGTCCCTGCTGAGCGAAGGGCAGGCAATATATCCATGTCCGTTTCCATTAATAATAAATCAATATCATTGGTGGTTCTGGCTTGATTTCCAATTCGGAGCTGAATTGCATAGCCACCTTTTACAACCCAATGATCAGATCGACCATGAAATAATCGGGCCAGAAAACGGTCGAATGCGATGAGCTTGCGCAAACGTGAATGCGGCATTCCACTAACTTTGCTAAGATTCCCTAAGCGATTTTCTAACGCTCTTCTAAAGTCCTGGGCATTTTTATATTTCATTTTCTCATGCCTTCTAGATGTTTTTGATAAATTCCCTTAAATCTTCCACCCTTCCTTTCTTCTTGAAGAGATAATTCTTCATTCGAAACTAAACCCAAATGAAGTGCTTCATCAATTGCTTGTAATACAAGTTCCTCTGCTAACCCGCTGGAAGCTACATCTGCCAGGGTACGTGCGATCGTTGTAATTTGTAAACCTTCACGAGTTGTAATCTCGTCTTTTTCCAATCGATTTGTATGCTGTTTGATACCATCCCTTCTTGTGGATGATGATCGAGGAACAATAATATGGATTTCATTAGGAAGAACATCTGACAGACCATAAACGGACAAAGCACTTTCATGAGATACGACCGCTTCCGGACCAACTCTTAGACAGGCAATGAAGAGATCCTCATAACGAGAATATGGAAATTGAGCAAGCCGGTAAACACCTTGATTGCTGCGTAAGAATTTTCCAGATTTTACATTTTTTGATAAGCGATCCCATGAAAAGCCCAATCCTCTAGCCTGACTTGCACTAAAAAAGCCACCTTGGTTTTCCGCAATATCGTATAGTCTGTCATAGTCTGGAATTTTATACATGTATGCAAAACCTTGCCAAAAAGAATAGGTAATGCATACAATGTACTATATTTAGTGCGTTTTGTCCATACTCATCCGAATTATAGACAGTGATATTGCGTTTGTAATTACCTGGTTCTCCAAATTTCCCGTAGGGTGTAAAAACTCCATCAATGGTTTTCTGGAAGGGAAATTTAGTAATTCCTTATCGAATTGACCAGGTTTGATGTATTAGTCTTTATCTGAATGGAGAGATTGCAGGAGTGTATCTGAATTTGCTTCACGAAAATCCTCTAGATGGAGTTTCTACACTGCACGGGTGTTTATCGCACCTGGCAGGAGGCTTGGCTTTGGGTTTGCTAGCGGTTGTGGTCTCTATCGTTAGCGAAAGGGAGCGCTTGGCTCAGCTACTCAAGATGGAAGGGATTGGGTTTATGTTCACCTGGGCTCCGTTGCTCTTTTTGGGCCTATTCTTCGCAGTGCAAAAATCAACAATAGCCGCATTGGCCATCCTGAGCTACCGCTTTTATGGTTTAGTTTACTTTTTCTGCCTTTGTTACAGAAATTACCGATTTTCTAACCAAAGGGCTGGTTTTTTTTAGGGGAAAATAGGAACATGGCAGGAAAATGCACCTGGGGGAATTGGTTTTCCAACGATCAGGTTCGTGCATAACCCTTGCGTTGAGCCATTCAGGAGATCAGTGATGCTTCCTCTAATTGATCGAAATCAGCGAACCGGCCGCCATCAAAAAAAGTGCGAGCAGGGCGAGCGCCAGCATCAGCGGGTGCCCCCAGTGTCCGAGCGTCCAGGCCGGATTCTTGATCGGGCCGTGTTTGCGTGCCTGCCAGTACATGGGGATGGTGATCAGAGCCACCACGATGGCCGTTACACCGGCTGCCAGGCGCAGCCATGTGAGAAACTGCCAGGCGCCAAGCCACAGCAATAAAAGAGACGGCAGGGTGGCCAGCAGCCAGGCCGCTTTGTTGGGCAGTCCAATTCTTTCGTGTAGAATATCCGATAGTGCCAGTGAGACGGACCAGTAGCTGGTCAGCATGGCAAACAGGATGAAAAGCGAACCGGTCACCCCCGCCCAGGATCCCAGCCGTTCCGAGATGCCGATGATAGCGACTTCAGTGACTTGCGTTGAAATGCCGAGTGCCAGCAGGGCCACCAATGCCGTCAAAATTCCATTAATCGCCAGACCGATTAAAATGGCACGAACCGCGCCGCGCCGGTCTGATCCAAGCCCCTTTACCACCTGGGGCACACTGTAGAAGGTCCAGAGCGCATACATGACCATACCGTACAGCACCAGCCAGTGGGTGGGGGTACCGGACAGTGTGGGTGACAGCCGGAATGGCACTAAAAATGCGCCGGTTCCAATGGCAGTGATCAGCCCAACCAGCAGGATGGCGCCAAATCGTTCGGCAATACCGACAGCTTTGAGGCCAAAGAAAACCACACCGGCCGAGACCCCATAAACAAGGAATTCTGCCAGATGCCGGTCAATGCTGATAAGTCCGGCCAGAATCTCTCCCGCTCCGGAGACATATGCCGCCAGGTTGGCCAGGAAGGCAATGCTTAATAAAGCAAAAACCATCCATAACAGCCAGCGTCCGAATCGACCCCGCAGCACGTATAAATGCATTAATTCGACGATCTGCAGGTCTTTTCCGGTGCGAAACAATACTTCGGCGAGCATGAGATGAATCAGAGCGCTGGCAGCCCAGGCCACCGGCAGGATGATCGCAAGGCCGAGAAAACCCACCTGCGTGGTGAGGTAAGGTACCGCCATGATACCTGCGCCCACACCGGCACCTACCATGAGAGAGATTGCTTCCCATTGGGTTAGTCGCTGTTCGTGCATCGTTTCCGTCCTTTATTCTATAACTTGTGTTTGATCATAAGGTGGCAATTTCGATATAAGGAAGCCGTTCATCCAGCTGCCGGATGGTTTCAGGCGACCAGGAGACAGCATAAAGATCGCTGTGATACGTAATATGGAGATGGTGCCGCACAACGTTTAGGAGCGGGTCGTCATCCGATAGTCCTACCATCAGAAAGGCTTTTTCCCGTTGGAAAGCATGTATTTTCGCCGCGGAGAGCAGGGATTGCATGACCGCGGGTTCGTCATTAAGGATGCAGATGCCTGCCGCAAATGCCAGTTGGATGGCCTGTCCGGGCGGTGTGAGCGGGCGTGCCCCGATGCATCGGGCAATCAGGTCGTAAACAGGGCGCAAGCGGCGCAGGGTGGGTCCGTAGCTCTCGACCACGTCTTGTTTATATGCCGCCTGATCCCAAACGGCCAGTACGCCTACGATTTGGCTGCCGCGGCGGGCAATCAGAATATCTTCCGCTTTCAAGTCGCGCAGACAGGTTCCGTTGCTGAAATCTTCGAGGGTGTAGGCTGGAAAAAATTGGCGGCGGACGCCTTGCCGATGCCAAAAATCAATGATCTCGGGCAGCATTTCGCTTGAGCCGGTATGTACATTTACGCCAGGTGTGGGGTGGGGATGGGATGGGCGTAAAAGGAGCGCGCAGGTGGTCAGCCCACCCACATCGCGGGTGTGCAGACCGGCGGGTGGGTGCGACCCGACCAGAAGTTGACCTGCGCGCGAATTTTCACTGGCAATCACCCCAAAATGAAGCAAATCGAGCGGACTGGCTTCGCGGAACCATTCGGCGCCTTGATTGACCAGCCAGCGACCGCGGTAGGCTGGCGCAACCCGGATCTGGCCAATGTAACCCAATGGCGTGTCCTGTCCGTTTACAAATGCACGGTGTTCGGCCCGAACGGCGATTCCGGCCAATTGCCCGTCCGGTTGGTGACGGACTACCAGCACATCACATGGGTTTCCCATGATGGTCGCGCCGAGGAAATAATCTGGTTCACGTGCAAATTTAATGCTGACGGCCCCCGGCATGGATACCGAGCCAATCAGCGCACGAATATCGGCATCATCTTGCGCTGCTGCCAGGCGGAATTCAAAATCGGGTGAGGTGGTCATTGTGTCCCCAGGTGCATACTTTGCTTTTTAAACGCTTCACGCCGGTAAAGTGGATTGTATGCGCAGTATATGGCAAAACGGAAAGGGTTTGCCATGTTGGTATGTAGGTCCAGTCCGCGTTTAATGATCGATGTCCAACTGCTCCAACGTTTGCGGCAGGCCCAGGCGGTTTCGGTTAATTCATCGGCTGTTATACCCACCGGGCGAAAAGCTGCATGATTAAAGCGGTAATCGGGGTGCAGCCACCAGCGCCCATCGTAAAGCAGCCGTCCTTCGGCTTTCAGACGTTCGTAAAATGGAGTGCCAGGATAAGGCATCAGCACATTAAAAGCCGCAAAGGTGAAGTGATTGGCGATACCCCATTCGCAGGTTTCAAGGATGGAATCGGCGGTATCGTGGTCATATCCGAGGGCAAAGGCTGCCCAGGTCTGCAGACGGTAATCGCGCAGGGTTGCAACTTCTTCGGCATACCCATCAAAAGTGGTGAGGTTGGCGGCTTTCCGCATTTGGCGCAGATTGTTGATATCGAGGTTTTCAAAACCGATCACATTCCCCAGACAGCCGCTCTCAACCAACAGGCGCATCATTTCAGGGTCGCGGGTGTGATCGATGCTGGCCTGAGACACCCAGCGCACTTTAAGCGGGATCAGGGCGCGCAACAGCGCTTTGGCCGCTTCAGGGTTGGCGACGAAGTTGTCGTCGACAAAAAACAGGTCCTTGCACGACAGGCTATTGATCTCTTCTACCACCTCTTCTACCGGGCGGGCATAATGACAGTGACCAAAATATTGGCTGACGGCGCAGAACTCACATTTAAATTGACAACCCCGTCCAAATTGAAGCAGACTAATGGGGAGGTAGTTTTTGCCGGCATACAGGTCACGGCGGGGTTTAACCCCCAGTTGCGGCAATCCGAGAATTCCGTGGTAACGCGGGCGCAAGCATCCGGCATGGGCGTCGGCGACGACTTGGGCCCAGAGCGACTCACCGTCGCCGGTGTAAACGGCATCGGCGTGTTTAGCCACCTCGCCGGGAAGGAGCGTGACATGCATGCCGCCCATCACTACCGGTACCCTGCGGGCGCGGTATTCGGCAGCGATTTCATACGCGCGGCGTGCGGTGAATGTTTCGACATTGATGGCTACCAGATCGGTCGGTTCATCATAATCGATTTCATCAATGCGGTCATCAAACAGGCGGCAGTCAACACCCGGCGGGGTCATCCCTGCCAGGAGCCCCAGCGATAGGGGTTCCATACGCGCTTCATCCACAAAACGTTCCCCATCGTCCAGACAGCCGATAGTCGGCTTAATGAAGGTCACCTGCATATAATCATCCTGCCTTATTGGTCGATATTTTTGTTTTCAACTTTTCATTATGGCATTTTTATAAACCTGATAGCTGTCAACTATTCTCATAAATCGAAGATGACTGCATCCTGAAATTCATTTAAGTATAAAATGATCTTCATATGGCTCAATTGGCTAAGTGTTTTGGAAATATGCTCAATATTGTAGCATTTTTGGCACCGAATGGATATGCATTTTACGAAAAACTACTTAAGAAGCAGCCCAGTGGGTTTGGGAAACAGATCTCATTTATATATAGAACCCAAAGCCTGAATATTCGACACGGTCTTCTTTGGACGAGAAAGATTCAAATACATCTCGATAGGATTTTGTCAGGAGGTTTATTAATCCGCATCGTGCCTTACAGATAATCTTTGCAGTCAGAAAAACAATGCTGCACAGAAGGTTTTGATTTACTTTTCTTTCTTTTGTTACAGATAACACCGATACACCTGTAAAATGGAGTAGGTGATTTTTGGGTGAAAAAGTGAACCGGATAACATTTTGCACTGGCAAAAAAATTATGTTTGCATATAATAAATGTAGCGTGGCAGCTTGCCCCCCTCAAGCTGTCATGCTAAGCAAAATTGGCAATCTGACCCACGTTGGATTGCCATGATGTTTTAATCTGCGGATTTTTCCCCCTGGGATTAGACATTCCAAACCCTACAATGAAACTATAGATAATGTGCATGTATACCCACTAACCTGGTGTGTTTGACTTTCTATTGATCCAATTGATCATCTCTCACAGGAGGAATCTCTGATCGCTATCATTGTTTTTTTACTGCTGCTACTCTTTAGCATGATCTTTGACCTGGAAAGCCGGCAAGTTCCTAATGCTTTGACCCTTACCGTCTTGATTGGAGCAGGTTGCTTTGCAGTATATAGAGGGGATTGGGCTGTTGTTGTTCTGACCATAGCCTTGATCTTTCTATCGGATTTGCGATTCAGAAAAGTGCAAGTGGCGTTGTCTTTTATCTTGGCGGGCGCTGCTTTTGCCGTACAGCCGGCCACAGGTTGGCTTTGTGTAGCGGAAATGGGGGTTTGGCTTTTATGGTTGTTGGGGAAAATGGGTGGGGCAGACGTGAAATTAATCCTGGGCAGTTTGTTATTAACAGCCCAACCGGCCATCCTGCTGCCGATCTTCTTCCTTGGAGGTGTGCAGGGGTTGCTGGCGCTATTTCGTAAACAAGAAGAGATTCCCTTTGTGGTTTCCATATTCGCGGGATCGCTTTGGTATTTGATTGGTTCGTTTCACTAAAAACTAATTGGAGGAAAATAGTATGCGTTTACTAAAAGATTTGATAGGGATTGAATCCACAGAAGTGGCCTTGATTATTGCCGTGGTAGTGCTGGTGAGTTATGGTGCCTATCGCTTATTGGGGCAGAATATTGCTGCCATCGTGACCGATATTGCCGGGAAAATATAGTCAATACAAAGGAGGCTACCCATGCGATTGTTACGTGATCAGCGAGGTATGGAATTATTGGAAGCGGCTATCACCACCCCGATTGCCATTTTGGTGATGCTGGCGATTGTGAACCTGGGAATGTTGGTTTATGCCCAGCAGGCCGTCCAGGCGGCTTCCCGCCATGGCGCTCGCATGGGTAGTGTTGCGCAACAATGTCCGGCTTGTTATGCGCTCAGTGAAGCCAAGTCAGCCATTGCAGGCGCCGGTATTTTGGAGGACACATCGGTCAGTGTATTGGCACCGGGAGGAAGCGCCGGCAGTATTCTCAAGATTCAGGTGAGCGGCAGTGTGCCGAACTTCATGGCACCCTTGACCGGTTTGTTTCCCGGATTACCAGGAGAAGCTTTTACTGTCAGTGCGGATGCAACCTTCCGGCAGGAGGGGTGGTGATGTTGATTCAGGATCGAAGGGGTTACTCCCTGACCTTTTGGGCGGTGTTTATTGGATTGGTGTTGATACCGATTTTTGCATTGTCCATAGAACTGGGACGCTATTTCTACGCCATTGCGGAGGTGCAGAAAGCAGCGGATGCAGCAGCTTTGGCTGCTGCTGCGGAGTTTGATACCCAGGTCTTTCAGAAGAGTGGAGATCTGGTACCGAATTCCAGAGCATGGGGAATTGCACAAACCTATGTAAATGCAAACACAGCCGCCTTGTCTGCCAAAGGTGTGCGTGCTTTTGTATCGGATATTCAGATCGATAGTGGCGCGGATACTGTCCTGGTGAATGTGTCGGCGGATTTGTCTATTTTGTTTCCGTCGGTGGTACCGGATGTGATAGTGAAACAGGTTGGAGTAGCAAAACTACGGGCGATGACTCATTAATTTTCACAGCGGCAGGCGTTACCGGCAAGGTTGGGATTTGGCGAAAAAAACTACCAGTCGCTGAAACCGCCATTGGGAGCTGAATTCTGAAAGTGTGAGCGATTGCCCACACTTATCGGGTGCATTGGTGTTAGACGATCTTTGAATAATCAATAGTTAGAAACGGATATGGTTCGTTTCTGAGTTTTTGCCAATCAAAATCGTAGCATAATTCCTTCGGCCAATCTGAAGGAAATTTAACCCGAAAGTATTCTCCAATGCCACTTTCCATGCCATCATCATTTCCATCGCCTACTGCTAAGAGCGTATTGCCTGGTGAAAAATCGTTAGTTTCAAATTGTGCTGACAGGACTACCAATACACCGCAACAGGCATCTATCAAATGACCAAAAGTAGCTTCTCTAAATTCAGAATATCGGTCATGCTTTGTAGCATTGTAAGCTTCATACCAAGGAAGTGGAGCGCCATTTGTCCAAGCAGAAAACGGAGTTCGCAAATTCTCAATTCCACTCCAGTATGGAACCTTAACTTGGTAGGATGAAAGGCGATGTGTTGTGTTGATTTTCCTATAATCCTCCATGTTCAGATCAATATCTTTCCCCTTTTTATTCTTTTTGGTATATCCATTTTCTCTTAAAATAGCCTTGCAATTCGCCTCGACTTCTATACACGCTCGAAGCAACAAGGCGTGTATTCGATACGAGTAACAGGAAAGATTATTGTCGGCTGGTTCAACGTAATCGAATAGTTCTTGTAAATCTTTCAGGAGAAGTGAAAAGGCACGAACGTAATGACTTGGTGATTGAGCGTATTGGGGATGAATCATATATTGCCAACGACCACCCTTACTGTAACTTCCATCTATAAATTGGCGACAGGTTCTTTTATATGGACGATTTACTGACATTGTATTATCTCCAAAGCACCTAACGGTTTGCTTTACCTGCGTGTGAGCGTGTGAGGATTCTGCTTGGGAGCAGGAAAAGCCTGAAGCCAGAAAAAATACTCCTAAATCGCGCACACCGCAAAGAGGCAGTCCCACATATTAGGCAGTTCACCCCGAGAAGCAAAGCGAAACGGGAGTGCACCCTTTATTGGGCAATTTTTCTTCAACAAAAAGCCTATGCTTGATCCCAAAGACTTTTTGCTTCTGCAACGGACTTTTCTTTTTCTGCTGTCCTCAATGCTCTAATTGCGTTTACATATTCTTCAATAACCTTGCTGTAATTCACGCGTATATCTCGAAGTTGGATACCCGCAGGAAAGCCAATATGGTCAGGTATTCCATAGGAATATCGCAATCGCCCCGACTTATTCTGCCATTCACTGCCTGATTTTGTAACGCCATATTCTATAAGTAATGCCCCAACCTGACCAATAACTTCTCTAAGGACTTCGTCTAAGGTTTCATTCGCCTTCTTGCTTAAATCGTGATCCAGAATTATATTTGCGTCTATTTCATCTTGTGATAATTCCAATTTGTGAATCCATTTCATTGTCGTTAATTTGTCTTTTACGCTATTTGGAAATGACGCCGTTACACTTATTAAACTCTTCTTCAGTTGTCCAATCTTTTCAGCGCCTAGTTCTTTCACTATTTCTGGATGGTCCTTAACGCTTCTATCTATGATGGAATTAGCCCATTCATCCAAAAAAACAGGAACGATTTGACTGATTTCATCAACAATTATTTCTGCTTTTCGCCTAACTACGTTGATTTCTGCATTGGCTTGCTGAATTGCTATTTCAAGGTTATCGAAACTCATTCTGTAATCCTCCAATATGAATTTTTTGCGAGAGTCGCCAAACAGTATACTTTACCTACATGTAGGTGGGCGTGGACTCTGCTTGGAAGCAGCAAAAAACTCAAAGCCGGGAAAATACTTGAAAATGTGGCAGAATCCCCAACGTCAAGTGCACGCACTGTTAGCCCGTTTTTTGCCCTTTTTCGAGTAATTGGATTAGCACTTCCTGCATAACTTTTTCTTTTGTGGCAACGCCTAAAAACCTTCGCCTATCATCAACAACGGGAATACCTGAAACTTTATATTCAACCATTTGACGATACGCCTGATAACTTGTTGGATTTTGAAGATAGAGCCGTAAAGCGCCCAAACGAGTTAAGTCTCGCTCTGTTATGTTTCGATTGTCTCGTTGAGCGTCCCATTGAGGTAAGACCAACTCATTTTGAATTCTTTCCCAAGAGTCTCTAAATTCGAAAGAGTCTCTAAATTTGAAAAAAGGAGCATGAAATATTTTTTCCAATACATGGAATAATCGCTCGTCTCGTATTTGACGGTTATCATCTCGAAAATCGTGAAGCATAATTTCGATACCAAATTGCGGATACTTTGCCTTGAATTGCTCAACAGGCATAAATCCAAGATACTCATCAAACTCATCAACGAAAACGATATACTCTACTGGTGCAACTCTGGTTAACTCATAAACATAATCTCTCAATGCCAAAAAATCAATTCGCATTTGATTTTGTCGCCCGATGCGAACAATCAAAACATGAGGGGCATTCCCCTTATCTTGGATTTCTTGAACAATTCGGCTAATTTCAGAAGTAAACCCTTTTGCTATTCCGGCTTGCTCAAGAGTCACTGTTTGATTTACTGGCTCTGTAATGGTGCGTTGAAATTCAATTTCTACACCAGCAAATTTTGCTTTTACTGAAGTGGCTCGCTCAATCAATAAAAGAATAACGAGCGCTATTATCGGAATAGTGGCGACAAGCAATAGTGCCCAATCGCTTTGAAAAGTGTATCCCGTTAGACGGGGAAACAATAGGACTGTGATTAACAAACTTATATAAAAAGTCAGTGATAGAAAAATCGTTGTCTGTGTTGTGCGGTTTAAGGACTTGAACCCGGATGCCCACTTACGAATTTTCGTCCAATGATTATTTGCGGATATCCAATAGAGTAAGCCAAGCGCAAGCAACAATATCAAAGACCAGATTGGATAATCTCTTAGAACGAAAATGGTTTGCCAATTATTGACGTTTACGTTCCCCATCAAAAATAAAACAATACCAACGATAAGCCAGATAACTGGAATCGAGAGGGTGAAAAACAATAGGATTGTCTTGGCACGTTTTTCCATATATACTTTCCTATTTCTACTATCTATGGTGCGGGCTAACGGCAGGCGTTACTGGCAGGGTGGAACTTGGAGGGAAAAGCCACCAGGCACCGAATCCGCAAACATTTCAAATGAATAACATTATCCCAACCATAATAAAAATTATATACATCATTTGATTTCAAAGTCAAACGTATATGGGTGATCAATTAGCTCAAAAATTCAGAAAAATACCAGACCATCTATGGTGAAATTCATCTAAAACATTATTCCTAATGCAACGAGATAATTTCTATTGGTTCGGCCATTTGATATCCAATAATTTCTATACAACAAAGTGTTGCAAATTGAAATAGATGATCTTATCAACCCTTTGTAAGCAATGTGCAATGAATGCTTTTTTTGATGAAATAACTTCCCCCTGGGATAAGCTGATTTTTATGGCTAAACTCCAATTACAACTAAATATTTCTTTATCAATACCGTTAGCCGGACACAATCACTTGGATTTGTCCGGCTTTTTTATTTTCACAAGGAGGCTCGTATGATCAATGAAGTCATTCTAGAAGGTATCGTGGTGCGTGACCCATGGAAGTATATGGACGATCTCTTCTTTCGCCTGGTGAGCTATCGCGATAGCGATCAGCCGGCCAAGAAGCTGGATCAAGAACGGGATGCCGGGGATTATGTCAATGTTCGCCTGAAGGGCGGCGCTAATGGCCTGATTCAAGTTCGCAAAGGCATGCGGCTGCGCATTCATGGTTTTCTGCAATCCCGGGATTATCGCGAAAGCCTGGAGGAGTTTATCCAGAAGGCACGCAAAAACCAACTATTTACCGGACTGGATGTGGCCATCAAGGAGGAAACCTTCAAACCCAATCAGGTGCAGATTGATCGCAACCTGGTGGAGGTGGTCACCCGGCGCATTATCGTGCTGGATGCCGGTACGCCGAAAGAAAATCAGCACAAGAAAGCCGGCAGTGTGGTCACGGTCAAAAAACTTGAAAAGGAATCGCACGCAGAAGAAACGGAGATCAACACCTGGGAGCCGGAAGGCATCCCGGATGAATGAAAACTAGAAAAGCGAATCAATAAGACAAGTACTTTAGCCTGATACCAATCCTAACGGTTTCAGGCAGCATAGGAGGATCACAGGATGGCAATGGACGCGCTTGCGCAGGCAAGCCGTGTTCCAGTCCTGCCATCTTTTCACTCTCTATTAATGAGAGTGGGTGATCCTCTTTTTTGTTTAACTGGCGCAGCCAGCTTGTACCTTAATAAATAACTACCTTGAGGTAGTTCATACAAACTGGAGAATCAATACCACAAAGAGAGGCGTGGAAGGATCGGGATTGCCTGATTCTTCCACGCCTATACAACATACGGCAGCGAACCTCAACCAGGAAAGCCATTTTCTGTTGAAGTTTGCTGCTCTATGGATTTACATGGAGCATAAATCACGTTGGACGTTTTTGTCATCAGACAAA
The DNA here is from genome assembly GCA_016838895.1 of Chloroflexota bacterium. Classification (GTDB taxonomy): domain Bacteria; phylum Chloroflexota; class Anaerolineae; order Anaerolineales; family Anaerolineaceae; genus UBA5203. Next base: position 23,588 of record JAEKNU010000028.1, read on the forward strand.
GACAACTGTACTCAATCAAACGTTGGATAGACTCACAAGGAGGTTCATATGCAAGAACCAAAAGAAACACCCGATCAGCCGAACGACGATCCTGAAGCATTGGATGTATTGCAGAAATTGCAGCAACCATTGGATTTGTCGCGGGTCAGACGGCGTCCCTCGCCGGGATCGGGCACAGTGCCATACCTGGCAGGGCATGACATCATCACTCGCGCCAATGCGATCTTCAATTATGCCTGGTCGTTTGAGCTGCTCAGCCAGCCGGTTATTGAACGCTGGCAAAAGCAAGTCATGGTTTGGAATACAAAAGAGAAGCGCCAGGTGCCTGCTCTGGATGAAGCCGGAAGGTCCATCATGGAACGGGTCGGGTTGGTGTATGTGACTGGCAAGGTCAGCGTGGTGCTGAATGGCAAGTTATATACCCATGCCGATGTCGGTCGCTGTCCTTTCATTGGAGATACCACTGAAGCATTGGATACCGCTTTGGCCGGATGTGCCACGGATTGCCTGAAACGCTGCTTCCGCCAACTGGGCGAGCAGTTCGGTAACTCGCTCAATAGCAAAGAGACCTCACGCCCGACACGCGCAAAGCCAGCACGAACTGCACCTGTAACCGTATCACCAGCCATAGCGCGCCACTATACAGACGGGGCAAAGGTGAATGGCAACATCTCAGAACAACAAGCCTACGATCATTTCAAGCAAACCACAGGAGAAAAGCCTGCGTCTAAAGAGGCATTACGCAATTGGCTGCAAAGCCAACGTACCCAACCGCAACCGGCCAATCTGACCAAGTAAACAAGTTCTTTTCATAAGGAGACACACAATGTATCACACCATCATTCTGATTGGCAATTTAGGCAAAGACCCGGAGACGCGCTTTTCCCCCAGCGGACATCCCGTGACGACCTTATCCGTCGCCACAAACCGCAAGTATCGTGATGCGCTGGGTCAGTCCGTCAATGAGACCAGTTGGTTTCACGTGACTATCTGGGGAAAGCAAGCCGAAGCTTGCAATACCAACCTGCATAAAGGCAGTAAAGTCCTGGTCGAGGGTCGCCTGACCCCTGATCCGCAAACCGGCGGTCCACGCATTTGGAAAACGGACGGTCGGGTCAATGCGCAATACGAGGTCACCGCTTCGGTTGTGCGATTTTTGTCCGCACGCAATGAAACGAATGGAAAAGTTGCAGAACAGGACGAGATGGACGCGCAGAATGCCGCGATCGATCTGGATGATATCCCTTTCTAGATCAACAAAGGGAAACTGGCGCAACACACTGGAGGACATGCAAATGGGTATGTCCTTTTTCTATTTAAAACACAGGAGGATCAGATGATCAAAGCTGAAATCACAGTGAGCACCTGTTATGGAATTGTCCCCATCCCGGTTGAAGTGATGGGTTCAGGACCACGACCAGGGACGGCCTGGGTGAGAGCGCTCAATGGACTGGAACCGTTTTGCAAATTCAGTCACGGCGGTCCAACCCAGGATAGTACGGCTGTCGTTCTTGTTCCACAATTACGGGATGTTCACATCGAGGCAGATTTGGACTGCGAAGAGATGGAAATTTGCGTACTGCAACTGGATATGCAAAGCGTGGAGGTGATTTGATGGATGCAAAAACATTACTTCAATCCATTAATGTCGCCTGCGAGGACCTGGCCCGGGAAACCGACCAGGTACGCATTTCACAAACCATGCAATGCTATCTGGAGATGATCAGCAAGTTTCATCATTATAGCTGGCATAACCAATTGCTGATCTGGATTCAATCTCCGGAGGCAAGTCAGGTAGCCGGTTATCAGACCTGGAAACAGAAATTCAATCGTCAGGTCAGGCGCGGAGAAAATGGCATCGCCATTCTGGCGCCTTGCTTCTATAAATCGAAGAAGGGCGCAGACACAGTAGGAGATAGCGAGGAAACCTGCGATAGGCAAACTTCACCAGCAATCAAACAAACTGAAGAGACTGCCAGTAGACCTGTGATTCACGCATTCCGCGTGGTACATGTTTTTGATGTGTCCCAGACCGAGGGAGATCCCTTACCGGAATGCCCACAGTGGCGCGACTTTGAGAAGGATCATGACCTGGAGACCGCCTTGCTGTTATTCGCTGGCAGCAAGGGCATTGAAGTTGAAATCACGGATGATCTGGGCGGTCCGGAGGGTGTCAGCAGTGGCGGTAAGATTCGCCTTTTGCGCACCACCGGTACCCGGACAATCGTGCATGAATTGGCGCATGAATTGTTTGAGCATGCCAATCCAAATATCCGCGTCCAGATGACAACCCAGCAGCGAGAGATCGAAGCCGATGCTGTCGCCTACGTTATTGGTCGGCATTATGGCTTGAAAGCGGATAGTGCCCCGAATTATCTTGCGTTGTGGCAGGCGGCAGGAAAAGATATCCTGGCTTGCCTGGAACGTGTTCGGGGCATCGCAGTCGAGATCATTCAGGCGGTGGAAACCCACCAAACACAAGGAGAAGCAAAGGAGGCGACATGACTGTGGATGTGTTCGTACCTCAAATTAGTGTCAGCGTACAACGATCTACTTACCTTGTTCAAAGGATGGATGACCCATTTCGGGTTCATGTCGTGGACAAGAACAAAACTTGCTCCTGCGGCGATCCGCATTGCTGGTCTATTCTGGCTGTTGCGGATTATTTGCGCAGTGGCGGGCAACGTGCCCCGATGGGTTTGCCAGCCTGTCCGATTTGCGGAAGTGAAACTTTCCCGGATCGGAAATGGGATGGAAAATATACCAAACAACCCGGCTGGCGCTGTGCGACAGGTGGAATTGGCCACTTTTTACAGGCCAAGACTCAGCGTATCCGGCAGCAATGGGCTGAAAATCCATGGCTGATCCCACCGGCGTCAGGTTACCCTGGCGTGCGCAGAGATGAGCTGATGACCTGGCAGGAGTGCGAAGCTGCCGAACAAGAGCAGCATCAATCGACTAAATCACAAGTGGAACTGGAAGTGCAGTAGCAAATTCAGTGCTAACAAGCGTACCAACACAATACCCCTGAGGGGACAGCATCCCTTCTGGGGGTGGTCTGTCCCCTTTTTCATACAAGGAGACAGACAGGATGACCCAACAACCTTACCTATTAGAAAAACCACAAGACCCATTCTATGAGTTACCCAGACTCAAGCTTTTGCCCATACGAGAACAACCTGCTTTTCGCGTGGCCAAAAATTCAGACGCGTGCAGTCTGGCAGAACTACTGGCCGTGATTATCGGCGGATCGAGTCAAATCGAATCCGCCGAGAAATTACTGGTGCAGTTTGGCTCGATCCAGAAGATCGCACAGGCGCATGTCAATGAACTTGAGAAGGTGCCTGGTATCAGTAATCTGACTGCGCTGCGTCTCAAAGCGGCGCTGGCCCTTGGACGCAAATTACTCCAACCGGAAGATGCGCGACCAATAATCCAGTCTCCCGAAGATGCTGCTCAGATTCTGATGCCCTTACTGGCCCATCGGGAGCAGGAGTATATGGTGGTGATGCCACTGAGTACCCGCAATCACGTCCTGGATGTGATTGAGATGTATCACGGCTCATTGAATGCCTCGATGGTGCGGGTCGGTGAATTATTCAAACCGGCCTTACAGCGCAATGCCGCCGCAATCTTGATTGCCCATAACCACCCGAGTGGAGATCCTGGGCCAAGTCATGAAGACGTAGAACTTACCCGGGCAGTCGTCAATGCGGGCAAGCTCCTGGATGTGGACGTTGTTGACCATCTGGTCATTGGATTGTCCCGTTGGATTTCACTCAAAGAGCGCAGACTCGGATTTTCGTAAAACACAAGGAGATACACATGCAACAACTACCCACACTACGACAGTTTGAATATATGGAGGCAGGTTTTGAAGTGTCCAAGATTCTGGTGCAAGCTGGATATGATATGGATAAGCCAGCTTTTTCGATCACCTGGGGTCAGATTACTGAGGAGGTTGCACATACCTTGGCTGATCATGGCTTACCCGTGGATCGACTGGAAGAGGACAAGATATTGGACCTGGTCGTTGAATCGGCTGATGTTATGAAAAATGAGGATGTCCTGTTCTGGAGAGAATCTGTACGAGTGATAATACAGGAATATATTGGGGATTTATGCTTGGAGAATAACCAGAATTAGAAATTCAAGAAAATAGCAGATTGTATTTTTTCAATCTGCTATTTATTTATTAAGAAGAAATAGATCAGTAGAGTACCGGATACTATGAATAACATTATGATTTTTTCGCTTTTTGACATAAATTTCCATTCAAAGCGAGTAGAATTTAATATTTTAATAACCCAGCCAAAGCCCCCGCCGAAAATTGAGCCAATAATTGTGTAAACTAGGAGCATACTCTGTTTTGGAACATTAAAAATTACTTGCTTAGAATCTGCAATAATTGAACTGATAAAGAAAGAAACAAAAGCACCAATCAATAACCCAATCAACACAGCAGGTGGATTGGCAATCTCCTGGCGAAATAAATGTTTTAAATCCATTATTGCGACTCCATCATGAACGCCTGCTGGCACGGTATGTTCATTTTGGCGCATAAATACAGTAGGCTTTTGAAAAGTTCCACATTTTGTAACTAATTCTCTTGTTGTTTCATGTAAGTGAAATGTTGGTGGTATGGTAATAATAATTATTTTTTTATCTTGGATGGTTACTTCTCTCATCTCGATACCAACAATAGATGGTGTAACGGTATCTTTTAACCATTTTGATATTTCACTTAAACTTGGAATTTTATAATCTACATTGTGCAAGACACGTTGCTGGTTTTCATCAAATTTACTGTCATCAGCACCAATTAGTAGATATTTATATCTTTTGATTATCCTGGTGTTTCCGTTTGCTAATCCCAAAATATCTTTAATAAATTCATCTTTTGAATGGGGTGACACTTTTCCATTAGATACAAATAATTTGTAGTTTCTTTTAAATTCTAACCAATCAAGTTCTTCTTTTTCACGAAGTAATTCAACAATAAAATTATCATCTTTTGAATGATTTTTTTCGTAATTTCTTAGCCTTTTCATTTTTTGTAAAAATTTCATTTCGTATCCTGATAAGGTCTGATTTGCGATTAGGAAAATGATGAAATTATTAATTCCTCAATTGCTTTGCTGTCAATGCCACCGTTTAGGGCATCCTTTGTGATAATTAGGGTGCCATTTTCTCCACCACCGTCTTCAATAGGCAGAATATTGTGAGATTTATACCAGTTCAATTTGTTTTCCCAACGTTGTTTATAAATGGGATCCATTAACATGCCTAAATGTTCCCAATAATAAGTAATTCCAGAATCGGAATCTTCAATGGTGAAATCCGGATACTTGGGTATTCCATTATTAATGATTAAAGCTTGTTCATAAACATAGTCAATATGCTTTTCAAATAGTATATTGGCGATGATTACTTCAGATTTAGAACGAACGCTTTCACCACGACGAGTTCGATGAATGAGATTTGCTTCCAAGAAGCGATCATTAACTACAATAGGATTTGGAGGACAGAATGTATTGGTTAGTCGACTTGCTGCCTCGGAATAATAATCATCAGAATATCGTTTCAAATCATGAAATTCACCTTGATGTAAGATAATTACTTTCTCCTGTTGACGGGTGAGGGCGGTATACAATAATTCTCGTGATAATAGTCGGCATGGATTTGGAATCACAACAAATGTTTTCTTAAATTCGGAACCTTGGGTTTTGTGAACCGTTAACGCATAGGCCAGTTCAAGAGGAGCTTCCATTTCTTCACCAAAATCAGAATCGCCATAGTTGTATTTGAACCCTGTTTGAGTTGAGAACTCCACTTCTAATTGCCAAGGAAGCCCCTTATATTTAGCCTTTGATCCCTTAAATTGACCTACGGCAATACCAATTTCTCCATTTGCAACATACTGTTGAGAACCATCCTTTGGGAACACTCCCCATCGTCGCTGATTCTTAACTTGAATCACCTTGTCTCCATATAGAATTCCTTCCCGTCCCATTGGCTTTGGAATTCTTCTGCCAAAAGTATTTGATGCAAATTCTTTTGTTTTGAATCGAAATTGGTTTTGAACAAACCGATTTAGGGCTATCACCCCGAATGTATCTGCCCTAACAGGGGAGAGGATTTGCCAATCCTCAATTTTTCTACTGGAACCAGGACGATCCCTGTATTCGGAATTGAAATAAACAAGGTCATTATATAAAGTTCCACCCAACGACAACTCAAATTTCTTCCAATCCTCATTACTATCCAGAGCTAATTCTTCGACCAATACTTTTAGAAAAACATTCTGGAATTCACTGGTATGTTCCCAACTCACTAAGCGGAGTGTTTTGTCAGTCATATCTGCATTAGGATTTCCCCAAATGATATCAGCTCCTGGATCAACGGGACGACCACTGAACCATTCTGCCAGAATCAGATCACGGCGGTTCTCACCTTTTTGCCGGCGTCTGATGGTTAATTCGGTATAACCTACACCGATTTTGGGGAAAAGACTCTCAACATTATCAGGCGATAGTAAATTTACAATATCCAAAAAGGGTCTTCCAGCACCAATAGGAGGAAGCTGCCTTGGGTCGCCTACAAGGATAAAGCGATCTACTCCTTTGATGGCATCAAATACTGCTGCAAGTTGCTCTTCAGTTAGCATGGAAGCTTCATCAATGATGATGGTTTTTCCAACTTCTATTTTCTCTCGCGTAGATGGATGATACCTCCCTGTTAATGGATCATAACGATCCAATGGTAACAAGAATTGAGCAATGGTTTTTGCGTTGTGGATTTTAGTTTGTGCTTCCATTCTGACCCTGGCTTTTCCGGTCGGAGCAAGCATCAATAATCCATTTAGTTTAACAGATGGCTCATTGCACAAAACCTGCAGCAAAGTAGTTTTTCCTGTGCCGGCCGGTCCAATGAGGACGGATATACGAGATTCAAAAAGTTCTTTTAATGCTATTGTTTTTTCTTGCCTGGCTTTTATTTCTTGTTCATCATTAGGGTCAACTTCTTCTTTTAATGCAAAATCTAAAAGTTGTCTCCAATTAATTTCAGCTGAATGTCTTTTCCCGTTAATTCGGCCTTGAACGGTTTTCCGAATAAGTCCCTCTGCTTGATGTAGTTTGTCTAACTGATAACCAGGCTGATCGTTCGCAAATTCTATCCGATGGATGACCGTACTGAAGCTATCTTCAATGATCGTGAGCAAATCAGAATCAACCGGACAAGTCGGTTGTACATCAAGCTCACGAATCTCTTGTATTATTTTTTCCCGCGAATAAACTGAATTGCCGTTATCTGCGGCTTCCTCCAATTGCCTAATGATGAATGCTCGCACCCGTCTTTCATCGATATTTTCCGAAACACAGGAAGGTTCAGGGATTGGAAATTGTTCGCGGATCATCACGTCTGGAAAAACACCACGATCGATGATGGAAGCACTAATTGGATCGGCAGAAAATCGGTCTAATTCATATAACAGATAAGGATTTTCCAGAATCTGTTTATCATCAACATGAATATTTGCTTCACCTCGGCTTTTATCTTCATGGATATAAAATCGAGTGGCTTGGGGGGATGTGATTGCGAAACGGCTTAATAACTTAAGTAAAGTCTTCCGCTCATCAGGTAAATTCTGCCATTTCTTCCGAATCGTATCTCCAATTTTCACAGAAGTATCCAGATTGTATGATGTTGGATTTGAGAATATTTCATCGACATAGATCCATGGATCGCTCATTTGGTCGGGTGCTTTTTCTGCTATGATTCGTTCGATTTCAAGGGCAAATAGGGTGCCATTTTCACACCCAAAAGCAGAAAGGGCTGCACCTAATCCAGGGTAGGGTCCGCGCATTTTCCACAATAGATTTAGTTGTTGATCAATCCATTGGATTTGTTTATCCCATTGACCCGGAAGGATTGTTTTCATATTGTTGAGAGCTTTGGAGCATGAGAGCAATGCTGCAATAGCAACATCATTGGTGACGTGCTCGGTTCCATAGCTAAAAGCATCAAGATATTCATCTGCAGCATAGGCCACATAGGATTCCGGATTCTCTTCCGGATGCGCATCAAGGTATGATTTTAGTTGCTGATAGGGGAGCACAAATCCATTTTTCATGCCGGGACGGATAGAATGTTGTATCATCCTTTCCCAAAGGACACTTTGAATTTGACCTGGCTCACTATAGTTATATTCCGTAAAATCGCCCACATGTTCGACGATGCCGATACCAATAATAACCCGGCGATTGTCTTCAAAAAACGGGGTACGCTTTGCATAAAATATGCATAATGATGATTGTGGTTTTATTGCGCTGAAAAAGGTATCCAGCATTGCCAATTGATTATATTTTGCCTGAATCCATGAGGTTTTAAAACCCATATTTTGGGTTGATTGATCCTCAAAGTCCTGCTGGTAATGCATGCTATAAGTTTGTAGAAGTTCCTCCACAGAGTTTTTTAACATCCAGCGATAGGGGATACAGGCAGCGGAATAAGGAGGATACCGTAAAGGAGTAGGGCGAAAGTGTTTATGAGAAGTCCCACCATTTTCTGAATAGGGATGAATAATGTTGCGCGTAATTTCGAAGGGTGCCATGAAGTTGCCATGTTCACCAACACAGGCTGGAAATTTGCCATCTGGTAATTGATCCCAATGCTTGCATTTATGCGTTGTTTCCCATTCATCGTTCCTGGTTTCGCTGATGCGTGGCAACACCAAACAGGAAATATTTTCACCTGGTTTTTCGCAGATTACCCCGGACCAATTTGTATCATTCCATGGTACCCGAATAGAAAGATGCCGCAATGGGAGTATTTTAGCTCCATTCCAAAGTGTATTCATTTTATTCTCTCCTATCCCTAAAAAATGATTCAACTACAGAATACAGATCACCATCAAAAAGTTGATGGTGATCTGGTTTTATGTTGGGCTATATCCTTTCCATAATATTCAATAAGTTTTGAAAACTATCCACTTCATGGTAACGCACCTCATTGGTGGATATCTCATTGAAAAGCTTTTTTGCACAGGCAATTTTTGCCGCTTCCAATGGGCGAAGTTCCATAGTACTCATTGAACCTTTTGTTTCGGCGATGAAATAAATATGCTTTACAGTGCCTTCATTAAAAGCAATGGCCCAGTCAGGTGAGTAATTACCCACCGGTGTGGGAATGTCAAAGCCATCTGGTAATTTGGCGTAAACACAAACCTCTCTTGCGATATCCAGGTCTTTCAGAAATTTACGCTCAATATTATCTTCGGATATACCATCCGTAAAGACATAATTTTGAATGTGCCTTTTCGCTCGATAAGCCTTACTTAATTCGATATTACTTTTTTGAGCTGTGAAGATAGCGCTGTCATATCGTTCGTCCACTTGATTATATGAAATGTGCTCCACGATCATGGTGGCTTTTTGTTCATTGATCAGCTTGATTGCCTTTTTTATGAATTCTTCCGGATTTACTTTAAACAATTCAAAGGTGCCCCAGGACAATCCTGAAAGAATTGCAGCCACTGTTTTTCGGATTAGGACAGTGCCTTCGGCAATTTTCCCTATCAGATCATATTTAATTTGGCTGATTTCAGCGGTTTTCAGTGTATTCGTTTCTGAGTCTGTGGTTTTAAAGCTATCACCACGAGCAAGCGCGTTTTCATCTAAATCCCGTGTTTGCTCACCGGTTGTGACAGTGTATTGCAGCCGGGCTACATTCATTTTGTCATCTAAATGTTTAATGGCTTTCTGAATCAATTCAGCACTATCAAAATTAACGGTGTAGGCAACTTTGTGATTGATGTAATTCCACAGGGTCTGGAATTCCTTCTTATAAAAATTATCGTTGAGCGGATTATCTTTGATCATGGTTTGATTTGCATCGGTCACCATGTCTTGCAGAATACGTTCATCAAAGACACTCTGAATCAGAGAATGTATACCTTCCGCCAGGGGGATCAGGGATTCAGGAAGTTGTGCCAGGGAGTTATTCTGAACGTGCGCGCGGTAAATATCGGTTACATTATCCTCGTTATCGGTATAGTCATTCTTAACCAGATAGCGATAAATCTCTCGTGCTTGTTGTTTGTCGATAATCACTGGTTGTTCATTGATCATGATTGTCTTTCCAATGAAGTATTCCTGGGTTGCTTTGGACGGACGATCATACAGTTCTTCTTTGATCTTCTTCTGCAGGTCAGTGACAAAATTGCGGTAACTTTCACTGGCGATAACTGTGAGTTTGTTGATCTGGTGTATGGTGTTGCCACAATATTCAAGATCCATGCGGTCGCCATGCTGATTAACTGCCAGTCGTAATCCGCGGCCCACCTCCTGCCGTTTTTGCGTGGAGCTATCACTATGCTTTAGGGTGCAAATTTGGAATACATTGGGGTTATCCCAACCTTCACGCAAGGCGGAATGAGAGAAGATAAAGCGGACAGGTTCGTCAAATCCGAGTAGTCGTTTCTTGTCTTTCAAAATCAGATCATAGGCCGATACATCATCACTTTCATCTTTGCCTCGTTTGGTTTCGCTATCTACTTTGCGGCCTTTCTTGTCAATACTGAAATACCCTGTGTGTGTTTGGGTGGCTTTGATGCCTTTCAAATATTTCACATACGGTGTTTCTTCAAGCGTGATGTATTGATTAAGAATCTCATTGTACTCGTGCTCAAAGATAAGGCCATATTCCGAGTTGATCTCGTTTCCGGCCTCATCATATTTACGGTATTTGGCCACTTCATCAATAAAGAATAAAGAAAGGGTTTTTATATCCTGGTCAAACAAACGTTGTTCTTTTTCAAAGTGGGAGAATATCGTCTCGCGAATTTGAATGCGGCGCATGTCTTTTTCGGAAACATCGCCAACAATGACGCCACGTTCCAGGACGACCCCATTGGTGAAAGTCACCGTACCCCGAATTGGATCAATATCACTGATACGATAACCACGGTATTGCTCCATATTATTGGAAATTGCGTACAGATCATCATCTACGAAAAGGGAACGCATTTCACGATTGATGGACTTATTGTATTTGATTTCCAGTTCCAGCCTAGCAACAGGTGGGATTTTTGATGAGATCTGAATATTCTCCAGATACAGATACTGATCCGTACCCCGGAAATTTTTTACATCAAATCCTTTGACTTCGATCTTTTTTACCAGCCGTTTATTGTAGGCATCCAGGGCATCAAGAACATATACCAAGTTGTGGTTTTGGGCATGCGTGGCGGAATAATTCAGACAGAATAGGGGATTGAAATTCTTTAAACTTTCCTGGGTGGCTTCCCCACCCATTTTCTGTGGTTCATCCATGATCAGGATAGGATTGTTGGCTTTGATCACATCCATCGGACGCCGGCTGCCAAAGTCATCCAGTTCTTCGTAAATGCGACGACTATCTTTCCCTCTGGCATTGAAGGCCTGGATATTGATAATCATCACATTGATGCCGGCGCTGGAACTGAAGTTATCCAACTCGGTCAGGTTTTTACTGCTATAAATGAAAAAACGCGCTTTTTTGCCGTAATGCTCCATGAAATGTTCTTGGGTGTCCTCGAAGGAGGTCTTTATCCCTTCCCGGATCGCAATGGAGGGCACAACAATGATGAACTTACTCCAGCCGTATTGTTTGTTCATTTCAAAAATAGTTTTGATATAAACATACGTTTTGCCGGTACCGGTTTCCATCTCCACATCCAGGCTGCAGCGCCCCAGGTGCTTAACCAGGGAAGGGGACTGCTTGATATTGTTACGCGCCTGCATGTTACGAATGTTTTCCAGTAATTGACTATCGCTAAGTGCCAGGGCAGTGTTTTTAAAACCGACCTCAATTTCATCACTTTGCAGCTCTTGCGCAGCTAGATAATCCATCTGGGCGGATAGTTGTGTTTTACGGATGCCCAGATCACGGGTATAACTTACCCGATCAGTGAAGGGTTGACCGGAAAAGATATTCACTACACTGTAAACGGCTTCGGTCTGGAAGGGTTGAATTTTGAATTGAAATTTCATTTCATTACCTTGTCTCAGGGCATAATTTTAGGTAGTTTTTTGATTACTGGATGGACACGTTCGATCAGCAATTGATAATTGGCAAAATAAGTATTCATATCCTCATACGACACTACATAACCAGTAGGGTGCCCCGAATCATTTCTTACTTGACGCAATAAATCTAAGTAAGAAAATTGCAAGTTTGCATTTTCTAAACCCATTGATTCAAAAAGAGAGTGTTTATTTTTGACTTTGATCTGAAATTCATTTAGACGTGCACTGGCTTTTTTTGCTTGTATAACTTCTTTTTCAAATTTATTAATTTCTTGTTCAGTACCATTTCCATTTTTAAGATAATCAAGATACGCTTTACACAATTGGATTAACAAGCATTCCGCTGCACACCCGAGCATTGTGATAGCTGATAACCTTAATCCATTGATGGCACAATTACATGCTTCGTGGAGATAATCAGCTTCAACTTTATCGATTTCAGTGGTGGATAATTTTGCCAATAAATTAGTATAGATTTGATTTCGAGTATATGGTTGTAATGTTCCAGTTTCTTCTTTGAAATTATCTGCTGCATCCTTCAATATTCCAAATTTAACATCTTCGAATGCATACTCATCTGTTTCCTCAAAAATTTGAGCACAATAATCTGCAAGTATATGTTTGTGCTTTTCCAGAGATTTTTTTGCTGATACAGGAATTTTGATTTCGATAAAGCACTTACATTGATAAGATTTTTTGGTGAAAATACTTGTGTAATCAAAATGAAGCTTCGCTGGCTTTAACAATCTGGCAATTTCATCTAGATTGTCTGCTTGGAGTGCTTGAATAAGAGTATATAGAAAACTCGTTTCCTCACCCATATTTACAACACCTTCCGCACAGTTGTTGGGCTATGCGTGGCAAAGATTTGCTCAAAATTAGCGGCTACACTGTCATCAGCCAGGCTGCTGTCACGGAAGATGGCATAATAGGGTCTTTGTTTTGCGATTTCAGTCATGACCTCATCATTAATTTCGTTATCAAAACAGGCTAACAAATAACCATCCGCCACGTCATAAACTTTTTTGCCCTCAATCAAGGTTTCTTTTATGGGTGAGGAAAGTAGGATACCTAAATCCAGCATAATTTGAAAGAGTAAATCTTCTGCGGTCCGTTCAGATTTGATATTATCGACAAGGGCTAACAGATTGGACTGTTTGTATTCGGCTGGGCTGTAATACACATCCTGCATGTTGGTGCTGTCTACCTTTAGCACACGAAAACCAATATCCAAATCCTGTGTTAATAAACCGCCTTCGCTTTTAATTTTTTTACCCGCGCGGCGGATGCGTTCTTTCCCAACATCACATATATTTGAGAATCCGGATTTTGAAGCAACAGATTTATCGGGGATTTCTTCTGGTATTTGCACTAAAATAAATTTTCTATTTTCACCATCGTCATTATTTATTTGCATAACCGCATCTGCAGTAGTTGCTGAACCAGAGAAAAAATCCATTACTAGATCATCGTTTCGAGTTGAGAGAAGTAAGAGCATTTTTATTAGGGATGTTGGTTTAGGGGTATCAAAAGGACGTGCCCCATCAAATAAGATACCAATTTCTTGTGCAGCACTTTGATTATCTCCTACATCTTCCCTTTTCCACCAAGTAGTTGGAACACGTCCATCTTGAACTTCGGATAAAAATCGTTTTATGGCGGGCACCCCATCTTCATTTGGACCAAACCAAATACGATTTTCATCTACCATCTTATTAAATCCTTCTTTTGAAACTCTCCAACATCCACCTGCGGGTGGATTAACTACCCTCCCACTAGGAGTTGTTATTGGATAATCATAAGATGCAGAATAAGTTTTTACAGATAAATCGCTTGACTTCCATAATCCACGAGGATCATTATCTAGATTCTTATATCGGGCATTTTGTTCAGCTGTACGAGGTAATAAATATCGATGCCAACCTATATTTTCTGCAGTGGAAATTTTCTTCTTTGCATAACAAATAATATGATCATGCATATCTGAAAAATATTTTGCGTCATTCTGCGGAGAATATTTTTTTTGCCAAACAATGTTAGCTATGAAATTGTCTGCGCCAAAAATATCATCACATATTTTCCGTAAGTTATGAACTTCACTATCATCAATACTAATAAAAATCACTCCATCTACCGTTAGTAAGTCTTTTGCCAGTTTCAGTCGCGGATACATCATGTTCAACCAATCGGTATGAAAACGCCCATTACTTTCAAGATTGGTCACCAATCGTCCACCTTCTTCATCGAATTGACCACTGTTGGTGAGGTAGTTTGCGGTACTTTGAGCAAAATCATCTTCATAGACAAAATCATTGCCAGTGTTATACGGTGGGTCGATGTAAATCATCTTTACCTTGCCCAGGTAGGTTTCCTGCAATAGCTTGAGGGCATCCAGGTTGTCGCCTTCTATGTACAGGTTTTCGGTGGTGTCAAAATCCACGCTCTCTTCCCGGCAGGGGCGCAATGTTTTGGCTATCGGTGCATTGGCTAGTAAAATGGATTTGCGCTTGTCCGGCCAGATAAACTGGTAGCGTTCTGCCGGTCCTTCAACCAGGACATCGGAAAGTTCCTGCCGTAAGAGATCAAAATCTATTGCTTGAACCACTTTGCCATCTTGAATAGTTTCGGTGAGGGTATTTGGAAAAAGCGCGCCAATCTGCGCGATATGTTCTTTTACGTTATCCAGACTATGCATTTTTAATTTATCCATTTGTTTGTCCCTTATTTGTTGTTTATTCTTGCGCAAAAGCGAAAAGAAAATCAATTCTAATTATAACCTTTGCGAACGATTGCTCTATTGAAAATCTACGAAATATTCTCAAGCCAAGACGCTAAGAGCGCTAAGGAAAAGAATTTGAAATATAGCGGTCTCGCATGTGGTTGTTAAGAAAGTTTTTGCTGAGATATCGGGTCGATTATGATTGCCTTCGTACTCTCTGCGATGTACTGTGTACGTTTCCTTCCGGCAAACCATTAACCACACGGGAAATGCCAGTTTTTATAAGAACTTCACCAAAATTGATCAGTAATCCAAGCCTTTTATCCGCAACTCGTAGATAAGTCAACAGTTGTTCATAATGTACAGGGGCAATTTTCTCAACCGATTTTAGCTCAATAATTACTTTATCTTCAACAATGATGTCGGCGCGAAATCCTAGTTCAATTTGTATTCCATCATATACCATCGGCATAGGTACTTCGGTTTCTATTTGTAACCCGGCTTTTTTTAATTCATAAGCCAATATTGCTTGATATGCTGATTCCAATAATCCAGGCCCGACTTGTTTATGAATTTTAAATGCAGTATCCACGATTATGGTAGCCAGTTCATTTTCAGTCATGTAGTGCATCCTTTTGATCAACTTCGTTTCATGCTAAACCGCAGGAACCGCAAAGAGAAATAGAGAAGGTATTCACCTTTGCGTTTTTTGCGCCTTTACGAGAGTGTTTTACAATTCATCCTTTTGATTAAGATTTTTTCACGCCAAGCTGCAAGGATCGCAAAGAGAAATAGAGAAGGTATTAACCTTTGCATTTTTTGCGACTTTGTGCGAGCATGTTTTGCAATTTATCCTTTTGATCAACATTATTTCACGCCAAGACGCTAAGTGCGCAAAGATATGTCTAGACTTATACACGCTTTGCGACTTTGCGAGCGCATGTTTTATAATTCATCCAAATCCTGCTTGAGTTTCTGAACTTGCATTGCCATTTCAAACTTCTTCTTGGGTTGTTTCTCGGAGCGCGCTGCTTTTTCCAGTTGTTCAATTCTACGATTCAGTTTGGAGATTTCTTCTTGCCTTCTCAAGCGGTAGGTTACGGGCACTTCCTTGATTGAGTGTTCTGGCTCTTCATGCAATGCAATTTGTTCCACATAGCCATTCCAAACCTCATCCAATGTAAACCCTTTTGTTTCCAACTGCAGGGCTTCAAGGGGTTGCCAGGATGTTTTGTAGAACTTATTGAGGTACAGGGCAAGTTGTCCTTGACCCTCAAAGCGTAGCCAGAAGAGGATATGATGTTTGTTCTGGCGGGCAATATACTCAAAGATGCGCTCATCTACGGGCTGTTTCTTCAAGTCAATCCCCAGGACAAGAATTTCAATTACTTCGGTACCTGGCTTCAGGTGTAATGTGTTTTCGGTTAATGAGTTTTCAACAGTGATACGGCGGATGTCTGTAATGAATTTTTCTTTCAGATTCGGTTTAACACTAAGATGCTTATAAAATGCTTCTTTGGGTAGGGTTCGTCCTACTGTACTGCCCCCCGGAAAAAGAATCATTTCATCACCACCATAAAGCAGATTAATTCAAAATCTTCCAATCCAGAGAATTTAGTGGAGAGGAACGTTGTTTGCCCCCCGCTAAAGAAACTGTCAATATCACTTTGATCTTTGACATGAATAATGGAGGATATGGCTTGTTCCAACAGCTCTGAAATATGACCCATGTCTTTGCCGTCCCGGGTCCAACGATTAAATTCTTGACAGGCATCAAGTTCAGGAATGTTCTTGCCCTTGGATAAATAGCGCATCTCATCCAACAATGTTTTGGGTTCCAGATGATTGCAAATAATATCCCCATCATCTCCCACATATACCATATAGAATGGATGGATTTGATTCTGATTTTTAATATTGACTTGATTGTTGACATTCTTTAATACGAATATAACGCCGGGCTTTTCTTTGCGAACGACAGCATGAATCCCAAAAGGTAGGCGATCAATTCCGGGATGCTCTTTCATGAATCCCAATAAGTCTAAACGAAACTCATTCAGTCCCAGATCCATGATTGAAATGCTGGTGGTCATTTCTTCCAGGTCTACAACATCCGATTGCAGTTTTTCAAGCTGTTGACGGCGGTATTGCAGATCGCCTTTTTCTTCCTGATTGATGTAATCATCGTCTCCGGTGCTGGTCATCACCGAAATTTTCATCCGGGTTTCGACACGATTCTTGAGATTGATATATTCATCCAGGGATAAATCTGGCCAAAAATTTACCAGTTGAATGACGTCATTTTTGCTTCCAATACGATCAATACGTCCAAATCGTTGAATGATGCGTACAGGATTCCAATGGATATCATAATTAATCACATAATCGCAGTCTTGCAGGTTTTGCCCTTCCGAAATACAGTCTGTGGCAATCAGGATATCAATCTCGTTTGTCTCTTTCGGCATCAGCAGCGCTTTCTCTTTGGAAAGGGGTGAGAAACAGGTCAGGATACTATTCATCTCTACAGGAAATTTTGGAATCGTCGTGCGTCCATCAATGGATCCAGTGATGATGGCTGTATTTAATCCATACTTCTGTTTGATAAAAGCGCTAACATGGGCATATAAGTACTCGGCTGTGTCAGAAAAGGCGGTAAAAATCAACAATTTCTTATTGTTTGTATTGATTGGATTTTCAATCTTCTGACTGATGATCCGGAAGAGTTCGTTTAATTTGAGGTCATATTCCGGTGTGATATCCTCAATCATCAATATTAACAGGGATAAAACCTCCTGATCTGCCCGAAGATCCCGCTCGAAGGAGAGTATATCAATGTCTTTTAGGTCAATTTGAAATTTGCTGCCCATATTTAAGATGTCAATATTTTGATCATCCAAATCGAATTCATTTATGTCCACCAACTCATCTACTGAGGTATCTTTTCCGGATTGAAACTCGGCAATTTGATTTAACGTGTTTGAGTAGTTTTCATTGATTCTTCGCATTGTTAATTTGAAAGAGTGAACAGAACTTTCCATACGCTTTAACAGATTGATACTCATCAATCTACGAATGCCTTCTTCTCGTCCAACTTGGGAAAGATTTTTTCTGCCACCTGTATCCGGATCGGTATATTTGTGAAATTTTGAGGCAAGTATATAGTTTGAAGGTGTATAGATTGCCAAGTTTAATTCCATCAACTGTTCATAAACTTCTTGATAGTTAATGGCTCCTGGTAAATTTGTCAGACTTGGTCGCAGAGATATTGGTTTATTGCGAGTCGGAAAAGGGCCGATGTCGCTGGTGTCATAATAGCGCTGTATGTGCTTCCGTGAACGGGCTATGGTGACAGCATCCAGTACTTCAAAGAAATCAAAATCTAATTGTTTTAGCAGGTTCGCAGTGGTACGAATTTCTAGTGCTGATTTGCTCCATGCATTAAACACTTTCTGTGCCTGACGAAAAATTGTATCTATGTCGGTTTCCGTATGCAATTTTTCATTAATGATACTGGCTTGACCTTCATAAGACAGAGCTAGTTGATTGCGTAAATCCAGAAATCGATTATTGACTGGCGTAGCGGATAGCATCAGTACTTTCGTTTTTACACCTTGTCGAATGACTTTATTGAGTAGACGAAGATACCGATTTTCTTTCTCGTTGTCTTCGCCGCTCATCGATCCGCCATTTCTGAAATTATGGGATTCGTCTATGACAACCAGATCATAGTTTCCCCAATTGATTCGATCAAGAGGCAAGCCAATCACTGATTCTCCACGATCACGGGATAAATCTGTGTGGAACAGAACATCGTATCGAAGACGGTCATTTGCGAGAGGATTATTGATTAAATTGCCACGATAAGTCATCCAGTTATCCTTCAATTTCTTTGGACAAAGGACAAGGACGTTTTTATTTCGACCCTCATAATACTTAATCACTGCAAGAGCAGTAAAAGTTTTTCCAAGGCCAACACTGTCAGCAAGGATACATCCACTAAATTGCTCTAACTTGTTAATAATTGCAAGAGCCGCATCCTTCTGGAAATTATATAATTTATTCCAGATCAGGCTATCCTTAAAACCGGTCGCTTCATTGGGAAGGACATCTTCTGTTATGTCATCTAAAAACTCTTTAAAAATATTGTAAAGGGTCATGAAGTAGATTAATTCGGCAGGATTTTCTTGATATACAGCCGATATATTGTGAATAACTTCATCGGTTACATCTTGTAGCTTGCTATCATCATTCCAAATATTTTCAAAGAGATTAATATATTCATTACTAAAAGGGGCTTCGAATTTATTAATCATATTGTAGGCATTGTTGCCACGGTCTGTTCCAATATCCACCGTTGTGAAACTATTTATTGGCATATACGTTAGCTGTGTATTGGCGGATTGAACATTCATAAATCCAACCATGCCCTCATGGGTAAAATTCGACTTGAACTTTACTTTCTTTTGAATCCACGCAGCACACTCCCTGGCAATTGCTTTTTGCGAAAGTTCATTGCGTAGTCTGACTTCAAATTCGGTACCATATAAGCTTTTTTCCCGAGTGAGTCGTGGTATATAGAATTCGCGTTTTTCTGTGGGTGTCTTTTCTGCGACAAAAGTAGGAGAGGTAAAAATAAATCGCAACTCTTCAATATCGTGGAGTTGCTTTTTCAATTCATTGTATGCATAAATTGAGAAGCAGGCTGCAGCAATTGAAACCCGGCTGCCTGGTTCAATGACTTTCTCCAGATCGTCTTTCACTACTTTTGTTGTGTTGTTAAATATTTCCATTATTGGTTTACCAAGATGACATAGAATTTTTTATACTAGAATAATCTTTCAACTTCTAAAACGAAATATTTCTAATCTAATTAATCTGATTAGTAGTGATAAAACCAATAAAAGAAAAGGGGCGTAAATAAATATATACGAGAAAATTCGAGAGTAGATAGAGTGATTTCCCCATCCTTCAAAGGAAACAAAATCTTTCATTATCATTATATACTTATACTATACTGTTGAAAATAAAAAACATGCAAAATTGCATTAATAATAAAATTGATTAGTGCTAGATGTGAATCTTTGCATTTACAGTTGCATTCTGATTAGTTTAATAAATTTCATTGCGGGTAAGATCATATGAGCGATATAAAATTATTTGAGATCAATGGAGACACTGTCAAAAATATTGAGGGGCGATCCGTTGCAGTTGAGAAATCACTGCAATCCTTAATGGAAAAGCACCTGGAAGATTTTCTGGGTATTCGCTTTTTGGGTACCGAATATACAACGGGAAAAACACACGGCGGGCGCATTGATACACTGGGGGTGGATGAAAATGATTGCCCGGTGATTATTGAATACAAACGGTCACTCAATGAAAATGTAATCAATCAGGGGCTGTATTATCTGGATTGGCTACTGGATCATAAGGCCGAGTTCACTTTGCTGATGCAAAAGAAATTTGGTGCCAAAACAACAGAGAATATAGATTGGCCTGGGGCGCGTTTACTTTGTATTGCAGGTGAATTTACCAAATACGATGAGCACGCTGTAAAGCAGATTAATCGGAATATTGAATTATTGCGCTACCGCAAGTATGGTGAAAATCTGTTACTGCTTGAATTGGTTAATGCAAGTACAGGGGATGCAGAAAGTATATCGAATGGGGGGCAGGCATCAAAGCCACGCTATTCGGAAAGTACAGTTACTGACAAATTGGAGAAATCCAGCCTGGAATTGAAAGACCGTTTTGAAAGTTTGAAGGCCTTCCTGCTGGCTTTAGGTGATGATGTGCAACTGAAGACGTTGAAGCTCTATTTTGCCTTCAAACGCATCAAAAATTTTGCCTCGGTTGAGGTTCATCCGCAGACGAATAAAATAGTCGTATTTGTGAAAAGTGATTTTGAAAAGGTTCATCTTGAAGATGGATTTACCCGCGATGTGCGCACCATAGGTCATTATGGTACCGGAGATCTGGAGATTACCCTGTCTACAGATGAAGATTTGGAACGGGCCAAATCGCTGATTATTCAGAGTTACGAGGCGAATTAGCAACGGGTTGTTAGGGAACGCAAGTTTTCTATAGGAGGAAATTATGAACCAAAGAGATAAAATGCGTGAATTGTTTTCCAGATTTGGAAATCAACCGGAAATATTAATTAGGGAATATGCTGCGGCAGAAAGACGGGGTGAAGTGAAGAGAAAAAACAATCTAAATGGTATGCCCCCAGAAGATTATGCATATTATTTGTTAGCTGATGCAAGAAACAAAGGTTGGCTTCCTGGTTTGAATTGAATTAATCCGAATCAGTTATGGGGGATTTCACATCTCTGAACTGGCAACCTTGGGATGTGGGTTCGCCAACCATCGTCCAGGATAATTGCTCAACCACATTCCACCAAATGGATGGAACCTCGTACCAATTTGCGCCGGCTGCTTCAACTGGAATATTCGAATCAGGTGCAACGTATTTCTCCAGAAAGCCACCAGGGTGAATTGCAACCTCAGTATAAACCACACTATAGATTGGACCCAACGTTGCCAAAGAGATCATCATACCCCAGCCGCATCGTGATGGCTCGACAGTTGTGGCAGCATCAATACGGTCTTGAATGAACTCGACGTAGGTCATTCCTTTGGGTGCTTCGGGAACGCTCATCGGTTGATTGGCTTTGTATCCGATGAAAATCAGACTGGTACAAACCAGTAATACAAAAAATCTGAAAATGTATTTCACTAATCCCCTGATCATTCCTGATTCTCCTTCCTGTATGCCTGAAAACCATCAATGGTGAGTCTTACTATATTCAACCCTCACTATCAACTTTCAAAAGGGCAAGCGCATGTTTGCTGCGATTTTCCGCTAGTAAATTTGAAAATTGATCAAGTATTTCCAGTGATCATTATTCGGGTTTAGGTAAATCCAAAGTGTCATAAATTTCAGTGCCGAATAATCCTGCGATACTCAATACTTCTGGCCCTTGTGGAACTGATTCCCCGTGTAGCCAGCTTAAAATCTTATAAGGTGGATGCCCTAAGAGATCGCAAAACGCCAAAAAATCTTCCTCACCCGGCTGGGAGCGGCACCATTTTTTGTACTCTCGTTTAAACCATTTTGGAAAATTGGATATCATGTTTGTTTTGGTGGATTCCAGATTGTTTTAGATAATGAAAAATTTGTTCTGTGATAATGATAGTATATTTTAGCATTTCTAGCAACAAAACAGGATTCCTAATCAGTTACATTTGTAGATGGATTTGAATGTTATTTTCCCCGATATGGATCACATAATCCCAAATAACCGGCTCTAGCCATCAGCTGATCGCGGCTATCCGTATTGAATTTGTTGCGCAGGTTACTGAGATATTTTCTGACGGTTCTGGTTTTTATGGTTAATTCCAATGCTGTTTGTTCTGGAGATAAACCATTTGCCAAACACTGTAATACCTCTGCTTCACGTAGAGATAATTTCGGATAATCAACGTTAGGATTACGTGTTTGGCTGGATGGGGGAGTTAATCCCTCTTCGGAGGATGCAATATCTGGATTACATGGATCTGGAAGTCCAGAATGAACAGGATTGAATCCGCTGATTTTTTCGGGACATTGTTCTTTTCCAGAACTATTTTGATTGGAAGTACCACTATTTTTATAGTTATCATCAATGAACGACACTCGGAATTTCCTCCCTATGAATAAGTGATTCGCGTCGTATTTAAAGAATAGATTCCCCTTCTCGAAAAATGGTTTAGCCGAGGAGGGGAAATTAGTAGAAGTAAACGGATGGATTTATAAGTATTTGTTTCCATTATTGGGCAATATGTTAGTAGAAAGTAACGGTAATTAATTGTTCTATAAATAGAACATACATTCTAAACATTATAGAATACATTGATTGTTTATGCAAGCACTCGCCTATGATTTTCTCAGAAAATTGGGTTAAAAACAGGTGTCAATATTAACACCTTGAGAAGGATGCTCAATATTGATATTCTAATGCCAGGATATCAATTCTCAAGGAGAAGCATTTATGATCAGCAAATCAGACAAGCGTAAATGTGTGCAAAATTTATCTGGACAGGTGATATCCCTACAGGAAGACTTATCAAATTTATCTGATGTTGTTGCGCAGCTGGCCGTCTTGTCTGAAGATGAATTGGCTTCTTTGAACATTGCCGAACTGCTAGAGATAATCCATGTCAATGTAGACAAACTCAACATACGCTGCCAAGCGGTTTGGATTCCTTTAATGGAAAACGAATTTTATGAGCCGTATATAAATGAATCCCAGGATGAGTTTGAGCGCCCTGAATATGATCATTGCGAGATGCGAAAGGATACCAAACGAGCAAACAAACTTGCCAAACAATTATCCCTGACGTTAACCAAGGTGCATCGGGGGATGGGTGGGTTTCAGACCCAGCCTGATATGCCAGCAGAAACGCTCGAAGTAAACCAACTTTTGGGTAAAACTTTCAAAGACCTCATTACCAATTGGTAGCAACTTTTTCAACAAATTATTAAAGATAGACGAGGAGCATTATAGATGGAATTAGGTAATCGTAGGACAAAGCTGCCACATAACGTAATCGTAAAAGCACCTGGTTTATTACCTATGCAGTACACTCCACGTGAATTATGCGAAGAATTGGATCTGGCCCAAAGTACTTTGAGAGATTGGTTGCAAACAGATGTCCCACATCAACGAGATAATCGAAATCGGATTTGGATTAATGGTGAAATATTTTCTAACTGGGTTAATGATCAGCGTAAGCCAAAAGTAAAGGTCAAGTTGAATGAAGACGAAGCCTATTGTTTCCGTTGTAAGAAGGCCTCCAAATTAAACAATCCACAGATTCGGTCGATCAAGGGAAACCTGATAATGATTAAGGGAACTTGCAGCAATTGTGGAAATATTATAAATCGGGGAGCAGTTCGTGATCGAACGTCTAAATTATCTCAAAATTAAGAAACATCTCAAGTATCTTGAGGAAGTTCTCCAGTTGAATCCCGCTTCCGTGGATAGATATCGCTTTTATTTGCGGCATTTGCTTCTCTGGGCAAATGATCAGAATTTTCGTGATGTTCAGCGTATTCGTCCTACATTACCGACATATATAGCTTCGCTCCCTGGTAAAGAAGGGAAAGTATCTCTTGCCGTAGCCACACAAAAGAAAATCCTTAATACAAGCAAACGTTTCTTTCGTTGGGCAAAGGAAACTTATCCGAGGGATATGAACAACCTGCCGGTCTCATGGATTGATACCTTACGTCTTCCCCGCCAACCACAAGTCAGTGCAGAGAATGTTTTTGTTACCCAGGCAGAAGTTCTGCAACTTATCTCAATACCTGTTCCAGAAAACGACATGGCGTTATTACGTGATCAGGCTGCAGCTGCTATGTTATTTCTTTCTGGTATGAGAGCAAGTGCATTTGCAACTCTCCCAATCTCGGCAATTGATCTAGAAAACCTAACGATTTTCCAGTGGCCGGAATTGGGTGTTCACACCAAGAATGGTAAAAAAGCGACCACCTTCATATTAAATATTCCGGAATTATTGATTCCGATTCATAAATGGGATGCCATAGTGCGAACTGCCTTACCCGGATTCTCTCCTTGGTACGCACCTATTGCTCACACTTGGGGCGATCAAGGTCTTTCTATTGAAGCACCAGGAAAATCACGTTCCAACGCACTACATAAGCGCTTGAAATTATTGTTTTCATTAGCCAATGTGACCTTTAAGTCAGCCCATAAGTTTCGCCATGGGCATGCGGTATATGGATTGCTGCATGCCCAAACCATGGCAGATTACAAAGCAGTCTCGATGAATCTCATGCATGATAGCATCGAAATCACAGATAGCACCTATGCACCCATGTTATCCTCCGATGTTCAAGAAAGGATTGCTGGGTTGTCAAAGAAAACGGATCCCAAACTTAATTATCAAGCTTCCCTAGTAGGAGATGAAATGGAATCCTATTTGACAAGCCTAAATCAAGACAAGTTGAAACAAGCATTAGTTTTAATCGCAGGGAGATTTGCCCAATGAACTTCTCCTGGTTACAAACGCATGTTATCGGCTGGACTGGCTTTACGATGCGCTTGTTCAACGTCTACCTCCGCAATTTGAGCGTAGTGGCGAACCATATCCAACGAACCGTGTCCAAGAAGCGACTGCAAAGTAAATACATCTCCACCCGAGCGCAAGTATGTAATGGCGAAAGTATGCCGAAATTTATGAGGGTAGGTTTTCTTCACCTCAGCTCTGGAACCGAGGCGGTTGATCAGGACACGCAGGCTGTCTTTATTAAATGGCCGATATGCCTGGCTGATGAACAGTGGCGCACTAGGATCATCCCCGTCTTCGCGATGGGCCAGGTAGCGCCAAACTGCTTTTCTGGCGACCCTGCCCAGGTAAACTGTTCGTCCCTTGCCGCCCTTCGCACCGCCGCCAACGCCATGCCGGACAGAGACTTTTCCGGTCTTGAGGTCAATATCATTGACGGTCAGCGAACAAAGTTCAGTCGCCCGCAATCCACTGTCCAGCAACGTCAGCACAATCGCCTGATCGCGGTTGGCGCTTGGTCGGCGCATGCTGAACTTTTTTCTAACTTCGGTTTGCGATTCTCGAGAATAAACACATGCCTTGAGGATTTTTTCGACTTCTTCTTTGGTAAAAGTTTCCACAGGATGTTTCTGAAATTTGGGCGCTTTGATTTCTTTCGCAGGATTGGGGTAGTTGAATTCCACTTGTAACCATCCAAAGAAGGAACGAAAGGTCACCCAGACATTACGAATGGACTTGGCAGACAATGGCTCATTACTCCCATTGAAGCGCACCGGCTTGTACTCGGTGCGCAGCCAGGCCAGGTAATTGGTAAGGTCGGAAGCCTGAACTTCGGAAACATTTTGATCCCCAAAAGTGTTCACCCAATGATTGAGCATATACTCATAAGAGCTGATGGTGCGTTGGCTTAACCCTTCGGCTGTCTTAAATTTTAGGAACCCGTCAATGGATTTTGATATGGAAAGTGCTGGATTTGAGTTGGTCGAGCCCGGCGTGCTACGGTTCATAAGAAATTCCTCCGTTTTAGGAAAAATGTCTATCGCCGTGCGCCGGGTTATGAAAAAACCAGAGCCCTACGGACTCTGGTTTACTCTTAGTAGCGGGGAGCGGATTCGAACCACTGACCTCCGGGTTATGAGCCCGACGAGCTGCCACTGCTCTACCCCGCATCG